>JARGPA010000002.1:0-66491 GCA_029213305.1 Phycisphaerales bacterium
GTAAAGCGCGGACCAGTATGGCATGTCACACATCTTGATCCTTGTAGAGCTGTGAGTCCTGCTTGTTGTTGGGGGGTTAATGCAGCGGTGTTCCCTGCGACAAACTCATCCCAAGGTGTTTGATCTGGCAATAGTGTTCGTTCGTAGGTTGCAATTGCCATACCGATTCTTGCCGCAGTAATCTGATCATCTCCGAACGCAAGTTCAAACATTTCAGGGTAACTAATTTCTGTCGCAATCATCGCATTCATATCTGGAGTCAGATCCGAAGCTAATGCAAGTGGACGAGATCGGTTGAGTTTGGAAATCACATGATCCCAATCACGGCCATCATGTGCCATCTCAACATTTGAGAGGATTGGTCCAACTGCTTGGCTCTCTAGCGCCCCGCCAGCAACGATTACAACTGATCCGGTTTCTGGATCAATAAACTCATTTGTTGCTCGTCCATCCCAGAAGAGCTCGTTTGCGAACATTGCCATGACTGAAGGCTGCGCGACTCGGCCGGTAGTTTGTGGGAGCAAGTCATAGAGCACAGACTTGAGATATTTATCGTCGCTATCCATTGTTGAAACACCTGGAGAACCGATGATGTCATCTGCAGTTCCGAAAGTTAGATCGAAACCAGGGTTTACTCCGATTCTTGGATCAGCTCCATTCTCCGAGTTGATGTGACATGTGCCGCAGGACATTGTGTTGTCACTTGAGAGTTGTTCATCCCAGAAGAGCATCTTTCCAAGGATACTCTTTTCGACACTAAACTGATTCTCTGCGGGGAACTGCACAGGAGGTAAGCCTTGTGCAAATGCACTTGAAGATGCGCAAGCAATAAATAAACCAATGATCTTGGATCGAGTGAATTTACTTCGAATACACGCAGAGCGCACGATAGCTGATGGTAGATTCATCTTTGAGACCTCTTCTAATGTGCAATTAGCCCCGCTCCTGTGCGTGAGATAACTGATTATAGTAATAACGACTTAAACCCAAGCATATTGCGACGAGTTCAAAATTCATTCAAACAAATCAAGATGAGATTAAGCAATCAGTTCGATTATGGGCAACCAGCAGAGAATGCACTTAGGAATGCGGATACATCGAAGAAGTTGAATGTGCCGTCATTGTTGAAATCTGCGAGTGGATCATTCGCTGAGAACAGCGAGAGGAATGCAGAAACATCGAAGAAGTTTAAACTGTTATCACCTGTCAGGTCAGCAGGGCATGGAGCCGAGTTGTTGATACCAGCCCAGAATCCACCTGTGAGTGAGAATGAACCTCCAGTGAGCGCTGAAGAAGCGTCAGGTTGTCCAATCGTGCCTGCAAGCTCGAAATCGCCTCCGGTGGTTGATGTTGTGCCTCCGGCATCGATGGAATACCATGTGATCTCAAAATTGCCGCCCGATGGGCCTGCGATTGCTGCAGAAGTAACAAGCAATGCTGGGACAGCATACAGAGCACGCGATTGGAATGGTCTTTTCAACATCATGAGACTTCTCCTTAGTCAGTTCAAGTTTATCACAAGATATAGATGGATCACTATCAAATTGCGTTTGAGAACTGACAATTTCATGCTTGGAAGCTGAATTCAGGTCCAGTTCTTCGTGTTATGGGCAATCAAACCCCAATTGTCTCAGTTTCTTACCGTGTTCACATGTTCATAGAAAAACCCCGGACGAAATCGTCCGGGGTTCATAGGAATCAATATTCAGTCTTCGATTACGGACAACCAAGCGCGAATGCGTCGAGGAATGCTGAGATATCGAAGAAGTTGAATGAACCGTTTCCATTCAAGTCAGCAGCGGGGTCTTGGACACCGAATGCTTCAAGGAATGAAGAAACATCAAAGAAGTTGAGTGTGCCGTCTGCGTTGAAATCTGCGATCGAACAAGCAGAACCTGCTGCTTCATGAGAGATATTTGCATTCTCTAGAACGAACTCATCCCCGGTTGGCCAAACAATGGTTGAGATTAAACCTGCTCCTCCGCCTCGTTCGAAGAACTCGATACGGACGCGGTGCCATCCTGCAGCGAGCGGGATCGAACCGGAACGCTTTACCATTCCATGTAGGCCATCGTTATCAACAACTTGTTCATCACCGATGTACAATGCGGAGCCGTCGTCTGACTCTGTTGTGAATGTGTAGATCCCTGCAAAGAAGACTTGAACGTATCCAGTGAATACCGCGCCAACATCATTCGATCTACCTGAGTTCATGAACTCACCTGAGGTTGATTCGTAGTTCACACTTGTTGACACATCTTCACTCAGAGGAGTTAGGATATCAAAGTCTGGAAGTACACTTGGGTTGACCAATGAGTAGTACTTCACTCCGAGACCATCGATTGGTTGAATCCGATTATCAGCTGCGCGAAGCTCTAAAACATCAATGCTTACAGTCGCACTCTGAGTTCCCGAAGATCCGATGATTGTGTACTCAAATGAATCTGCTCCTGAGAAATCTAATGCTGGAGTGTACATGAACATATCTCTCCCACCAGGACCTTGTCCTGAGAGTAGTTCGACAACTCCGCCTGCAGCTGAGATCGCGTCGAAAGAATCGAGTGAGAATGATTCACATGATTGCCCGAGATCGTTACCCAATGCATCAATCTGTAGTGGGATATTTGGGATGGTTTCGTCCGTGTCTGCGACAGCAGAGAGTCCAGAAGCAGTGAGATCACATGTACCCGAAATCGAATCCATGTATCCGATGATGACATCTTGAACGCGTGGATGGAACTGGAGCGCGATGTTGGTGATACCACCTGTACAAGTGTGGCAGTATGACATGATTGTCCCACCGAATGCGCCTGCACAATCACCCGTACCACAGCCATCAATTTGTGGCGAGTAGTTATGGGTGTGCGATGTACCGAAGTTGTGACCGAGTTCATGACTCGTTACTACAACATCCCAGTTCCCGCTGTGGTTGTCCGCAAGTGGGTATGGGAATGATCCGTTGTGGTAACCTGATACGCCGTATCCGAATCCGTTGTTACAGAGCACTGAAAGATATGCAACACCGCCGTAACTGATATCGGTTCGGCCGGTAAACAAGTGAGTCAATGTACGATTCACACTGCCCATGTTTGAAGTCCACTCATTACGAACGAGATCGAGCGGATCTCCTGCAGGGACGGAGTATGGGTCTGAGTCATCTGACCAAACACGAAGGAATGGAACAGTCAATCGAACATTCACATCGCGTTCATAGATTTCAGAGATTGCTCCCATCAATGTAATCATGTACGCAGCAGCTGCGTTGTGATTGCCGTTGAAGATATCATCGATGTATTCCCAGTCTGTATCGAGTGCGATCTCTGCAATACGACATGATGGCGCACCTCTGTTCACATTTGCTGGGTAATCAATCATCGGACCTGATGGTTCGAGTGCAGTATCCCCAGGAGTGTACCCACACACTTCGCGTGTGTTATCAGGTTGAATAAGATCAGCCATGCGCCCAGTTCTGAGAGCTTCAACTAGATTCTTTCCTTGTGCGTGAGGCCCTGTTGAGATGGAAGTAAGTTCACCGTTGATTTCAATGAATCCGTTTGTCCCGTAGGGTGATACTGCGAGGTAGGCCACTGAATCAGGGATACCTGCGACTATACCTGAGAAGATCGCGACATCTGGGCGCTCGAGTGCTTTTTGTCCTTCTTTTGATCCGACGATCAGAGTTGCATCTGCATTGAGCACTGTGATACGATCGAGTTCGAGATCAACCATCCCGTCTGGGATCATCATTTTTTCAATGCGAACATGCTCACCTGGAGCGATCTCTTTGAGAACCTTGTGCTCAATTGCTGAGCTTGCAATGGTTGTACTTTGCGTTTGAGCAAGCGAGATTGAAGTCATACACCCAAGCATGACGACAGCGCGAGCGATCGAATGAAACATTTTTTTCTCCTCAAGCCGAAATAGAGAGCGGCGTGTGTGAATTGTCAAGGATGAGACCCAACCTTAACTTGTTGTATCTTCACGAGCAAGACAGACAAGCTCATGGTGTACCGATTCATAGGGCATGCCGAGATACATATACATGCCTGACGAAGTTATCGATAGACACTTCATCATCCGAAGTAAACAAGAACTCGGTTCGAGCAATTGTACTGAAATTTACAATTTATTCAACTCAAAATTGGCGTTCAGAATCATAAATCCTGATCTGATAACCCTGAGTAGCTAGCCAATTCTCCACTTATGAACAACCAGTGCTATAAATGCTCAAAAAGGTTGAGAGATCGAAGAAGTTGAGATTAACATCATGGTTGAGTTCTGTGAGACACGGATCTTGGCAAATTTGCTCGATGAGATATGCAAAAATCGAGTCTGCCTCACGCGCACTGTCTTTTTCTGGTCAAGCCAACTCCAATGACAAGATTTGCGATGTTTGGAAAACAAAATCGAGCAAATGCAAGATCTGTAGACACAAACCAGCGTGACGACTCAACACACCCGAGCAATGAGAACAAACATTGTCAAAATCTTATGATTGTAAATTTCATTGTCCGCTTATGGGCATCCAGCACTAAACGCATTAAGAAACGCGCTGACATCAAAGAAATTCCACTCGTTGTCGTTTGTAAAATCTGCAGCTGGGTCTTGCATTGAAAATGCAGATAGAAATGCGGAGACATCAAAGAAGTTGAGTTGCCCATCTTGGTTCATGTCTGGGGAGCATTGCATTGTCGTTGTCATACTCAAACAAGCTTCGATGAATGACCCAGTGTCGTATGAAGACTCATCTGAAATATTCAATAACCATTGTCCATTTGCAGGCTCGTTTTCCATCAGATTCATAGGCGAACTAGGAACAACATCTCCTGTAATCACAGGGACCGAGGTTGTCGAGCACATCGATTCTGCAAGCATACTCGCATCATCTGAAAATGTTGCTGAGATATCTTTCCCCCCACAACCGAATGGTCCAGGGAATCCGGTGCTCGGGATTCCAGGCCGATCTAGCAAAGTTACAATTGTCCCAGATGGAGACTGTAGAGTGACAACCAAATCTCCCACCCATTGATGGCTCAGCTCCAAATCAAGTGAGAGTGATTCGATGAGTTGTCCAGGAGCATTCACTTCTATGGGGATAGAAATTCCAACTGAGCTGTTATCAGGGATCGCAGCAGAGTTAGTCACGCATACATCTTGAGCAACAAGCGATTGTGAAACACACAAAGAAGTTAGACATGCGAGTATGTTGGATGCTTTGTTGTTCATCGGCGAGCCCTCATATCGATCTGGGTGTTTCTAGATTGATCCGTGCATTGCGCCGGATCGCGCATCCCTGTGGTATGACACCAACCCTCTAAGTGTCCCATGTTGTTTGCTCCGCTGAGTTGCCCTGCAGAGCGTTCGATTACGCCGTCATCTGGATCACTGAGCAGTAAATCGGTGATGATATTGCAAAAATCAAATATGAACACTCGATCCTCAAATGATGTTGTCCAATACCAGACTTCTGCTCTTGCCCAAGTTGGGATTAATGAGAGCCAGTTTGCAGAACCGGTATAAGTCATATTGTCGTTTACGCCGCACCCGAATCCGAATAGATCTCCGAGGACTGCTGCGTTCCCCGCGAGTGCGGTTCCTTGGTACGGAGCGCCAACGCTTTGGATCAGTCGATCACCTTGAGACCAATCGAGCCCACTCCAGTAGAAAGTGCTGAGATGCAACGCGGCCATCCCTGCTTGGGAGTGTCCTGCAACACCAAATGATTTCATCGGGGATGTTTGTGAAAGCATCTCTAGAGCAAACGCGTCGTGCGTTTTACTCTGTCCGAAATCTTCGAATATCGCGATGTCTCCTGCGAAGTGAGATGTTGGAAATGGGTTTGCATCTGAGCAATATCCGTGAGAGAGTAACAATCGATGTCCTGGGAGCGCGACCCGATTCATTTGTGTGTTGGTCGGGGAATGAACAAGCTTGTTCATCGGCCCCTTGAGCATCTCGGTTGTAATCTCGGTTTGCGTTTTCGAACTTCTAATGTTGATCGGTTGAAGCGAAATTGAATCAATAATCTCAATCGGTACCATTGAATCTATGTCGTGTACTCGTACTTCTCGAAGCTCAAGCGTGTTTGGATCAACCTTCGCATAGGTAATCCATAGTGGATCGAGAGATAGTTGGCGCGTTGAATCACATATTTGTGATATCCAACATACAGGCACCATCTGTTGATCTTGTAGACCCCAGACTTGCGCAGCGATGATTGTCCGTCTATTCGATGCATCTGGTTCGAACACAAACTGGATTCGATCTGCAACATTTGGTGATGCTTGTTCTTGGAATACCTGGATTTGCCCTAACTTCGGAGCAAATGTTTCAGCGTGCACAACATGTTGAGTTGTAAGCAATCGTGATTTGCCATCAGGTCCGATTCCCTTTGCTTGGACTCGAAAAATGTATTGCCCTGGTTCGCTTGGCCGGAAGCTAATTTCGTCAGCGCCTCGCGGTGCTTGAATTGTGGACTTGATTCCAGATGGAGTCTGTAACTCTGCAGAGAGAGTGTTGATTCGAATGCCGTCGCTGAAACTTGATTTCAACACGATTGGTTGATCAACAACTGTGCTCAATGAGGTGACATGTGTGTACAACTCGGTATCAAACCCTGTATCGACGATGACGAACCCGTTGATCGGTCCTTCTAGTTCTGGATTTGCTTCGATCCGTAGAGTCCATGAGCCTGCTTGACTTTGAGGCGTGGTAAAACAAGCAAACTCACGATTATCACTTGTCCATGCTAGTTTTTCATACTGAACAAGAACCGCTTTGTGATCTAAGTCTCTTGATTGATCATTAACCCCGAGCTGCTCAGTATTCACATGCCCACTCGGGGATATCACTTTAGTACTCCAACCCTGATCCTGAGAAGGCATGAACACGACTCTTGCGCCGCTTGAGGAAACATCAATTGGTAATACCCAGGACCAAACGCCGTTGACTTGTTCAAGCTCTACAGGGATGAGTGCTGCATGAGAACTCACTCCAATCAATGCAGGATCAGGCAGTAATAGTCTGCCGTTAATAATATCGGATGCGGGCGCCGTTATTTGTTTCACGGAGACAGGTGCCAAATTCTGCGCCCACGTTGTTGTCGTGAGCAAGCACACCAATGCGATTAATCTACTCTTCATCAAAGTTCCCCAGCACTATTCAGTGATCTCAATTATTATGGACAACCTGCGCTAAAAGCATTCAAGAATGCACTCACATCGAAGAAGTTCCATTCGCCGTCATTCGTGAAATCTGCGATCAACTCTTGAGATGCAAACGCGGATAAGAAAGCAGAAACATCGAAGAAGTTGAGTTCGCCGTCATTATTGATGTCGGCGGAACACTCAGGTGCTTGTCCAAAGAACACGCGGATCGAAGTATCTCCCGAATATCCCACAACCATGTCAGTTCTTGAATCGTTGTTGAGATCTCCAAACGCGAGTGCGGTACCAACTTCTGATGCATCGTAAGTCCAAGTTGGATCTGTATCGAGCACTCCGTCATTGTTGAGATAGATATGCGTTTTCCCATCGGAGAAGTGAACTTCGACAAAGTCCTCATCTCCATCATGATCAACATCGACGAACTCGATTTCTTGAGGCCCACTAAATGGAGGATTCGATGAATACACTTCTAAGAAAGCTCCGTGTACTCCCGTGTAAACCTTTGATGGATCGCCTCCAAAACCGACTTCGAATGTCCCATCGTTTTCGAGATCCGTAAATGCAGCACCCTTGTCTCCATCTGTCCCAACTGCGAAGAGTGATTGGAATACATCTGGGGTACCTGTCGTGTTGTAATAGAGTCCACTCGTAAAGTTGACCCATTTCGCAACCGCGAGTTCTGGAAATCCATCCCCTGTCACATCGCGTGCATCGATTCCATTCTGGATGGATTCATCTGCGGACTCCCAAACAGCGGACGTAGTCAATGTTGTTCCGTTGTTCTCGAACATATAGATCGGTCTAAATGGGTTCGGGCTCACCCCTTGATTGGTAGTTACAAGATCTAGATCGCCGTCATTGTTCATGTCTGCGAGCACACCCGAGGTTGCCCACGCGGTATTGGTTGTATCGGAAACATACCCTGGGACAACGGGCATACCTCCTGCATCTCCGAAGTAGACTCGCACGGTATCTCTGCGAAGGCCGCCGTGGATTGAAACAATGTCTGCGAATCCGTTTCCGTCAACATCTCCCACTTGTACATCACCTGTGTGTGTTTGGATATCTGAAATCCATCCAGGAGTTGTATCGATCCCGGCGCCGTTGCCGTAGAAAATCATGTCGTGCCAATCTGTGTATGCAGGAAAACTATTTGAGCTATAACACACTGCGACGACATCGTTGTTTCCATCGTTGTCGATATCGACGATCTGCAATCCACCGATCTGTCTACGGAGCATCACGGATTGATCTGGGATTGATCCGAATGGAACTGCTGATCCTGCGTTTGAAACGAGATCATGTGATATCAACATCGGACGATGACTTACTTGAGCGTGTCCATCCGAAGAGACATCGAATGCGCTCTGAGCAAACAGCGTTGAACTTGACATAGATATTAAACAAATTGATGAAAGAGTTCGTGTGCACATCGACTATCTCCATACTCGATTCGAGACTGGGTACTTTAGTTCCATCATAGAGTACCGTGAATCGGATCGTTTATGAATGGAATTCTTAAGAATATGAATAGTTTGCGGCTATCTAAAACACTCTTCTTCAAGAATTTCTATCTATAACAACATCCACCAAACGGTGGATGTTGAATAAGAAGTGAACAACAGTTCTTTGGATTCTATTACGGACCGTTAATCAATGCTCTCACATAATTAATCATGGACAACCAGCATTGAACGCGGATAGAAACGCACTCACATCAAAGAAGTTGAACGCGCCATCGTTTGTAAAATCTGCAATCGGATCTTGCGCCCCAAACGCAGAAAGAAACGCACTCACATCAAAGAAGTTGAGTTGTCCATCACCATTGATGTCTGCATCGCACAGCTCGATATTAAACAGGTATGCAGAACCTGAGTGGTCCCCTAAGTCATTATCAAATTGAGCGCCTGCGATCGAGAACAAACCATCTATAGCAACTGAATGACTGAACCAATCAGAAGAAGATGTATCAGATGGAATGAGCATTGATCGCTCGATTCCAGTATCTAACTCGTAGATATATGCAATCCCTCCTACTCCTGCAAGCGGCGCACCAATGATCGCGAGGTTTCCGTCTGCTGCAATTGAGCGGCCGAAATAATCTGATCCCGAAGCATCTGACGCGATCAGTTTGTGTTGCTCTAGCCCTGTACTCAGATCGAAGATATACGCTGAACCTGTTTCTGCCCCTTGATCATCATTCTTCCACGCTCCGATGACGGCGGAATTTCCACTCATCGCAACAGCGTATCCAAACTCGTCTTCATCTTCTGCATCTGACGCAACAAGCTTGTGCAGCTCCTGTCCTGTGACGACATTGAAGATGTACGCTGCGCCATAGTTGCTTGTTGCAGCTCCATCACCATGCGCCGATCACCGCGAAATTGCCTTCGATATCTACAGACGATCCAAAGTGGTCTTGCGTTGCACCTAACGTCGCAGTGAGTTTTTGAACTTGGATCCCGGTTGTTAAATCAAACACAAACGCAGCGCCCGAAGCAGTCCCAAAGTCATCCACTCCATCGGCACCGACGATTGCGAATGCTCCATCCATTGCAACTGATATCCCAAAATAGTCACTCCCGTCAGGCACAGGCGCTAAGAGTTTGTAGAGTTCTTGTCCTGTAGACAGATCAAACACATACGCTGCCCCTGTTCCGAATCCATTATCTGTGTTGTAGGGCGCCCCAACGATTGCGAATGACCCACTTGATGCGACTGACCATCCGAAGCGATCGCCCGCAGCGGCGTCCGATGCGTTGAGCTTGAATGATTGTTGACCAGATCGGACATAAACAGAACCAGAATCATCGCCAAAGTCATCGTCGTAAGGTGAACCAACTAACACTCTTGTACCGCTGATCGCAACTGCGTAGCCGTACTCATCGTCAGTAGCGCCATCTTGAGCGGTAAACTTATTTGATTCGTTAATCACTTGTGTCGAAGCAATCGACGCAATCATGCTTAATACAAGTGTGAATATATGCTTCTGATTCATGTTTCCCCCATGCTTATGATTGGTTTTAGCAGACAACACGGTATACGAAACCTTGAATCACAACAAGAAAAAACCCTCGATACAGATCGAGGATTTCATAGTTGTAGAATTTAGTTATAGCAACTTCACTCAAGGACACCCAGCTGAGAAAGCACTCAAGAACGCACTCACATCAAAGAAGTTCCATTCCCCATCTCCAGTAAAGTCTGCAATCGAATCTTGAGCACTAAACGCACTCAGGAATGCAGATACATCAAAGAAGTTGAGATCTCCATCTCCTGTCAAATCTGCAACGCAAGCATCTTGAAGGATCGCAACAACACGGTTCGATGACAACCCATCGATGTTGCTGAATCCGCCGCCGATGATTAGAGACTCACCTTCTCCTGTGTCGAAAACAAAACCACTGAAGATACTCCCATCAACAGCTGAAGTAACTCCATCCCATCCTGTCCCATTCCATTTTGCAACACCTGCTGCGGGTGTGGAACCTGAGTTTGTAAAGTTACCCAGCGCAAAGAGCGTTTCACCACTTCCATCATCGAAGACAACGAGTTCATGGACATCGCCGTCAAACCCATCTCCCATCGAGGACCATTCAGTACCATCCCACTTTGCGATATTGGTAGACACCGCGGCGCCAGCTGCAAGATTGAATCGGCCGCCGACATACAACGCTGTTCCGTTTCCATCGTCCCAACTAGTCATGTGAAGGATTTGAGCAAAGCCTGCGGTGCGAGACAATCCACTATCCATTGCAGTCCATGAATTTCCATCCCATTGAGCGACATTGAGAGCAGCTGTGCCGCCCATCGTCAAGAATCGTCCGCCTGCAAAGAGATGATTCCCTGAACCCAGATCTGCTTGATGTAGATCGAGAACGATAAGAGGAACTGCGCCTCCGATTGTTCCACCTACACCGGAGTATGTTGTGCCGTCCCACTTTGCAATATGATCGAGAGTTGTATTACCGTTCAGATCGCCGTAGTTCCCTGCGATGTATAGCTGCTCACCTGTTGTACCATCGTCGTAGACTTCGAGATCCCAGAACGAGTTCAAGAAGATCTCGGATTGTGCATCCATACCAATCCATGCAGACCCATTCCATCGAGCGAGTTTTGCAGAACCTACAGCGCCATCTGCTGAATCAAAGTAACCTGCGGCGACCAAATCCCCTTGATAGCTCGTGATCGAGTTGGTGTATCCTCCTTGGAGCCCGCCACCGACGGATTGCCAAACTGTTCCATCCCAACGCGCGATTTGCGTTCCTGTCGATCCACCACCAACGATACTGAATGAACCAGCTGCATAGAGCGATTCCCCAGATCCATCATCATGAGATGTGAGCGATGCAACATATGATCCGGAAAAACCTGGATCACCCAATGTGTTTGATAAGTCTTGCGCATGCGCAAGACCAGTTGTTGCAACGAGAGCAAAAGTTGTCATGGCGTAATTCTTTGTGTTCGTCATCAATTTCTCCTGAGTATATTTGAATGAGTATTCAATAGAGAATGTAACTGAATACTCTCATAAATTGAGTTGATTTCTCAAATTTAAAAATGCGCTGAGTATCAGCTATGGATAATTACAGTTGTTTAGCCATAAAAACCAATTGAACAACATTGGTCCTTGCGTCTAATTTCTGAGAAACGAATGAGTTACGGTTCGTCGCTCATTGCTCGACTTGTATGAACTCGAAAATTGTCCAAGCCTTTGAATGCGATCGAAATCGTTGATCTATATCGAAGTTAAACTGACATTACTGCTCTGAAATTTGGTGGACGGGCTTAGATCGTCATTGGGATGATTCATGGACATCCGGCCGCAAAGCTCGTAAGGAAAGCTGAAACATCAAAGAAGTTGAAATGCTTGTCGTTATTGAAATCTGCTATTGGATCTTGATTTGTTAGTGCTGATATAAACGCACTGACATCAAAGAAGTTGAGCGCGCCATCTTGATTCAAATCTTGGGAACAAGTAATCGGGTCACACATGTTATTAAAAATGTTAAGTGTCTGATCATCACGATCTACTTCGAGTATGTCCAGTTTCCCGTCATTGTTGAGGTCCGCGAGATGTACATCTCTTGCAAACTGTCCGACTTGCAACAAAGTTGGTTGAGTGAATCCTGCATCACCGTTGTTTAGACTGATGCTAACGGTGTTGTTGAAACCGTCGGCTGTAACGAAATCTAGATCACCATCGCCGTCGAGGTCTCCAATCGAAACTTTGTATACTTCACTACTATCCGAGTTATCGAGAGCAATGTATTGGGTCGCAGAAAATACTCCTGCTCCACTATTTTTAAGAACCACTATATCATCTGAGCTATCTTCATCTGCATTTACTACCACTAGATCAAGATCACCATCGCTATCGAGATCACCAATATCGATCCCTGACGTATCGTTTCCTAGAATCACTCTCTGAGAGCGGTTGAAACTTCCGAAACTGTTGTTTCGCATTACACGAATTTCGCCGCTGTTGAAGTTGGTTGAAACAAGATCGGTATCCCCGTCCCCATCAACATCTCCGGCAACAATATCAACCGGAAAAAATCCATCAACATCAAACCGTTCGTGCTCTAAGAATGTAATCCCTAAAATATTGAGCAAGACGCTAATGCTGTTATCTGATGGGTTCGCCGTCGCGACATCGATATATCCATCTCCATTAAAATCTGCTAACTGAACACTTTGTGGAAAGGCGCCGACTTGAAAACTTACCGGCGAATCGAATGTTCCGTCACCTCGATTATACAAAACGCTCACTTGACGAAAATTTAGCAAATCACTATTGGCAACTACGATATCCAAAAACCCATCTGCATCAATATCCCCAATCGCACAACTCAGCGGCGAAGGATTTGAATCATAATCAACGCGAGCAGCCAATGTGCCGTCGCCATTGTTCATAAAAACACTTACATCACCGTCCATCGCATTAGCAGTAACAACATCAATATGGCCATCGTTATCGAGATCCGCCGATTCAACACTGGTAGGTACTCGGCCTGTTTCCAATGATGTCGCGACATCAAAAATATTCTCTTGATTGCAGGACTGCCCAAAGGAAGAGGAAATGAAAACAAACATAAACCCGAGAGAACAACTCAATATCAATTTACTCATCGCTGTGAACTCCTACTAATATTCAAAGTTTGTAGCTTAACTCGAATCTCTCAGATACCAAAGTAATACTTTGAATTCATAAAAAAACCCGTTCGAATGAACGGGTTCAAAGTTTGGATTTGAAACTGTTTAACCGTTCCAGCCGGCCTTGAAGTTGTTGAGTGCGTCAACGAGTTGTTTCTCGACATCCTCGTTGAGTGCTTTCGCATCGTTGATTGCATCCCAAACATTCTTTGCAGATGTCTGGAAGTACTCGTGCATGTCTTTCTCAAACGCGCTGACCTTTGTAAGTTCAACTGTATCAAGGAAGCCCTTGGTACCTGCGTAGATCGAGATGATTTGGTTGGTCACATTCTGAGGTACATACTGAGGTTGCTTGAGAAGTTCAACCATTCTCGCACCACGATCGAGCTGTGCTTGGGTTGCTTTATCAAGATCAGTACCAAGTTGAGCAAACGCTTCAAGTTCGCGATATGCAGCAAGATCAAGACGCAATGAACCCGCAATCTTCTTCATCGCTTTTACCTGAGCTGCACCACCTACGCGGGAAACCGAGATACCAACATTAATCGCAGGACGAACGCCTGAGAAGAAGAGTTCTGGTTCGAGGTAGATCTGACCATCGGTAATCGAAATCACATTGGTTGGGATGTATGCAGACACATCACCTTCCTGAGTTTCAATAATTGGAAGCGCTGTCAATGAACCTGCACCGTGCTCTTCGGAGAGCTTGGTTGAGCGTTCTAGAAGGCGGCTATGTAGGTAGAAAACATCACCTGGGAAAGCTTCACGTCCTGGAGGACGGCGAAGCAAGAGTGAAAGCTGACGATATGCAACCGCTTGCTTTGAAAGGTCGTCATATACACAGAGCACATGCTTAGGGTACTTAGCGCCGTTTGAAAGTGTTTTACCTTCTTCTTTGCCTGACCACATGAAGTGCTCACCCATCGCGGTACCTGAGTACGGCGCGACATACTGCATCGGTGCAGGATCAGATGAACCCGCGTTCACAACAATCGTGTAATCCATTGCGCCCGCGTCTTTGAGTGTTTGAACAACGCCTGCAACGGTTGACTCTTTCTGACCGACCGCAACATATACACAGACGACTGCGTCTTCAGTGCCCCAGTATTGCTTCTGGTTGATGATCGCGTCGAGTGCAACTGCAGTCTTACCTGTCTTACGATCACCAATGATCAACTCGCGCTGACCGCGGCCAACGGGGATCATTGCGTCAATCGCTTTGATGCCTGTTTGAAGTGGTTCGTGAACAGGCTGACGAGCAGCGATACCCGGAGCAATAATGTCAACGAGTGCTGTTTCAGTGTTTCCCAATGCTGGTCCGTCATCAATTGGACGACCTAGTGGGTCAACAACACGGCCGAGCATTGCTTCACCAACTGGTACTTCGAGAAGTTTTCCAGTTGCTTTCACAGTGTCGCCTTCTTTAACAACGAGGAAGTTTCCGTAGATGATTGCACCCACAGTATCTTCTTCGAGGTTCATCACCTGACCCATGATGGCGCCTTCGGATGTTTCGAACTCGATGAGTTCACCAGCCATCGCCTTTGAGAGTCCGTAGATACGAGCGATACCGTCGCCGACTTCGACAACGCGCCCAACTTCGGAGATCTCCAGCTCACTGGAAAACTGTTCAATTTCTTGCTTGATAACACTGACGATTTCGTCGGTTTTGATCTTCACGGGGAGTCTCCTGCCTTGCCTGATTTGTTCGCTCAACTCAAAGCGATTCCATGGCGTGCGTTGCGTGAAAAGTGGTTCGTAACAGTCCCAACTCGGATAATCACCCGAACTTTGTGGGAGGGAAGGGTAGGGCACTAGGAGCCGGAAGTCTCTCAATTGCCATGGGTTGAAATGAATGATCTCGTCATTCTTCTCAAGAACTCATTATTCGGGTTCTGCCCGGATATCTGCCGTAGAACTGATCGCGGAAATATCGAACTTCACTGTCATCTGTGGGCTGGTAACTCGACATCCAGCAGGCAATCCCAAAATCTGGGCCGGTTTCGAGCTGATTCCTCGCTCTAGCTCTTCAAATGACAAATTTATGAACGCTCTGGGTTCAATTTCGCCTGATTTGAGCATCTCGATCGCTTGTGCAGAACCTGAAATTTCAACATTGACGAGATCCTTGTCAGATTCGTTGATCCTGACGAGCCATTTCCCGATTTCTCCAGGCGCAAGGAGCACCTGAATCGGTAAACGATCAATTGTATGATTTTCAGTTAATGTCCTCAGAGTCACGAACACATCCACTTGCGAAGGCGTGATCTGGGTTGCCCAATCCTGTCGATCGACGCCGTCAATTTGGACAACTACTCCTGGAATCGTCTCTAATCGTCCCTGGGCGAGTTGAGAAATCTCCGCGTCGTCAATCCGCACAACTGCTTCGTTTGATCGAATTCCATTTAGGATGCTCGTAGGGGCAGTCACTGTAATCAAATCTGGATCTGCTCGTGGTGCGCCATCGAGTTGAATTTCATTGGGCAACACGACCCTGACTGGGAACTCACGAGATTGGAGCTCATCGACTTGGACATTGATCGTGGCTGGGGAAACTTCAGAAATGATCAACCCATGCCCTGTTGATTCTGATATCTGTCGAAGGATTGCTCGTAGATCGATCGTGTGAGTCCCGGGTTTTCCTGGGATTTCGCGTCCAACTCTGAGTTCGACTCGGTTCTGGAGTGTTCGAGCGAATCGATCCAGGCCTGCTGTGGAACCTTCAATCTTGATCTCCGCAGTTCGTACTTGTACTTGTTCAAGTGATTGACGCACGACAAGTACAGTTTCATTTCCTGTTGCTGTGACTGGGACTGGGACTGTGGTTAGAACGATCTGTGCTTCAATCGTCCGATTGCGAACCATTCTTGATTCTGCTAATAGCCAAACCATGATCGTGATGAGTGTCACGATGATAAATGTACGAATATGACCAAAGATTGTCCGAGTATCACTCATGTCGATGCTCCCCCGGATTGGTCGGAAGCTTCCTTTGTCATCATCGATTCCTCAGGGGACACATCGGCTCCTTGCTCTGCTTCGAGATCGTTTGCGAAGCCGCTTCGATCATTATCGATTTCCGATGGTTTGTCTTCGGAGGCTGGGTTCGTATTCTCAATTGCAGGCGCTTGACGATGTCCGAGTCGATCCTTGAGAACGGATTGCAGATTATTTGGATCGATTGGATCTGAGAGTTCGCCGCGTTGAGCGATCCGAATCAGTCCGGATTCCTCGGATACAACGACAACTAGTGCGTCCGATTCTTTAGTGACACCGATCGCGGCTCGATGACGAGAACCCAGAGATTGATCATGAATCTCAGACGGGCTAGCCATCGGGAGTTGGACACCTGCGGAATGAATTTTGTCACCCCGGATTACAACTGCAAGATCGTGCAATGCAGATCCTGGATGAAAAATCGTCTGAACTAGCGCCGCCGTCAACGTCGCGTTAAGGACGGTTCCGCCTTCGATTAAGGACTTGAGCCCGACCCGACGCTCGATTACGATAATCGCACCGAACCTTGCTTTAGACAAGAAGGTACAAGCAGGGGTGATTTCACCCGCAACCCTTGCAGCCCCTTCATACCCGCCCTGAAAAAAGCGAGTCTCACCTAATCGGATAAGCGCTCGACGAAGCTCAGGCTGAAAAATGACAACCAGTGCGATCGCGATCACTGCGAGCATGCGATCATATAGATATGCAATCCGAGCAAAGACATCATCCCCAAGGAAACGAACAAAGAGGGTCCCCACGATCAGGATAAAGAGCAATCCCTTGAGTGCACGAGCGGCGCGAGTACCTTGCACGAACCGAAAAACGACAAAAACCACAACCCAGATCAGGGCGATCTCGATAGCGACCTCCCACCATGAGTAGGAGCCGAGTCGATTGAGCAGGTCATTGAGCCGTTCTGATGATCCCAATTTGCTATCCTTAACACTGTTGCGATGGTTGAATTTCCAACCTTGTCCCTGATTCTAACCAATCCCATCGCGTAGTGCACGCGATGAACCTCAGCAAAGAGGATCAATATGTCAATGAACCTCGTCCGAGTTGAAAGTACTCCCAATCCGAATGCTCGTAAACTGATAGTTGAACCTGCCCCTGGGAGTATCCGATCTTATTTCAAACCTGAAGATGCTCAAGATGATCCACTTGCTCAGTCTTTGTTTTTAATCCCTGAGATTACAAATGTCTTGATCCACACCAAGTTCATAACTGTCTGTGCAACACCTGGGACGAACTGGGGTTCACTCACGAAGCAACTCAAAAAGACCTTATTAGCACTCAACGAATCCACATGAACGATCCACTTCTGACATCTAAATTAGAAGCTTGGTTTACATCCAACGCTCGTGATCTCCCGTGGAGAACTTCACATCGCGATCCGTACCATTCGCTTGTTTCTGAGATCATGCTTCAACAGACTCAAGTTTCGAGAGTGCTCGAAAAATTCCCGACATTTATTGAGAAGTTCCCAACTGTCGATTCCCTTGCGAACGCAACTGAAGACCAAGTCCTCGCGATGTGGGCCGGACTCGGATACTACAGACGAGCGAGAATGCTTCACGCATGCGCCAAAGCCATCGTTTCAGAACATCAGAGCATTGTCCCCAGTTCTGTTGAAGAACTCCTCAAACTTCCCGGGATTGGACGATACACCGCGGGTGCGATTGCATCGATGGTGTTTCATCAACGAGCTCCCATTGTTGACGGGAACATCACTCGTGTTCTCCTTCGTTTACACAATCAACCCATCCCTCAGACAGATAAAAAAACCGTCGACTGGGCGTGGTCGCGAGCAGACGATATTGTCAACTCGTCACAGAACCCCGCGTGCTTGAACGAAGCAATGATGGAACTAGGCGCAACAGTGTGCACACCCAAGAACATCCGTTGCGATCAGTGTCCAATCATTGCGCATTGTCAATCTCGCAAAGCGGGAACGACAGAATCGATCCCGTTACCCAAACCACGTGCTAAACAGCGAAAGCTCTACTGTTCGAGCATTGTGTTCACCCAGAACCAGTCCGTGCTCATCGAGCGACGAGATTCAAAGGGGATGTGGTCAAATATGTATCAGGTGCCGACGATCGAAAGAGAAGATCGACAACCGACTCCTGAGGAAATCACTACCCACCTCGGCGTCGGCGCAGATTCTCTTGAACCTGCAGGGAGTTTTACGCATATCACGACCCATCGGATCGTTGAGTTTGACATCTATCGCTCAAAGAAGGCTATCAAGGGTGCAGATTTGAACTATCGGACCATCAAATCTCTTGATGAGCTCGCTTTCTCTAATGCACAACGGCGGATCTTATCCATCGTCGAAGCTCTTTGAATCCTACAATGACTCAATGCATATCGCAGTCATCATCCCAGTCTACAACGAGCAAACATTGTTGCCTTTGTTGTTTAATCGACTCGTCAATACGCCGCCGTCAAAGACCAGCGATGGCCAGGTTTGTAAAAGAACCATCTTTCTCGTAAACGATGGATCAACGGATAACTCGAAATCCGTCATTGATCAACTCGCAGAACGCGATGACACCGTCGCAATTCATCAGCCTTCAAATCAAGGCAAGGGTTCTGCACTCGCAGCGGGAGTATCCGCAGCAATTGAGCAAGGCGCCGATGCGTTGATTATTCAAGATGCTGATCTTGAGTACGATCCTCATGAGCACGATTCAGTATTAAAACCAATAATTGATGGCCGAGCAGACGCCGTCATCGGGACTCGGTTCCTTGGACAAACACATCGAGTATTGTACTATTGGCACTCAATCGCGAACCGATTGATCACTGTGACAAGCAATATGATGAGCAATCTGAATCTCACAGACATTGAATGTGGATTCAAAGCGTTTACACGAGGCGCGATACAAAACATCACGATCACTGAGAAACGATTCGGAGTTGAACCCGAGTTGATTGCAAAGCTCGCAAAGGCACGGATTGTCGACAACGACACGAACAACCTTCGCCCGTTGCGAATCTATGAAGTCCCTATCTCCTATTCGGGGCGGACATACGAAGAAGGCAAGAAGATCGGTTGGAAAGATGGGTTTGAAGCCATCTGGTGCATCTTCAAGCACAACCTGTCATAAACACGAACAGATCATCTGAGTTAGATCATGCTCTTGGATCAGAGTTTTCGATTCCCTTTGCGGTCTGCGCCGCGCGGAATGCATCGTACTTCTCTGCGATTTCTGGGTATTTCAGCGCGAGGATCGATGCGGCTAAGAGCCCTGCGTTTTTGGCGCCTGCTCTACCGATTGCAACTGTTGCGACTGGGATCCCGCCGGGCATTTGAACTGTTGAGAGCAAACTATCGAGTCCTTTGAGATCTGGACTTGATACTGGAACCCCGATCACAGGTAACGGCGTGTGAGCCGCGACGACTCCTGCGAGATGTGCGGCACATCCTGCACCTGCGACAATCACTTCGACCCCGCGATCGCGAGCAGAGCTCGCGTGATCTGCAGCGAATTCAGGAGTTCTATGTGCGGACATGACCTTCGCTTCATTCGGGATACCGAGGTCGTCAAGGACGATACAGACTTGCTCCATAACGCCGGACCAGTCGGACTTAGAACCCATAATCACGGAGACGAGTGGTTTTGTTGAGTTGCTCATGCCCGATGGTATGCAGATGAAATTATGGGTCAATAGCTGTGTCGTTCAATGAAGGTTCAACAAGCAGTTTGAATGAGTTTTCAAACAACTCATACCCGGGATTCGTCAGATCTAGTGATGATTCTGCTTGGTATTTTCCTATGACAACAATCCGTCCATCCTCCAGAGGCACATAAAACTTTCGGAACTGTCGAAATCCTGCTAACGATTCACGGAGTTGCCCTTTGATACCAACCCCGGTAAGCCCGAGCCAGGAGTTCATCGGTTCGTAGGAAATCAGCACATCGTCTATTGAATGCCTGAGATACATGTCGAGTTCTGCTTGAGGACTCAAATCTCGATCGTAAATATTCACTGAGAAGTTTGAATATTGCTTTGCTGAGACTTCCAAATTTTTGAACGGCTCTCTCTCTGATTCAATCAGGTGCCAATTTCCTGGAGCTTGAAATGAGAACTCTCCACGATCCACTTCCATCGGATTCTCAATATCTGGAACAATCTGATACAGATCTCCAATCGATATTGAGTTTACGATTTGAAAGACTGCTCTCTTAGACGCTTCCCAGTATCTCTTCGATGCGATCGAACGGAATAACACATCATGATCTACATCAAAGTGAACAAGCAAGTGATACATCCGAAACTGCTTGCCATCTTTAGTGAGATCATAATCTGCTCCAATTCCAGAATGAACACCCATCTTTGATCTTGGTTCAGGAGATGATCTCGTTACCTCATACCCTTGTTGATTCAAACGACCGAGATCTTCTTGAACAAGATCTGCACCCTCTCGAGGCTGAACGACAATAAGGAACGCACCATCATCCAAAGTTGATTCGATGTAGATCTGGAGTGGATTACTTTCGTATGGAGATTCAACAACTTCCCAGTCATCTGGATGATCGAATACGACAACCTGATTCTGGAACTCTCTCGGATGTTGAGTATCTGGTAAAAGCACACTACCTGTTGAAGTCAGCATGCTGTATGCGATTGACACAAGGATGCTGAGTCTAAAAACGAGCGGCAGAACAAGGAACAGGATGCTTGCCCAAACAATCCGGACTCGAAAACATGCGATCACTCCAATGAAGGCCACAATCGGACCCATGATTGTAATCAATGCAGCGAGTAGATTGAGCAAGCTCAAAGGTTGAGCAATGAACTCACGCAAATTATCGTATTTCCATGTCAGATAAATCAATAGAAGCAACAGCGGAACTTCTTCAACAAGCTTGGATAAGCAATGAATCCGTGTGGATCTATTCCATTGATTTCCGCGAACGCCGCAGATTCGAAGTCTGAGCCATGTCCATAATCCTCCTAGGCCATAACTAAAGATGACGCCTCGTAGAATCCCGAATGCGATAATAAACAACCAAAGTTTCGTCCATGTATCGAGATCAAATGGTAATGTCTCAGGAATATGTCTCGTTCGATTGATCGCAGTATTCGACATCGCAGAGGCACCAATCACCCAAGCTGCGAGAATTACCCAAAGAATGTTCGCGTGAATACCCCATGTCACAAAGAACTTCCCAGGACGGATCCACAACATAAACGGATGTAAAGGGTTTAGTCTTTGTTTTTTGCTTGCATCAACTATGTAGCCGTACTCTGGGTTTTGATTGAACTCATTCATTCGTTACACACCAAACATAATTATGAGCACTGTTTATCGAACTTGGAATGTCGATTTAATCAGTTCAAATCCAGATGAATAAAAATCAACGACTTCCGTTGGGACGACTTCTCGAACTTCTATCAATCGTCCATCGGGTAACTCTGAGATCATGAACTTTGCTTCTCCGAGTGTGCCGTCATCATAACTAACTTGCCCTTGAGCGCCGAATCCTGTGAGGCCCAGCCATTCTTCGAGGGGCTGTTCATTGATCAATCGTGAATCATCGGAGTAAGAATCAATTGTCAACCCGAGCTCTGCTCTTGGGCTCAGAGTCGATTCATAGAGCATGACTCGAAAGTATCCCCAACCTGGTGTTTGAACAATTATTGAGATATCCCCTTTGGAGATTGACCCATCTTCGTTTGTTGAGTCTTCTTCTTCGTATATGTCTAGCCACCAGTTTTGAGGAATTTCGTACTCAACGACATCCTTGCGAACGGTATATGTAGACTCGATGTTCGTAATGATCTCGCTTGGTTTTGTCACTTGGAGTGAACTAATGATCTGTTGATACCCAGGTTTGAGCACTTCCCAAGATCGAACGTCAACAAGAGCAATCACGAGCAGATGTGTGTTTCCTTCGATTTGGCACTCGAAGAGTCGCATTAAAAACTCTGACCCTTTGAGTTCGACTTGGTACTCAAACCCTCTGCCTTCAAACCCACCTTGCATCGATAACTGCTTGGGGTTCTTTTCAAAGACTAAACCAACGTCATTTTCATAAAAACTGCGAGTGTCCTCAATGAGATCTTCATCGGTATCGATATTTCGTACTGCGAGCTCAAAGTACGCATCTCCAACGATTGGTTCGATCTCAACCCAACTCTCAGGACCTGGCACTTCCTCATCGTTGTTGATGAACCAGTTTGATGGATAGTTGAATACGAATGATTCGCCTCGATATCGTGAGGGTTGATCAGTTGCAGGTTCTGCAGCGAATCCGCTAAACAAGATCATTCCTATTAAAAATGCGATCCCGATTATTCTCAGGATGATTGGTAGAACAAGGAACCAAACGATTGCCCATATTTTCTTCACAGGAAAAACTGCTCGTGTTCCAAAGTACAAAGTAAACGAAGACCAAATCTCCAGAGCAATTACTAATCCAGCAAATGAGAGAGCTTCAAACGTAGATGAATCCTGAACATAACCACTGAGTGAATCGAATTTGAGTGACGCAACACCGAATATGAGTAGAACCAATGTGTGCTTCATGATTCCTGCGCTCATATACACACGAGATTTTATATCCCACTCTCGATTTTGAACATTACACATGGAGAGTCGCAGGCCATACCACCAAGTACCGAGACCGAAAGCGATGGCTCCTCGGATGATTCCCGCAATTACAACTATGATCCAAAACTCAACCCAATTGTTTGGAGACAAAGGCATTTCCTTACCTAATGACAGTCGATTCTCAAACGTCGCAGCGACTTGAGAGGCGCCTGCCATCCAAATAATTAGAAAGAGCAACCATCCGGGTATATGAACTGCGAATGATCTCATGAATTGACTGGGTTTGAAAAAGAATGCCCAAGGAAGTCCTAAGAACGAAACACTCCCTTTGTCCGCGGCGATTGCTTCTTCACCAAACTGGCCTTCGTCAGGCGCTTTCCACTGGCCTGCGTCTGCGTCATAATGAATATCTCCCCATTGCTGGGGTTCTTGGTTCTCATTCATTTATTGATCCTCTTCATCAGTTTGGAAGATTGAACGAGCAACCAAAGTAGATCGCCCCCCACGATTGACCACCGGGTTGTGATTCAAAGTTTTCTGTCTGGTATGTTTGTGACCAACCTGCGTAGAACTTCTTGTATCGCGTTACAACACCCACTGTTGCTTGCCCTACCAACTCTTCTGAATCGACAGATCGACTTGATGCAAAGGTGTTGCCGTCTAGGAAAATATTGTGTGCGACAGCATCGACCCCAAGGGTTGCGTAGACATAGAACGAAAACTTGTCTTTCCCCCATGCCGCCGCGTGGGCTGTATGATCTTTATGTCCAAGGAACGATGCGGGACCGAAGTCATCGGGGAGATGAATCCCGCCGCGAAGCGTAACTTGTCCCTTTGCTTTTATCGATACGTTTCCCAAGTCGAATCCGACTGCTGGGAGCATCTCGAACTCAGCGCCCAGGATCTCGCCGCGTCTTGATTTCCAAGTCCGTTCGTATGTAAAGTTAATCGCGAGTTCGTTAGCGAGTTGATGTCCCCACCCTTGTGGTTCATCTTGGTCTGGGAATGTGTGATGAATCCACCTCTGGATCATCTCTCCTTGAGATCGTTCCCCAACAACCCCGAGATCAAGTTCGAAGTGGTCGTGTTTATCTTTATCTGCTCTTTGGAACGAGAACCCAAAGTAGAGATACCCCGAGTATGGATGATCCGTCGTCGGCGGATTAGGGTCAATGATCGTCTCTCCTGTATAGATCCGTTGTTTGAGCGCGATCCCTAAACCAAACTTTGGGTCATCCCAACTTCCAGGGGGAGCAAGCAGTTTTTTCAAGCTGTCTGTGAATTGGGGATCGAGTGAGAGCTCGAAACCAACTCCGTTGGTATAGAAACGATCACTGTTGTTACCAACCTTTGGAACAGTTCCATCGTTTTCCCAGTAGACCGTGAAATCTCGGCCTCGAAGATCTTTGAGGGACCAGGATTCGCTTGAATCGACAAGATTACTGAGTTGTGTCGAATCAGGATCAGCACTTAGATCAAGATCATCTTGAGCAATCAACACAGACGAGAAAAGACAACACATGAGTACAGGAATGAATCGAGGGTATCGCATAGAACTACGATATAAGAAATCACCCGCCGAGTCATGACAGCGGGTGATAATGTTGAATATGTATGGAATGAATTTGTATAGAAACTATCTTCGCCGGCGTGAGACTCCCAAAATCCCAAAACCGATGATTGCGATTCCGGATGGTGCAGGTACCGGAGCAGTTGTGATGATCAACTTAGGTACAGGGAATCCAGTTTCCATCCCATCTGCAACCACATCTGTGAGTCCAAAGAGGAACTCGAAAAGCGCGTCAGGTTCAGGATCGAATGAATCCATCTTTCCAGTTATCATAAATGCAGTATCACTCATAAACGCAGTTTCCATATCCATGAGCGCTGCTGCGCTGAGTTCCATGGAGACTTCACCTGGTAAGGACATGTCGTCGAACCCGGTTTCTGCGTACAGCTCACCCGTACCCATTGTGTCAAATATTTCATCTGGACCCATTCCAGATGACTCTGGATCTGCAAATGTGAGATAGTCTGATGTCGTAGATGTAAAACTTGCGGCTTCAAAACCATCAGTCATATTCGCGATGATTCCTCCAAATGTAAGTTCGAGAACAAACTCGACTCCAACGATCATTTCTCCATCTGGAATGAGTACATCCGATAGATCAAACGCAAAGAAAGTTCTGCGTTCAGTCGTCGTAAATCCGCCGACGGTGGTTCGGCCTAGGAAATAGTTTTGGAAGGTCATGTCATTATCCGGGATCAACGGATCTCCCATTTCAGGGGGTGCATAAAACCCTCCAAGATGAAACGACTCAACTTCAGTCACTCCAGCATGAGCGATCGCGCTCGACGCAAGAATTAAACCGGCCCCTAGTGTTACAATTTGTTTCGTGCTCATTCGATTCTGATACATTTGATGCCCTCAAGGTAAAAGAGATGTGTCTACAGAGATTCCTCTGGTTCTAGACCTCCAGTATACCTTGAGTGCTGACACTCTTGGTAGGAAATTAATGAGAACTATGATCGCGACCTGTGTTGACATATTGACAAGTTGCAAACAAAGTGCAATCAGATCTACAAATTGATCAATCCTCATTCCCAGAGAGCTTTGCAACGACGGAGAAATCCTCAAGCGTACTCATATCTTGGGTGATATTCGTATCTCCCGCGGCGATCGAACGAAGTAATCTTCGCATGATTTTCCCTGAACGAGTCTTGGGAAGCGCTGCGGTAAACCGAATCATGTCTGGTTTTGCAATCGCGCCAATGTCTTTTGCTACATGATTACGTAACGCTTTGATGAGTTGATCTGATGCTTCAAATCCTGGCGCAGGGGTTACGAACGCCGCGATACCAGTCCCTTTGATTTCGTGAGGCATCCCGACAACTGCTGCTTCGACAACGCTTTCATGCGCTACGAGTGCACTTTCAACTTCCATCGTTCCCAATCGATGTCCTGAAACATTGATCACATCATCTGTTCGCCCCATGATCCAGAAGTTGCCTTGCTCATCGCGACGAGATCCATCACCTGCGGTGTAGTAGAGATCGTCGCCTTTGGCAACCGTGCTCCAATATGTATCAATGAAGCGTTGACGATCGCCGTACACTCCACGGAGCATTGAGGGCCATGGTTTACGGATAACCATAAGCCCACCTTCGTTTTCGCCTGCAACATTACCGATTTCATCTGTGACTGCTGCGTCAATCCCGAACATTGGTAGCGTACAGCTTCCTGGAGTTGTAGGAGTTACTCCTGGGAGCGGAGTGATGACATGTCCACCTGTTTCGGTTTGCCAATACGTATCCACGATTGGACAAACTCCTCGCCCGATCTTGTTACGGTACCACATCCATGCTTCTGGATTGATTGGTTCGCCAACAGTTCCTAGGAGTTGCAACGAGGAGAGATTGCAAGATTCGGGATGTTCGTCCCCCCACTTCATGAACGCACGGATCGCAGTTGGAGCAGTATAAAACTGTGTAACTTGGTGACGATCGACTATTTGCCAGAAACGAGACGCGTTTGGGTAATCTGGGCCGCCCTCGAACATCAGTGTCGGGACTCGGTTTGGGAGAATGCCGTAGACTATGTATGAATGTCCTGTAATCCATCCACAGTCCGCGGTGCACCAGAAAACTTGGTTCTGATCTGGAATCAAGTTGAAAGTGTACTTGGACGTCATGTATGTGAAAGTCATATATCCACCAGTTGTGTGGACAATGCCCTTTGGTTTCCCTGTGGAACCAGAGGTATAGAGCAAGAAGAGCATGTCTTCAGCTTCTAGTTCTTCGCATGGGCATTCACTCGAGGCTTTCTCCATCTCTTCTTTCCAACAGAGATCGCGTTCATTCCATTGAATATCGTTGTGACATCTCCCGTAACACAGCACATGCTCGACAGGTTGTTCGCCTTGCTCTTGAAGTAAAGCTATTGCATCGTCAACATTGTTTTTGAGAGGAACTACTTTCCCTCTGCGCCATGATCCGTCGCAAGTGATAATCATTTTCGATTTTGCGTCGTGTACACGATCCGCGATTGCTTGAGCGCTGAATCCACCAAAGATAACAGAGTGCGGGGCGCCGATACGAGCGCACGCGAGCATCGCGATAGCAAGCTCGGGGACCATACCCATATAAATAGTTACGATGTCGCCTTTACCGATCCCGTTTGATTTGAGGACATTTGCTAATCGCGAAACTTCTTCTTGAAGTTCTTTGTATGAAACCGTTCGTAGATCAACGGGACTCCCTGTTTCATCAACAGGTTCCCCTTCCCAGATGATCGCGGGATCATCGCCGTGCCCTGAGTCTACTTGTCGATCGACGCAGTTGTAACAGACATTTGTCTTACCCCCTAAGAACCATTTCGCGTCGGGCGCGTTCCACTCGAGTACAGAATCCCATTCTTTAAACCAATGGAGTTCACTTGCGACTTTGTCCCAGAATGTTTCTGGAGAATCAATAGATTCTTTGTACATCTCGTTGTATTGATCGAGAGAAGAGATGAGCCACTTTTCAGCGCCGACATCTGATGCCGCAGGCGCTTTGAAGATACGGTTTTCTTGAAGTACCGATTGAATAGATTTCTCTGACATTTTGAACTCCTCGGGTCTCTTTCAATGATGATCCGATTCATTCTATGCGATCTCTCTACTTATTGCAGTATCATTTCGTGTGGTATATCCGATCTGACTCATGGATTGCAATGTCATTGGCGCTCATATCTCTTCGAACCATGAGTCCAGAATCATCAAACTCCCAATGCTCGTTCCCATGAGTTCGAAACCATTCATTGCTTTGGTTTCGCCATTCGTATTCAAATCGAACACTTATCCGATTATCCGTAAAAGCCCAAAGCTCTTTCATTAATCGGTAGTCGAGTTCTTTGGACCATTTGTCTGTGAGAAAAGCTTCGACTGACTCACGGCCTACAAAGATTTGGTCACGATTGCGCCAATGTGTGTTGAGAGAATATGCCTTTGCAACTTGAGATGGATCTCTTGAGTTCCACGCATCTTCTGCGGCTTGCACTTTTGCAATCGCAGATTCTCGAGTGAACGGAGGACGAATATCAGTTGGTAACGGCATAATTATCCTTCGGAAGAAACAGATGGAAATGAAATGGGCACGCTCGGGTTTTCACCTGAGCGGCCCAAGGAAGAGGGTTTTTCGACAAGTTACGCCGACACGGAACACGCACAAGGTGCGGCGTAGTCGTTCGAAACCTCATCGACCTGGAGAGATTTGGGATAGAGCCAGGCCATGGTTGCTCCGAATGCGAGATGACGAACCATCGTTATCACTGCGAATGAAGCACCGAGTTTGTAACCAAATGGTCCAGCACCAAGCAATGGCATCATAAAGAGATAGACTCCAAAGATTGTTTCTGCAGCCATGAATGCAGCGGCACGAGACCATCGATTTCCGAAAAGAGATGGAGCGATTGCTGCATAAAGAATTCCTAGAAGGATTCCATTTGAATAATGAGCGAGCACTCCGGGGACGAGCCCTGCATCTTCAAAGAGCTTGGAACCGAGCAGGTTTGGAATGTCCCAGAACTTTCCTGTCAATGCGTATCCGACGAGATCGAATACCACTGTTCCTGCAATTCCAGCAGCAGCCGCTTTGATCAGATTAATCTTCATTGTTCAGATCCTTAACAAATGTCCTGATGAGCTGTGCTATCTCATCGCCGTCCTCTTCGAGTGCGAAGTGACCAGTTTCGAGCAAGTGCAACTGAGCATCAGGAAGATCACGAAGGTAAGGATGAGCGCCTGATTCCGGGAAGATGTAGTCTCCGGTTGCCCAAGTGATCAACATTGGTGGCTGATAGTCACGGAAATATTTCTGCCAGGTTGGATATAGAGTTACATTTGTGCGATAGTCATAGAACATATCGAGTTGGACATCATCATTTCCTTCACGATCGAGCAACGGTTGTACAACTAACCAGTTGTCAGGAGAGATGACTGCTTCATCTCGAACTCCGGTTAGGTATTGCCACTTTGTTGCTTCTAATGTGAGTAATCCTCGAAGAGCATCACGATCTTCAACAGATCCCGATTCCCAATACTTCTTGATCGGATTCCAGAAGTCTTGAAGACCTTCGTCGTACGCGTTTCCGTTCTGGACTATAAATCCTGCGACGCGTTCCGGGTGTTCTGTTGCAATTCGATATCCGACTGGAGCACCATAATCCATGACATAGAGCACATAATCATCAAACCCTTTGCGTTCGAAAAGCTCATCGACGATGTCAGCAGTGTTCTCAAAGCTGTACTCATAGTCATCTGTACTCGGCGCAGAGCTCATCCCATATCCAGGATAATCGGGAGCAATAATGTGAAACTCATCTCCAAGATCTTCGATGAGATCTCTGAACATATGAGATGAAGTTGGGAATCCATGAAGGAGCACGAGTTGAGGCTGCCCTACTGTCCCTGCTTCACGATAGAAAATTTCGAGTTCATTGATGGTTTCTGTTCCATAACGAACCTTTGACGATTCGACAGATTCAATGTTTTCCTGTTCGTTTGTTTGAGCGATGGTTGAAACGGAGAGTCCTGCAAGCGCAACGATCGCGCTTGCCACTACGGCTTTGGTGGTACTGTTCATTTTAATTTTCCTTTGCGTGTTTTAATGCTCTATCAGAGCGAAGATCTACAACTAAGTGTTGATTACGAAACTGCAGCGCCTGTACGAACGACAGGGAAGTCGATCTCGGTTTCTGCGATATGATTGAAGTAGTTTGTGAATGTGTTGATCGCGACAGATGCAACAACTTCAACGATCTCACCTTCTGTCACTCCTGCACTTCGTGCGGTGCTTAAGTCAGAATCTGAGATACTTCCTCGATTGGAAACGATTGTCTTTGCGAGAGTCAGCAATGCTTGCACTTTTGGATCTGTTGCTTCTCCAACGAGATTACGAGCGAGTTCGTCCGCTGCGACCCCAGCTCCTTTGCCGATTGCGGTGTGGGCCGATGCACAGTAATCACAGCTGTTTGCTCCTGCGATGACGAGCGCGAGTTGTTCTTTGACGGCTGGCGAGAGAATCGAATTCCCCATTGCATCCCCGAACGCGAGTGCTGCATTGAGCGCTGCAGGGGAATGCGCCATCGAAGCATACAGATTTGGAACCATCCCAATCTTGCCTTTGATTGCACTGAGGATCTGAGCTCCATCTTGTGAAGCGGTTTCAACTGTAAGTGGTTGGATGCGTGTCATGTTTATTCTCCTATGACTTGTGTACATGAGAATGGAAATCACTCTCGATACATATACATACTTACCGATCAGTATGATTATTTCAAGCACTTATCATTTTTTTTACAAAAACATCTACACATGCGGCTTTATTTATCATTAAACACGTATATTGATTGATTTTGCACTCTTTATATATACTATATGGTCAGTACACACGAAGAAGGCGAGGTCTTTATGCCCCCAAGTAGACGTGACGAGCTCGTCGAAGCAGCTATGAATATCTTCTATCGAAATGGGTTCCATAATACTGGACTCGATCAGATCCAAAAAGAGAGCGGCATCAGCAAGATGACTCTCTACAACCATTTCAAATCAAAGGACGAACTGATCGTCGCGGCATTGCGTCGACGGGATGAGATTTTTCGCAATCAACTGATGAAGTTTGTAGATTCAAGCTCAAAGAATCCAATCGAACGATTGATGGCTGTCTTCGATTATCACGAAGACTGGTTCAATCAAGACACATTCCAAGGATGCATGTTCATTAACGCTTCTGCGGAGTTTTGTGATTGCAACTGTCCTTCGCGACGTGTGTCAGCAGAACATAAGTTGGAAATCGTTCGGTTCCTTCAAGAACTTTGCGAATTAGCTGATCTCAGTCATCCCATAGAACTCTCTGAGCAACTCAACTTACTACTCGAAGGCGCAATCGTCAATGCACATGTAGTTGGGAATGTTTGTAACAATGAGCATACCCCAAGCGATGCAATCCATCGCGCAATGTCTATGGCAAAGCGTCTCATCAAAGATGCGCAACCAGTTTGAAACGGATGAGCTTCTAATGAGCAGAAGTAACTCGAAGCACTTCTTGGATACTTGTTAACCCGCTTGAAGCTTTGTTGATCCCATCCTGGCGAAGCGATTTCATACCTCTTTCGAGACACATTCTTCGGAACTCTGAAACATTTGGATTGCGTGCAATGACATCTCTTAGTGAGTCATCCACTGCGAGCATCTCATAGATACCAACTCGTCCAGAGTATCCAGTGTTTCTACATTTATCGCAACCTTGCGGCATCCACATCTCGTTACTGGGCAATCCGTTCATTTCAAGGAACTCAGCCATCTCTTCACTTGGTTTCTCTTGCGCTTTACAGGTTTGGCACAATCGACGAAGCAGTCGTTGAGCAAGCACGCCGTTTACAGCGGCGCCAACCAAGAACGGTTCAAGTCCGATGTTTACTAATCGGGTAACCGAACTTGGAGCATCATTAGTATGTAAAGTAGAAAGGACCAAGTGACCCGTCAGTGCCGCCTGCACAGCGGTATGAGCAGTTTCGTGATCACGAATTTCACCAAGCATGATGACATCTGGGTCCTGACGAAGCAGCGCTTTGAGTGCTTTGGCAAAGGTCATGTCAATCTTTGCGTGAGTTTGGGTCTGGGTGATTCCATCGAGATGGTATTCGATCGGATCTTCTACCGTTGAGACATTGAGCTTTGCTTTATCGATCTGACGAAGTGAAGAATAAAGAGTCGTCGTTTTACCAGAACCAGTTGGACCTGTTACGAGCACGATCCCATGAGGTTGGTTGATCTGACCCTTCCAGATATCGAGTGTGTGTTCATCAAATCCGAGATCTTCAAGCTTTACATTAATCGATTTGGTATCCAAGATACGCATTACGATTTTTTCGCCGTACCCTGTCGGCAATGATGACACACGAAGATCGAGCTTGCGCCCACCAACAACACATCGGATTCGGCCGTCCTGTGGGACTCGGCGTTCAGAGATATCAAGATCTGCCATGATCTTGAGTCTAGAAGTAATCGCAGCGGACATCTGAGGAGGCGGGTTCATCGACTCAAACAGAATCCCGTCGATACGAAGGCGAACTTTAATCTTCTTCTCACCTGGTTCGATATGGATATCTGATGCGCCTTCTTTTACTGCGTTCTGGATGATGTAGTTCACATATCGAATAACGGGAGATTCACCTGCTTGGGATTCAAGATCCACAGCTTCGGCGCTTTGTGTAGTTGTTACTTCAACATCTGATTCTTCAACATCTGCTAAAATCTCAGTGAGATCCATATCCCCGACTGCTTCGCCGCCGACGAGCTCGAGCGCTGCGCGAACATCCATCGGAGTTACAAGCATTACTTTGATACTCGACACATGCAAACGAGATCGGATCTCGTCAATCGTAAAGACATCACTTGGGTTAATCGACCCAACAACAACACGAGACCCCTCTGTACGCAACGGGAGCACGAGGTTGGCCATACAGAAATCTAATCCGAGGCGCTGGAGCAACTTTCCATCAAATCCACCGTCGAGACCTTTTTCGAAATCGACTCGTTCGAATCCGAGTCCACTATGCATTGCAACAACTCGTTGAATTGCTTCTTCGTCTGCACCTTGCTCGAAGAGTACATCAATCATTCCCTTCCCGGGGGATTGTTTGATTACTTGTTCAACAACTGTCAGTTGTTCGCGTGTGATTGCTTCATGTTCGATCAGTAACTCTGAGAGTTCGTTTGAAAGATCCTCGCTCAAATCACCCTCAGGGCGATAAACATCGAGCATTGCATTGCCTACCCCGGGTTCTGAGTCTCGGGCTCTCTTCTGTAGGACGGCCGGATCTTCATCAACACTTCCAGAACCATCTTCTCCGTATCGAATCTGACTCGATGGCATGGGAGGTAATGGACTAAATGACCCTGGGCGTTGATCAAGCGAGTGTTTATCAGGACGAACTGGCGCCTTGCGTTTACGCACGGATCGCTTGGACTCATCTGAATCTGAGTCAACCCCGAGCTCATTTAGAATGTCATCGATATTTGACATTAAGTCCCTGTCTACTCTTAGTTAAGTTGAACCGTATCTTCCCCAATAGCGAGTTCAAATCGCATTCCATCAGCCTCGATGATCACAGAGCGACCCGTGATTACTTCAACTGTGAACACATCCCCCAGTACCATCCCCACACGAACTGCTTGTCCCGAAATACGCGCAGCAGGATTAGACCCGCCGATGATCCCTTGAAGTTTGTATCGTCTTGCATCGCTGATCACCATTTCACGGCGTTCTTCGCGTTCGATCTCAAGTTCGCGTTGACGTCTGATCTCTGCACGCTCGGCTTCTGACATCCCTGGATCTACAGGTTCAACTTCAACAGGCATTGAACTCGGGCGTGAGAACGGGTTTTCCGCAAATGAATGCTTGTCAGAGAGCTGGACTGAGAGAGTGCTCTCATCGAGATCCTTCATTACTGAGTTAAATCTTTTGGAGAACTCAACATTGCTCGTTTCTGAGGCATAGTTAATCGAAACAATGTTCTCATCGAGTCCCGCCTTCATTCCAATGTAACGCATGCCATAGATTGCGCCGCCACCGATCGCGACAACACATGCTGCGATAACCAGTTGAGTATTCACTTTCGAATCTGGTGTAGATGACGAAATTGCTGAAGTGGGCGCTTGTTTGAGTGATGGGATACCAGTCGAATCTGCTTCGGCCATATTCAAGAAAATATTGCTTGAGGCTTCGCTCTGATTTGCTCCATCAATGCTATTGGGTGTGTTTCCGTCTCCAAACTGACTCATGGTGACACTCCTTCATCTACTTGGAAGTAAATACTCAAGGTAAACTCAGCAGAGAGCTCAATACCTTCAGTGCTCGAATCCTTGAGTGTCATATCTACGATCCGAGTGATTCTTGGGAGTTGCTCGATCGCGAGTAAGAAATCGTAAAACCCTTCAAATGATCCATCTGTGCTCATCACCAAGGGTTGCTCTCGGAACCGAGCGGCGGCGACCGGCTTTGAGCTTTTTAGAGTCGGCGGGGACAAACCCGCGTCAACCGCGAGCGACGATACCTGTCGAACAACGAGATCAATCTCTTTGTTCGAAGGGAGCAGCGCTTCCATTTCATCAATGCGAGTCTTGATTGATTCGTTTGCAGCCATGAGATCTTCGTTACGGCTCGTTTCGAGACGCAAAGAATCGAGCATCTCACGCTTGTGTACGATCTCGCTTTTTGCTTGATCAATGTTCGCGCTTTGAGGTTTGAAAATAACAAAGTAGCTCACAATCGGCACCATGAGCACGGCTAAAAACAGGATGAGTTCTCGTGTTCCAAATCGCATGAGTACGATCTCCCTTGTGTTTATTCCGAATCGGTGTCCGAACCTGCGATACCAAAGTCAACATTTCCGATTTCAATCTTCTCAGTTCCATCAACCAAACTTGCATCTGCTTGATGGAGCAATGACATCGTGACTTTAAACTTTCGGTATTGCTCTTTGTCGATCGTTGTCTGATTAATGAACTGCAACTCAACATCTCCGAACAATGGTGAGTTCTTGATCGCAGACAAGAAATCCGCAACATTGTCGTTTTCTTGAGCGATACCTTCTGCGGAGAGAGAGAACTTGAACTTCGGAGGCAATACCTTCGGTGGTTCCTTATCCCCAGCTGCATCCTTCCCATTCCCCACACTTTTCCCTTTAAGTGTGCGTGTCTTTGCAGCTTTCGCTTTTGGATCTGGTTCAGGTGCGACAACTTTTACTCGTTCGCCTTCAAGATTTACAACAGTAAGAGTGAGACCCTTTGGGATAGAGCGGACGATTTCGCCGAGCAATACTGAACGCGGGACTCGATCTTTGAGTGCAGTAACCACTTCAGCTCTTTCGAGGAGTTCGACGCGTTGTTTTTCAAGTCCTTCGAGTTGTGAAATTTTGCTTGCTTCTTCTTCGAAAGCCGCCGCAACAACTTTTTGTTCTTCGTGAACTCGACTCCATCTTTGATGGTTCACAACAAAGGCACCGATTACTCCTGCGAGCACGAGAGAGAACAGGAAGAGCGCCATGATGTTTGCTCGCACCTGGCTTTTCCCTTTCACGTACTCCTGAGGCAAGAAGCTCCCGCCTTGGGTTGGATTTTCATTGGGTTGACTCATTCGTTCGCCTCCAAATCGATTCGATTCGATGTGTGCTTATAAATCCATCGGGCTCAGTGCGCCACCTACGACTGTTGCCCAACCTGGTTGTGGTGTATGAAGATCGATCCCACTCGTAGGAACTCGTCCGGTTCTTGCGAGACACGCTAATGGATCGAGGACTTGTGCTTCTAGATTGAGTGCACGCGCGAGATGTGAACACAACGACTGATGCTTTGCTTGTCCGCCCAAGAAAATGAGCCGCTCGACACGCATCGCAGGAAACAGAGCATTGTGATATCGCAAACACATTGAAACTTCGTCTGTGATAATCTCAAGAGTCTCACTCAAATCAATCTCAGGTCCTCGCGAGAAACCGGAACCTGATTGAAAACTTGGTGTTTCTGCTGTTTCATCTGAAGATTCAGCAGGGGGCGGCATCCCAGGTAATCCGCTAGATACTTCGGCGCTTGCAACCGCCTTAGCGGGGATCAATGTCTCAAGACCTTCACGCATCTGTCGAGCTTCGAACATTGTGCAACGAAGCTGATGGCAAATTGATTCATCGAGATGACGAGCACCAATCTCGATAGTTCGAGCAAAGACCATCTCAATCCCATGGACAATCATTGCTTTGATTGAACCAGTCCCCAGATCAAGAATCAGAGTTGGTTTGATTGTTGATGCTGATCCGTTTGTTGTATCGCGCAACTGGACTGCTCGCGCCATTGCATCGAACTCGGTATGAATCCCGACGGGTTCGAGCTTTGCTGCTTTGAGCGAACCCATGATCCGGCCCACAAACTCGCGAGAGGCTGCGAAACAGATCACTTCGATCTTCCCAGAAGTTTTCGCGCCTTTGACAACACGACAACGAACAAGCAACTCTGCAGGAGCGCACCCAAGCTGAGTGCTCAACTGGGCACCTGCGATTTGTTCAATCGGAACCCCTTCGGTTGGAATGATCTGAAGATGTTTACAGATCATTTGTCCACTAGGGATTAAGCTTGTTGCTCGTGCAGCATTCATCTTCTCGCCTTTGAGAAACTTTGGAAGCGCATCCATCTGGAAGAGCATTCGTTTTGCAGGCGAATCAAGTAAATCATCAGGCGTAGGTAAAAACGCCGCGGAGGTGATCGAGCTTGGATTTGAGCCGCTCAGTTGGAGCGCTTTGATACCCGAGACACCGAACTCAATCGCGAGAGGGATCGCCCCAGGGCGCATTGAACCCACTGTAGATAAAGATGATCCCAGTTTACCTTTGCTCAACTTGGCTCCGAGCTTTCCAAAACCTTGCTTCTGCTTCATACCTCGAATCCCTTTCCACCCGGCGTCGGTGAGAGCATTTCCGAGCCAGCAAACGCTGCACACGAAAATCGCCCTTCGAAAGGGAGATCGACCAATCCACATCATCAGTTCAGCTTGCTCTCAACACACTCGAATCCAGACTAGATCCCAGCAGAACGGATCGCCCCAATCGGCACACCCGGTTCAAGTTCTCATCTCTGTTGCTTATTGAGCCGTCCGAGAACATCTTCGAGTTTATTTAATGCACCTTCAAGGTCCCATTCCTGTTCGGTTCGATCCCCAGTTGTGTTGGAGATCACACGGAGTTCGGCGCTACGAATCACCGGATCGATGCGCTTAGCTGCAAGTGAGACGGCTGCCCCTTCCATTGCTTCACAGATCGCACCTGTCGTCTTGAACACTTGCGACGCTCGTTCGTTTGTTCCTGAACAAATCGAGACACACGCGATGGATCCAACATGGTCCGAAAATGATTTCAACCATTCGATCGTTTCTTGAGCATGTACACAACGATCTGTTCCATCTCCGAATATGGAGAAACCCATCTCGCTGCAAGAAACAAACTCATTCGGGGTTTGAACTCCATCGTCTGCGAACACTGATTCACTCGCACAAATCACATCCCCAATGTCACATCTCACCTTGTCGTTTGATTGTGATTGTGGGAGTGAACCTGCAATACCGATACTCAGCACCCCTATATGTCGTTCGGGGTCCAGGACTTTGGCGACGGCTCCCGCGGCGTTTGATTTACCCACTCCTGTATGCACAAGATCAAAGCGATCATTGAGCTCACAACGTGCCCAATGCTTGGGTATCACAATCACATGCTTATCGAACGCGCTCAAAACCGCGTTTACTTCCCTAGGCGCTGCGACAGCGAGCAACCAACGCTTGGAAATTTCATCATTCGTTTTGATATCAGGTTGCTCGGATTCCATTCTCTATCATAGCAGACAGAGCAACTCGTTCGTTCTTACGCTGCTTGTTCTTCGTCTTCAATATCCCGATCTTCAGTAGAGTTGATCTCGTCGGGATTGAGCGTGTAGATCCCGTTGCTCATTGATTTTTCAACCATTCTGAGATCGAATGAATGCTTATGTTTGGGATAGAAGTTATACGAACGAACGTCGATACCGTCTGCTTCGACGATTTCAATCTCAGGATGCTCTTGAAGATTGATTACTTCAAACTCATCATCATCTTCGAATCGTGACACTTCTGATACAGTCGGCCGACACGGATCATGAGCATCCCAATCGGTTACAACTGCTTGCATTCCGTTTGAGAGTTCCACCATTGTCCCCGGCGCATAGGCAGGGCAAACACTGAGCAAGGATTGAAACACAATCGGGTCCATCCATGATTGGTATGGTTCTTTCATCAACTCGTTGAGCGCATATACAGGCGGACGAGATTCGCGAGATGATTCTGAATCTCCAAGTGTGTACGCAGGATGAACGAGTCGATCATACAAGTCTGCAACGAGTAAAATCCGTGCAAAGATATGAATCTTTGACCCTTCGATTCCTATCTCTCGACCATCGAATAGTTTTCGCTTTGGGAAACCAGATCCATCAAACCGTTGATGATGATGAAGAACTGCTGAGGCTGCAGATGGTTCAACCTGCCCTTTGAGCATGTGGTAACCGATCTTGACATGCTCTTGCCATTCGAGATCTGTTGCGTCATGATCTCTAGCCCATCGCTCTAGGGTTGATTGTTTGAGACGTGTCATACCAATATCGTGCAACATCGCTGCGACTCCCAAACTCGTTACATCTTTTGCGAGTCTTGCTGAGAGTCTTTTGCGTTCCCTGAGTAGATAAAAGCTCAAACGAAGTCCCATGAGCATACATAGATAACCAACATTGGCTCCATGTCGAATCGCGGGGGAACCGGAATCTGCGATTTCGCCGATGAAGATTGCTGCTTCTGGGTCGTCGATTAAACGAGCCATGAGTAAGCCCATTGCTTGTTGGTAGTTTGTGTATTCCAGTCTCGCGTGCATGTCTCTACCCGCGTCAGAAAATGCATCTGCTACTCCAGACACGATCTCAGCGCGAGAAGCCATGATTTTGGGCGAAACATACTTACTCACCATTTCCATGTTGGGATACTTAATCCACAACTCTGGGAGTTGGAGCTCGATCAATCGTTCGATTGTGCTCTGTTCGAGGATGGCGCCAGGCTTGAGCAACAACCGAGTTGATGCGCGAGGGTTATAGACTGGGAGCGCCAGTTCCATCCCCTCCTTTGCATGTGAAATCGGTACGCGCAGCATCCAAGTTCCTCGATCATGTATTGAAGATCATTCTTCGGATCCAGATGGACCCACATGAATCATCGGGCATTGAACTAGATAAGTTGATATGGATTGCGTGATCGGACTCAAACGAGTTCAGGAAATATCAATGACACAACGACATAGAATATGTACGTTAATACAAAGAGAATGCCCAATACTCGCCCGATTACCGGACGCAACTGCATGATGAGCACGAAAGCTAAGCTCACTCCGAGCATAATCCAGATATGAATGTCCATCGAGTTAGGCATTGTCAAAGGGTGTATCAATGAAGTAATCCCTAAGACACTGAGTAGATTGAATATATTTGATCCGACAACATTTCCCACAGCCATCTCTGAATCTTTGCTGATCGCTGCTCGGATTGTTGCTGCGAGTTCTGGAAGACTCGTACCAAACGCGACGACAGTAGTCCCAACCACTCCTGCAGGTACTCCGACAAGGAGTGCGAGCTCGCTTGCGCCATAAACTAGAGCTTTCGCTCCTAAACCAAGCCCGATGATTCCACCCAAAATTAAGAGAATATCGATCCATACGCGCTTTGGATGGGTGACAACTTCATCTCCTTCGTGCTCGATGTCAACTCTGTGTGCTTTGATGATAAAAAGCACATACCCCAGAAGCCCGAGAGCAAGAAGTCCGCCTTCAAAACGCGTGATCTGATGATCAACCATTAAAATCGAAGCCGCGATCGTAATCGCAAGTAAAATCGGAAGTTCGATTAAACGAACTCTGCGATGAACTCCGATCGGGACCATCATTCCACCGACTCCGAGGATTAACAATATGTTTGCGATGTTTGACCCGACAACATTCCCAACCGCAAGATCAGGCACATTCTGAATCGCAGCCCCGATAGACGCAAAGAGTTCTGGCGCTGAAGTACCAAATGCAACAACTGTCACTCCGATTGCAAATGGACTTAAACCCATGACACGAGCAAGCTGTGCTGAGCCGCGCACAAGGATGTCTGCGCCTGCGATGAGTACAACCAACCCAATAATCAACATGAAGATCGCAATGAGTACACTCAAAGACCTGACTCCTCTTGAGCATTATTCTCAGATCGAGGCAAGATAGAAAACCCACCTTCGAGTCGGGGTATAAACACAACAACTACCCGGATTGGTGCTTTTCTACTCTTGTTCAGCTGAGAAATTCGTGACCCAGGACTCGTCAACATTAACTCTCCAAGCGTTGACCCGATCGGTACCGAAGGCTCAAGATATTCTCTGTTTGACGAACTAGATCGTGAGATGCTTTCATTTTCTGAACGAGAAGAAGTGTCAGAAAGAGCATCATCAGATTCTGTTGAAGATTGATCAGTTTCACTTGGTCCGAATGAAGATTTTCTATTTTGCGATTCTGGCTCTTCTATCTTTGTCTGGAGCGTTTGAAGATCAGGAATAGTTCCCCAATCCATATCGGGAGATTCACCAACAATCACAACTGCTTGCGATCCATCAAGACGCAATGACATCAGGAGATCATCTATCACTTGCCCATTTTCTTCGAGTACACGCGATTGTGGTTCGGTATAGAACCCGTTTCCTCGTGTACGAGAACTGTTTTCAATTTGCATTCCAAGTTCAAGTCGAACAACCGCTCCGATTCTCTCTGACGTAAAATCAGGTTCAATCCATGAACGAGCAATCATGCTCGGCCTACCAAGCTCGATTTCTTTGAGTTGATCATCAACACGAACATACGAACTGGAGAGAGATCCTGCACGCACAATTGGACGCCATTGCGCGAACTCGCCGAGCCATTGAACTTTGGTCGTCTGGACAGGTGTTAGTTGATCCAAAAACCCTTGTACCTCATCTACGGGAATAGCAACTATGCGATATCCCCATTCCCTCCAATCGAGTAAGTCCTTAGATTGGAATGGGCTTTGATGACTTGAAGAACTGTTTTCGTCTACTACATCTTCAGAAAACTGGTAACTGTTGAGCAATCGTGTCGCGTCCCAGGTTGTGTCATCAACAACCCAGAGTCTGATTTCCAATCCTCGCGTCGATGCAGAATCAATTGGCAATGGCGCACCTGTAACGGAACCATCTTCAACTGATGCTAACTCGATTCTCTCTGCAGGCGCAAAGAACTTGACTACTTTACAACCCGACGAGAAAAACATCGACCCTACAAGGAGCGACGCGATTACAAAGAAAACGAGTTGGCTTCGAATACAACTATGCATCAATTGCATCAAACGAGTTGATCCGATCAATCAATGAACGGATAAGACCATACTTGTAACGGGTATGAGTAAATACAATTCTTGGAAGATCTAGATGATCTCGCTCTTGTGGATATGCATCACACTGAACGATCTTGCCCTTCTTGACAAGCACAGAGAACTCTTCGTTGAGTGTTTCAATATCTTCATCGCGTAATGGTTTCTTAATTCTGATGATTAGATCATCACGCACATATCGGGACGAATGATAGTTTTTGTAGAAATTGAACACATGGTCTGCAGCATCTTGTGGATTCTTTGCGATGTAGTACAAACTAAAATCTTCTTGACTAATCCAACCTCGCCCCGCGAGCTGTTGACGCACATACCGATCCCAACCTTCCCAGTATGATCCGTTATCACCTTCATAGTCGCCGTCGATGAACACGATGGGGACCATGCTTGCTTTACCCGTTTGGACAAGCGTCAGTGTTTCGAAAGTCTCATCGAGTGTTCCGAATCCCCCTGGGAAACAAACGACTGCTTCTGCTTGAGACAGGAACATGAGTTTCCGAGTAAAGAAGTATCGGAAGTTGATGAGTTTTTCATCGCCTGTAATGTATTCATTTGCGGTTGTCTCAAACGGGAGATGAATTGCAACTCCGAAGCTTGCTTCGCGGCCTGGCCCTTCATGACCGGCTTTCATAATTCCGTCACCAGCGCCTGTAATGCTCATCCATCCTGCTTGAGCCATGAGTTTGGAAAACTCAACTGCTGCTTTGTAGTCGGGATGATCTTCGGGAGTTCTTGCAGAACCGAAAATCGTTACCTTGTGTGAATCTGCATATTCTCCGAAGACTCGATATGCGTATCGCATTTCTTTCATCGAAGCAGTCATCAACTTGAGTTCGCCTGTATCTCGTCCATCAGGAATGAGTTTGAGTGCAGCCGTCATCAACTCACGGACGAGCTTTGAATCGTAATCATCTGATTTTCCTGCGACTAAGTCGAGCAACTCGATGAGTCGATCCTGTACCTCTCCATCATCTGCTCTGCGTACTTGCGCAGGTTCGATTGGAGCTGCAAGCTCACTCTTAGGTTGTGTACTGCTCGGTGGATCAAGCTCGACCCTGTTATGTTCTTTCGCCATTGAGTATCCGTTCTTTGTTCTGAGATCACGCATAATTCCGTTGCGTGTTTGAATTCAATCATTTCAATCGTAGTTTGAACTGAGAATTTGAATGGGGATTCTATGTCTCCCATCGTGATGAAAACATGATCTTCACAAGATCGTTGCTTGCTTGCTCTAATCGCTCCTATCAGCTCTGTTTTCGTACTCTTTGACCCAATCCCACGCGTCTGGATCATTTGATGGATCTTGCTTGTTTGGAAGATGGACTCGATCTCGTTCTTTACGCACTAAACTCGCTCGGTTTGCTTCTACTTGTTCCTCAACTTCGAGTAATCGTCTTTTTTGATCAGATATTGGTGCCCCGAGCATTGCATTGATCAATCGTATTGTTGATCCAAACTGTTGAGCTGAATATTTTAGTTTTCCCATCTGACCACTGACTCGGACTGTGATCAGTTCGTCTCGTAGTTCTTCGAGTAACTCAGAGACAATCGGGATCGGTTTCACTGATCGTGATCGGAATCGCAGATCTACATTACGAGTGAGCCAATCCATTGTCCCATACCCAAGGATTTCGATCCGCTTTGACGATGCGCTTAATCTCTCAAACGCGAGGGAATCTCCATCGATGTAAAACGAGGCTTCTGCTAAATCCAAAGGTGATCCCGCGGGGAGTGACAAGTTGCTCACTTCTAACAGATTGATCGAACCTGGAAGAGCAAAAATTGATCCACCCGATATTTGTGCTAACCCTCGGCCTGATCGCTTTGAAGGATCATCGACTGGACCTGTCATTGTGAGATCCGCGATCATCGCGCCCTTTGAGAGATCGTCGCCGAGACTCCATGAGGAAAGCACAGTCATGAATCCAGGTCGAGGCGGCCCAACAAGCCCCTCTGGGGGTAACAAGAAATCATCAAACACTGGCGCAGCGCGCACACCTGAAGCATGCACTTCCATCCAGTAATAAGGAATTCCATCGTTCCCAGGTCGAATCTGAGCACTCCCTGCTATTTGGCCGCCATGCATTCCTGCTCGAATTTCAGGTACAAGTACAACCCCAGGATTATCTGCATCTCCAATGATTGACACTTCTGCATCGTGGATCCGCATCAATCCTGCTCGGAGTCTTGACGCGTCGAGACTTACTTCATATCCGACTTGTTGCCCTGTCCCCTCGACTCGGAACCCAAGATCTCCTGAAATACCAGTTATGGGTAATCCAATCAACGCGCTCCCATCGATGAGATTTGCTGCGCCTTCAATTCGAAAACTTTGTTCACTACTTCCGATCGCGGCTGCATGGATCTCAAGATCGTTGATCTCAACAGGTCCTGCAGATTTGATTGATAATCGATCAATCACGCGATCAATCGTGTTGGGCATGATTGCTCGAACTGGACCACCCAGTAGATCACCCTTTGCGTTTATTGACAAATCGACGGCGAGTCCAGACTTCTCGTCGAGTGCCCATTTCCCATCAACTCCAAGAGTAGTCGTGTTGTCGCTTGCTTGGATGTTACTTATTGTGCCTTCGAATCCGTTAAACAGGACTGCTCCACTGACATCATTAAACATCGCTGACTCGTCGCCCATCTCCAACGAGATCATTTTGGGTTGTAATGACCCTTCAACAAGTGTGGGGACAAAGCTAATCGATTGATTCTTTGCAGGTGTTCGATGCATTCCTAACTTTGGAGAAAGCACAACATCGAGATCGAATCGGCCTCCGAGTTTGTGCTCTCTCATCCAAGATTCGTTCTCGCCCGATTTGGTAAGCTGATCTACTACACCCAATGTGATTGGAGAATCGAACAAGCCGTTTAGATATTCAACCCTGAGTGATTCGGTTTGAGTGAGTTCGATCATTCTCCCGGATCGTGCAAGAGGTAGCGATCCATCAAGAGATAATGTCCCGGCGTCGCCGCGGTCAGACCTGATTGATACTCGCACGCCGTCAAACTCAACTCTTGGTTCTTGTGTGAGTTCAAACTTGGAACGACCCCAAGATGAACCAACTCGATACCGTGATCCGTTAAAATCAAACCCGAGTTGATCAATGCGATCGATAGTAAAAATAGAGTCGATCGTTCCGCCGACGACACCTTCGAGTTGAGCGCTCACCCCAAGCACTCCATCGGGATTTAATTTTTCTTTCTTCTCTAACAAATCGCGAGCAAGCTTGGGTGAGATCACGGCGATCGCATGTTCGAGCGGCATTGCTAAATCAACGCCGTCGGCGTAGGCAGTTGCGAAAAGCTGAGGCCCTGGCAATGGTGGACCATCATCCGTAGGCAAAAGCCCGTTCACTCGACGGATCCCACCGATCCCTCTTCGTTTTGTCGGCAATGTCAGTTGAGTAAGCACATCAATCGGAGTTGGCGCCAACGGTTGTTCAGGTGATGAAAGTAAACCGTCGAGATTGACGATGATCATCTCTTCAGTCACATAGATCGTTCCGTAAAGCTGATCGAGCGCGAGAGGATCTGCGCCCATTGCTCCTGTTTCGTAGTTCCTATCACTCTCGATTGGGGAATTGAGTAGTTTCATCGGCCGAGCAGTTCCTGAGAGAATAGTTGACTCGACATCGTACCCAAGATGCCCATCGGATCGAGGTCCAATATGTGCCTCGCATTCCATGGTCCCTCCGAGTCTTAGACGATCTAAAATTCGACGAAGGGATACATCATCTGGGTCTTCACTCTGTTTGTCGTAATACCCTGGGATCGCTGCAATCAGTCTTGAATCAATTGGAAACTCATGAGCAAAGATATCAATCAAGGGTTTTGAGTTGGACTTCGTCATGTCCATGTTCACTTCAACTGAAGCCCATCCACCCTGGAGTCCGGTGTACTTACCCCCTTTGAGTTCAACACTTTTTTCAGTGATCACGATCTCGATATCACGAGCGCGAATCGGGAGAGGGAAGTGCCCTGGAACTAAACCCGCATTTGGTAGTTTCACGAGCACATCTGTTGTCCAACGATCATCAGAAGGGCGCTCAGGATGACGAACGAGTTGCACATCGATGTTGGCAGATCCGCCAAAATCAAACACAGGTGATTCAAGTTGAAGATCTATATCAGAAAGACTCCTTGCTAATGCACGTTTGTCTTCACTCGAACCATCAACTCCATCAACCCAACTATTCAATCGATCCCAAGTTTGTCGGCGAAGATCCCCGAGTTCATCTGCATCAGATTGTGTAAGGATCAATCCTTCATTGAGTAGATGCCCATGAGCTTCATCGTTGAAGAGTGCGCCAATGAGTTCCTTTTGATCATCATTAAGTGCTCGCATGAGATGATCGTCGATCCCGACCCCTTGCACTTTGAGATCGAGTGTCACAACTGATTTTTCACCTAATGGAGAGAACAACCCATTTGCAAGTAAGGTTGCGCCGTCTGGGCCAACTCCGGATATCTCTCGTACAACCAGTTTGTCTGGATCAAACTCAATAGTCCCATTCAAATCATGGAAGGGATACTTGAACTTCTTGTAGATTGCTTTCCCATTAGAGAGTTGAGCAACGCCGGAGACTTTGACTGAACGATCATTTGGATCATCAGAACGAGCGATAAATACTTCTGCGTGTACATCCGCCTCTGGTCGCTCAAATCGTTCGAGCTTTGCAATTACATTCTCAGGGAGAAACTTCGCCGGTTTAAACTGTGAATCGAGTCTGAAGTCTGTAACAAGCTTTGCTTCAAACGGGCTTGTGGTATCAAGTCCTTTATAGTCGAGCACAACATCGTATTCGAGTTCATCGATCACACCATGAATGTCTGCTTTGAGTCCAAGTGTCCCGAATCGGATTACCCCTCGGGTCTGTCTCATCCGTAATGGATCCGCTTCCCCGATGGTGCTCAAATTAGAAGGTGATTCATCGATCGGAAGACTGATCGCAACTCCATCAAGCGTGAGAACGATCTCAATCAGTCCATCATTTGAGATGTGAAATCTGGTAGGAGCAAGCTCTCCTGAAAGGGCTAATCGTTGGTAGATATCTCTTGATCGACTTGGGACTATTTCTGCAGGCCAATCTTCTAAACGGACTCCATCAAGGACGCCGTCAACTCCATCAGATGAGAGTTGACCTGTGAGTCCGATTGAACCTCTTCGTCTTGAAGAGTTACTCGACAAACTCGATTCAACTGGTAACGCAACAAACTCGAATCCAGATATTCCGTCGCTGGTTTGTTCAGTTAATCTACCGTTGATTGATAGTTCGCGAAGGACTCGATAATCTGTCGCGTTGTGTTCTGCGATTTGCAATAACCCGTTCCGGATTTCCATCGCGGGGGTTGAGCCGCCGCCGGATCCTTTTTTAAACGCGATTTCTGCGAGATTGAGCACACCTGAATCAATATCTTGACTCACACGGACGATCGGCTTCTCTATGAAAATCGAACGAACTTGATCGGATCCGCGGATGATGCCCCACCAGTTGACTTCGATTGTTGCTCGTTCTAACTCAATCAATGATCCAGCTCGATGATCAATCGTTGAGGATTGACATGTTGCATCGAGAATGACGACTTCCCCTGTCGGCATGAGCTTGATTGAACCTGTAGAGACTCCAACCCCGAGTTGATCCTCAAGGATGGGTTCAACGATGAACTTCATCACAGAAGTTTGTCCGATAACTAAAACCGTCGCGACAAGCATGAGTGGGACAATCAACAACAACCAGAGCGCACGCCGACGCCAGCTGCGCTTCTTTTTCGATTTTTTAACATCGAGCTGTATTTGCGATCGATCCGTATCTGTCACATGTGCCTCTTACACCCACCACCTTCAGAGCATCATCCAACAGTACTATAGGTTCTTAGATCGCATAAATACCCACAAAATACCCAAACATCAACCTCTCAAACCAGTCTTATCTATCTATACTAGACTCATGAGCAAAACTCGCACTATTTTCATATGCACATCCTGCGGCTCAACACATCATCGATGGATGGGCAAATGCCCTGATTGCTCGGCGTGGGATTCTCTCGAGGAGTCCCAGTTTGATAAATCCGCAAAGGATGATCCCCATCGCGGTAGTGGATGGATCGAAGTTAAAGGCAACGAACCAGGTGGAAACAACACCCCAGTCGCAACTTCAATCACTGAAATCATGACGAACTCAACTCCGATGAAGAGACTCCCCACAGGGATCACGGAGTTTGATCGTGTATTAGGAGGCGACGAAAAAAGCAAAGGCCTTGTCCCTGGATCTGTAGTCTTGGTTGGAGGCGAACCCGGGATTGGGAAATCGACCCTGCTTCTCCAAGCTGCGGGAGCATGGGCGTCCCCGATTAATATAAAAGCAACCAAATCGGATTGGACGAGCAAAGTGCTCTACATCTCATCCGAAGAATCCGCAGAACAAGTCCAACTCAGAGCAACCCGTCTCGGAGTTTCACAAGCAGACAGCCTGTTCGTGCTCGCGGATACAAACCTTGCACGAATCCTCGACCAAGCTCGAAAAATTAAACCCGATGTTTGCGTGATCGATTCGATCCAGATGATCTACAAAGCAGATCTCGAAGCATCTCCCGGATCGGTAACCCAGCTGCGTCGCTGTTGCTCTGAGCTTGTCTACTTTGCAAAAGCAACAGGGATCGCAATCGTGCTTGTTGGACATGTAACGAAAGAGGGCACCCTTGCAGGGCCGCGCATGCTCGAACATATGGTCGATGCGGTCCTCTACTTTGAAGGCGATCGATACCACAGCGCACGAATAGTTCGAGGCGTAAAAAACAGATTCGGTACAACACTCGAACTAGGTATCTTCGAGATGACAGGACAAGGACTCCAACAACTCCCAGGCGGGATGTCCCTCGCGGCGATTCAATCAGGAAGTGAACATCGACCCGGTGCGATCGCTTGTCCTGCGATGCACGGATCACGATGTGTCCTTGTTGAACTCCAGGCGCTCACCGCAACTGGGTTTGTTGGGTCTGCAAAGAGAAAAAGCTCAGGACTCGACTCAAATCGACTTTCAATGCTCATCGCAGTCCTCGAACAGCACGGCGGACTCAGACTCGCAGATCGTGATGTTTTCTGTTCAGCGGTCGGCGGATTGAAAATCGTTGAACCTGCGTCGGACCTTGCGCTCGCGCTTGCGATCGCAGGCGCTCATTACAAACGCTCGCTCGCTCCTACTACGATCGCAATCGGAGAAGTCGGACTCGGAGGCGAACTCCGTCCTGCGACTCAGCTCGAACAACGATTGCGTGAATCCGCGAGACTCGGATACACACATGCATTTGTACCCGATGCAGGATCATCGAAACTACCAAAAATCAAAGGCATGGAAATGATCCCGATCCGAAATGTTTCACAGGCGATTGAGCGGTTGATGTAATGGATCAAGACCAGCCACGAAAAAACTCGAAACGAACTTGGATAGCTATTCTCGTGATCGGTGGTAGCGCGATCATCACTCTCTTGCTGATTATTTTGAGTAACCAAAAAATCCCCTTCGATTCCAACCGATGGCGTACTGAAACCTCTTTTTTTGAAGGGTTGGAGCTACGCCAAAAAATGGTTGATGATCTGCAACGCAATGTGCTGACCTACGGCATGACCAGAACTGAAGTTCAATCACTCATTGGACATGGTAGTGGCGGATTAGTGGGTGAAGAGTTCGATCTCGTCTACAAGATAGAAAACCTTGCCGGAGCTGGATCGACGAACCGATCTGGAAGCACCAGTCATTTTCAGGGCTCTGTACGATGGCTCGTTATTATATTCAATGAACGAGACCAGCTATCCGACTGGCGCATCGTTACGCGATAGTCTCAGTTCCGCATAAAGCATTCACCCTCTCAACCACCCCGGCAGCACCTTGGGTCTTCCATCCTCACCCACGCACGCAAGCTCGGTTGTCGCTACTGCACACACTTGCTCGCTCTTCTCCCCGCCGCGATCAATCAGCACCATCTCGTATGAATGATGAAGTTTCACCTTGCTCGTCTTTTCTGCCCTTGTGCGGATCTCGACAAAATCGTCGTATTTGAGCGGCCGACGATATTTCACTTCGACCTTGGTCACGACTAAAAACACGCCTTCGGATTCGAGCTGAGCGTAGCTCTCGCCTACGGATCTCAATAGTTCTGTCCGACCCATTTCCATCCAAGGGAGATAGCTTGAATGATGAACGACCCCCATCGGGTCGCACTCGACATAACGAACACGGAGCTGGAAAGAACCTGTTGAAGGCGGAGTTGGATGCATCAGCAACGATAGGCAATTAGGTGCATACACTTCCCCCCTATGTCATTTGGACTCGGCCATGGAAGAGAACTTGATACTGCGCCCGGCGTAGTCGCGATCTCACAGACTGAGCTCCCTGAGCTTCCGGATTCGATTATCGAAAATCCGGAATCTGCAAGGCTCGATCTCAGGACTTGGTTTAAGGATCCCTCACTACGATTTGAGCTCGAAATCGGATCCGGGAAAGGCGCGTTTCTTGTTCAACAAGCGCATCTCGAACCCAACACCAACTTCCTTGGAATCGAATGGGCAAAGGAGTTCGCGGCGTACATCGCAGATCGGATCCGGCGAAAGCAGGAAAACGAAAGCACGCATACAAATGTTCGTGTTCTCCATACCGATGCTTCTCAACTTCTCAAATGGCGCTGTCCAGATGAAACGATCGATGTTGTGCATCTCTACTTTTCTGATCCTTGGCCAAAGAACAAGCATCACAAAAAACGCGTCGTCCAACATCAAACACTCTTCGATGTTTGGCGCTGTCTCAAAGTTGGAGGCGAACTCCGCGTTGTGACTGATCACGACGATCTGTGGGCGTGGGACCTTGCTCACTTCGATCATTGGGCAACCGGATCATCATCTGCGCACGAGGACTTTGCTCGGCCAAGAATCCCTAATGCTCCTACGCCCGTCCAAGCATTCCTCGATGCGAGAGATACACTCCCATTTGAGTTAACCGATTTTTCCGCGCCAGAATCTGCTGGCGAAGGTGAACTTGTCGGGACCAACTTCGAACGCAAGTTCCGGATTGAAGGCCGAAGCTTTAATGCGGGTGTGCTCAAGAAGAACGTATAACCACATTCATTCAGTTCTCAATTTTCACATCCTTCCAAACCCCTGCGGATTTGTTCTGGCAACCGAGCCCCCATGCGCCGGACAGATCTAACTCGCTTGAGTCGATACGGATTGGGCGCTGTTTTCCGATCTTGATCATGAGTCGATCTTTGCGGTTCGTAATTTTGAAATCGATCCATTCATCAACATCGTTGGACTTTACTTCTACATTTTCGAGTCGTTCCCATCGATCGTCTTTGGTATGACGATAGAAGACTGTGACACCCCAGTTTGCTGTAATCGCGACAGAGATGTATCCATTCTCTGAGCGTCCAAGCAAGATATTCATTTGGGTTTTTTCAGCATCGAATATCATCATTGATCCGCTGATTTCCCAGTTGCCATCTCCGAGTTCTTGATTATTCCAGCAGTTCGCGTTCCTCGACGAGAATGCGCTGTGTGACCATAGATCTCCGCTTGCTTGGAGAGAGCGATTGAGTTGTTCCCATTGGGGTTCAAAATCTGCGAGCCAACTACGGAATTGGGAGTCTCGATCAGAGATTTCTGCGTCGAGCATGATTTGATCGACTCTGGAGTTCAATTTATCTGCGTAGCTATCTCCGCCTCCGAATCTTCGAGCTTCAGAGACGACCTCTTTGAGCAACCCGAGCTCATCGAGCCATTGAATGAACAACCCTCTCATTGCGTACATCCGACTCCCAGGGATGTCTTTGTCAACATCGTTTAAGAGATCGTCAATACCAAACTTTGGGTGTTCGTCAAAATAATCTACAACTTGGATGATCTCGGTTGATGTCCAAGGTTCAGACACTTTCGAACCCATCGCGTCGATGGATCGGACTGCTTCTTCTGCGATGTATACCGCGAGTCCTTCGCTGAACCAACCTGTGTGTGAAGACGAGTTTGGAAAAGCGCGATACATACAAAGATGAACTGCAGCATGAGCAACTTCGATCTTTGTTTGCAATGGGAGCCCTACTACATCCATCATCTCAGTAGGGACTGGTGGTTGGAGTGCAATATGCGCCTGACGAACTCTCCCGTTTGAGAACCCCCAGTTTCTTCTGAACCGTCCATTGTTCAACTCTTCATCAACTCGTTTGTAATCAAGGTACTGAAGATGTAGTTCAATCGTTGCTCCGTCGTCAATCCCATTGACATCAACTCCGAATATTTTTGATGATTCTTTTTCAACTGCTCGAACGACATCTGTCATCTCTTGAACTTGCGCATCTGCAAACTCGTCACAGATTACTTCAATAGGTTCTGCGAAAACGAACGATCCAAATTGTAAACACAATCCGATAGCGATGAACTTGAGCATATATATACCTTTCAAATAATAATTTAATATAGTATATCAACCCAGCGTAATCGAGTGAGCTATTTAAGTTTGAGTTTCATCTGTTTGATCTTTGAGAGCACTTTATCAGAACGAATCTGATCTCCGGCCTTCAATCGCGACGCCTGCATTTCTCTGCGTGCTTTTCGAATTTCTTCCCTTGTGGGATCAAGAGGTAACAAAGAGGCTGCCAACCAAGTACGCACGCGTTTTCGGGGAGAATGAGTCGTTACCCAATACATCAAAGCAAAGCAAATTACTCCGATCGCGCCAAATGCAGAAAACAATGGGATCATCGAATCTGATTGTTTGGTCGCGGTAATTCCCAAAATCAAAAGTACAAAGATCGCTGCGACGATCAATAACAAAACCCAAGGCTTTATTCGTTCCAATGGATCTTCGTCGTAAATTCTTGCAAAGCTAAAAATCGTGTATCGAATCATCTCTTCACGATCTTCGCCTTTAAGTTTTCCTGCAAGGAGTGCTTGTTCCATTGCAACACAATCTGCAATGCGAGATTGAACGATGGGTAAAGAATCGGGCTCATAGTTTCCTGCGGATTTGGGATCGGGCAATATCTCAATTGGTCTCTCGCCAGCGGTTCGTTCGCACTTACATGCACACACAAAACATGTCAACTCGTGATGAGGCTGGCCTTCTCGACCTTGATCGAAACAGAGAAAAAATCGTTTGCGTTCTGCTTGAGCGAGATGAAAACGGCGCTCCTGTCGGCAGACCGGACAGAAATCGGATGTGACTCCGATGGGGCGAACACACAGCACCCTCGCACTGAACATGGAGAAGGGCATACATTATTCTAACGATTTTCTTCCAACTCTGTTGCACAAAATCATCACTTCGTCCATAACCTTGCTCAATGGCTCAAAATTCTCTTCAAAACTCGTCTAACAACTCTCGTAATACCAATGCTGTAATCCTTCTGAGCGGCGGACTCGATTCGACAACAGTCCTCGCAATTGCCCAAGAAAAGGGCTATCGATGTCATACTTTGAGCTTTGATTATGGACAACGACATCGCAATGAGCTCGATGCATGTACCCAGATCGCGAACACAATGAACGCGGCGTCTCATCGTATTTTCAATCTTGATATCGGAGCCTTTGGAGGTTCTGCTCTCACTGCGGACATCGAAGTCCCCAAGGACAGAGATGAATCAGTGATGACAGAAATCCCGATTACCTATGTCCCAGCACGCAATCTTGTGTTCCTTTCAATCGCGCTTGCATATGCAGAAACACTCAATGCAATTGATCTCTTCATTGGAGTCAATGCGATTGATTACTCTGGATATCCTGATTGCAGACCTGAGTTCATTCAGTCGTTTGCACAAACCGCGAACCTCGCGACCAAACTTGGGGTAGAGGGTTCAGAAATCGAGATACATACCCCTTTACTCAAACTGACAAAGGCACAAATTATCCAAGAAGGCAATCGTCTCGGAGTTGATTACAGTCAAACACATTCTTGCTACGATCCATCTCAAGCAGGAGGCGCCTGCGGGAGATGTGACTCGTGCAAACTTCGCAAAGCTGGATTTGAACGCGCAAACATCCCAGACCCAACCTTGTACGCATAAACAAGACAAGCTTCATCTATGAGCGACTCATTACCTATTTCAGAAACCTTCGTCTCCATTCAAGGAGAAGGTAAACTTACAGGCGTACCAAGCTGGTTCTGTAGAGTGAGTGGATGCAATCTGCGCTGTACATGGTGCGATACCCCTTATGCGAGTTGGAACCCTGAGTTTTCAACTCAACCAATTCGTTCACTTATTAACGAAATCGTATCGTCCGGAGTTAAGCACGCGGTACTCACCGGGGGCGAACCAATGATGTTTCCCCAACTCGTAGAACTATCGAATCAACTCAAAGATCTGGGTATGCACATCACGATCGAAACTGCAGGAACACTCACACTTCCCGGAGTGTCGTGTCATTTGATGAGTATCTCTCCAAAGCTTGCAAACTCCACTCCAAACAATGACGCGCGTGATCTCAAGGGCGCCTGGGCAAAGCGACACGAAGAACGAAGACTCAACTTTGAAGTCATGAACGAGCTCATTGCGTCGACCCCTGATCGTCAGATCAAGTTTGTTGTTTCGAACCCTTCAGACTTAGATGAGATTGATCAAGTACTGGCGCAGCTCAATGGGTATCAACCCTCGGATATCATGCTGATGCCCGAGGGAGTGGCGGTCCCCGATCGAGAATCGATCCAATGGATTCTCGATGAATGTCTCAATCGAGGTTGGACCTACTGCCCGAGACTCCATATTGAACTATTCGGGGATACCCGAGGCACCTGATCTCATCGATCTCCCGTCCTACCATTGATCATGATCTATCGCGTCTGTAAATCCTTCGAAATTGAAAACGGGCATATGCTCTCCAAGCACCCCGGGCGCTGCAAGCTTCCTCATGGACACTCCCGGAGGGTTGATCTTGTGATCGCATCTGATCATCTTGATACCAACGACATGGTTTGCGACTTTAAAGCGCTCAAGCTCGCAGTTGAAGACTACCTAGACCAATATGATCATGCATTAATGGTGAACTCACAAGATTCATTTTTAAAAACCCTCCCAGAGCAATATAAAGCTCGCTTGATCGTTCTAGATGACGAGGATCCAACTACGGAAGTCCTCGCGAGAAAGATCTACGAGTTCGTATCGGCCCAGATCAAAGCTGGTGGTTCATTTATGGATCAGAATGGGAATCGGTACGCATTACCGACCCATTTGACGCTTGAACGCGTACGAGTAACTGAAACCAGCTCAAGCTGGGCGGAATACGGACTCTCCGAATCCCACTAACTTGTGTTGGAATGATCTGTTGAGGATCATTTACCCATACTTGCAGGGCCCAGCTCTCATTTTGGAGATTTTTTCTATGAGAAACGCTCAATCAAAGTTGTCGATTGCACTCCTTAGTATCGTCGGTCTTGCAGCGGGTATCTCAAGCCCTGCTCAAGCAAACCTAAACGATCAAGGAGTAGAACTATCTGAACCAGATTCAACTCAGCGCCATGCAATGGATATGGCTTTCAATATCTCAGACGCGTTTGAATACGCTGCCGAAAAAATTGAACCATCGGTCGTTCATATCACTGTTCGGAATACTGCAACAAACGAACGAGACAATAGACGCGCTGGAGAAGGTCTCGGATCAGGAGTGATCGTTGATCCTCGAGGATATATTCTTACAAACAATCATGTTATTGAAACGGGACGGTTTATTACTGTTCGTCTAGCCGACGGCCGAGAGCTCGGAGCTCGACTCGTTGGAACATTTGAAGAAACAGACATCGCAGTTCTTAAAATAGAAGCAGAAGACATTCAAGCAGCACAGTTTGGAGATTCAGAAGCCGTCCGTGTCGGCCAATGGGTACTCGCGGTTGGATCACCATTTGGATTTGAGCAAACTGTTACTGCAGGTATTGTCAGTGCGAAGGGTCGAGGTTCAATGAGTCCTCAGTTCGCCGCGGCGAATGGACCAGGTTCGATGGCTCGACTCCAAGAATTCATCCAGACGGATGCCGCGATCAATCCTGGAAACTCTGGAGGCCCACTCGTCGATCTCCATGGTAACATCGTAGGAATCAACACTGCGATCATCACTCGCACAGGACAAAACAACGGCCTTGGATTCGCAATCCCGTCTGACATCGCGAAAGCTGTCATGGAACAAATCATTGATATCGGTCGAGTTGAACGAGGGTATCTCGGGATCAATATGAAACCTCTCCCCCCATTCGAGGCGCACGAACTCGGTATCGATGGTGGAGTGCTCATTCAACGAATCGTTGAAGACGGTCCTGCACAGCGCGCCGGTTTGCGCCCTGATGACATCATCGTTACACTCGGTGGCCGAAGCACAGAAAGCGTCGTCCGACTCTCAAACGCAATCATGCTCATTAAACCTGACGAACCAGTTCACATTGAGTTTCTTCGCGATGGTAAAAAAATGATGACCTCTGCGATTGTGACGGATCGAGACGAAGAAATCTATGTCACTAAACCCGGAATGCATGTCGAAGAGTTGGGCGCAAAGCTCTCTCCGAGTGTACTCACAAGATATCGAGGACGACGCCCTGTTGGAACATTGCCTGGGTTTGTAGTTGTTGGTATTGAACCAAACTCAGAAACTGAAGACATCGGTTTTGAGTCCAATGATTTCATCTACCAGATTGATGGCCGAACCTTTGAAACTGCAAAAGATATCGAGACATACATCCGTGATGTTGGGCAATATGAACCGATTAGAGTTCAGTTCTATCGTGGGAACAAACCGATGTTTATCGTGCTCAAAGCAGACTCAAATTCTGATGATTAACCCTTGAAACAGAGCATTCCTTGAACGACAACTTGGACTCGAAATGAACTTAAAGCATTGCGATTTCAGGATCGACAATCTTCGGATTCTTGCGCTCAAGATGTATATTCCCAGTCCATGCAACTCGAATAACATGTACAACATCGTCAAGAATCATCAACAAGCTCGGTAAGACTAGCAAGATGATGAATGTTGCACTCATGAGTCCGAACGCGATTGTGATTGCCATTGGTACAAGGAACTTTGCTTGAAAACTCTGTTCGAGCATCAATGGAAGAATCCCGAAGACTGTCGTGATCGTCGTCAACATGATCGCGCGGAATCGCGCTTGACCTGTCGCGACTCCTGCGTCGTACACACTCATCCCTTGACTCCTTCGTTCATTGAAGAACTCCATGAAGATGAGTGAGTCGTTGACAACAATCCCAGCAAGTGCGATGAACCCGATCATTGACAAGAATGTCATCGAGTTCTCCATAAGAATATGACCCCAGATCATTCCGATCATTGCAAACGGGATTGCGAGCATGACAACTAACGGCTGAGTAAAGCTCGAGAACAACCACGCGAGTACTACATAGATCAAACCAGACGCAACCATCATCCCCACTGGGAGTGACTTCATCGAATCTGCAAAGTCTTTCTGTCGGCCGCGTTCAACAAGGTTTACGCTGTGCAAATCTGCGATTGCTTCAACCAAACGAGGTTTAACTTCGCGTGCGAATGAATCCGGATTTGCAAGTTGACGATATACATCTGCTTGAACAGAGATTGATCGCTGACGATTCAATCGACGGATTGTCGCATACGCTTGAGATTCTTCGATATCTGCGACTTCCCCAAGTGCAACGGGAACTCCCTCTGGAGTGAATACAAACATGTCCTCGATGTTCACAGTAGATTTGCGAATGCGATCAGGAACAGTCACACGAACATCAATATCTTCACGATTACCAGCGAAAGTAAAAGCTTCGAGTCCGAACACTGCTGCTTGGATCTGACGACCAACTTCTGCTCGTGTGAACCCAAGCTCTGAAGCTCCATCTCTGAGAGTAAATCGGAGTTCGCGTTGACCACGATCTGAGTCATCCGAGATTGTGTGCACTGCTTCGTACTCTGAGAGGATTTTCTTGATTCGTCCAACTGCATCGTCAAGTTGTTCGATGGACTCTCCTGCGACAGTAAAATTGAGCGCGGGGCCACTTGGCCCGCCGGACACACCTTCCATACGGACATTTTTCGCCATCGAAATATCACCGACTTTTTCGCGGATTTCTTCGATGATCGTGGCGCTAGATCGATCTCTCGACTCTGCGCTTGTTAGTTCGAGGATTACTTGCCCAACATGGGATGAAGATGAGTCTCCCCCTGCACCTTCGAGATCAGAAACTGCGCCGGCCATCGCAAAGGTCGATTTCACTTCGGGTAACTCAATACATACTCGTTCATATCGACGAACAATCTCATCCGTCTGATGAACTGGTGTCCCAATCGGCATTGTAACACTGATATTTACAGTCTCTGCATCGTCCGTTTCGAACAAAATAAACTGCAATTTACCCGACGCGACCATTCCCAATGAAACAATTAATATCCCAATCACCACGGATAGAGTGACATAACGATAACTCATCGACACGCGAAGCAGTTTCGCGTATGTAGGGATGATTCGGCCTGAAATGATGTGATCTCGACCCTTATCGTATTTTGCCTCGAGCCTCGCGATCGCGCCGAACAATGCAAACCGATGCTTTTTCTTTCCGTTCGCGCGAATCTTATCGACAGATCGCAGCGAGTGCCCCATGTGCATCGGAAGAATAAAGAGTGATTCAATCAACGAGACACCCAATGCACATCCAACAACAACGGGCATCACATTCATAAAGTCCCCGATTTGCCCATTCATAAGTGCAAGGGGAAGGAACGCGAAGATTGTGGTTAGCACCGTAGAAACAACAGGCCAAGCAACCTGATCGGCGCCGTTCACCGCTGCAACCAATGCGGGTTCACCCTTCTCATGTCGCGTAGTAATGTTTTCAGCAACGACAATTGCATCGTCAACAAGAATACCGATCACGATGATCAAACCAAACATAGTCAAGAAGTTGAGAGAGATATCCAGTACTGACATCAGCGCGAGCGTTCCCAACAACGAAACAACAAGGCCCATCGCGACCCAGAATGAAATTCTCCAGTTCAGTAAGAGAACCAAAGTGATGAATACGAGCAATCCACCAAACATTGCATTTCTCAAGAGTAGATCGAGTCTGCCCTCAACGAATCGTGCGAGATCAGTAGTTGTTACAAGCGTACCTGGGGGAGATGCAATCTCGAATCGATCGTAACCAAGTTTCCACGCTGCATATCTTGGGGAAACGCTTGATGGATCTGATCCAGGGGATGCCCTCGATGCTTTCATTTGTTCGGATTTGGAAAGATCAAGCTCATCCCCATTGCGTCCTTTTACATACGCTTTGACAAACTCTGAGATCCGGATCACATCTTGATCACCAACACGAAAAACAGTTAATGTAACTGTTGGGTGACCTTCATATCTTGTTATGAGATCCGTGTCGACGAACCCGTCATAGACTTGAGCGACATCTCCAACTCGTACAACTCCGCCGTCGCCGTTTGCTTTGATTACAATTTCTCGCACTGTATCGGCGCGCTCTTCAACTCCAACGGATCGGATCGAGATTGTGCTTGTTGCAGTTCGAACTGATCCACCTGGGAGCTCAACCATCGCGGATCGGATCTTGTCCGAGATCGTTGGTAATGAAACCCCGTACTCGATTGCGTTCTCAGGAGAAACCTCAATACGAAGTTCGTCAGATCGTACCCCACCCATCGAGACATCTGTAATTTCAGGCAATGAAAGCAAATCATCGCGAGTTTGGATAATAAAATCTTTCATTGTTCGTTCGTCGGCTTCGCCGTACAACGCAACGATAATCGCGGGCATGTTGGGTTCGAGAATATCAACAACGATATTGTCGACTGCATCTGGGAGATCTTGAATTGAATCGATCTCTCTTTTTACATCCGCGAGCGCCTGTTGGATTGGCATCCCCTCTTCGAACTCAACGACAACACTTGCGGCGCCCTCACTAACGGTTGATGTAATCTCTTTTACGCTTGTCAGATCTGCGACTTTGTCTTCGATCTTCGTCGCGAGCGCGTCTTCCACTTCTTCTGGCGCAGCGCCAGGGTACGGCGCCATGATCGTGATAATCCGTGATTCAACATACGGGAAGAACTCTCGTCTGAGTCCTGTTCCAAAGATCAATCCCGCGCCGATGATTGCGAACATTACCAGATTCGCAACAACAGGTTTACGGACTCCAAATCGTGCAAAACTCATGGATTCGTCCCTTCAATATCATCAGAGGTCACTTTATTGACAGGGTCTCCATCAACTCTGACCCTCATGCCTTCGATGATCTGATCAAGCAGGGAAACTGCGATCAATGAGTTCTCAACTGGTTCATACCCCACTTCGAGTGCAACCCACTGTGATTCCATTGGATCTAACTCAGGCATCTGCGCCTCAAAGCTATATGCAACTTTAACAGGCACAACTTCGATAACTCTTGTCCCTTCCCCGTTCATTGTCGCTGCATAGACATGATTTGCTTGAACTGCTCGTCGCGGTAAGATCACACGATCGTGCGGATCTGAAGTGACAACACGCCCATGGACGAACTGCCCGGGGAGAAGACGATTGATATCGTTTGCGTCTTGGGTCACTTCGACATAGATCGTGATGGATCGGTTCGAGCTGTCAGCTTCAGGTGCGATCCGCATGATTTTCCCGACCTGATCAGGTTGTCCTCCTGGAGCTTTGACCCAGAGTCGGACTTCGTCGCCTTTCTTAATCCAAGTCGATGCAGATGCTGGAACTTTGAGTGGAATTTCCAAACGGGATAAATCCACAACGCGGGCAACTCGTGTCCCTACTCCTACCCAATCACCTTCGCGGAAATCGATTCTCTGGAGTTCTCCTGGGAACGGCGCACGAACTGAAGATCGTTCAACCTGCTCGTTTGCGATACGCATATTGGCGCTTTGCAATGAGAGATCTGCTTCGAGTCGGGTTCGACGAGAAGGAATCAGATCTAACTGTTGTTGTAACACAGACAACTCACGCTGAGAGCGAAGATATGACGCAAGTTTTACATCGCGCTCGCCTGCTGATCCTGCGCCTGCAGCGATTGCTTCATCTGTACGATCGAGATCCCGTTTGGCCGCCTCGATCTCTTGTGACGCAAACTGCACTTGAAGTTGCATTTGCTCTTCTTCAACCATCATCCCATCAATCTGCGCTTCGAGCGATTTGACTGCTTGTCGTGCAGCATCAAATGCGTTGATGTAATCGGAATCATCAAGACGAACAATCAGATCATTCGAACTGACATGATGTCCGACTTCAATCTCGTTTGGCCGATCGATTACCCGGCCTGCAACCTCTGCAACTATATCAGCGCTCGACATCGTTCTGGTTGTGCCGTACCCGGACCAGAGACGATTAGAAGGACGATGAACTGATTCAATCGTACTGATCAAAATCGCATTCGATTGTGGCGGCTTCTTCTCACTCGTGCTCTTCGTCGCGATCATCCCTTTGACAATCCCGGATGCAATCATGATTAAAACTACACATACAACAAATCTTGGTAGAAAAACCATCAAGATTGACTTCGTTCGGTCTGACTTTGGGTTGGATTGCAAAGGTCGATCCTCTATTAAAATGCGGGCGAGACGCATCCTCCCGGTGTATGCATCGTCGACCGATATTGTAGGCATACCGAAAAGAACTCTGGATGGATGCAGCCCGCCTTGCCGATAGGAAACGGGTGATTAAATACATAGGTTCAAAGCGTCTTCTCGTCGATCAAATCGTCTCATTGTGCTCCCTTGCTAAACCAAACGGGGGGAGTGTCATTGATTTGTTCAGCGGCACCTCTCGCGTAGGTCATGCGCTCAAAAGCGCAGGATTTGGTGTTCAAGCGAATGATCACAATGCATATGCACATAATCTTGCGCTTTGTTACATCCAATCGGATGCTCCAAAGATCGCTGAACAAGCGACAAAGATCATCGATGAGCTCAATACCATTGAAGGTAAGCCGGGGTATGTCACCCAGACGTACTGTATCAACTCAAGGTTTTTTCATCCAGATAATGGACAACGAATCGACGCGATGAGAGATCGAATCGAGAAACTTTCGCTCACTCCCGAACTCAAAGCTGTCGTCCTAACGAGTCTTATAGAAGCGGCCGATCGTGTTGATTCGACTACCGGCGTGCAGATGGCTTATCTCAAAGCATGGGCGCCTAGAGCTCACAAACCAATTTCACTTCGTCTCCCAGATATACTCGCACATCCCAAGGATCGTCCTTGCAGCGCTCATCAGCTCGACGCGATCGCTGCTGCTCAAACTCTGCGAGCGGACATTGCATATCTTGATCCGCCTTACAACCAACATTCATACCTTGGGAATTACCATATCTGGGAAACCCTCGTTCGTTGGGATCATCCAGAGACATACGGGATCGCATGCAAACGCGTCGATTGCCGCGAGCGCAAGAGCCCATACAACTCGAAGGTAAAAATCGCGGCAGCACTCGACGAAGTCATCCAAGCAGTGGATTGCGATACCATGATCGTCTCATTCAATGATGAGGGATATCTTACGCGAGATCAGATTGAGGAAATGCTCTCCAAACGAGGCCCGGTCGTTGTGCTCGATCGTGAACATCCTCGTTATGTCGGTTGCAAAATCGGAATTCATAACCAACAAGGCAAACGAGTAGGGAAAGTTGGAAAAGTCCGTAATACGGAATATTTCTTCATCGCAGGCGCAGGAGCGCATCGAATCGCGGCTGAAGAACTTGAACTCGTCGCTGCATAAAAAATCAACGATTGTGCTGAGATCCAATCTCTCGCCATTGAACGACTTTGACACGGTTTGGTTTTCCTACGAATGCGCTCGCAGGGATAACTTCTTCGTAGAGATCATTCGGTCCTTTCCAAGTCAGGAAGAGCCCTGCGATTGACCAGCCGTCCATAAACTGAAGCTCCAGATCGTGTTCTCCTGCTTGTAGTTCGACTGAGCCGTTTCGCCAACGGAACCAATGTCCAGATGTATCTGAAACGACTGCTTTCCCATCGATTAATAATTTCGCATATTGATCAGATCCGACATTAAAAGTCCAACGACCACTTTCAGGGACTATCAACTTTCCCGTGAGTTTGAGTGCGAAGAAATCATATGAGAACCCACTCTCAAAGGCCCCGAAGGTCATGTTCCAACTTACACGAGGTACTGCTGTTGTGAGTACAGGACTCTCCCAATCGAGAGTATCCAAGTTGTATCCACGCGTATTGTTATACCATTTTGCAGTTAGAGCAGCTTCACCTGTATCGAACGTCGGTTCTGGATCATACATATCAAACGCATTCGCAGGAATAATCTCTTCAAATGGTGCACTAGGAGATTTCCAAGTCACATTTAAACCTGCGGTTGACCAACCTTCCCAATATCGAACTTCAAACTTGTGCACTCCTTCAGCCAGGTTTATCGTTCCAGATTTCCATCGATAGGAATGCCCTGATGTATCAACTACGACGGGTTCATCGTTTATCAACAGAATCGCGCTTTGATCCGAACCAAGGTTGAAAGTCCAAGTCCCAGATTCAGGTACAGTTAACTGACTGATCAATCGCAACCCAAAGAAATCTCTAGGCCCATCTGTGTAGAACGCACCGTACGAACGACGCCACGAGACATTGTCTACAACACTGTTACTCGTGTGTTCTGCGTAATCGATTTGCCCCGCGTTCTGAGCGTGCCATGCGTTGGTTGTCCAATACGCGCGAATTCCTCCCCCTGGATCAAACGGAGTTTCTGTTTCTTGTAATGAAAACGCAGTCCGAGGGATAATGATGTCTGCAGGTACAGTTGGTCCCCTCCAAGCAACATGCAATCCTGCGGTTGACCATCCTTCCCAATATCGAATCTCAATATCGTGTTTGCCTTCACTCAGCTGGACTGTCCCACTCTTCCATCTGTATGTATGTCCAGATGTATCCGTGACAACAGGTTCGCCGTCGATTAATAGGATCGCGCTCTGATCTGATCCAAGAGAAAAGGTCCATGACCCAGTTGCAGGGACATCAACTTGTCCAAGCAATCGAACTCCAAAATAATCGGATGGAGTATTATCATCGAATTTTCCTGTAGTAATACGCCACGCAACATTTGGAACAGTTGTGGCATGATCATGTTCTGCATAATCGATCTGTCCCGCATTCGAGGCGTGGCGCGCGCTGGTATTCCAATATGCTCTGAGTCCCCCGCCACCCGAATCGTAATCGCGCTGAATCTCTGCGTGTGAAAATGCAGATGGAGGGATCACAACCTCAACTCCACCTGGGGGTGTCCATGTCACTGTTAATCCTGCGGTTGACCACCCTTCCCAGTATCGAACTTCAAACTCGTGTTGTCCTGCTTCGAGTTCGATTTCTCCACTCTTCCAACGATGTGTATGACCAGAATCATCATTCACAATCATCTGCCCGTTAATCAACAACTGTGCTGATTGATCTGACCCAAGCTTGAACTTCCATACGCCATCTGTTGGGACGTCAAGATATCCGACGGCCCTGAGTCCGAAGTAATCAGTTTTAACTCCTCCAACGGATGTTGAGGATCTACCTTCGTCGTCTGTGATTGTTGTTCCTGGGAAAGCGCCGTTCGTGAGTTCCCATGCAATGTTTGCTTCGAAGGTTGTCCGATCGTAGTTTTGCCAATCGATGTGTCCAACCTTGGATGCATGACGAGCATTATCAACCCAATACACAAGAAGACCATCCCCACTATTTCCTAGCGCAGGATCAACTTCGTTCATTGAAAATGCACTCGCGGGGATGACTGATTCAAACTCATCTCCAGGGCCTTTCCATGTCAGCACTAAACCTGAACTCGACCAGCCTTCCCAGAACTGAATTTCGATTGGTGATTCACCTTCTGATACGGTCTTTGTGCCGTACTTCCAACGGAAAGTATGTCCGGATGTATCGTCGACCAACATATCACCTGCGAGATATACCCTTGATGATTGATCTGACCCAAGCCCGATGGTCCATTGACCCGCTCTTGGGAAGTTTATTTTTCCAACGAGACGAGTTGCGTGATAATCTGTTGGGCCACCGGTATACATTGCGCCGCTTGATAGCGGCCAATAGACATTCTGGACTGTCTCAGTTGAATCATGATTGACCCAGTTCATGCCTCCCACGCTGCTTGCATGTCTCGCATTGTCATAGCGATACGCTCGTAGTCCTCCGCCCGATGGGAGATTGACTGCGCCAGTACCTGGGCGAAATGCGCTTGAAGGGATGATCTCGGTGTATTCGTCGTTGGGACCTTGCCATGCGACGTGTAGGCCGGCGCTGGACCACCCTTCCCAGTATCGCACTTCAATGGTGTGATCTCCCGCGGCAAGTTGAATGGTCCCGCTCTTCCAACGATAAGAATGACCCGTTGGATCACTCACAACTGGTTCACCATCAATAAACAAAAGAGCCGATTGATCACTTCCCAGATCGAAGCGCCATAATCCTGAATCGGGAGTATTGATTACGCCTACAAATCTCGCAGCAAAATAGTCCGTAGATCCATCGAGTTCAAAGCTTCCACTCGTCAATCGATAACTCGGGCGCTGTACAGTTTCAACCCGATCTGAGTTTGCCCAATCGATCTGTCCAACATTGCTCGCGTGACGAACATTGTGATACCAATATGCCCAGAGTCCTTCACCTCCGGGATCGTATACAGGTTCAGTTGCAGTCGATGAAAACGCGGATGCAGGGATCACTTCTTCGCTGTCCATTCCTGGACCGTCCCAATAGAGGACAAGCCCGGCGCTTGACCAACCTTCCCAATATCTGATTTCGATATCGTGTTTCCCAGGAGTTAATCCAAGTATTGTTGATTTTGATCGATATGAGTGTCCGTAATCATCAACGATTACTGGTTCTCCATCGATAAAAAGCATTACGCTTTGATCGCTCTCAATACGGAATGTCCAGATTCCGTCTGTTGGGATTTCGAGTTCTCCAACGAGTCTGACCGCAAAGTAATCTGATGGAACTTGCGGATCAAATGATCCGCTTGTTTTTGCATAGTTCACTTGATCAACTTGGGTGACTAAGTCATATATCTCCCAGTCTACATGCCCTGCGCGATCCGCTGAGCGCGCATTGGTGTTCCAATATGCTCGTAATCCAGGAGATGACCCGACTGGATCAGAACCCAAAGCAATACTTGACATTAAGAAGAAAGCAAAAAAGATTGCGGTTGTATACATTCGCATTTTAGAACCCCGTAGAAGACTTTCCGAATTCATCGGATCCATATTCTGGGGGGGATTGCCCTATGCACGTACTAATCACCTATGAGACAAATCACGAATCATTCTGTGCCGTCTAGGAAGATTTTCTGCGAGAGTAACAGCCGATAAGTTGATAACTAAAACTTGACTACCTGTTTCCGTCTGAACCAACTTCTTTCCACTCAACAACACGCACTCGACTATTCTCCTCTGTCACAGAAAGGAACTGCGAAATCGATTGGTTCGTGAAACTTGTCGAGACTGTTGCTGGGGTTACAGAGATTCTCCTTGGGCTCGTTGAACCTGGTTCATATATACGCAGTGTGTATTTGGTTGTTGGAGTGATGCCCCCGAAGTGGAGCCAGAGTGGTTCTTGGCCTCCGTATCCGCGTGCGAGCCCGATCTCCCTGCGTGCAACAAATGTCGAATCACTTGAGTCCCAAAGTTCCATTCGAACTCCAACTCCAGCGCTGTTCACATGCGAAGTTCCCTGATAACGCATGAGTAGATAATCCGTAGATTCAGCATCGTTTCGGAGCATGACTGCGCTCTGACCTTCGCGAGTTATACTCAGGTCAAGATTTCCATCGTTATTGAAGTCTACAAAGCAAACATCTGTTGTCGCTCCGGTTACTGATGGGAAATCAGTAGACTTTGTGAATGTCCCATCACCGTCATTCTTATAGACAACTAACCCTTGACCCTGACGAGCGATCGCAAGATCGAGATAGCCGTCGTTGTCGTAATCTCCCCATGCACAACCGCGCTGGTTTCCTGTGTCAACGATCCCAGCAGATGACGCGATATTCGTGAATACACCTGAACCATCGTTGCGCCAGAGGTATCCGGGTTGTCCCGAATCGTATCGGCTGACAAACAAGTCCATATCCCCATCGTTATCAAAATCCCCTGCAGCGGAGCCCATCTTGTCCGAGTTCCCTGTCAAAATCTGAATCGCGGTTGATTCATGTGTAAAAGTTCCATCGCCGTCAGATAGAAACAACTCTCCGTCTCGATAGTGGTAGAACATATCGAGATGTCCGTCATTGTTAAAATCTGCGGTAGAACAAAAATCACCGTTGCCGTATGCACCTGAAACATGCAACCCGTCAGATGAGTTCTTGGATTCTGCAAACTGAATTCGAGTCGTCTCGTCTGCACCTGGATCTGAGTTAAGTGCGATCCAGTTCCCATCTTGAGACGCCATCACGACATCAAGACGGCCATCAGTATTGACATCAATCAATGCAACATTCTCAGTGTTGTAAGGGGAGATAAAACCCAATGATCCTCGATCAATCATTGCACCTAATCCAACATTCTCCCAGAGATCTAAGTTCCTGTGCCAGAAATCGAGATCCCCG
>JARGPA010000002.1:66591-151216 GCA_029213305.1 Phycisphaerales bacterium
ATCCCCGATTGCACCTTGGTGAGACATGTTCCCAATTGATCTTGGACTAAACGATTCAGAACTCGCAGTATTCCAGAGAAGCTTTGCACTTGAATCATTGAGTTATCGCACTCTGATTCGATTGATCTAACGTCATGGTAACTGCTTCTGATTCAGGCAACTCCGACCTTGGTGAATCTAAATTGAGCAACTTGGGAGCAAATCCCCACACCATCAGGGTGATGATCAAAACACAGATGAGATTCAATCCGAGTCCGGCCATCGCCATCTGCTTGATGCTGATTCGACCAGATGCAAAAACGATCGCATTTGGAGGAGTTGCAACAGGCAGCATGAATGCGCAAGACGCAGAAACCGCCGCTGCGATGATAATCAGAGTTGGATCAAAACCCATTCCCTCCCCTACTGCAGCGAGTACAGGGAGCATCGTGCTTGTTGTTGCAGTATTCGAAGTAATTTCTGTAAGGAACACAATGAGTGTTGTTACACCTCCGAGTAATGGGAGTTCACCTGGGTTGCCCATCGAACCGATTTGTTGACCAATCCATGCGTCGAGACCAGTGTGTGTAACCGCTTGGGCGAGCGCGAGTCCGCCTCCAAACAGGATCAAAATACCCCATGGGATATCTCTCGCTTGTTTCCAGAGCAACACCCGTGTCTGCAAGGTTCGATCCGCAGGCATAATGAACATCAGAATTGCTCCACCGATTGCGATTGTTGCGTCGTCGATTTTGTTGATCTCAAAGATGTCTTCGATCCATCCATGTGTGATCCACATGAACGCAGTAAATCCAAAGATCAAAATTGAGATCTTCTCTCCACTACTCATTGTTCCAAGTGCGTCGTATCTCTCCCGGATATATGTTCGGCCGCCGGGGATTTCACCGATTTTGACCGGCATAGCAATGAATACCAGATATGCCCAACTCACTGGAAGCATGATCGCAGACAGAGGCACTCCCATCCAGAGCCAACGAGCATATGACATGTCGATCCCCATTTCTTGGGTGAGATATGCTGCTAAAAAACCATTTGGCGGTGTCCCAGTCAGGGTTGCAATCCCTCCAATTGAAGCGCCATATGCAAGTGCGAGAAGTAAGCACACACTGAACCGCTTTGCTTCTTTCGATTCGTAGTTATCTCCCGCGGCGAGTACGCTAATTGATAGCACAATGGGGAGCATCATCATCGCAGTCGCGGTATTCGAGACGAACGCACTGAGTATCGCTGCAGAGAGCATAATCCCTGCGATGATTCTCCTAGGTTCAGTTCCAACGAGTAATATAATCAGGAGCGCCAATCGTTTGTGCGCCCCCCATCGTTCGAGCCCTTTACCCAACATCAATCCTCCCATAAACAGGAATATGAGTTTGTGAGCGTATCGAGCTGTTGTTTCCTCAATTGGCAAAATGTTCAACAACGGGAAACAAACGATCGGGAGAAGAGCGGTCGCAGAGAGCGGGATTGCTTCGGTTACCCACCATGTTGCCATTAGGACTGTAATCCCTGCGAGTCTTGTTGCTTCCTCGCTGATCCCTGTCGAACTACCGAGTGCAAGATACACTCCAATCGCGAGTGTTGGACCGATGATCAATCCATAATCATGGGTCCGAGTCATTGGCGCGATGATCGGCCGGATGTCTTCGTTCTCATGCATGATGACTTAACTCTCTTTGTCGGCCCGCAATGATTCAGCAATCCCAATCTCTTGAAGGCGCATACTCGAACGATCGAGCTCTTCTTTCGCGTGATGAAAACTGTTTGGCTCGACAGATCTCCAGTCAGCCTTTGCGCGGTCGATAAAACTTTTCAACTCTTCAAGTTTCGATAGAAGCTCAACTTTGTAATCGTCATCAAGTAACGATTCAAATCGTTCTACACGTTCACTAATCCATTTATAATCAAGCGATGAGTTTGTTACCAAATCAACGATCTGGTGCTGGGTCATGTCATCGCGTGCGTGCTTGAAACTTTCTGCCTCGATCTGATCTACTTCATCGGGAGTTAGTCCATGATTTGGAACTATCTGAATTGCTGCTCGTTTTCCAGATCGCTCTTCGATCGCAGATACATTGAGTACACCGTTTGCGTCGACAAGAAACTCAACAACAAGCTTTGGAACCCCGGCCGGCATGGGGGGGATGCCTCGCAACTCAAAGGTGCCAAGTGATCGACAATCTGCAATCATCTCTCGTTCACCTTGTGCGATTTGAATTTTCACGTTCACTTGTCCATCAACACTTGTGCTAAATCGTTCGATCGCGCGAGCAGGAACCGTCGTGTTTCGCATGATCAACTTTGCGATTGCGCCACCTGCAGTTTCGATTCCCAACGAGAGCGGAATCACATCAAGCAACAATGACCCAGGCATTGTCCCCGCGATGATCGATGCTTGGAGCGCCGCGCCCATTGCGACAACCCGATCCGGGTCAATCGCAGTATAAGGTTCGACCTCGAAGAACTCCCCTACACGATTTCGCACGAGTGGGATTCGTGTTGATCCTCCGACCATCACCACTGCATCGATCGAGCCTTTGGCGAGAGCGCCGGATCCGAATGCATCACGCAATGCTCGTTTGCAGGATTGGATCGATCGATCAACCCATTGGGTAATCATCGAATCGAACTCATCTCGAGTTAGTGTTCGATCAAATTGATGTCCATCTCCGAGTTGAATAGAAACCGCCGCAGATTCGTGCGTCGAGAGTCGATGTTTGACAGATCTTGCGAAACCGATGAGTGCTTTGCGAGTCGATGCATCAAAAGAATCTATCGCGTGATCTGCTTTGAGTCCGAGCTGATTCCCGATTTCACGCATGAACATCTCAACGATGAGATGATCCACATCGTCGCCGCCGAGATGGGTATCGCCGGCGGTGGCCAACACTTGGAAGAACTCCGTTGAGTTCTCATCATTCTTAGGGATGAGTTTCAGGATTGAAACATCAAATGTTCCGCCTCCCAAGTCATAGACTGCGATCACCTTGCTGTCTGTGTTTCCATCTCCACGTGCGCCGATCCCATATGCGAGCGCCGCAGCGGTTGGTTCGTTCACAATCCGGACCACTTCAAGACCCGCGAGTCGGCCTGCATTGCGTGTTGCTTGTCGTTGCGCATCATCAAAGTACGCAGGTACCGTAACGACTGCTTTGTTGACACGAGAACCCAATGATTGCTCGGCTTGGGATTTGAGCGCTTTCAAAATATGCGCCGATACTTCCTCTGGAGTGAGTATCTTCTCTCCATTATCTGTCTGAACCCGCACTCTTGTTGTGTTGTTCTCTCCTGCGACAACTTCATATCCGAGATAATCCAGATCCGACGATGCATCTTCAAGTGATCGACCCATCAAGCGTTTTACTGAGTTAATCGTTCGATCTGGGAACTCGATGATCCGAGCTGCAGCCTCTGATCCTACAACGACGGAACCATCGAAATTGATCCGAACAGTCGAAGGCATGAGTTGCTCATCATTATCGCCGAGTACGCGAGCCCCGTTCGTATCTGCGAATGCGACAAGCGAGTTGGTTGTTCCAAGATCTATCCCGATGATGGGTTCAGTAGAGGTCATTTAGGAAGGATAGGACCAATGAGAACAATTCTCATCCTGCTTATCACTCTCCTATCCACGCAAGATCTGCAAGCAAGTTGACGAACCCCGCCGCGGATTCCTGATTTGATTCCCAAACTCGGATTGTGTGTGTTGCTCGAATCTCGATAAGATACCCAGAATCAAGTGATCCCCTATATGTGATTGGATCCCCGAGTTCTAACTCTTCGATGCTTGTCCAAATCCGATCGAGATCTTCGCTGCTGAGTCTGCGGGTGATTTTCGGATATGTCCCTGCGTTGGAACCATCTCCTATTGAGGCGCGTAGGTTTCCTTCTGCATCGACGATGTATCTCGCAGATAGATTAGAAACCTCTCTTGCTTGCTCATCACCAAAAACGACTACTCCGAGGGTGAAATCCGCAGGCCTGTGATCTTGGAATGTAAAGTTGCTCATAGAGCTTTGAGAAACACATCCAAGAAGCAATTGAAGGATTGCTACCAACGAGATCAGGATCAATATACGGTTTTGAGCACATTTCATCATCTATAGAGTCTATCGCGTAACACACTTAGAGGCACAACCGGGCTATCCTTGCTTCCCATGGATATTTCACTTCGTTGGCTCAATCAGTACCTTTCACCTTCGGATGTAACCGCCGAGCAGGTGGATCACATCCTCACGCAGGCCGGAATGCCCATTGAGGAGTTCAAAACCGGGATCGACGGCGATGTCGTTCTCGATGTTGAAGTAACCTCGAACCGCGGCGATTGTCTCGGACATGTCGGATGCGCTCGCGAGATCGCGGCTGCTCAATATGCTGACAAACCGCGCGAGTTGAAAATACCTGAAATCAAGAACATGACTCTTGGCGCTCCGATCGGTGACGAGTTGACTCTCGAAAACCGAGTACCGGACAAATGCCCGCTCTTCACTGCACGATTGATTCGGAATGTAAAGGTTGGCCCATCACCTGATTGGCTCAAGCAAGCAATCGAATCTTTAGGGCAACGCTCGATCAACAATGTTGTCGATGTCACCAACTTCATTACACTAGAACTTGGCAATCCTTGTCATGTCTTTGATCATGCGAAACTTGCAGGCGGCCAACTGATTGTTCGTCCTGCGTCCAAAGACGAAGTCGTCAGTACCCTCTACGCTGGTGAACACAAGCTCAACGAAGATGATCTCGTAGTTGCAGACGCAAATGGCCCCCAATCGTTGGCTGGGATCATTGGAGGCAACGACTCTCAAGTTGATGAAAACACAACAACGGTTGTCTTTGAGATGGCCACTTGGGACACAATGAGTGTTCGCAACACAGGGCGCAAACTACAAATTCGGACTGATGCTGCTTATCGATTCGAACGCGGGATTGATCCGAGATCAATTGAGTATGCTGCTCAGCGTGCTGCGCAACTCATCTGCGAAGTCTCCGGTGGAGAACTCGCAGAAGGGATCCTCTCTCAAGGCGCTCAATCTCCTAATGACACTGTTATTACAGTGCGTCCGACGCGCTGTGATCGAATTTTAGGAATCCCAACGAACCCGAATGAGATGGCTGACCTACTCAACTCACTCTCGTTCAAAACACTCATTGACGCAGAGGGTTTGCTTCAATGCACGATCCCTCCACATCGAAGTCATGATGTGACTCGCGAGATTGATCTGATCGAAGAAGTTGCTCGTGCACGTTCTCTTGGGGTAATCCCGATCCACTCAACACTCCCAGTAACGATCAAGGAACCACAGGTTGAAGAGCGTGCGATGAGTGAGATTGCAAAGTCACTCACCGGCCTTGGATTCTTCGAGACGATCACATTCTCGTTTACATCCCCAAAGCTCGGAGAACTCTTCAAACGATCCGGGACTGATCTCGTTGCAGTCGATGACGATCGAAGAAAAGCAGAACCAACCCTTCGTCCAAGCGTGCTCCTCGGACTCCTTGCGTGTCGTCATACGAACCAAAGCTCCCGGGTCCAAGTCCCTGGAGGAGTCCGACTCTATGAAGTCGCACAAACTTTTGCGCAAGACGAAGGAACTACAAACTCAAGTGAACAACGCGAAGTTGCGATGTTGCTTGATGTCGAGTTCGCTGGGAAGAAACCAAAGCAAGATGACATTCAACGAGCGATCCGCACTATGCGTGGATCGGTAGATGCAATCGTGTCTGCGACATTTGGAACAAACGCGACGACTCGGATTACTCCTGTGAAACCGAATCATCAAGGATTCGACGCAAACGGGCACGCAACTATCTGCGTTGTTCAAGATGGGAAAGAAACACAGATTGGTTCCTTCGGACTCATATCAAATGTTGCATTGAAAGCGCATGATTTGGATCGTCCACTCGTGGGCGCAGAGCTCGTGCTCAAACCGTTGATCGAGGCGTATCCCCCGATGTCCCGCGCAGAACATCTTCCAGCATTCCCTGGAATCGATCGAGATCTCTCGCTGATCGTCAATGAATCCATCCGATGGGATCAAATCTCAACAACCGCTGACGATTTACAACTAGATCGATGCACAGGCAAAGAACTCGTAGATATCTTTCGAGGCAAACAACTCGGAGATGGGAAGAAGTCCGTCACTGTCAGACTCCATTTCCGAGATGCTCAAAGAACACTCAGGCACGAAGAAGTCGATCCACAGATCGAGCTATTCGCGAACAAGGCAAAGGAACTGCTTGGAGCAGAAATCCGAAGCTAAGCCTTCGAGTCTCAAAATTGGATGAACCCCTGAAACATCCAAGGCGTATTGTGAACTCAATAGTCGCAGATCGCCGAAGTAGTAAGTGGTTTCGTGCATGATCGAAGCATATTCGACATCATTTCGAAACATTTTGATCCTCAGCAGGTATACGATATCGGGCTCGGATCACTGATTAATCTCGGTTTGTATGGTATATGATCGCATAATCGTGCCTTCACGAAGCGATCATTCCCTCGCAACATCGAATCGAAAGCTAGAATACACACACTCATTGGAGTGCATCATGGAGGACAACATGACATCAATATCAAGCAATACTGGAATCGACATGGCCGAAAAGCCTCAAACAACATCCCCCGCGACTGATTCATCCGAACCCATGATTTGGGTAAACGGAAAGATGGTACCCAAGTCCCAAGCAACCGTATCCGTATTCGATCATGGCTTGCTCTACGGCGACGGAATCTTCGAAGGTATCCGAATCTACAACGGCAAAATCTTCAAGCTCGAACAGCACATGGATCGTCTGTACGACTGTGCTGACAAAATCTTCCTCGATATCGGTGTTTCTCGAGAAGAAATGATCCGTATCCAGCGCCAATGCGTTGAAGCAAACAACATCACAAATGGATACATCCGTCTTGTGATTACTCGCGGCGAAGGATCACTTGGACTCAATCCTTACCAATGCCCCAAGGCCGGCGTGATCTGCATCGCCGACACGATCTCCCTGTTCAAACCAGTAATGTACGAAACAGGGATGCGCGTTGTCCTTGCGAATCGCCCCAAGACTCCGATTGATTGTCTTGATCCTCGAGTCAAAACACTCAACTACCTCAACAACATCATGGCAAAGTGTGAAGCAATCCACTTGAGCAGAGAACTCGGGATTACTAAGCCTGAAGATCAGTTGCTCGAATGCATCATGCTCAGCACTGATGGGAAAGTTGCTGAAGGATCAGGGGACAACATCTTTATCATCAAGGATGGAAAGTTGTTCACTCCGCCTTCTGAAGTTGGTATTCTCGAAGGGATTACCCGCCGATTTGTAAAGGACGAGCTCTGTCCGATGCTCGGACTCAGCGTTGAAGAAAAATACTTCACGATCGAAGATGTGTATGATGCAGATGAAGTGTTCTTGACAGGATCAGCTGCAGAAATGATCGCGGTCCGCGAAGTGCTCGAGCATGACAATCTCAAACTCAAAGCGACACACACGATTTCTGCAGGCGAAGGACCGATCACGAACAAGCTTCGTTTGAAGTTCCGTGAGATTGTCACTTCGGACAATGTTCCAGAAGATTAATTTCGACACTGAAAACTCTAAACACACATCACGCTCGCAACATGCGAGCGTGTTTTTTGTAAGATGACCAATATGAAAGCATTTACAATCCGAAATCTTCTTTTCATTCCTTTACTCGCAATCCTTTGTACTAGCGGGTGCAAATCAAACTACACGCCCCCACTTATCACGAATGAGTCCAACCAATCGTTTCAGGCTTTCCAAGATGGTCCGATCGAGAATCTCTATCAACTCCAAGAAGGATTCTACAGCGGCGGCGAACCAAAGAACCGAGCAGCATATGAGCAACTTGCATCACTCGGAATACGAACCGTGATTAGTGTGGACGCGGTTGCGCCTGACGCGTCACTCGCAGGAGAATACAACATCCGCGTTATCCATCTCCCAACCAGTTATGACGGGATCAACGAGTCACGAGTGAAAGAGCTCGCGTTTGCAATCCAGAGCACTTTCAAACCCATCTATGTCCACTGTCATCACGGAAAGCATCGCGGCCCCGCGGCACTCTGCGCTGGAGCAATCGCAACGGGATATATTGATCAAGATAAAGCGCAATCGTTCATGACTAAGGCAGGCACTTCTAAACATTACCCAGGTCTCTGGGACTCGGTTAAACAAACACGCAAGCTCGATTCTATCAAACCTGTCACGCTCACAGAAAAGGCGCACCTTGAGGGATTCGCAGAATCAATGGCTGAAATTGATCGAGCGAATGAGCAACTCTGGCTCTGCATCGAAAACAAACTGAGAGCACCCGAAGATCATCCAGACCTATCCGCGAGCTCGCTTGCAGGACAGATTCATGACATGCTGAGATCATTAACTCATGATGAAACAACTCAAACTGAAGGGTTTCTGTTCGAAGAGTATCTCAAAGATTCAATCGTGCTCGCGTCGCAAGTTGAACAATCAATCACGAACCAAGATCCAGACGGGGCGCTGATTTCTATGGAAAAACTCACTGAATCCTGCGTGGAATGTCATTCACGATTCAGGGATTAACTACTCGACTGCTCCGATTTCGAAGACATCGCGTACTGGTGCACATGTATGTAATACTTTTGCCGCCGCGAGATGGTGAGGAGCGTGGATTAAAAAATCCATGAGCAAATCATCAATCTGCTCTGCGGAATACTCACTTGGATTCTGATAGAAACGGATAAGTTCCTGGAGATCTTCATACCAATCTGTCATGTGGAATGCGATATCCATCGCGATCTCATCAGCTTTTCCACTTGTGCTCAACGCTTGAGTTATGAAATTGCTGATTTCCATCGCAGGTGCAAGTCTTGGCTGTTCTTTATCAGACATGAATCATCTCATTCTAGATTCATCAGAACTTTGATCCCTTCACCTGAGATCATTGTTTGGAATGCTTTTTCGAAATCTTCGATTGGGAACTCGTGTGTAATGATCTCATCGAGTTCGAGCTTTCCGGACAGGAGGAGTTTCTCCATTTGGTACCAGGTATCCCACATTTTTCGGCCGTTGATCCCGAGTACTGTGCACCCTTTGAAGATAATGTGAGCATTGAAATCAAAGTCCACAGTCCTCGCAGGTAGACCCAAGAGCGCGGCGGTCCCCCCATTGCGGAGTGCACGGAACCCCTGATCCATCGCGGCGGGAGCGCCAGACATTTCTAAGAGGACATCGACTCCTTCATATGTCTCTGCTCGGACTTTTTCAATCCACCCGTTGTCACGCGCGTCGAATGCTTCTGTAGCGCCGAGTTTCTTTGCGAGTTCGAGCCTTGGAGGGTTAATATCTGTACAGTATATTTTCGAAGCGCCTGCAGCTTTTGCTACCGTGACGGCCATGAGCCCAATGATCCCAACTCCCGAAATGAGTACTGTTTTTGCGCTCACGCCTGCAGCCATTACAGTATGAACTGCATTTCCAAGCGGATCCAAAATCGCGGCGTACTTATCTGGGATGTCTTCGTGCAACGGCCAAACATTTTCTTCAGGAACGACAATGTAATCTGCGAAACACCCGTCACGATCAATTCCGAAAATCGTTGTGTCCGCCGCGATATGCGCGTTGCCCGTCCTTGAGTTGTAATCAACACCAGCGGACATGTGTCCTTCTGCGCTTACTCGTTGTCCTACTTCGTACTTTGTCACTGCGGATCCGACGGATTCGATTGTCCCTACGAACTCGTGCCCGGTAACAAGCCCGATTGGAATTCGATTAGATGCCCACTCATCCCATTCCCAGATATGACGATCTGTGCCGCAGATACCTACTTTTTTGACTTTGATCCGAACATCGCGCGGACCAACTTGCGGAATTGGGTGATGATCGTTGAATGCGAGTCCAGCGCCGGCGTGATGTTTGGTTAGACATCGCATCTTTCCCGTTGGAATATCAGCCGTCGGGCGAGTTGAATCATCAGTCGAGGTCATGGTCATATAGGGCTTTCTTAACGGAGTAAAACTTTCGTTAATGAATCAAATGCAGTCTGCTTTGGCAATCTTTGAGTCGTTGAGTCGTTGAACCAATGGACAGTGGTTGGATTGATGATATTGTCCCATCTTGGGGGCGTGAGATCAACGGATCACCCCCAGATCTGGATGATTCGAGCGGATTCGTTGTTAAGAACCTCTTTAGAGGCAGAATCTGCTCATATCAGGATGATGATATGGTCCAAATACCGTTCAGAATCGTAGAATCGAAGGGATATTGCAGGGCTTCATGTCCGATAGTTACAATACCACTCAGTTAGGACCAGAATTGAGCATTTTGCATTCACAGAGACAGTCGATTTAATCTATGAGCCGAGCAGCAAACACAACCCGTTCCTTCTTCTACCTCGCAAACAAATCCAGCGGCGGTAAAGCAATGGGTATCCGCAATGCTCGTTCACAAAGAGCGCTCGCAGACATTCTACGAAGTGAAAAACAAGTCCTCATCCGCACATGGAAACTCCCGAGCTGGGCAACAAACTCCCCTGAAATGTCTCTCAAGGATCATGCAGAGTTTGATTCTCAAATTGCTCAACTCGTTTCACGAGGCGTTCCCCTTACTGAAGCGCTCGAAATTGCATCCACGGTTGTCTCGTCAGGCAATAAAGATCGGATCGATCGATTACGACACGCTGTATCACAAGGAACCAGTTTCTCCGATGCATGTCGTCAGGTTGGTAGTTTTGACAGCGTCACTGTCGCGGTGTATCAAGCTTCTGAGAAAACAGGTGATCTCGCAGGTGCATGTTCTCAACTTGCACACGGCGCTCGTCGAAGACTCTCAGTCTCTGGTAAAGCAGCGACCCTAATGATTTACCCTGCGATTGTACTCTCGATCGCGTTTATCGCGGCGACGATCATGCTCGTACTCGTGGTTCCAACAATTGGGAACGCGATGACCAAATCAGGAATCGAAGTCCCTCTCTTCACTCAAATCCTCGTTTCTGTTGGGAACTTCCTTCGCGAGTACATTCTTTACTTCGCGAGCAGTTTGATCTTGATAATCGTTGGTGCGATTCTTTTCCGAGGCACACTCTCCAAACTCGCGATCAAACTGACACGAAATGCTCCATTTGTTCGCGATGTTGTCATGCAACAAGAACTCACTCGATTCTTCTCTGTGATTAGCGCGATGACCAAATCAGGAATCCCCCTGAGCGACGCAATCCAGGTGAGTTCCGCGGTGATCACTCACCCGAAACTCAACAGTGATCTTAAAAAACTCCGTCAACGACTCATCGAAGGCGGCGTATTCCGATCATTGATCTCGAAAGTTGAAGCGCTCCCACTTTCCACTCGACGATTACTCATCGCCGCGGATCAGGCAGGTGATCTCGAGAGTGCCTTTGATGGCCTTGCGCTCGATCATGCTGAAGAAGTGGATAAGAAAACCGCTCGTCTGATGGCGATCCTCGAACCATTACTGATCGTTGTTCTCTTCTTGATCGTGGGAACCATTATCCTCGCAATCATGCTTCCAATGCTCAATATGACAAGCGGAGCGATGTAATCTAACGAATTGAACATACCACATTTTTTCCAAACTCATTTGGATTCAACATATCTGTAACAAAACGTGCAACATACAATGCATTTAAGCGTTGAACAAATAAGCACTTGCAAGAAAAACAGGAGACTTTTCAATGTCCACCCCATCACTTGATATACAAATCGCTCGGCGTACTACCAAACGCATGGCGCGCCCAGGCTTCTCATTGATCGAACTTACTGCGGTGCTCGTCATTCTTGGTTTGCTAATGGCTGGCGCTGCGATTGCGGTACCCAAGCAGATTCAAAAAGCTCGCGTCCGTGTTACCAAGACATCGATGACAACGATTAAAACCGCGATCAACACATATATGGCCGACCATGCAGGAGTTGCTCCAGCAACTGTTGCAGAGTTGATCCCATCATACATTGAACAAGGATCTGAGATCGACGCATGGGATCGCCCGTATTACTATCGTGCAACTCCTGGGACTGCGAATCCATTCGAGCTTATTTCATCTGGGAACGACAGGGAATTCCAAACCCCTGACGATATCGATCTCTGGAAGATGAACTTAAAAACTGGAAACTGAATCCATTAAAACAGGCCAATCTTTGGTCGAGAGGATCTTGAACATTGAAGCTATACGCGCAGAAAGTGGACACACCCAATCATCGAAGGCTGCAAAGCCGAAGAGGGTTGACCTTTCTTGAAGCAATCCTCGCGGTCGTCTTGCTTTCAATGGTTGCAATCTCACTCTCTAGTGCAGTTTCATTTATGAGTCAATCGCAGAGACGAATGGCCCAGAGACTTGGGGCTGCAGAACTTGCGAATCGCTTGATTCTCCAGTACATCGATGAACGAGATTCATTACCCGATAAAGCGCTCCCTATCGAGTACGACATTGATCTTTATCGATGGACGCTCGAAGAGAAGCCTGTGAAGTTCGAGTTTGACGACAAAGTTGTTGATGAAGCAGGGAACAACGTCGGCGGCGGCGTTAGTCTTGATCGAATCAAACTTATTACGATCAAAGTCTGGCTCGCGTCTGACTCAGGTGGATCACGCTCGTTCACAAGCAACGTTCCAAACGCCACGATCAGACGACTCATTGATCCACTTGCATTTAATAATCCGGATTCTCTCAATACCTTGCTTCAAAAACCGGGGGGTATTGAACAACTCTTCGAATCTCTTCTAGATCTTGAGGAGGGGCCTTAATGAATCGTCAAACCCGTTTAAACGCAACTCAATCGACTCGTTCACATCGCGGGTTTACATTGATGGAAACATTGCTTGCGATGGTTCTCGGATCGATGGTTCTCACAGGATGTCTCGGCGTCTTTATGGCACTTCGAAATATGGAGACGACATTCGCAAACCGATACGAGACGACAAGCGAACTAGATATCACCCATTCTGCAATTGCACGATCCATGTTGAGTTTGCAGATGGAAGAAACTACGGCGACAACTGTCACACGATCTGACGATCAAGACGCTGAACCAGTTGATGAAAATGCTGAACCTGATCCGCGTGCACGAATTATCCTTGAAACTGATCCGAGTGTCGCGCCTGACTCTACGGGTTGGATCCCTCAGCGCTTCGAGATAGTCACGGCCACCCCTCCTGTTCCTGCGGGGCTCGCTTCGCAAGCTGCGGGGTGGTATACCGCACAAGACAAAGACGGGACACTTGATTTTTCCGCAATGGATGGATCACAAGGGGTCATGCGGAGTGTCTTCGAGTTTCGTCCACATGGACAGCGTGAACGGATCATGCAACAACTGGGTTTGATCCAATCGGGTGATCCACTCATTGGCAATATCCCTGAAGATGAAACCGATCTCTCGAGTGAACCTCCAAACTGGACTCTCTGGTGGCGCCCCATCTTGTCATACGAAGGTGAACAACTCCTCTACGGGGCGCAGCCTTTCCGGGACAGTTTTGGAACCGCCGACGAGATTCGTGCTCGACTTGCAGGCGCTGTGCCTCTTATTCACAATGTTGATCGATGTATCTGGGAGCTTTTTAAGGGCGACGAGTTTATCACATCACATGTCGCTCTCGAAATTGGCGATCTCCCCGCGTTTGCTCAGTTTGAAATGATTCTAACAAACGAGCAATATGCATCTTGGATGTTTGAAATCGATTGGGTACTCGGAGATGATCCAAGTACAAGTACTGCTAATGAACTTGCAGAAGACGATTCTCAAGACGATCAAGACACGGACACGGGAGACGACACTGGTCGACCCACAAGACCGAACGGGCAACCTGATCCGAACGCGACACGCACACTTGATTTCTCTGATTCATAAATAGACATACAAGAATGATCTCATATCCAAAGCTAATCCGATCCTTGTTCACCAATCGATGTCACCATCGACGAGGGTTTGCAATCGCAATGGTTGTTATGCTTATGGTTGTTGTCGGACTAGGAATCGGAGTTGCATTAACCCGTTTTAGCGCTCAGACGAAGAGTGTTTCGAGACAAGTTCAAAGTTACCAAGATCATCATTTAGGCCGTGGACTTCAAGAAGCAATCGGAGCTTGGCTGCGTCAACAAAACGGCCGGGAACTCTCTGAGGTTCTCGAACCAGAAACCGGACACGCAATGGACATCATTCTCTCTGATGGTTCCGAAGTTTCCGCGTTTCTTCTGGATGCTCAAGGAGCAGCGCTGAGCAACTTGTCTGGAAAAACGGATCAACAAATCGAAAACGGCGGCGCGATTCTCCGGAATCTAACTCTCAACTCAACCCAAGCTGAGTACCTAGATTTTACAAGACCATTCGGCCCCATGAACATTAGTGTGAACTCTGCACCACAACGAGTACTCGATGCGGCGTGCCGAGTCGTCGCTGGGCAATATTCGGATCAATATCTCACAGAACTCGAAGTTCTTCGAAACAGTGGTGTCGCAATTACCAGAACCGAACTAACACGCGCAGCGTCAAATGCGGGACTCTCCAGCGAGCAGAGAGCTGTTGGATTGCAGATCTTTGCAACAGATATCGAACTCTGGGCAGTCATCATCGAAGTTCGCGCAGGCCGAGGTTCGAGTCAGGGCCGATTAATTTCTCGTTACGGGGGAATCACGAGAATCCGCGTGAACTCAAGAAATCAAGGATCAGGCAATCCAATGGAACTTGGTGCGTTCATTACATGGAATGACATCGGTATTCTTGATCGTGAAGTGAATCTCGCAGAGTTATACTAGTGTTGGAGTGATTGAAACACGATAAAGAGACTGATTGGTCTATGATTGAGGCAAATCTCACAAAACCCGGCACTATTGGGCAGCCGAACAGATCCGTGAGATATATGAATGAATCGGATTCAACAGGCCGATAAAACAATGAGATAGTCTGTTTCTTGGATTGGATATCAGCCCATTAGAAGATCCAGATAGTGCAGCAAGGATAAACGAGTTATGAGCAACAACATCACGCGATCTCAAGCGAAATCATGGACTCTCGCCGCACAACTTGCCTCTGTCGTGTTTGTTCTTTGTGCAGTTGCCCTTGGTATTGTTGGGCTTCCTGAGCCGAAGACCAATGCAATCATCGATCAGACCAATCAACCTATGATGATGGATAACTCCCAGAGTCGTGCAAACTCAACAAACCCTAACTCAATCAACGATGGGTTAACATCAATGATGGCCATAGACAGTCTGGGACTCTCAGAGCGACTTGCATTGCTCGACAATGCGCCAGTCATGGTCAACAAGGAACCAGTTGATACCACGGACTTTGACCCAGAACCCGAACAAAATATCGACGACGGCGAGATTGCAAAACGCGTTCGATATGTTGGGTTTATCAACGATCCTGATAATCGACACGCATTCATCCGGATCGATGGCAAACAGAGAATTGTTGCACTTGGAAGCACTGCACGATCTGGGAATGAAGATTTTCCTGACTTGATTGTTGAACGCATTACACCAGACGCGATTGTACTAAACGATGGAGAACGCCGCGGACGTGTTCCATTAGCGTCCAGAAGTAACCAATCAATCACAATGGCCGGCGGCGCCCCTGTTGAAGTCGTTGAATCAGCAGCCGCGAGCACAGGACTCACGGAAGAAGACGAAGCACGTATCGCCGCGATGCCAGCTCGACAACAACCATTGGCTCGTCGTCGACTCGAACGAGAACGGCGTGGACTCCCACCTGAAAACGAAAATAGAAAACCAACTCCAAAGCCTCAACGCGAGTATCGTGGCGGGTTCACGACACGAAACAATTAGCATCCATATAAACGATTCTGAACTGAACTCCCAACGACAGTCGAATGAATTGCATGTTACACCAAGACAGGACGATCATTGAGTAATCGCGTGTGTTATATCCGAAGAGCTGATCGAGGGGCTGCCTTACGGGGGGTCCGTCTGATCGGGCCTCATACCAACGATTCTTGGCAAGCAGGCGATCGCATTGATCCATCATTGGTTGCTCAATCGATCAATGAAGCAGCATTATGGATCAAAGATCGACTCGCAAGTGGATCTGGAAGTTCCTCAAAGACTCTTGATGTACTTTGTCTCGATGCAGATGGCGCTGTTTGTTCATGGGTTAAACCCGAGGACGCAGACCCAACCCTGCTCGACGCGGCGATCTCAGGAGCTATCAGTCAACATGACTTCGACGAACTCGATGCCCCCACACATACTGGGGTCAATGAGCGCTTCCCAAATCTCCCTATGGAACTCAACTATGAGATGTTAAATCCTGATGAGACATCCACAGGTTCGCGTGCAGCTGTGATGGCTATCGCAGATGTCCCTGGACGATTGCTCAAGGATGAACTTGATTCGATGGGAATCAGGGTTGAGTGTTTTACTTCAATCTGGCATGCACTCGCGAGTGTTTGGGATCCAGGCTCAGGAGCTCCATCTAACAGCGTTCAAAGAGTAGTATCTTCAGATTCTCCGATCTCCGCGGTCATCGCGGTTGACGCATCTGAAGGCCGACTCATTTGGACTTGGTCTCGTCAAGGTGAGTTGATCACTGCAGGATCTTCAAGAGTTCAACTCATTAAGGATGAGCATGAGCTTGTTCCGCACATCCGTCAAGAAGACATATCAAGAGTTTGCAGCGACTGGCTTGGGTGGTCTTCACAACTCGGTGTCTCTCCATCACGAATTTTGTTTATTGGCAACTCAACTCAAGTTGTTGAACCCAATACCGAACCAAGCAATGAGTTAAACTCACCTAACGTGAACGGACTCACTCCGGGTCAAATCGGGGTTGCGCTAACCAAATCTTGGCCCAATGCAACGGTCGATCTCGTAGAGCACGATGATCCAATCGGTGAAACCTTAAGCAAGGTAAAGAGCGGACAAGACATCACCCCATTATCTGGATTAACCAGCAGACCTGGCAAGGTTCATCGTTCGATGTACCGCTGGGCAAGCATGGCTCTAGTTGCAGTAGCCGCGACGATCGGGCTCTTTGCGTATCAGCTCTATTCTCATGCTGATTCCATCAAAGAACAAACATCACTTATTGAAATCGATCGAATGAACGCGATGAACGCGTTTGATCCTGAGCTTGTACTATCGATGCTTCCTGTGATGGATCTTCAAGCAAGACTTGATCAGATGCGTTCTAGCCAAGGCCCGTTATCAGTCAAAGAAGCAAAACCAATTCTTGAAGAACTCGAAACTGTTTCGTATGTCTTTGGGATCCCGGGAATTGAACTCGATTCTATCCGACTCAACAACACCGCAGTGACAGTCATCATGCGTGTTGAAGAGATCAATCAAGCAGAACAAGTCTACCAAGGATTATCTGCGATCAGAGGTTCACATCTTCGTTGGAGCTCAATGGCCCCCAAAAATCAAGGGCAGAAGATCCAAGTTACCTATAACGCACGCTGGATAGATGAGGAGGGCGATTCATGAGCCGCATCGGAACCAGCGACAACTTTGTAGGCGGACGACTCAGCGCCGACGATCGGTACGAACTCGCATCTCGTGCACAGAATCAACAACGACTCAACTACCCAAAGCATCTCATCTTCGTAGGGGTATTGCTTGTTGTTGTTTCGATTATCGTTCTCGTTCTTGCATGGCAATCCCGCGCTGGAGCTCAAACATCCAATACCAGACGAGCATACGAGCTTACCCAAATCGAAGCATTGATCGCGAACATTCAAACACTTGAACAATCTCAATCAACAGAAACGAGTCAGGACCAGTTCCAACCGATCCCTGATATCCTTTCTAAGTTTAAGCAGTATGCTCGACAAGCAAAGCTCTCAACAGAGCTTGGGTTACCTAACCAACCCAAGTCTCGTCTCATGGGCAATGCGAGATTGATGACCTATCCGTATGCTATCAGAGATCCATCGCTTGAGCACTTGCTCGACTTTGTCAAAATTTCAACAAGCCAGATCCCTGGGCTCGAAGTGACCGACATGATGATCAAACCCGGCAAGCAAGACTGGCTCTTAACCATCACACTCTCTCGTTATGAGCGAACGCAATAGGAACCGTACCCGATGATGACAAAGAATACATTCACCAAAGGTGTCTCGCTGAGTAGTAACGCGATGATCTTGTGCGCCGCTTGTTCACTCTGCTCTCTATCACTTGTTGGTTGCTCTTCATCAAGTACTCGAACCGACAAGGGTTCAAGCATCGAAGAGATCAACCCCGCGATTGGTTATGTTCAACGACGCAAGCAAGAAGCTCTTCAACATTACAGCATTGCTTCCCAGTTCCATCTTGACGAAATGCATGAAGAGGCGCTCGCAGAGTATCGCAAAGCACTCGAGCTCGATGACAAGCTTTATGCCGCATGGAACAACATGGGACAACTTCTGATGGCGCAGGGAAACTACGCCGACGCGGTTTCTGCGTACCAGATTGCATCTGGAATTGAACCTACTGATCCGCGCCCTGAATACAACATCGGGCTTGCGTATCAACAGGTTGGTTGGGCTGAAGATTCATTCACTCACTTTGAAAACGCACTTGCAAGAGATGCAAACTACATCCCCGCGCTTCGTGGAGTCGTTCGTAGCGCAGAAATGCTCGGCACAGGTGATTCAAAGATCTTGGGATACATCAAGAATGCTCAGTTGCGTGAAACTGATGAACAATGGCGCGAATATTTCTCAACACAAAAATTCCGTGTGGAAGCATACATCCGAAGCCATTGAATCGATTGATTCTCACTTGACAGATCAGAGACGTTCTGCAGCAAGGCTCGCGAGCGTGCTTCGCTCTGATTTCTGCAAGGTGATGTGTCCAACAATTCCGAGTCCACGCATTTTCTCAACTGTGTAACTCAATCCATTGGATGATGAGTCAAGATACGGATGATCGATCTGTCCGATATCACCTGTTAGAATTAGCTTTGTGCCTTCACCGATACGGGAGACGATTGTCTTAACCTCATGGGGGGTCAGGTTCTGTGCTTCATCAACAATCATGAACTGATGCGGGATCGATCTGCCTCGGATATAAGTCAATGGTTCAAGCACCAATCGGCCGTCGGCAACAAGTTTGTCGATTCGTTGTTCACTCGACTTACTCTCTGCGTTTTGATTCGGAGCGCCGCGCGTTGACATAAGGTAAGTCAAGTTATCGAAAATTGGTTGCATCCAAGCGCCGAGCTTCTCGTCTTTGTCTCCAGGGAGATATCCGATATCGCGCCCCATAGGCATAATCGGTCTCGCGACAAGCAGTTTATCGAATCGCTCTTCTTGAAAAACCTTTGTCATTCCTGCAGCGATTGCAAGCAGAGTTTTCCCTGTACCTGCGCTCCCCAAGAGAGTAACAAGTTTAATCTCATCATCGAGTAATAAATCAAGCGCCATTGTTTGTTGGACATTGCGTGCAACGATCCCGAATGTCGGTTTCTTCTGCGATGCAACAGGGATCAGATGATCTGTGTCTGCTAATCGACGAGCTAACCCTGAGTGTGCTTCATCAGATACATCTGAGAGCATCACATACTGGTTTGGTGTCAACTCTTGGACATACGGATCCGCTTCCGGCGGAGTCACTGTCAAATACTCTGTGAGTTCTTCAACTTCGAGCATCCGATCACGATAAAGCGTGTCAATGATGTCGCTTGATGTTTCGATATCGACAAAGCCTGTGTAGAGTCGATCTGCATCAACCTGTTGATTCAGGAAATCTTCAGAACGGATACCCAGCGCGTCAGACTTGATCCGAGCCGCGAGATCCTTTGAGACAAAGACTGCTCGTTTGCCTTCTCGGCTAAGCGCCCATGCGGCTGCAATAATCCGATTGTCCGGCATGTCCTTCGACAAAATTGCAGGCCGATCGTGATCATTGATGTCAATCGACAATGTACCAGTCGCGCCCGATGCTTGAGCGCCGAGTTTCGAGAGCTCAACCCCCTTAATCAACTTCCCATACTTACGCAGCCGATCGAGATAACGAATTGCAGAACGAGCAGATCGTCCAACATCATCTTCACGACGCTTCATCGCGTCGAGCTCTTCAAGAACTGGATACGGGATAACTACATGATTGTCTTGGAACACAAAGAGTGCGTTAGGATTGTGTAGAAGCACATTCGTGTCGAGCACATAGTACTTAGGGTCTGACTTCGATTCTTGATGAAGCTCGGTTGTAGAACCAGAAGCTGAGTCAGTTTGCGGTCCCTTCTTGGGCGTTGACGACATGTTGTGGGATCCCTCCAAAGTGCACGATTGTATTCAATCAATAGAGTATATCGGTTAATTCCGTCTCTCGCAGCAACGAAGATGTCGCAAAGACATCTGATTAGACAAAGGCTGCGATCACAAAGAATAACCCGGCGCCAATCGTGAGACCCAACTTGATGAAGATTGATATCGTGCGTCCTATCGCGGCCCCGCCTCCAGATTTGAGTGAGTCCCCCCAGGTTTGGTTCACGATGGTTCGTTCAACCATCAAAGCACCTGCTCCAGCACCCAGTATCCCACCGAGGATGGTGCCGAGGATTGGAATCGGGATGAAAAAAGTTCCAAAGATCGCACCGAGCATTGTCCCAATCATCGCGCCGAGAGCGCCTCGCTTTGTGCCTCCGAGCTTTTTTACACCAACTGCAGATGCAACGAAGTCTGTTGCTTCTGAAATGATTCCGAGGATCACGAGCGTGAGAACTGCGCGCCATGAGATGATTTCGGGTTGCCACCACATGCAGAATCCGGAGATGAGCACCATCATCCAGATCCCAGGTAGTGCGAGAACAACGAAAACCAACCCTGCGAGTCCAGAGATCGCTGCGATGGATGCAATCACCCAGACTTCCCAGATCATGAACTTACCTTCAAGCTAGTCTTCTGTCGCCGACGAGTCCGACGGTTCTGAAGAGTCATTGGATTGAGCAGGAGCAGTCTCCGCCTCATTCTCATCTTCTTGGGAAGGGAAGGCTTTCTCTTCCATTGCGAGGATCCATTCTTCTACATAGAGATGTTGGTAGGTGTCGACCGATATCTCTTTGCCTCCCAGCGAATCGTGAGAAGATTTGATCTTAAGGAACACAATGAACTTATCCCATTTGCGTTTATCAACTTCTTCAAGATCGTCTGGGGTGATTGTCCCGCCGTTGGGAAGAGTCAGCGCCATTGTGTCGCTTACCCATGCATATTTCTTGGTTTTGACTTTGAGAATATGAACAAACATCAACAATGCGACCGTCCAACAGACAGCCATGATCATCCATTGAACAATCAAGTCAAAGTTACTCAAAGGTTTGGGTAGTTTTGCGGATTGCCATTCGAGTTTGAGTGTTTCAAGTTCCCGTTCGGGTGTTTCGATCACAGTGTATTCTGGATCGAGATGCCCGATGACTTTGAGCGCATCGAGCCAATTCATCCGAGCAACAAGCATTGAAGCTCGAAGATTCCTGTTGCTTGATGAGTCTTGCGCATCTGTAAGATTTCGAGTTTGAGTCTCGGGTTCGTTGAGTCTTGTGTACTCTTCGCTTGGGTTTGCTACTGAGGTATCACGGATGAAGATTCCGAAGTCTTCTGAGTTTGCCCGTTTGCTTTGCTCAAGATATTGCCACTTTGCCCATTGTGCGTATCGCTCGCCTCGCTTGGGGTAGACACTAGATGCATCCCAGAAACCCCACGCTCCAACTATAAAGATCACGATCGTAATTACACTGAGCTTGAGTGCCCATCGGGGATTGATTGGCGCTTTCGCACAGTCACTCGTCACTGGTGAGAGTTGTTCTTGTTTTTGATCGCTCATGATGTCTATTCGCTCCGTAGGAGTGTCGGCATATGGGTCCAATGAATGATTATTCGCGTAACTTAGAGAGATATCGGCATAGGACGTCGTGAACATGGAGCAAGGTCACGGAATTCCGGCCCATTTCGACAGGAAATGGACAATTCATGTCTTTTCTTATCTCCAAATATGGATCTTAGTCTCTCGGAAGATCGACTCTATCGATAGCCTTTGCCCACCAGAGTGCTGCTCGTTTTTCGCCTTCTGTGAGTTTCATCAACCCTGAGTATCCACCCAAATCGACTCGTTTAGAGGGAATCTTGGGATACTTCTTGTTTGAGAGCAATGCAAGGGTCAAAAACCTTGAGTGCTCTGCTCTAAACTTAGCGCCTGCATCGATGATCTTTTTTCTTTGAAACCCATTCCAAATCATGGTTTGAGTGTATCAGATTTCTTGCGATCAGCCAATTTTGTTTCTTTGAAACCCCTACGGGCGCTCATTTTTGAGATTCAGATGCTCATCCTTGAGATGCTCATTCGAATTCAGTTGGCCGATCCGATGAAGCTACCTACGATCTCTGCTCGCGACCCCTTCTTGTCGATGCCCGGGCCCGATGCACGGGTGTCCTGTGAAACTGGTCAGGGCCTGACCGCAGCAGCCATAAGCAGCCGATATCCGGTGCCGTTGGTGTCCTGGGCATCGACAATGAGGGGTTGTTGAATAAATTAGGAAATTGAATACTGAGATGTACTTAAATTCCGACGATTTCGACGCTCCTACCATCTGACATGGCTTATACCGCACTTGCTCGCAAACATCGCTCTCGTACTTTCGACGAAGTCATTGGACAGTCTCCCATCGCGAAGACGCTCAAAGCCGCGATTGATTCGGATCGGGTCCATCACGCGTATCTCTTCATCGGGACTCGTGGAGTTGGAAAAACCTCGATGGCGAGGATCTTTGCAAATGAGCTCAACAATCCTGAGAATAAGGACGATGTCGCGGCTGCGATATTCGCAGGTCAGGACACGGATGTCATCGAAATTGACGCGGCCTCGAACACGGGTGTAGACAATACCCGCGAGCTGATCGCGAACTCTGCGTATCGTCCGATGCGTGGACACTACAAAATCTACATCATTGACGAAGTTCATATGCTCTCCATGCAGGCCTTCAACGCGCTTCTCAAAACGATGGAAGAACCTCCCGAGCATGTAAAGTTCATCCTGTGCACGACTGAATCACATAAAGTTCCTGCAACGATTCAATCTCGTTGTCAACGATTCGATTTCCGAAACATACCTGCGACGCAGATAGCAGATCATCTCAAGTCACTCATCAAGTCTGAGGGTTTCAAAGCAGATGAAGAGTTGATTTTTACTCTCTCGAGATTGGGCAACGGATCAATGCGTGACGCGCTCTCGTTGCTTGATCGCTTGCTTGCATCGGGTGAAAAGAAACTAACTATCAATCTACTAGAAGAGTTACTTGGATTGCCTGATCGTGAACTCCTCAGTGCATTGATCGACGCAATCGCGGATGGAGATCCCAAAACCGTTCTCCAATCCACAGGCACTTTGATGAACAAGGGAATCTCTGGAGAACAACTCCTCGGTTCATTGCTCGAAAGATTCAGAGACTTGATGGTTCTGGGATCTTGCGGCGAAGACACTGATCTCGTCGATCTTTCAGACGAAGCGCGTACAAGTGAGTATGCACGGGCTCGTAGATTCGACGCCGCAGGCGTTGTTCACATGATTGCACTTTGCGAATCCGTTCAACGAGCGATTAAATCATCTCCTGCTCCACGAGCGTTGCTCGATGCATGTATGGTTCGTCTTGCGATGACTGAGAAAATCGCAGATGTCGCGGCATTCGTAGTCGGCGGAGGAAACGCAATAAAAAAAGCGTGAGGGCAGCGTCATCAAGCGTCGAAGAACCAAAACCTCGACCTACGCTGCCCCTAAGACCAGTTAAACCTATCAAACGAGATGAACCCCGCGAACCCGCGGCGTCGAATCATCGTCGGAAAATTCAAGTTGTTAAAACTGAATCTACGACTGTGCAAGAGATTGCACCTGAGCAAATTCAACCTACTCCTCAGATGCGAGCACCGACTCCAGAAGAGGTTGAAGCAGATCCGTTGGTTCGATCAGTACTCGATGTGTTTGCAGGTGAAATCAAAAGAGTACATCCAAAGAATAAGTGAGAATCATCTATGTTTGACAAACTTAAAACAATGCAAGCACTTGGTTCATTGATGAAGAACAAAGAGCAGCTCGCAGAAGCTGGCGAACGAATCAAAGCAAAGATTGAGACGATGAGAATTGACGGCGAAGCCGGCGGCGGAGCATGTCGAGCAATCGTCAACGGCAAAATGAAACTCATGGATCTCAAACTTGATCCAGCACTACTCGCAGGAATGGCCGTCGATGAAAAGACTCGCGATCTCGCAACTGCACTCATTAAAGATGCTATTAATGATGCAACAGAACGAGCACAACAACAAGTCCAAGATTTAATATCTCGTGAGGCAGAAGAACTCGGGCTCGGAGATATCGGCTCCCAGCTCGGTGGGTTCTTGAACTAAATTATGAGTGTTCGCGTCGAATCGAACGAAGATCTGGTTCCTATTAAGATCGTTATCGATCGATCCATAATCGTTCACAAGCAATCAGACACCATTCAAAGAGCATGGCAAGAACTGTGTGATGTCAACCCACGATACTTCAATGGATCAATGCTTTCATTTGATTCATTTGATCCAAAGTCGGGTGTGATCCAAGCTTCGGTTGAAGAGTACAAGAATCATGCGGTTCGAGATTCAGTTGATGTCGGAATTTCTTTGCTTGCGGTCACCGCTGTATTAGCCGCTCCTGATCAGGATCAGAACACAACGGTATTTCTACTTGGAAGACGATCCACTCAACTCCATCGTTATGGCGGGCTGTGGGAGCTTGGACCCTCTGGTGGCGTAGATGTCCCCCGATTCAGAAGAACGCTCAAACAAAGACATATCTTGAAAGAAGTTGCGAGAGAAATCAAAGAAGAAATCGGTATACGAATCTCGACTCGGCCACATGGATTGAGAGCAATAATACATGACCACGAAGCAGGATCAACAGACATTGTGATTGCGATTGTCCTCGAAGAGATTCCTCTACTCAAAATGAACTGGGAATACAGCGATACTCGATGGGTGACGATCGATGAACTCTATGAATGGGTACAAACAAGTCCAGAAGAACTCATCCCAACAACAGTCGAACTTGCTCGTATTTTGTATGAAACTAGGTCCTAAGATAGAATCATGAGTATCGACGCGTCTCCCACTATTGCATCTCAAACTATTGATGGGTTCCTTGAATCACTCAATGCGAAGATTCCAACCCCAGGGGGAGGAGCCGCGGCGGCGATCACCGGCGCGACTGCTGCTGCTACTGCGGGGATGGTTGTTAGTTATTCAGTAGACAAAAAATCTCTTTCAGAGTTTAAACTGAACAACTCCAACGCTCAGAACCAACTCAATCGTGCGCGAGAGATGTTTCTCATGTTGGGTGATGAAGACGCCGCAGGGTACAGCGAACTCAACTACTTGTGGAAACTTGACAAAGCGGATCCTCAACGAGTCGCAAGGTGGGACAATGCTGTCGCAGGCGCGATTGGTCCTCCTAAGGCAATGCTCGCGCTGGCGCTTGATGTACTGAGATTGTGTGAACAGTTGATTAACACAACAAATCGACAACTCAAGTCAGATTTAGGAGTCGCTGCAGTTTTGTTTGAAGCAACAGCCCGATCCGCTGCGTGGAATGTAAAAATTAACATCCCTCTACTTGAAACATCGATGCAACAAACAGCACGAGATGAAGTTGATTCATTTCTTAAAACTGCATCTGAGCTTTGTAAGACAATCGAAACGGGGTGTATGTGAGTTCTCCAACTGACTCTACAGGATATCAGTTCGTTGATCTCTCGAGCAATCCAAAGATTGCTGCGCTTACGCAAGTTCTCCGAGATGTGAGCGCCGTGAAAGACCCCGCTGAGATGCTCAAAGCATTTGGTCCGTGGGTTGGGCAACGGTTCCCAAGAGATGCGTTTGTGAGTATCTCCATCCGAGATTTGCCTGAAGGATCCTACAAAATAACTCGTTCGATTTCGCATGGCCCGAAGGTTTCTCCTCAGCCATCCCCGAGTGGGAATCCTTGGATCGATTGGGAAAATCTCCCGACCCATCAAGGTGGTTTGATTGGGAAAATTCTTAAGAACGGCGAACCTTCAGTCATCACTGGATTGGATCTTACTCTAGATAAACCACTCTTTGATGCGCTTGGACCTTACGCTGCTCGACTCAAATCCGTTACTGCGATGCCGGCATTTGATGATGGCCAACCGCTCAACTGGTCACTGAGTTTTCATGAAAATCCAAATTGGAAAGACCTTGACACTTTCGTTGCTGGATTACTCGACATGAATATGATGGGAACAGCAACGAGAAATCTTGTGTTTCGTAAACAAGCAGAGACACTCAACGAACAGCTCATGTCGCAGTTCGAGCAGATTGCTAAAATCCAAAGACAGTTGCTCCCCGGGAGATCTCCTAACCTTGATGGGTTTTCACTCGCGACGAGCTATCTGACGAGCAACATTGCAGGCGGGGACTATTTCGATTACATCCCGCTCGAAGATGATCGATTGGGAATCGTAATCGCGGATGTTTCGGGACACGGCCCAGGCGCTGCAACTGTAATGGCAATGCTCCGTGCGATCCTCCATTGTTATGGAGATACGCAAGACTCGACAAACTTGGATCAAAGAGAAACAAGTGATGTTGCTGAATATTGCAATCGTAAGCTCGTCCATGCAAATCTAAACGGTGAGTTCGCAACCGCTTTCTTCTGTGTTCTTGATCAAAATAGCGGCGAACTTCGTTGGACGAGATGCGGACACAATCCGCCTTTGATCCGGAGACATGACGGTTCAATTCAAACTCTAGAAAGCGCAGGAACTTTGCCTTTGGGAATTACAACGGAGATCGAGTTCGAATGGGATTCGTGTGTAATGGAACCAGGAGACACCCTGATTCTGTATACAGATGGAATTACCGAAGCATCAAAGCTCAGACATCTCAGCACAGATAGTGATCATGACATGTTTGGAGTTGATCGTCTTAAAGACTCACTACATGAATGCACTGGACAACCACAGTGCGCGATTGATTCGATTCACCAAGCGCTCCACAAGTTTACACATCGACTCGAACGCGATGACGATCAGACTCTCGTTGTCATTCAAAGATCGGTGGACTGATCAATGACTAAAAAACCTGTCAACAAAAATACCGAATGGTTTGATCGTCCAGATCCGACAGGCGAAAGCACTACAGGAGAGGTTGGGCTACGGTTCACTTGCACCCAATGCGGGAACTGTTGTACTGGTCCTACCGGGTTTGTTCTGTTTACTGATGTCGAAGCAAAATCAATGGCTAAGGATGTAGGGGTTTCACTTGAATCTTTCTACGAGAAATACACTCGAGATACTATCGTTGGTCGATCGCTCAATGAAGTACATATCGATCCATATGGGTTTGATTGCGTGTTTTTGACAAGGGATGCAGAATCTGGAAAGACCGGATGCTCAATCTACCATTCTCGTCCTGAACAATGTAGGACTTGGCCATTCTGGAGAAGCAATCTCATCGGAAAACGAGCTTGGCGCGAAGCAAGCGAGGGTTGCCCAGGTATGGATGAAGGCGAACTACATCCCCCAGAGTACATTCGTTTAACACGAGATCGTGTAGATATCTGAATCAAGTGATAGAATAGAATCACTTCGGTTTAGTAGTTGTTTTTAGCCTATAGGCATGGATGGTTGAGCTGTATGGACGCATTCTGGAAATATGCAAAGCAGATGGGGCAGATGCGCTGGCACCTGATCTTCGGAGCGCTGTTTGCTCTGTTTTCCGCAGGCGGACTCGGCGCAGGGATCCTCGCAATGCGCCCGATCTTGGACATCTTACTCGAATCAGGGAATACGGGTGGTCTCCAAGCGCTTGCTCAAAAGTATTTCGATGAAGAAGAGTTCTTTGGGATGATCCAACAGAGTTGGATTGATTCACTCCCTACAAACTCATTTGACAGCATCCTCTTCATCATGGTTGGACTCGCGATCCTCACTGTTGTCGGCGGATTCACGAACTTCATGCATCAATATCTCGCGTTGACGGTTGTTCACACAACGGTTTCCAAAATCCGTAGACGAGCTTTTGGTCAGGTTCTTGAACTCCCGCTCAAGACTATTGTTTCCGAAGGTCCTACCGATGCAATTTCGCGCATAGTAAATGATACCGAAGCGCTCTCCGCTGGGCTTGTTGCAATGCTTTCCAAAGCAGTTGCACATATTCTAAAAGGCGGTGTTTCATTAATCGTCGCATTCGTGACGAACTGGCAACTCGCGATTGTTGCATTGCTTGTTATGCCCATCCTTGCAACAGTAATTCGAAAACTCGGAAAACGAATCAAGCGAGCATCAGGCAAGGCGCTCTCAAGCCGCGCAGATCTGTATCGAGCATCAACTGAAGCTCTCCAGGGATTGCGTGTCGTCAAGGTGTACACAACCGAACGATACGAAGCGGGACGCTTCGGACGGATCAACAAGGAAGTATTGCGTCAACAACTCAAAGTGCGTACTGCACGCGCACTCGCGGGCCCATTCGCAGAAATGGTAACAATGCTCGCTTTGGGCGCTTTGACGATTGTCGCCGCGAAACTGATTCTCGACGATGTGCTTGATAAATCAGAGTTCATGACCGTTCTTGTTGCTCTTGCAATTGCAGGAGCAAGCATAAAACCAATATCAGGTTTGATCAACGATATTCAGCAATCAGGAGCAGCAGCCGATCGACTTGACAAACTGCTCTGTTCCGAACCAGAACCGGGTCACGACTCAAGACTCCCGACACTCGCAAGACATCACAGCTCTATTCAGTTTGAACATGTATCTGTGATCTACCCTGGCGCGACAAACCCTGCGATCTCGGATGTCTCTTTAAAGATCGAACACGGCGAAACAGTCGCGTTTGTTGGACCAAACGGATGTGGAAAAACTACCCTACTCTCATTGATCCCTCGTTTGTTTGATCCAGATGAAGGCCGAATGTTCATCGACGGGACCGACATCTCGCGTGTGCGAGTTCGTTCGCTTCGTCGTCAAGTCGGCGTTGTCACACAGGAAGTTGTCCTCTTCAAGGGAACGATCGCAGAGAACATTGCTTATGGTTCACGCCACGCATCACGCGAGCAGATCGAACAAGCTGCTCGTGATGCTCGAGCAATGGAGTTTATCGACGAGCTCGAAGACGGACTCGACACCCATGTCGGCGAGCAAGGCCTCACGATGTCAGGCGGCCAACGACAGCGCCTTGCAATCGCAAGAGCGATCCTCCGAGACCCTGCGATTCTCATCCTTGATGAAGCAACATCAATGATTGACGCTCATTCTGAACGACTCATCGGTGAAGTCCTCGATACTTTCTGTCAAAATCGAACAAGTCTAATTGTTGCTCATCGACTTTCGACAGTGCTTGGAGCAGATCGCATTGTTGTGCTCGATGAGGGCAAAGTCGTAGGCCAAGGTAAACACGAAGACTTACTCGAAACTTGCCCCGTTTACGAGCGTCTTGCTCGATACCAGTTGATGAGCGCTCAGCCGAATGAGAAGGACGATGTCTAATGCATGTGACTGACAACGAAGGCAACATCGAGTTCAAGTGTGATTTTTGCACAATGCCTTGGAGTGATGATCGTCAAATGGTTGAAGGCCATCGAGGGTCATTGATATGTAGTCAATGTCTCTCTATTGCGTTCACTGAAATTGTGCATCTCGATTCTGGATATGCACCAATCAAAGGCGAGACCTGCAAGCTCTGTCTCGAAACTGATCGCGATGGACTCCATTGGCAAAGCCCTGTCGAAGTTGAAGTCATCGCATGTCGTCGATGCGTTAAACAGAGCGCCGGAGTACTCCACAAAGATCCAGATATCCCATGGAAAAAACCCGCAGATCCACTTGTGTGATCTGCGGATTCTATATTTGAGTAATTCTCAACCCGAGTAACTTATTCTTGTGGACAAGCAGTATTGTAGATGTGCGACAGATCTGCAATGAGGATGTATGAACCGTCGTCTTGATACACGAGACCGCTCAGGAACTCTGTGTTTTCAGCCGTCTCTGGGAGTGGTTCGACAGAGTCATCATTGCAATCAATCACAAACGAAACTTCGTCAACTGCGATTGCAGCCTTGCGTGTACCAATTTCAGTAATCACGAGCATTGATTTGAGTTTCGTTTCAATCGCAGCAAGCACCTGATCAAAGAGATCGCACATCTCTACAAGTTCATTCTCTCGAACATTTTTAATTATGCTAATCGCTTCATCAGATTGTCCGTTTTCTTTCAGCGAAAGAACCTTTTCAGCAATCGAATGTATTTTCCTATGAGGCGCATCAAAGCGTTCAATTACACCTTTAAGGATCGGGTCTGCCGAGATCATGGAACTCATTGAAGATGTGCCATCCATCACAGATATGTACCATTTTCCAAAGTTACACTTTGTTGGATCGATCGCTTTTGTGAATTTTTCATCTACGTATACTGCATTCTGTAGAGACCCGAGCCAGCTGATGTGATCTTCCTTAAGTTGATCAAACATAGTTCTCATTTTTTCCATCTCTAACGACCGAGGTTCAAACCCAAGCAACGATCGAAGATCGATGACTGGGATGATGGTCCCTCGATGATTTATTACGCCACTGATGTAAGGCGGGCTGTGTGGCACACGCGTAATCTGTGTCATCGCGGCGCTCATCAACTCAACAGTCGTGTCAGTAGTCATCCCGTAGTGATTGTGATTCACATCAACCACCACATAACGAGTCACATCTACTGAGGATTCAATAGAGAGTTCCGGATCGACAAAGTCGACAGGAGCAGGAAGAGTTGAAGACGATGATTCGGTAAATTGTTGCTCTGACATGGTGCGAGTATCGACGAATTATCCCCCAAAGATCATTCAAACCCTTGAGCAGTCCCCCAAGAAACAAAAAATACTGACTCTGGTCTGATAATGCACTAAATGCTTCATATTGAACTCGAATCAGTGGGAAGTATGTCCCGACTCTCAGAAAACAATGCCCTAGGATCAACGCTGGAAATCCATTCAACGACAGATGATTCGAAATACAACATGCTCCTTCAAGCAAAAGAAATATCAAAAACCCACGGCGTTCGAACCCTGTTCACGAATATTTCTATTCGTGTAGATCAAGGAGATCGCATTGGGGTTATCGGCCCAAACGGCGCGGGCAAATCGACCCTTCTTAAAATCCTCGCGAATCAAGAAACCCCTGATACTGGGGAAATCATTGCGCCTAGTGCTGTTTCATCTGTATACATCCCCCAGCTCGATGTATTCAAAGACGGCGCGAGCGTGATGGATGCAGTACTCGCAGTTGCGCCAACACATGACGCGAACCACCTTGATCAACAAACTATTGCTGAGATCGCGCTAAGTCGGGTTGGGTTTGATAAAGATAAATGGGATATTCAAGCTTCAACTCTTTCCGGCGGGTGGCGAAAACGACTCTCAACCGCGTGCGCACTCTCGTCATGTGGAAACGAACCGGATCTTGTTTTACTCGACGAACCAACAAACCACTTGGATCTTGAGGGTATAGCCTGGCTAGAAGATTTTCTAACACTCAAAATGGGTGGACAGGCCGCGTATGCCTCTATTTTCGTGACCCATGATCGTCGATTCTTGAGCCAAGTCGCAACAAGGATCGTTGAAATCTCTGATGCATACCCAGGGGGAATGCTCACGGTTGATGGGAACTACAACGAGTTCATCCGCAGACGAGCAGAGTTTGTCGATGGACAAGCAAAAGCGGCACAATCTCTCGCGAACGAGGTTCGCAAAGATGATGTCTGGCTCTCAAGAGGACCGCAGGGACGCCAAACCAAGCAGAAGAAACAGATTGATGCAAGCTCTCAACGAAAAACCGAGCTCAGTGAAATCCGTGCACGCAACGAAGCAGCAACACAGATCGGCGCCAAGATTGAGTTCTCATCCACTGATCGTCAAACGAAGAAACTCATCGAATCAAAGAACATCTCAAAAGCATACGGAGACAACAAGCTCTTCTCGAATCTTGATCTCGCACTAGGAGTCGGAGACTGTATCGGGTTACTCGGCGCAAACGGAAGCGGAAAAACAACCCTCATCAAAGTTCTTACAGGAGAGCTCGCGCCTGACACAGGAGAAGTTCGCAACTCGGACCCACTCCCTCGAGTAGTCATTTTCTCACAACATCGCGAAGACTTTGCACCAACTACCCCTCTTGCAGAAGCTCTGTGTCCAATCAGTGATCGTGTTGAGTTTCGTGGGAGACTAATGCATGTCAAATCATGGGCGCGCCGATTTATGTTTCGCGATGATCAACTCACACAACCTGTCAGTTCACTCTCCGGCGGCGAGCTAGCGCGTGTACACATTGCAAGAATTATGCTCGAAGCTGCAGATGTCCTCGTGCTCGATGAACCTACAAATGATCTCGACATCCCCACTCTTGAACTACTTGAAGATTCTCTGACAGACTTCCCTGGTGCAACTATTTTGGTCACTCACGATCGGACAATGCTCGAAAATCTTGCAACGCGCATCGTGGTTCTCGATGGAACTGGTTCACAGCAGATTTGCCCGAGTCTCGATCAAGCGATTCGAGTTCTCAACTCAAACCATGCAGAGCAAACTGAAACAACCAATATCCCTGTTGAGAAAACTGCAAAGGTTCGCTCGAATGATGGTCCGAAGAAGCTCTCATATATAGATCAACGAGAGCTTGATGGGATTGAAGAGAAAATCATGGCTGCAGACGAGCAGGTAGAGACTGCACAAGCTGCTCTTTCTGATCCAAAGGTACTTGCAAATCATGAACTCATGACGAAAGCATGCAAGACTCTCGATGAAGCTCAAGCAGAATCAGCTCGACTCTATGCGCGATGGGACGAGCTTGAAGCAATGAAGTCTTAAACATCTCGATCCGGAATCAACTACTCACTCTTCGTTGCAATCATTTCGTAAACCGGAGGCAGATGCATGTACGCTGCCGAGTTGTTCGAATGAGATTCCCAATCCTTAAGGAACTCAAGATGTTGTTCGTTAGTGATGTATCCGAGTTCGACGAGCCTCGGAAGAAACACAGGCCAAAAAGTTTCAGGCCAATTCCACATCGTCGATCCAGGTTGAGCAGTCCCAATCTCCACTCTCGCAATATGTTCGATTGAAAGATCTGCATTGATCGCGATTTGTGGGAGACGGCCCATGATGTCAGGATCACCGCCGTGATCACTCCAGCTCTTTGCAATTGCTTGGATGACAGTCTCAAAGACCTCAGATCGTGGCGCTACACACATCGACGCATAGTTGAAATAGTCTTGGATGAGGAGTTTTCCGCCTGGTTTGAGCATCTTTGCGATAGAGTTTATCGTCGTTTGCGGATCAGAAACAAAACACATCACCCAACGGATATACGCGATGTCGAATGTTCCCGTTTCGATCCCCTCTTTGTTGAGTACCTGATCGATGTTGGTGACATCGCCGCGAAAGAACTGCGTTTGATGTTGTAATCTTGATTGAGCTTGTGATTTTGCAAACTCGACATAGGTCGCGGATTCATCAACCCCGACTACTTTTCCCTGTTGCGAAACAATCTGCGCCATATCAAGAGATGCAAATCCTGGACCGCATCCAACATCGAGCATCTTGGAACCAGGCTTGATCCCTGCGCGTTCCCAGAGTCGATGCGCTGGTACGAACCAGAGTCGATGTTGGAATCCCAATCGATGGAGTTCTGCTTCATGTGTTCCGAGTACATATTCTGCTTGATCAGTCATCAGAGTTGCGCTTTCAAAATGAGAGTCGTCCAGTACCAATCCGCATCGCGATACTCGAAGCCATTTTCCTACCAAGATCGACGAAGATCGCGGCTTCACTTTGAGTGAATACATCCTGCACAGTCTTCGTGAACAACTCAATCCATCTTAAGAAATGAGCTTGGGTTAAACCACCAAACTTGTGAGCTTCGATTGGGCGCCCTGAGTATGTTCCGCTCTTGAGAACCGCAGATGACCAAAATCGCGTCATCTTTTCATAATGAGCATCCCAGTCTTCAACAATCTCTGTGAAGATTGGTCCCAACAGATCATCTTGCTGAGTTCTGGTGTAAAACAACTCAACCATCTCGCGGATCGTGTCTGTGGTTATTTCTGTGTTCTTCAAATTTGGAGTCGACTCGCTTGCGAGATCGAGATTCAGATGTTTTTTATTCATAACTGATACATCCACTCCCCCCCATGTTTCTTGAGAGTGAATGAATCATAGTCCAATCCTGAATCGATCGAGCAAATCCATACATCTGAACGGGATTGAAACTACGTGTTGAAATCTGTCTGGATATTAAAAAACGAACCAGCCGAATCGACTGGAACGCTCTTTAAACGGTGCGAGAGGGATTCGAACCCACGGACCCATTTCTGAGTCACTCGATTTCAAGTCGAGCGCCTTCAACCGCTCAGCCATCGCACCAACTTTGATCTGTCGCTCAATTTGAGCAGAGAGAGAGTGTATTCACTGATCGGGTAAATGTCACCCAAACTTCATTTATCTCGGCGCTGATCTGCAAACGCCTGAGTTTGAACTGAATTTGTCATATTTGGACGATATGCGGGACACAACGCGGCGAGTGCCCCGAGCATGGCCGCGGTTTGGGTATTGATATGGATCGAATCTGTAATCGACGCGAACATGAATCCCAAAATTGCAACTAATGGAGATAGTCCCCAAATCCCATCTCGCACCCGATCCCAGCTCAACCATGCCCCACGCAGCATAGAAATCAGCAACATCCCCCACAGAGTCACGCCGACAACACCCAAAGTGCTCCAGATCTGGAGTACTCCATTATGAGCATGAGCATGTACTACAGATTCCGGATTCTCGTTGATTGCCCATTGTTGGTACCCCCCTGCTCCAACTCCGACAATTGGATTGTTTGCAATCTCTTCGATCGCGGTCTGCGCCATCTGAACTCGAATACCGCTGTAGGAGTCGAATCGGCCGTCGAAAAATTCTTGGATCTCATCACGAGTTTCATTGATTCTGCTTTGAACTGAGTCAGGCAACATCACTGCAGCGATTGTGATTAGTCCCACGCTAACGAGCGCAATCAAAGCAACTTGCTTTTTATTGATTTTGTGAGTGACAATCACATAGAGAATACTCAATAGAACAAGAACGAAACCTGCAATCCATGCGCCACGTGTACCGGTTGCGATGAGGCTCGCCCCACTGAGGATCAACATTGCTCGGCTGAGGATCTTGGTCCGACCCTCCCCTGCAAATGCAGGCGGGATACAAATCCCGAGCGCTGCGACGAAGACCCCTCCCCCAACGACTGGATGCCACCAACCCGCGATTCGATTGGGATGATTCTCTACTAAATCTGCAATCCAACTGACCCCGAACCCGTCGAATGCATCGAATAGTTGAGCAAACATCCCGAACCCGATCCCAATACACATCGAGAAGATTAACAGCTTGCGATGCTCGATCACTGGGTACACAAACCCAACAAGAAGAAACCATCTGAGTTCACTGATTTCATCCCATCCGTTCGCCGAATCAGGAGTCCAGTTTAATGAAATCATCATCCAGCATGCGAGCGCAATCGCGATCAATACCGTCGGTTGTCCGAAACCATGAATCCAGAGCGAGAAAGTGTTGAGAACCCTGATGAAAAAGAAAACTGCTAAAGGTGCGAATGCGATCTCAGTGACAGTTACAGGTCCGAATAGAAAAATTAGTCCTAAACACGCGAATAAGAGATGAATTCGATCCCCGACTCCATCGCGTCGATGCATTCGATCAAATGCGCGATCACAAGCAACCTGATTAACATATCGGCCTTCAAAAAACCCGAGCAAAGTCCTCCAAATCCTTCTTGGAAGCGTTAAATCAGGGTTTGAGGACTTGTCATTCAATCGAATTGATCCCTTGATAGGCAACCGCAGAGTGGGATTCCGGTATATCCGGAGTAATCTATTCTATAAAATCTGACGACTTCGGATGATCCGCACTCATGAATTCCGAATATAGAATAGGTATATAAGGTTCTTATGATAGAGAATCGCTGAATTGGAGATCGTTGACATGGACGAAATCAAGCAAGTATTAGCAAAGGCGTCGAAAAGGCTTTTCCTGATCGATCTGCTCAAAACATTCGCAATGAGTTCATTTCTCATTCTGTGTGTGCTTTTCATTGCAAGATTAACTCAGAAACTCGTCCCAACTATTGAGATCCCGTGGGATATGACTTTCATCGGCGCTGGATTGGTCGCGATTGTGATTGCACTGATCTGGGCGCTTGCTCGCCGTCCAGATGAAGATGAAGTGGCGCGCCAAGTAGATGATCGTGCAGGATTGCGAGAATCCATATCGACTGCTTTGTGTGTGAATCAAAGTAACGATTCATGGTCAAAAGCAATCGTAGACGATGCTCAATCTCGTGCTCGTCGAGTAGTCGTGAATGACACATTACCGATTGAGCGTCCGAGATTTTGGCCAATGCCGTTTGCCGCTGCGCTCGCAATCATCGCAATTTGGTGGGTTCCTTCCACTGATGTCACTGGGTTGCTTGCAAAGAAAGAAAAGCAACAAGCGATCGAAGCTCAGATCGAAGAAGTGAAAGCAACTGTCAACGATACTAAAAAGATGATCGAAGAGATCAAAGCAAAAACCGGGATTGATATTGAGAGTGAAGGCGACGAAACTTCCCCAGAGTTAACTCCTGAAGAAACACAGTTTGTCGACCCTGAAGAAATAGCACGAGCAGCAATCAAGGAACTCACGAATCTCTCAGACAAGCTCGATGACGAACGCAACAACGAAGAAGGCGCCACCTTCGATGCGATGAAGGATATGACTCGTCAGCTCAACAATCCTGAACAAGGCGCCGTCTCTGAGATGTCTCGCGCTATGGCACGAGGTGATTTCGGGAAAGCGAAAGAACAACTCGAAGAACTCGCAAAGAACCTTGAAGATGGTTCAATGAGCGAAGAGCAGAAGAAGCAAGCCGCCGAGCAACTCGAAGCGATGAAAGAACAACTCGAAAAACTTGCACAGAATCGACAGAGTCTTGAAGAGCAACTCAAATCCGCCGGCGTCTCAGAACAGCAAGCGAAACAGATGTCATCTGACCCAGATGCTGTAAAAAAAGCACTGGAAGAATCAGGTGCATCACAAGAACAAATCGAGAAACTCACACAAGCAGCAAAAGCTCAGCAACGAGCGTCTGACGCTGCGAGTTCGATGGCACAAGCAATGGGTCAAATGGCTTCTGGGATGCAACAGTCTGATCAATCAGAGATGTCAGAGGGACTCGAATCGATGTCTGGACAACTCTCAAAGATGGAGATGATGCAACAAGAAATGCAATCTCTCGAATCCGCAATGGGACAATGTGAATCACAGCTCGCGTCATTGAGCGAGTGCACAAACCCAGGCAACGGACAAGGGCAAGGATTCGGGGAAAACGCAAACTGGGGCAAAACCGGACAGTTCAAAGAAGGTAGCTCACAAGGATTCGGCAACGGATCAGGAGGCCCAGGTAAAGGGATGGGCGCAGCGCCAGACGCTCAAGCAGCGGACTTCATGCTCAAGAAAGAAAGAGCAGATGTCCAAACTACAAATGACGGCCCTGTCATCGCGTCGACAATGGTCCAAGGCTCACAAATCAGAGGCGAATCAACCGCGACATTCTCCAGTGCTGTTGAAAGCGCGACTACTCAAGCTGCAGAAGCAATTGAGACAAAGCGCGTTCCACGCAAACATGAATCCGCTGTGCAACAATACTTTGGGACACTGGATCAAGCAGCAAAGAAAGCCTCTGGAGACAAAACCAAACCCGCGCCCCAGGGCAATGACGCAGAGAAACCCGTTGAAACGAAAGATGACTAATCAATGGATTTGTTTCATCGCTTCGCGATAGGTTGTATCTGCTCGTTGGTTTTCTTCGGTGGCTGCTCAAGGAACGATTCGCAACAAGACCAAACTGTCACACTCTATACAAGTGTTGATGATGAGTTCGCACAATTGGTCATCGATGAGTTCACATCAAAAACAGGGATCTCTGTTGATGTTTTGGGTGATACAGAAGCAACAAAGACTACTGGACTTGTCACACGCATTGCCGCAGAAATAGAACACCCGATCGCAGATGTATGGTGGTCAAGCGAACCCATGGGCACAATCCTGCTAGATCAATCAGGCGCTTTAGCGCCAGATGCGATGCGAAGTTTAGTAGCCGAGGATTGGCCGAGCACTCTGCACAGCAAGAACTGGTCATGGGTCGGAACTGCAATGCGTGCTCGGGTAATCGGATATGCAAATGATCGGGTTCTAACTCCCCCTACTACACTTGCACAACTCACTGATCCTACATATCGAGGCCGGATCGGGATGGCGAGACCCCAGTTTGGAACTACAAGAATCCACATGGCCATGCTTGCGGATCGTTGGGGGATTGATGCGTTCGAGTCTTGGCTTCGAGCAATTAAAGAAAACAACATCAGACTCTACGACGGAAACGCACGCGTCGTCGCTGCGATTGCAATGGGTGAGATTGATATCGGACTGACTGATACCGATGATGTTTGGGCAGGGCAACGCAACGGATGGAATGTAGATCTCGTATACGAGTCTCAAACAGATCATCCAACCTGGGATAGTACTGGCGCGACACTGATTCCAAACACTGTTGCGATCATCAATGACGCTCCGAATCGAGCACTTGCAGAACAACTCGCAACATTTCTAGTATCTGCAAATACTGAACGAATGCTTTACGAATCGAGCACTCACAATACTCCTGTTCGACAATCCTTACGAGAGACATTGTCTGCAATGGATTTAGGTGATGACCTGCTCAGTATTGACGAGATACCGGACTATTACAGAGCATCTCAGAAGGTCCGAGAGGCGATGGATGCTTGTGAACGAGTACTGATAAGTCCTTAGTTCCCCCATATTGCTTGCGTGATCGGTACATCCTGTCTATCAACGGTATTGCTTTCCCAAATCAGCTTGCACACCAAGAACATTCTCAACTCATTGGTCGATGAATGATTTGTGAAAGATACATCGAAAAAACTTGAATGGCAGTTCCGTCCGAGGGATCGACGCTCGCTCTTTTTGGGTGTCTTAATTTTTCAAGCTGCGGTACTTGTCGCTGGAGAGCTTCTGGTTGACACCTGGATTCGCAGAGAGTTCAGTCTTTCACAGCTTGGCGCTGATCGATTATTCGTGTTTCGTATCTCAATCGCGTTCTGTGTATTTACATTAACCGGGCTTATCTTGTTTCTCGCATCGAAACGATACCGAGACGCGCTCGAAGACGCGAACGAAGAACTAAACAAAGAAGTGACCCGTCAGGTTCGCGCCGGACTCAGCAAACGAAACGCGCTGATCTTTGGGCTCGCAAAGCTTGCAGATTATCGGGATACAGATACGGGCGCTCATCTTGAACGCATTGGGCTCTATGTGCGTGTCATCGCTGATGCTTTGCGCCCCAAGTATCCAGAAATTGATATGAAATGGATCGATCGAATTGTGCTTGCGTCTTCGCTGCACGATATCGGTAAAGTCGGTATCCCTGACTCCATCTTACTCAAACCAGGACAACTCACTCCTGACGAACGAGCAATCATGGAAAAGCATGCGTTAATCGGCGCAGACACATTGCTCGCGATCAGATCAAAATTGGGATCTGATGAGTTCATCGATATGGGTGTAGAAATCGCACTACAGCATCATGAACGATGGGACGGCAACGGGTACCCGTTCGGGCTTGTCGGCCAAGACATCTCGCTTGCTGCACGGATCGTTGCACTCGCAGATTTCTATGATGCAGTCACAAGCAAAAGAGTCTACAAAGAAGCAATGGGACACGAAGAAACATCAGATCTAATCTATTCACTTCGAGGAACCCATTTCGATCCAGATATCATCGATGCATTTATGGAGTGCCAGTTCGAGTTCAACTCGATCCGTTCACACAACCAAGAACAGGACGAGTCCGTACTCAAAATTCTCCATCTTGAGAATGTGGCACGCCAGTTTATCGACGAGCAAGCAAATCTCAGAAACCTTGCAGCGTAAATAACTCGTTCGAATCGATTACATGGAAGATCTGTATCCGTCATCCTCGACGCATAGACTTGCATATGAGCACCACAACGAACGTATCGTCGATGACAGATCTAATTTCGAGCAATCTCGATGAAATCATTGAGATCAGACATGATCTTCATGCCCATCCTGAGATCCTCTTTACGGAAAATAGAACATCTCAAGTCATTCAAACCGAGCTCACACGCCTTGGGATCGCGTTTCGTGCCAATATGGGAGGCATAGAACCCGGTACTGGAACTGGAGTTATTGCACATATTCCTGCGACAACTGATAACCCAGGTGGTTGCGTTGGACTCAGAGCGGATATCGACGCGTTGCCCATTGAAGAGCAATCTTTGCTTCCTTACAAATCAACGATTCCAGGAAAGATGCACGCGTGCGGCCATGACGGGCACACTTCGATCTTACTTGGAACCGCACGTGTGTTACTCGAACTAGATCATCGTCCAAACCCAGTGACCCTTGTGTTCCAACCTGCCGAAGAAGGCGGAGGCGGAGGCGAAAAGATGGTCCGCGATGGCGCACTCAAAGGAGATCCCAAAGCAGGACTCGGATCTCCGATTACTCGGATGTACGGCCTTCATGGGTGGCCAGACGAGATGTTGGGAACCATCAGCACACGCAAGGGAGCACTACTCGCGGCGACAGATACCTTTGATATCACCCTTGTAGGGACTCAAGGACACGCTGCTTATCCCCATCAATGTAACGACCCAATCGTGGCAGCTGCTCAGATTGTCAGTGCTGCTCAATCACTCGTATCGCGCAATACTCGCCCAACTGATTCGGTTGTGGTGACATTCGCACAAATTCATGCTGGGACGGCTTACAACGTAATTCCAGAGCAAGCAAGCATGAAAGGGACTATTCGAACCCTCGATCCTGATACCCGAGCAACAATTAAACAACGCTTCTTTGAACTCGTTGAATCCATCGCAAAGGGAATGGGGTGCGACGCGAAGATCAACTGGAATAACGGATACCCTGTCACATTCAACAATCATGACGAAGCTGATCGAGTGTCGCAAATAGCTGAAAAAGCTATACTTACCGACAAATTTACATGGATTGAAGAACCCGTCATGGGTGGCGAAGATTTCGCGTATTACGGCCTAGAAGTGCCTGCTTGCTTCTATACTTTGGGACTCAATGAGTCAGAAACTGAGCCTTATCCTGGGCTCCACACACCGAGCTTTGATTTCAACGACAAAGCGATTGGGATCGGTATTGAGATGATGTGCCTATTGGCGCTATCCTAAAGGCTGATTCTGGCCGACGAACATTCGACAGATTTGCTCGTATATTGTTTATGCAGAGCCGTCCGAAAACCGATGGAGTGAGTATGAATCGCAGAGCCAACGCACTATCGAAGTCACTGATCATCGTTGCTGGAGCCACACTGTTGGCTTTCTCCTCTGGTTGCCGTGTTGAACGGACCACAGGACAGCGCCATCAAGCACGCGCCGTGGACACCATCCTCCGCGCCGAGGCCATGCGTCTCAATGCTCAACCGATGTCAGAGACAACCCTTGAAGATTACGCCCATCTCAACGCGATGTACCAGGACTTGCTCCATGCTGCGATCCGTTCGGGTGAAGCTGAACCACTAACGGTTCAAGAAGCAGAGGACCTTCTACGCAAGGTTGCGTCCGAAGCTCGGATGCTCCCTGCGTTCCAAGAGTGGTCCCCTGAATCCCAGAAGAACTTTGAGGAGAACTTCTGGCGCTTCCGCCTTAAAAAGTGGCAACAGTGGCGCGGGCCGGACTACATCTACGAGTAAATCGTGCCCAACAGACATGAAGAATCTAAGAACCGATCACGAATATGGTCGGTTTTTTTGCAACTACTCAATGTTTTTCGCCGCACTCCACATTCGTCTCCGTATCTTGTTGTCAAGAAAGACGGCTTTGATGTGATCAATAGGAATGAATATTGTTGGAGTTTGAAATGGGATGAAGTAACAGGCGTAGTTGCGTATAAGCAAGCTCAGATTTCCACAGACTTGATCTGCTTTGGATTTCAGATAGGTACAAATGCAGATACGTTGTGGTGTATCAACGAAGACATCCCTGGGTTTGATGAAGTCGTTGGAGATATTACACGGATCACCGCAGGTGCTTGGCCCAACCGATTCTCTGATATTGCTGTTCCTCCATTTGAGTTTAATTGGACAGAACTCTGGAACGCACCTAACTCTATCCCAATTGCGGAAAACCCGAAGCTCTTGATTTGGAAGAAGATCCCTAACGATCTACTACCTACAAGGTAAATAGGTTGAATACAATCCTCCGTGTCAGATGATCCCGATACATCTTTTCTCGACGACGAAGGGCATTCGCCTGCTTCGGATCCGCCGCCTTGGGGGACAGAGTCTCATGAGGTTCGCATGACTCGTTTGCACAACGAGGCAAGGCAACTCCATGCGCTCCCCGGCGTGTATCTCATGAAGGATCACAAAGGGGTCGTCATCTATGTCGGGAAAGCTTCAAAGCTCTGTGATCGAGTGTCATCGTATTTTTTACCTTCAACTGATCTTGGTCCTCGCAAGAACAAGTTACTCGATGAAGTCCACTCATTCGATACATTCACGACAGAGACAGCGTGGGAAGCGCTGCTGGCTGAGAACCGCTTAATCAAGGACATCCATCCAAGACACAATGCTGCACAAAAGGATGATCGTACATTTCCGTATCTCGTCATCACGATGGGTGAAGACTATCCACGCGTCTTTGTGACACGCAACCCAACTGGGATCAAAGCAGACGGGACAAAGGATCGTCGTTTTAATGGCGCCAGTATTCTTGGACCATTTACATCTCCGGGTTCGCTCCATCGCGCGCTCGATGCACTTCAAGGCGTATTCAAGTTTCGAACTTGCTCTCTCGACATCATCGAAGGAGATAAGAATAACAAGTTCTTTCGGCCTTGCTTGCTCAAGTCCATCGGGAAATGCACAGCGCCATGCAACGAGAGCATCTCGAAAGAAGTGTATCGAGAAGACATCAGTCGATTAGTCCGATTCTTCAAATCCAAGCGCTCGACGATGCTCAAAGAACTCGAAATAGAGATGGAGTCTGCGTCGAATTCACTCGACTTTGAATCCGCTGCAGTCCTACGGGATCAAATCAAATCCATCCGCAAACTCGAAGAACGCGCATCGCAATCCGATCAATGGCAACCCGAATCTGAGATTGGATACATCGACCCGCTCAAAGGGTGTGCTAGTTTACAGCGTGCTCTCGACATGGAAAAACCCATCCGATGCGTTGAAGGATTCGACATTGCACATCTGCAAGGGAACGAGACTGTTGCGTCGAAAGTCTGTTTCATTGATGGACGCCCGTTCAAGCAAGAATACAGGCGATTCCGTATTAAATCATTTTCGAACCTCTCGCACGGAAGAGCAAACGATGATTACCAATCCATGCGCGAAGTAATCTCTCGCAGATATCGTGAAGCTGGAGAAGGACACGAACTCTATCCGGATGTCATCTTAATCGACGGCGGGCTCGGGCAACTTCATGCAGCGATGGATGCATTTGAACAACTCGATGTCCAGCCTCCAATGGTTGTCTCTCTCGCAAAGAAAGAAGAACTGATCTACATGCGTGGATCAACTGAACCAATCAAACTCGGACGCAATAATCCTGGATTGCGTTTGTTACAACAGGTACGAGATGAATCGCATCGGTTTGCGCAGCATTATCATCATATATTGCGGCGAAAGAAAACGCTTGGAGAGGATTGATTGGGTCTTCACTCCTTCCGTTCACACTTGATCTCCATCCCATTTTGAAACAGAGTCACACTCGTTGCGTCATTGTTCTCTGAAACTTCAAACTCAATCTCTGCATCTACGAGTTTGATTCGGAAACGGTGATCACGAACATGAAGGAGTACGAGCGGTTGTTGCCCGGTGATCTGTGTGAATAATCGACCGTTGGCTGAAGTGATGAACATATCGAATCCCATCGTGGAGTGATATGTCCCAACGAGTCGTTCAAGAACTGCATCATCGATCTTCTCATCGATTTCGAGTTCGATTGGATCTGGGTCCATGCCTGCGAGCGATTGGAGAATTTTTTCGCCACAAACTGTTGTTTCGAACGCAGCTCCGTTTGCGAGAACAACAACTGCGATATCCATTTCTCGACTGAGCCCCATGTATGATGAGAACCCGCCGGTCATGCCGTTGTGCCAATATCCTTGGCCGTCGCGTGCGATGAACCATCCTGAGCAGACTTGTTGACCCATTGATTCTGCTTTGTACAACGGTTCACGCGATATCTTCAATGATTCAGTGATATCTAAACCCGAGTCATCGAACTGTTTCATATTCGCGGCTGCGAACTTGAGCAGCCCTGGCGCGTTGGTCACCCACATCCCAGCGGGATCCATCGCTCCTGTTTTTCCCCACGCTTTTGTAAGTCGGCCCGAGGTAGTTGCAGGAGCAAGTTGTCCAAGTTGGTCTTGGGAGAGTTCAATCGTAAAGTTCTCGATCCCTAAAGGTTCGAGTATTCGTTCTTTGACGAGTGATTCGTATTCGTCTTGTACATTAACTGAAACCAAAGTCCCAAGCATTCCAACAGCGTAGTTTGAATATTCAAACTCTGTACCTGGCGCTTGCTTGAGAGGCATGATTTTGGTTGCTTCAAACATCATCTCTTGGGTGTAACCTCCGAATGGATTTTCTCCATCACTTGGCGCGAGATTGAATGGCGCCGTTCCCCATCCTGAAGTATGCGTCGTGAGATGCCAAAGCTTGAGCTCTTCGCCGTCAACTGCTTTGATTTGGTACCCATCGGGTAACAAATCATTGACTATTGTGTCTCGCGTAAGTTCCTCGCGCCGGACTGCATCTGCAAAGAGAACTCCAGTGATAACCTTCGAGATTGAACCAATTTCATAGAGTGTATCTATTGTTGGAGATTCATCTTGGTTGAAATCCAGTGTCCCCATTGGATAGTAACTGACTTCGCCGTCCTTATAAATTCCGACGACCGCACCTGGTATTAGCTCGGCTTCAATCATCGGAGAAAGTTGCTTATCAACTATCTTGCGATAATCAGGCTCGTCTGCGATCGCAGATGTGTGAATTGAAGATAAGGATATCGCAGAAGCAACAATACAGTACTGATAGAGAATATTCATAATCTATTGTACCGAATTGAATGCTTCGAGTTTCACTCACCCCTCATCTAACACAGAGTTGTATCGTGACATCACTTTGGTGCGTGTGATGAGCGCGAGTGGTTTATTGCCTCCAAAACCATCGACGAGAACCAAGCTTGAAATTTCATTGCGCGCAAACTTCTCAATCACCGTGTCGAGATGCTCATCTGGAGTGATGGTGGGTAAATCCTCACGCATGAGTTCTGCAACTAACAATAACGGGATTGCTTCGCGATCAATCAACGCGGTTCGCATGTCAGTCCCTGTAACCATCCCCATGTATTTCCCGTCTGCGTCAACAACTGGAAAATCAGGAACATTGTGATGCGCATGAAGAGTTATCAACTTGCTAAGGGGATCAGAAGCATACACAGGTTCTGGTGGTAGCGCCGCGTAATCAACACTCGAAACAGGGACATGTCTGAGAACTGACATGTCTCGACTCGTTCCGATCCGAACTCCTGCTCGTCGAAGCTTTGCGGTATAGATTGAGTCAGGCATCAATTTGCGAGATATCCCTGTGGACACGATCGCCGCGAGCATAATGGGCGCGAGCACATGAGGTTCGCGAGTAATTTCAAACAAGATCAATATCGCTGTCATCGGCGCGAATGTAGTTCCTGCGATGACGGCGGCCATCCCAACAAGCGCATAGGAGGCCGGCGATGATCCGTCAGCAATTAAACCGAACTTATCTAGTGTTATCCCGAAGACGCCTCCAATCGTTGCGCCTGTGAAAAGACCTGGAGCAAACACGCCCCCACTCCCCCCAGATGCGAGCGTGAAGGTCGTTGCAAATATCTTTGCAAACATCAAGATGATGAGGACGCCGACTGCTCCCCATGCGAACTGTCCCATCTGATAACTCGTCGGATCCAGCAAGTGACGAATCAATGAATATCCGTTCCCGAAGAATGCAGGTACAGAACTGTGTGAATCCCCCAGAATGTCTCCTGATGACATTGAAGAAAAAGCTAGAATTCCTGCGATTCCAAGTAACCCGAGCATCAACGCGCCGAGTACCGGTTTGAGTATTGGATGCAATCGGAGCTTGTCGAAGAAGCTTTCGCCTTTTTCGAGTGTCTTAGTAAAGAACCACGCGCCACATGCACAAAGAATCCCAAGGACGATATAACTTGGAAGCTCCATCGCGGAGAACACATAGTTGGGAAGCTGAGTTGAAAAAATTGCTTCGTTATCGCCCAAAATCACTTGCGTCATTGCAGTCGCGAAGACTGATGCGATCACAATCGGAGTGAATGTTTTGAGCGAGAAATCCCGAAGCAAGATTTCGAGTGCAAAGAACACGCCTGCGATTGGCGCGTTGAAGATACTTGAGATACCTGCAGCGGCGCCGCAACCGACAAGCGTCCCAACATGTTGTCTATGAACCCCGATGCGCCTTGCAACAACTGACCCTGTCACTGCACCAATCTGGACGATCGGTCCTTCAGCGCCTGCGGACCCTCCCGTACCAACAGTACAGACACTTGCGATAACTTTTACTAAACCAATCTTTGCGGGGATTTTCCCGCCTTTGCGCACGATTGCATCAAGTACTTGGGGGACTCCGTGTCCTCCTGCTTCACTTGCGTATCGATAAACAAGGATCCCTGTCAGGAGCGCCCCGACCATCGGGATGACAGGCAACATCCAAAGCGACAGATCTCCCTGAAGACCTTCTGTCCAATGCTCTGCTTCAGTAAGTCCCTTTGAAAAGAGAACAGCGCCAATTGCAGTAATCGCCCCGATGATTGCTCCGAGGACATTGAGCCAACCATCTGGATGATCGTGAACCCAACTACCGAGAACTCTCAAGATGTACTTCGGATTCAAACTCATCTGGACGCCTATCTTATAAGTCTCAGATGATAGACATCATTACCCTGCTACTGCAGCTCTTGGATCTTCTAGAAGCACCAACTCGTCTACCTTGGGCGCTTCTGCGACAGGTTTCCCCTTCGTATCAGTCAAAGGCGTTCCATCCATACGAGTGATTGTAATTGTGGGATGTTGCTTTTCGTGCGCTTCGAGCTTTGACTCTAGATCGGACTTAATGCCTTCTTCGAGTCCTGCCCATTTTCCTCGGCCTCGACATTTTGGGAAACGCGAGCAACCGAGCCATGGCCCGCGTACTCCATTGCGTAGATTCAATGGACTCTCACAGTTTGGACAAGGAAGCTCAGTCTCAAAAGGCGGCACACTCGGAGCATTGACAAACCCCTTCTTGTCGATGTTGAGAATCATCCCATCGTCGTTCGTTTCACCCTCTTCGAGTGGGGTCGTTAAGAACGGCCCGAATCGACCTGTCTTCCGAATCATCGGTCGACCCGTCTTTGGACATTTCACATCGACGAACTCCGCCATCTGAGGCTTACCCTCGCGATCACAAGGACACGCGTAGTTACAATCGGGATATGTTGAACAACTGAGGAATCGTCCATTCTTTCCAAATCGATAAACCAATGACGAATCACATTTCTCACAACGGTACTCTTCAGGAGCAGGCTTGATCTCTGCTTTCGCATGAGTCATCTCTTCGTGCGCACGTTCGAGACTCTTCGAGAATCGGCCATAGAACTGCTCAAGCATATCGATCCAATCGAGATGCTCGTCTTCAATCTTATCAAGCTCTTCTTCGAGGTATCGCGTATACCCCAGATCCATGAGCTTTGGGAACCCCTCAATAAGCTTGTCCGTTACCACTTCTCCAAGATCTGTTGAGTAGAACGCACGCTGAATTTGCTCTACATATTTGCGATCTTGAATCGTTTGGATGATGCTCGCGTAGGTTGAAGGTCGACCAATACCCTCTGATTCGAGAGTCTTAATCAAACTCGCTTCTGAGAATCGGCCTGGAGGCGAAGTGAACTTCTGATTCACTTGGAAATCAAATGGATACATCGATTGCTCTTCTTCGAGCTTGGGCAAGTTCAGTTCATCACCCGAGGTTGGTACGCCGCTCACTCGGTAATGACCATCGAACGCGAGGGTTCTTCCAGTTGCTCGGAACAACGCTTTCTTTGCTTCTCCGCCGCGGATCATCACTGCAGTCGCGTCCCACTCTGCAGGAACCATCTGACATGCAACGAATCGTTCCCAGATCAGTTTGTAGAGTTTGAGTTGATCAGGCTTGAGCGATTTTGCGATCGCATCGGGATGTCGAGTCACATCCGTAGGACGGATCGCTTCGTGAGCTTCTTGTGCATCTTTGTTTGTTGTCTTAAAGAAATTTGGTTTCTCTGGGAGATATTTATCGCCGTAGGTTTTTTCGATGTGGTTGCGGACGGAGTTCAATGCCTCTCCATCGATATGCGTTGAATCGGTACGCATATAAGTAATCAAACCAACAGGTCCTTCCCCAGGAATGTTGACGCCTTCGTAGAGTCCTTGCGCTGCCCGCATTGTGCGCTGAGCACCAAATCCAATCCGTGACGATGCGGACTGTTGCATCGTTGATGTAATAAACGGTCCTGGCGCTCGTGACTTGGTTCGCTTTGTCTCGATTGATTCAATTTGATACTGCGCATCGTTTCCGACGACGCCTGAGATTGATCGTTTCCATTTTGATGGGCCGCGACCTTTTTGGTCTTCTTCAATCTCTGTGTTGATGTCAACTAAACCACATAAGCCAGCAATATTGGCAACCTGTGATCCAAGATCATGAGAATTTGGATCTCCAAAAGCATTGTCTACTGCTGCTAAGCGTTCCGAAACGGTGTCTTCGTTGAGCACTTCAGGGACTGGAACTATTTGAGCACTGATCGTTCGAGGATCAAACTTCTGTCCATCATACTCGATGAGCTCTGCACGAACGGTATTGTTCCTTGCAAGCCAAGCATTCTGTGATTTTACTGTCCGCCCTTTCCCCTTCTCGTCGCGCTCTGCAAGATAGTCTCGCCATTCAGGGCCGAGCTGACTCGCTTTCGATGCGTCAAGAGCAAAGTATCCTTGGATCGACCAGTACTCATCGGGGATGAATGCACGGATGATCCGTTCGCGTTCGACGATGATACGGACTGCGACAGATTGCACTCGGCCTGCGGATAATCCGCGAGCAACTTTCTTCCAAAGCAACGGTGATACTTGATATCCAACAATTCGATCGAGAATTCTGCGTGCTTGTTGTGCATTCACACGATCTTCATCAATGGGATGTGGGTTGTGGAACGCTTTGTCGATCTCTTTCTTTGTGATTGCAGAAAAGATCACTCGCTGTGCGTTTTTTGAGTCGATCTTGAGTTCTTGAGCAAGATGCCATGCAATCGCTTCCCCTTCGCGGTCAAGGTCGGTCGCAAACCAAACGGTGCCCCCACTTGAGATCGCGTCTTTCGCTGCATTCTTCAGGTCCTTCATGACCTGCTCTTTACCCTTGAGAATTTCATAGCTCGGCTGGAATCGTTTTTCGATCTTCACCCCTGGGACAGGGTCTTTGACACCCTTGGGATTCTTGCTTGGAAGATCTCGAACATGACCCACTGATGCAAGTACAACGAAATCGCCTCCTAGATGCTTGTTGATCGTCTTTGCTTTCGCGGGGGATTCCACAATCACTAAGGACTTGCCTTCAGCATCGCCCTTCTTGTAGTTCGATCCAAATGACTTCCGGCCGGCTGCCTTTGCAACCTTCTTCGTCGTCTTCTTGGTCGTTTTTTTAGTGGTCTTCTTGGTTGTCTTTTTCTTCGTTGTCTTCTTGGCCATCGTGTTCGAATCTCTTCGGGTGTGGTTTGCTGGAACTGGGCCTCAGTGAGTTTGATCGAGCCTCAGAAGGAATCTCGGAGGGTTCCTTGGGTGACTTTGACGAACCTATCTATATATAGGCAGGATCTGAGCGAACGCTTCAAAGTCGCAATTGTCAAGCCTGACACCACGAATCGGCTCGAAAGTGGTCAGATCGGTGCGTTTTACGCCCAAACAGATGCTCAAAATTCAATTTTTGCTTGTTCCAGATAGAAAAAAGACCTAATGTAGCATTGGCTACATGTAGCACATGCTACAAACAAGGAGTCCTTTCATGCAATACACAAGCAACTTCTCTATTCTCGCTTCTATCCGTTTCGGATTGATTCTGTCATCGCTCATTCTTCTCTTAGGATGTAACAGCGGAGATTCAACCCCAAGCACCACAACAAACTCTGATGCTCATAACAATGACGAGATTCAACTCCCAATCGAAGTGGTGACAACAACGGGAATGATTACTGATCTTACGAAACAAATCGCAGGGGAACGAGCAGAAATTAACGGACTCATCCAATCTGGAATTGATCCTCACCTGTATCAACCAACACGAAACGACATCCAATCAATCATGAGCGCAGATCTCGTTTTCTATAACGGACTCTTACTCGAAGGCAAAATGACTGACGCGCTCATCCGTGTCGCGAAGACTACCCCAGTCCACGCAGTCACTGAAGAGCTCGAAGAGAGTTACTTGCTCTCTCCTGATGAGTTCGCAGGTCATCACGATCCGCATGTATGGATGGATCCAGTCGCATGGAAAAGTGCAGCGAGCAAGATCCGTGATGCGCTCATCGAATACGATCCTGCAGGATCGGATCTCTATCAATCCAATGCAATGACACTAATCGCAGAGATTGATTCGCTTTACGAATATGCACTGGAATCACTTGGGACTGTTCCTCAGTCTCAACGAGTGCTCGTGACTGCGCATGATGCATTCAACTACTTTGGTCAACGATTTGGATTTGAAGTCGTAGGAATCCAAGGAATTTCTACAGAGTCAGAAGCAGGAGTCAGAGATATTGAACGAATTGTTGATCTGCTCGTGAATCGAAAAATTTCAGCAGTATTCGTCGAAACAACAGTATCCCAACGAAACATCCAAGCACTCATTGCAGGCGCTGCAGATCGTGGGCATCAAGTCAAAATTGGTGGTTCACTGTTCTCAGATGCAATGGGGAATGAAGGAACCTACGAAGGTACTTACATCGGGATGATTGATCACAACATCACAACAATAACGAAAGCGCTCGGCGGATCTGCACCCACACTTGGAATGAACGGAAAACTTAATGGGATCGAACCATGACTCACACAGAGAACTCACAGGTTCAATCTCCTCGTTCGATTCTCGATGCTCGGCCTGAGCATTCTGCAGACTCCCCTGTCTCTGTCCATGCGATGACCGTTGCGTATAACCGGAAACCGGTTCTGTGGGATGTGGATTACGACGCGCCATCGAATGCGCTTGTCGCAATTGTGGGTCCTAACGGAGCAGGAAAGAGCACGCTCATCAAAGCATGTCTGGGATTGATCCCAAGAGCTTCAGGAACAGTAGAGTTCTGGGGAAAACCATACAAACAATCACGATCCTTGATTGGGTATGTTCCTCAACGGGAATCCGTGGATTGGGATTTCCCTGTTTCAGCGCTCGATGTTGTATGCATGGGGCGCTATCGAAAAATCGGTTGGTGTCGACCTGTTACCAAGTCTCACAAACGAGCCGCATTGGAAGCGCTCGCAAGAGTCGGTATGGAAGACTTTGCAACAAGACAGATCTCTCAACTCTCAGGCGGTCAACAACAACGCGTGTTCCTTGCTCGTGCACTCACACAAGAAGCAGATCTGTACTTCATGGATGAACCCTTCGCAGGGGTTGATGCATCGACAGAGCGAGCAATCATCGAAGTCTTGCGTGAACTTCGAGCAAACGGTAAAACAGTCATCGTCGTTCATCACGATTTGCAATCTGTACCTGAATACTTTGATCATGTCTTGTTGCTCAACATGCGCGTTGTCGCGGCGGGTCCAGTCTCGGAAGTTTTTACCGCGGAAAATCTACAAAAAACATACGGCGGACGACTAACCCTACTTGCAGAAGCAGCTGAAGCAGTTGCACGAGCAGCAAAGGGGACCTGAGAATGAGCGATCCGATCGTGGATGCAAACTCAATCATTGAAACCCTGACATTGCAAGGCGGGTTTAACACTAATGCTGTGATATTGGGCACTTCCCTCTTAGGCGTAGCCGCGGGAGTAATTGGCGCGTTTGCGTTATTGCGCAAGCGTTCATTGACAGCCGACGCGTTAAGTCACGCGACATTACCTGGGATCGCAGCAGCGTTTTTAATCTCAAGCGCGTTGGGGTTCAGCGGAAGATCCATGCCTGTTCTCATGCTTGGAGCAGCAATCTCTGGGATCCTTGGAGTTGCGTGTATCCATCTAATCTTACAACATACTCGGCTGAAAGAAGACGCCGCGATCGGGATCGTCCTCTCAGTATTCTTTGGAGTTGGAATTGTCTTGCTCTCAGTCGTGCAGAGTTCGACTTCTGGAAGCGCTGCGGGTTTGAACCATTACATCTACGGTCAAACCGCTGCGATGATTCGCTCGGACGCGTATCTGATGGGTGGGATCGGGATCATTGCATCTTTGATCGCATTGATTATGCTCAAAGAGTTTATGGTTGTGTGTTTCAATGAAAGCTTTGCGCGATCTATGGGAATGCCTGTCTGGTTGATTGACTCGATTATGCTTGCACTCGTCGTGTTAATTACTGTCGCAGGGTTACAAGCAGTTGGTTTAATCCTCATTGTCGCAATGCTCATTATCCCCCCTGCAGCGGCGAGGTTCTGGACAGATCGACTCTGGAAACTAGTCTTGTTTAGTGCGTTAATTGGTGGACTCTCTGGATACAGCGGCGCCACAATAAGCGCTCTGTTCCCTCGCAAACCCGCGGGTTCAGTCATCGTGCTTGTTGCAGGATCTATCTTCATTCTCTCTATGTTGTTTGCACCTACACGCGGAGTGCTTGCAGACACGATAAGACGGATACGACTTCGTGTTCGTATTGCTCGAGATCATGTACTCGAATCATTATATGAAATTGAGATCGGGCATGTTGGGATTGAGCACCCAAAGGCCGCGAGCTGGCTGATCCAACTGCTCTGTTTCAAAGGATGGATCGAACGCAACAACGGAAAACTAAATCTGACTGAAACTGGTCGAACTCAGGGACAACGAATCCATCGAAACCATCTTCTTTGGGAACAATACCTCGTCTCGTATGCAGATATTGCACCAACGCATGTGGATTGGTCAGTTGATCAAGTTGAACATGTTCTCTCTGACGAGTTGATTCACGCTCTTGTTCTTGCACTCAAAAAACGCGGGTTAACAATCCCTCCTTTGGACGGGGGAACATCATGATTCCTCAGTCGATACAGACTTTTCTCTCGCTTGATCTATTTCCGTTGCTCGCGGCGCTATTCGCTGCGATTTCTTGTGGGTTGTTAGGTAACTTCCTTGTTCTTCGCAAACAAAGCTTGATGGGAGATGCAATCTCTCACGCGGTACTCCCGGGGCTTGTCGCTGCGTTTTTAATTACCCAATCTCGTTCCCCTGGAATGATGTTCATCGGAGCAGCAATATCCGCATTGATCACGGTCGTCCTAGTCGAAGTCATTAAACGATTGGGAAAAGTCGAACCCGGCGCCGCGATGGGAGTCGTCTTCTCTGTGCTCTTCGCACTTGGGGTCTTCTTACTTGAGAATGCCGCTGCGAGAAGTGTGGATCTCGATGCAGATTGTGTATTACACGGAAATCTCCAGACGCTCTTCTGGATTTCACCCCCTGATCAATGGTCCAATCTGTTTAGCGCCGAGTCATACTCTGATGTTCCACGACAAGTTTGGACGCTTGCAGGCACAACACTCGGCGTAACTCTATTCGTTTCTTTGTTCTTCAAGGAACTCAAAATTGCGTCTTTCGATGCAGGTATCGCGACAGTACAAGGGATCAACGCGGGATTCATGCACATGCTTTTGATGACATTTGTCGCAATCGCCGCGGTCGCCTCGTTCGAAGCGGTCGGATCGATCTTAGTTATCGCCATGTTCATCTGTCCGGCCGCGACAGCTCGGATGCTCACCGATCGACTCAAATCTCAGATCTTTGTTAGTATCATCGTTGCTGCGCTTACTGCAATCGTTGGATATGCGATCGCGTCGTGGGTTGAGGTAAATGCTGCAGGGATGATCGCGAGCGCCTCTGGGGTGTTCCTTGTAATCGCGATTGTTTCATCCCCAAGACACGGAGTCATCGCAAAGACACTCAATCAGAGACAACTCGGGAACAAAGTTGCTCTTGAAGATGTTTTAGGAGCACTCTATCGAATCTCCGAATCAGATTCTCAAGCGAATTTAGAACAACTAATTGCATCCACCGGAGCAGATTCTCGATCGAGAAAAGCATTGAGTAAAGCACAATCACTCGGATTAGTGAATGTGCACAATGGAATACTCTCATTGTCCAAGGTCGGCGAATCCAGAGCTGCTTCGATTATCCGACGACATCGACTCTGGGAAGGTTATCTTGTCGAACAAGCAGGACTGAGCCCCGATCATGTTCATGAGACCGCTGAGCAACTTGAGCACTTTGTTGATGTGCCTGATCAGAGTTTATCAAAGACACATACAGACCCGCACGGGAAACCAATCCCGCCGAGATAGCGGTCCTATTGTTGAGTATGCCTCTCGCACAAGAAACAAACTTTGACGGATTGATCGGACCCACCCACAACTATGCGGGGTTGTCGCCGGGCAATGTTGCATCTGCAAACAACGCGGGGGGAACATCCAAACCCAAAGCAGCTGCACTCCAAGGGTTGTCGAAGATGAAGACTTTGATGGACTTGGGGATCCCGCAGGGTGTTTTACCACCTCAGCATAGGCCAGATCTTGATGCGCTCCGACGGATCGGTTTTTCAGGTGCAGATGAACAAGTCCTCAAAGACGCACACGAAGCAGACCCAACCTTGGTAGCGGCGATTTGGAGCGCTTCGAGTATGTGGGCCGCGAACGCTGCGACTGTCTCTCCTAGCGCTGATACAAACGACAATCGAGTACATCTCACTCCTGCGAACTTAATCTCGAACTATCATCGATCACTCGAACATCCAACGACGACCCGGATGCTCAGAATGATCTTCAAAGACGAATCACACTTTCAAGTCCATGATCCATTGCCAGATCAGATGAGATTCGCAGACGAAGGCGCTGCAAACCATATTCGCTTTGCAAATAAGCACGGCGATCCAGGGATCGAGATGTTTGTCTATGGCTTCGATCGTGACGATCCCGCAGGTGGCGCAAGGAAGTTCCCATCTCGACAAACGAGATCCGCATGTGAAGCAATCTCACGAATGCACGGGCTCGACCAAAGCAGAACTGTGTATACGCGCCAACACCCAGACGCAATCGACGCAGGGGTTTTTCATAATGATGTCATCGCAACAGGGAACGAAGATGTGTTCTTATATCATGAACAAGCCTTTGCAACATCGCGTTCAATGATTACAGATATCGCAGGACCACTTGGACATGAACTCACACTCATCGAGGCGCATAACACTGATTTCTCATTGAACGACGCAGTCACGAGCTATCTCTTCAACTCTCAGATTGTAACAATCCCCGATGGATCGATGACACTCATTGCTCCACTAGAATCACAAGAGAATCCACGAGTAGATGCATTTGTCCAAAGCATGATTCAGGACAAAGCTAACCCAATTAACTCTGTCCATTATCTGGATGTTCGAGAATCCATGCGAAACGGGGGCGGCCCCGCTTGTCTTCGACTACGAGTTGTTATGGATGTGAAGGAGAAGCAGGCTGTTCATCAAGGGGTGTTGCTCACAGACTCATTATTGAGTTCTTTAACAAACTGGGTTGAAACGCATTATCCTGAAGAACTTTCTGCACACGATCTGCTCGATCATATGCTTGTGCGTTCGAATACAGACGCGCTCGACGAACTCACCCGGATCCTTGATTTACCTGGGCTTTATTCGTTCCAGCGATAAAACTCCGTTTCCGACTATACATACACATGTAGGGTGAGTATTTCATCCCCCCACATTTCCGTGCGAATACGGGAGTATCTGCGCACTCGAATCTCGGGTTATGCAGATTTTTTACGAGCTGGATTATCTGACTCAATATCCCAGTGGCGATAGAACGATAATGATGTATGCCTTTAGGCTAACCAGCCCCCTGTTTTAGTGGGGTTGGGTCACACTCAAGGATGAGGAACTCGATTCATGTCTGACGATCATCATATACCAACTGCTGAACACGAGCTCAATCCTGAACCGGGTGAGCGCTTAGCCCGTCCATTCCAGCGATTCGCAAAGCTCTCAAGCTCAGGCGGGATCGTCTTGCTTGCGATGACTGCGATCGCGATGATCTGGGCAAACTCAGATTACGCAGACTCGTACAACGAAATCTTTAATGAAACTGAGACTCGGATCACGGTTGCTCATAATCCACATCATGCTCCGGCGGGCGGTCACGGCGAAGCCGATGATCATGCAAAATCGGGTGCAGGAGAAATCCAGGATCAAGTCGAAGATCATGCAGATCTGGACGAAGACCACAACGATGAACATGCTCCAACATCGTCGGGAGATCATGAATCAGACGACATGGGTCATGGAGATGAAGAGCATGATCCGCACGCATGGTCAGAACTTCCAAACAAACCGCGCTGGTGGACTGGTCACTCAACCGCTGCTTGGATTAATGATCTGCTCATGGCGATCTTCTTCCTCGTAGTAGGACTTGAAATCAAACGCGAGATCCTTGTGGGCGAGCTCGCATCTCCAAAGCGAGCAGCACTCCCAATCTTCGGCGCCCTCGGCGGAATGATCGGGCCTGCACTCATCTTCGCCTCTCTCAACTGGGGGAAAGAAACCATCGGCGGCTGGGGTATCCCGATGGCGACGGATATTGCATTCGCAGTGGGTATCCTCGCAATGCTTGGATCACGCATTCCTAACTCACTCAAAGTGTTCCTGACAAGCCTCGCGATTGTCGATGATCTTGGCGCACTCGTCGTGATCGCAGTGTTCTACACCGATCACTTGAATATGGCTTACCTCGGATATGCAGGATCAATCGTGGCCATCTTGATGTTCATGAATGTTCTCCGTGTGCGTTGGATTACCCTGTATCTTGTCCTTGGGCTTCCGCTTTGGTACTTTGTGTATATGTCAGGTGTTCATGCAACGATCGCGGGTGTTCTCCTTGCGATGACAATCCCAGCACATGCACGAGTGAATGCCGTCAACTATGTGTACTCAACTCGAAAAGCGCTTGATATCTTCGCAAACGCACATGATGATCCTGATACAGATGTGACAGAATCTTCAGAACGCAGAGCAGCAGTCAACGCGATCGTGACCAACTCACGATATGTACTTCCCCCGTTGCATCGGATCGAGCATGTTCTCCATCCATGGGCAGCGTTTGTGATTATTCCTATCTTTGCTCTCGCAAACGCGGGGATCCCAATTCACGGCGGGATCGCAGAAAATCTCAAAGACCCAGCAGCGCTAGGGATCATTGCAGGTTTGGTCATTGGTAAACCAGTAGGTATCTTCCTGCTTTGTTTGTTTGCATGTAAGCTTGGAATCGCGTCATTACCACGCGGTGTATCATGGCGACACATCTTCGGCGCAGGCATGCTCGGCGGGATCGGCTTCACAATGGCTATCTTCATTGCGAACCTTGCATATGCGAATAGCGCATCCCATCTTGAACATGCAAAGCTTGCGATTCTCGTTGCGTCTGCGATCGCGGCTATCAGCGGGGCGGCGATCTTGCTAAGCTGTAAAGCAAAGCCTGAACCTGAACCTGAAACCATGGGACCACTTGTCAATGATGACGACGATTGATCTCATACAACTGATTTGAACTTATAAACCGCGACGGAAACGTCGCGGTTTTTTAAACAACATATTCTAGTAGATTTAAAAATCTGGAAACGCGATTCCTTCGCCGCTGCGATAACTCGCGTCCTCGATGATATAGAGACCAAGGACCCAGCCTTCAACTACATACGGATCGAGGATAAAGACACCCTCAACAGTTCCGTAACCGACGGCGCTTGAACCAAAGTCGACATCGTGATTGAGAGTGACTTCTATCGCATCGTAAGGCGAAGGCGGAATTCCAATACAACACCCATCCCACGGATTCTGCATTACAAGCAACTCACGAGTTGTTGTCGCGATTACAGGAACGAGTGTATTCCCTATGATTTTGACTTGCTTACCATCAAGGAACTGAATCCAGTCCGGTAGATCCGTCATCTTTTCTTTGGGGTTAAAGACTCGTTCGATTGATCGTAATGTAACCCAATCGACGATGAACGGGCTTTGAGATGTTCCTTTTCCTTCGATGAGTTTTCCAGATTGAGCTATTTTTATCGATCCATCAGCGAGTTGTTCAAAGTCAGGAACTCGTTCAACGACTACTTCTTCTTTAGGAACTTGTACTGGAACAACTTCTTCTATTTGCTCTACGACAGAGTTTGATTCATTTTGAGCAACTTCAGGGGTTGATACCAACTCGAGTTCATTGTTCGTTTCATCTTCTTGATCTTCATTGATTGTAACGGGATTTGAAGGCGCGTCGTTTTCAACAGGTTCCGTTTTAGACGCTACCACTGAATCTGCTTCGTCGACTTTAGTCTTTGGAGATTGAACAAAGTCAGATTCTGCAACCTCTTCTATACCAGGCAATCCTACTTCTTGCTCGATACCAGATTGTTTAACTTCAACACTGGGTTCTGGTTTTTGCTTTGGTTCAACTTCATCGGTTGTCGAAATTTCGTTTGATTTGATTTCGTTTGTAGACTTCGAAGAATCCGATCGTTGGTTTGGAACGATTCGAGCAGGCGCAGTAACTGGGCTTTGGTTCACACGCATGACATAGAGCCCTACGGTCAACAGGATTAATGTCAAGATGAATAACCAGAACCAACGCATAAAAATCCTATATCACAAGTTTAAGAAACACTGTGTCTGAGCGATCGAACCACACTTGTGCGATACGCAATCGTCGCAGGGATGATTCCTGCGATACATGATAACGCGATCGTTGCAAGTAAGATCATCAGATACCCATCAAGCGGGAGACTCGGTTCGATGAACACCCCTACCTTTGATTGGAGAGCGATCGATACTGCTCGGCCACTGATAATCGCGAGTCCAACACCAACGCTTCCTCCGAAAACACCGATCATTGCACTCTCTGTAAAGATGAGATTGAATACTCGCATCTTGGAAGCGCCGAGTACTCGTAGAACTGCGATCTGATGACGGCGCTGATCCATTGAGTTATAGAGCGCAACAAGAATCGATACCCCGGATGAGAGCAAGACGGCGATTGCCATTGCAAGGAGAATCTGATCTATGTTCGAAACAATCTGAAACAAGTTTCCCACAGTGCTCGACGGACTCGCAATGGTCCAGTTAGGATCTCGTCTCAATGATGAGAGAATCTGAGTAAGCGCCGCTTTGCGTGTTCCAATCGAAGCATAAATTCCGGTGATCTTCTTATCGGATTCAATCAGATCTGACTCAAGCGTGTGAACATGTTCACCTTGTTGTGCTTCTCGACGATCATGCGCGTGCAAAATCCATGCACTTGTGAGATCTGTAAATACTGCTCGATCGTGTGCTGTCCCTGTTGGATTGAGGATACCTACGACATTGAACTCAAAGACATCATGATGATGTCCACCGGCGGATTGAGGAGCACCGTGTTGGAGTACAATTGAATCACCAATGTTCAATCGATTCAGCTTTGATGCTTCAGATCCGACGACAACTTCGAAAGAAGATTCAAAGATTCTCCCTTTCGCGAGAGACCAAGGAGTTCCAATCGCAGGTTCGAAGACTTCAAAGAACTCACTTGTCGTCCCCATGACTGGAGAACCTTGATATGAATCACCCAACTGGGTTGGAACAGTCCATGCAAAAGGATAGTCTTTTTTGAGTTCTTGAAACTGTGAATAGAGAATCGAGTTACCTGGAGCTTCAGCGTAGAACAACGAGTTGAGCACACTTGCTAACGGCCCTGACTCCTTTGAGATCAGAATTTCAACATTCCCAGTACCACGTTTGAACGCATTCTCTCCAGCGCTTCTCATTGAGATTAACAATGTCATGAGACCAACTGCGATCGCGACACTCATTGCTGTCAACAGTGTAGAGAACCATCTGCTTCTCAATGATCGGGTCACGATGTTCCAATCGCTCAAGGCCATTATGCATGCTCCTGTGTTTGAGGAACTTGCATAGAGACATGACGATCAAATCGTTCGACAATACTCAAATCATGAGTAACACAAACCAATGAAGCGCCGATTGAACGACATGCGTCTTGAAGTAGATCCATTGCGACATTTGTAAATTCTGGATCAAGTGCAGCGGTTGGTTCGTCGGCGAGCACAATCTTTGGAGAACAAGCAATCGCTCGGGCTACCGCGACGCGCTGTTGTTGTCCGACACTAAGGTCTTGAATTCGAGCACTCGGCGTATTGATCCCCAGTCTTTCGATCAGTTGCTTTGCACGTGAACGATGCTCAGAACGTGGAAAATCTGAGAACATCAACGCTGCGAGGACATTTTCAAGGACCGTAAATCCATTAAGTAAGTGGAAAGTTTGGAAGACCATTCCGATATGTCGGCCTCGGAATTGATCCCGTTTTGATCCTGACATTGAGCTCATCGGACTCCCAGCGACGGATATGGACCCCTCAGTCGGGTCCATGAGGCCTGCGATCAGATGGAGCAAAGTGCTCTTTCCACATCCTGAGCGTCCGGTAATCACAACCTGTTCTTGAGGCGCAACATCGAGTTTATTGATCGATAGAGCCAATTCTGAGCTTTTTTGATACTGATATTTCACCCCAACAAGCTCAAGAGCATGATCGAGCTTTGAGCTTTCTGGATGTTCAGTCGTGGCCATAGATCACAATGGTAGTCGCGCCGATCGCGAACTCATATCTTCATGATACGCCCATATAGCCAATATTTTGTAAGGCTTTTGTTTCGCGAAATAATTATAAATTGGTTCGGAATTGACTGTATTTATGTTCTAACTCCGTGTAATCTGTACTTAGTAACCCAAAACCCCACTTTCTGGAGGATTAAACACGATGTTTCGTATTACAGCAGTTGCAGCTCTCGCTGCAAGCTGTGGCATTGCCGCCGCAGCACCAGACGTTATTTGTGGTAGCCTTGACGATGTGCGCTTTTACGGCACCGTTGGAGCAACCAGCGCTTACGCAGTAGGCACCACTTCATGTAACGCAGGTACAGTTCCATTGGACTGGATCGACGGTACACCTAATCACCCTGTTATCCAAGTTTCCATCTACCGTTTGATGGACGGCCGTATGGAGCAACTCGGAATTTCATTCGTGAAGCATTCATTTGCTTCACTTCAAGGCAACGCTTGTGGTTTCGGTTGTGACAACAACGGTTCATTCTCAAGCTTGGGAACAGGTTGTTCAGATCCTTACGGCGCGAGCCTTAACGGATCACAGACTGACCTTGGTCCTCGTTCAGAAATCAATGCATGGGATGCACAGTTCTTGTACCCATACACATCACAGAACCAAAGCGGTAACACCATCTTCAAGAGAATTCAGGTTCCAACTGCTGACATGGGTATCCCAGGCGCAATCTACTTCGCTGAAGGTCAGTATGTCATCAAGGATGAGTTCAACGCGAACACTGGACTTCCTTACCTCAACGATGATGGCGTTCCAACTAGCTACAACAATGTAAGCTACAAGAGAATGAGCGTTCAGTCATCAGGTGGTGCAAACACCACTGGTCCTACCAACCGTGAAGAGTCAGCACTCATTGCATGGCAAGAGCACGGAAACGGAATCAACACTCCTGACCCAAGCGTTATGGTCAACACTGTTGCAGTTCCAGGTGAAGGCAAGCTCGAAGTTGGTTCAAAGGCAACCGACATGGGTGACGGCACATGGCGCTACGACTACGCAGTTCACAACCAGAACTCGCACATGTCAATCGGCTCATTCGGCGTTCCTTCAGCATCAGGCACTAGCGGCCACTACTTCCATGATGTTGATTACCACGACTCAGTCGACGGTAACATCGAAGGTACTGACTGGGCACCAATCGAAGGCGCTGGCGGAATCTCATGGTCAGTTCAACCACATTCAGTCAACCCGAACGCTAACGCGATCCGTTGGGGCACTACATACACTTACTCATTCATCTCGTCACAGGCTCCTGAGACAGGTGAAGTAAACATTGGTATGTGGCGTGACACAAGCGTGAACCTCATTGGTACCGCTGTTGTTCCTTCAGGTGGCTGTGTTGCTGACTTCACCGGCGACGGCGAACTCAACTTCTTCGATATCTCAGCATTCCTCAGCGCGTTCAACGCGAATGATGCTGCTGCAGACATCAACGGCGACGGCGATTTCAACTTCTTCGATATCTCGGAATACCTCAGCGCTTTCAGTGCTGGTTGCCCATAATCGAAAGTTGTCAACGCGACTCAGTATGATAAAATATAACTCATATTCAACATACTGTTGATCAAAGTTGAAACTCGAATCCTCCAACCCCCGCTCATATCGAGCGGGGGTTTTTTCGTTGCTTGCATTCTTTTGCTTATCAGATCTACCCAACTCAGATTCAATCTGCGTGTACACTTCTGATATGGAAGAAAGCACATCAAATAAACCTGTCATCTTTGATCATCCTTTGATCGCACACAAAATGGCAACGATCCGAAACAAAGAGACTGGACATCGTAACTTTCGAGCTGCTCTCTCCCAAATCGCAGGACTCATGGTCTACGAAGTCACGCGATCACTTCCAACTGAACAGACAACTGTTCAAACTCCAATCATGGCTGCTCGTTGCACCCTCATCAAAGGAGCGATTACGATTGTCCCTGTGCTACGAGCAGGACTCGGGATGATCGACGGGATCTTAGAAGTCATGCCTGAAGCTCGCGTCGGACATCTCGGACTCGCACGAGACGAGAAGACACTTGAGCCGCACGCGTACCTCAACAAACTCCCTCGTGAACTTGATGCGGGGCCTGTGATTCTGGTTGATCCGATGCTTGCAACTGGAGGTAGCGCGTCAGCGGCGATCTCAATGCTTCGACAAGCAGGCGCCAGTGACATCCGAATGATTTGTCTTGTCGCAGCCCCCGAGGGAATTGATCGACTCCAGAAAGATCATCCGGATGTTACGATTTACGCGGCTGCACTTGATGAATGTTTGAATGAAAAAGGGTACATCATCCCTGGACTTGGAGACGCAGGCGATCGAATGTACGGCACAATCATCTAACAGTCCTACTCAGTAACAATCACAAAGATCACTCTTCAGGCGGAACCCCTATATCTTCATTCCATAGATCAGGGCGCTGTGCAATAAACTCTTCCATCAGTTCAATACATCTCACATCGTGTGCGAGTACGACTTCGACCCCTTCGTTGTGTAACCAATCTTCCCGGCCTACAAAGGTTTTATGTTCCCCAATCACAACGCGTGGAATTCGATGAAGTACTGCGGTTCCTGTACACATCGCGCACGGCGAGAGGGTGGATGCGAGAGTCAGGGTGTGCCAATCTCTACGCCGACCGGCGTGTCGGATACAGACTGTTTCCGCGTGTGCTGTAGGATCCCCCGATTGAACTCGCTCATTGTGTCCGCGTGCAACGATCTCTCCGTTTGGTGCGATCAGAGCAGACCCGATCGGGATTCCCCCTTCGGATTTTGATTTGCATGCTTGTTCGTACGCCGCGTCGAGGGCTATTTGATCGAGTTCGTTGAGGTTGCTCATACCTTGAGGATATCACAATGATCACACTAGATCACCTAATCATTAATCTCATCTTGAGCTGATTCTTCAGTTGTGTCCGATGATTTCGAGCTCTCGTTGGACTCAGGGACAATCGGTTCTCTGTCGAGTGGTTCGATATCAACTGGGATTAGTTCTGCTTCTGCGTGTAAATGAATAGGTTCGAAGAAAGTACCGGGGAGTGTACTCTTCCATGGATCTTGGAGATGTCGGAGCAAGCCGTAAGGCACTCGAACTCGCATTGTGACCAGCTCTGGATCGTCCTTGTCAACTTTGACAATGATTGATCCATTCCCTTCATGGCCGTCGAGTGCACCTGGGGTTGCGTTAAGTCCTGCAATGACTCTGCCCCCAAGTGTGTCTTGGGGATCAGAGAGAAGGTATTGATTGCGAGCAGTCCCAGGGAGTGCACATGCTTTAAGATCTCCGAGCGAATATTTGAGATGCATCATCCCAGTTCCCTCATGATACTTAACGGGTTGATTCATTCGCACATCATGAATCGTAAACTCGATGTCAGTCCCCGGATCGATCTTGGAGAAGAACGCGCGTGCACCTTCGATCTTTGTGATCCCGAGTCGAATAACAGCACCCTTTGGATGTCCAGCGCCTGTCTCAATCCGAGTGCCTCCCAGAGTGACATATGCTTTTACATTGTGCCCGAGAGGATCGCCTCCAGTTGGTGCGGTGTAAGGAAGCATCGCGCTGTAGCTTTGGCGCTCGCCTCCAACGACCCAACTAATATCAACAGATGGGTGTTGATTCTGCTCAACTAGGAGTAAACTCGGACGCTTGGGTGGAGCTTCTAATTCTTGTGCTAGGTCCGATTCTGGTTCAACAGCAACAGTTTGAGTTGCAATTGCACCAATCAATCCCCATACAAGCAGTGTGATTATGTTTTTCATCATCAACAGTGTACGCAAAGACTCATTTCTCACCATCATTATTTCAGTTTGAGCAACCGAATCCCTCAATGGGTCGAATAATATGGTGCTTGCTCGAGCAAAGGGCTTTGTGTATCTATGCACAATTGAGTTGCCCCAATCAATGCGTTGTGAGTTCTCTTCGCAGTGAAACACAATCTAGACGGATCATCGAAAGGAAAGTACCCAATGGGTCAAGTACATACATCTCGCGTAGGGTATCGTCATCTCGCAATTGCGTCCGCAATCTTGGCATGTGCCGGGAGCGCTACCAATGCACATGATGACGATGTTCGCAAAATCCTAGACAACCAACCCCCAGTCTACGGCGAGATCTGGACTCAAGGTATGGCAACCCCTCGCAGCGGAGGGTTTGATTCATCCAATGTTACTTTGCTCTCACAAATTCCACTCAACAACTTCTCTGGAGTGAATACCGCATCGGGTAACGATTGTTGGGGATATGTATCATCAAGTGGACGCGAGTACGCGATCATGGGTCTTGAAGGCGGATACGGATTCGTCGAGATCACGAACCCGACAAGTCCCGTCATTGTTGAAACAATCTCTGGACCATCAAGTCTTTGGCACGATGTCAAAGTTCTCGGCGATTACGCCTACGGCGTTTCCGAAGGCGGTTCAGGTATCCAAGTCATGGATATGTCTGATATCGACAACGGGAATGTCACACTCGTTCGTAACTGGACCGGTGGCGGATACTCAACAACACACAACATCGTTGTTAACGAAGAATCCGGATCCATGTGGGTCGTCGGTGCAAACATCGGTAACGGCGGACTCGTTCATATCGATATCTCAAATCCTGAACTTCCATCGCTCGACGGCGGCTGGACAGAGATGTACATCCATGATGCACAAGTTGTTACTTGGCACGACGGCGATTTAGCAGGGCGCGAGATCGCGTTCGCGGCTGGCGGATTCAGCGGCGGATTCTCATCTACAGGTCTTCGGATTGTTGATGTCACAGATCCAAATAACACACAGACGCTTTCAACTGTGTTCTACCCAAACGCTGGATACGCTCATCAAGTCTGGCTTTCCTCGGATCGTAAGTTTGTGTATCTCAATGACGAACTCGACGAAGGTGATTCAGTTGCAGTCACAACCACTCGAGTCATCAATGTTGAAGATCCTGAAAACCCATTCTTTGTCGGCACCTACACAACAGGCAAAGCAGCGATCGATCACAACCTCTATACCCTCGATGATGTCGTTTACCAATCAAACTATCGCTCAGGATTGCGTGTGTTTGATGCACTCGATCCAGCGAACCCTGTCGAAGTTGCATTCTTCGATACTTACCCAGGTTCAGACAGCGCCTCATTCAATGGCGCTTGGTCGAACTACCCGTTCTTCCCATCAGGGAACATCATTATCTCTGATATTGAACGAGGTCTCTTTGTAGTCCGCGTTGATGCTGAACTGCGCCCGATGGCGCTTGCGCAATCAGGGTCACTCCCAAGCACGGTTAACCCCGCGGGCGGTGAGGTCTTGTCCGTCGAAGCAGTCACACGCGACGGCGTTGCAGTCACATCCGTTCAAATGATGCTCGATTCAGGATCAGGGTTTGCTCCGATCTCTATGGGTGATAACGGTGACGGCACTTATTCTGCATCACTCCCATCTGTGCCATGTGGATCAGATATCAACTACTACTTCACGGCGAGTACCTCTGACGGATTTGTTGCGACATTCCCATCAGATGCGCCTTCAAACTCACTGAGTGCAGGAGTCGTTTCATCGCTTACAGAGATTTACAGCGACAACTTTGAATCGAATACCGGTTGGAGCGTTACAGGCTCTGTCGATGACGGTGCTTGGGAACGAGCAATCCCAGCTGGTGGTGGCGGACGCGGCGATCCTGCAAATGACTTCGATGGTTCAGGGCGCTGTTACTTGACAGACAATGTCGAAGGCAACTCCGATGTTGACGGCGGAACAACAACCTTGACATCTCCAGCAATGGATGCTTCGAGCGGAAACACCACTCTTACATACGCACTCTGGTACTCGAACAACATCGGCGTGGTTGACGATTCGATGAGTATTCAGTTATCGAACAACAACGGCGGCGCATGGACAACTATTGACACACTCGGACCAGAATCACAAGGTGGGGGCTGGAACGAGTACTCATTTGATGTTGGTTCAGTCTTCGCGAATCCTTCGAGTCAGGTTCGTGTACGATTTGTTGTTTCTGACCTTGGTGAAGGCTCTGTCGTAGAAGCAGGCGTCGATGCAGTCCAACTCATTCAACTGACTTGTGAGGATTCTCCTACAGGTTGTAATGATGCGGATATCGCAGAACCTTTTGGAGCACTCAACTTCTTTGATATCTCAGCATATCTCGCAGCGTTTAGTGCAGGCGAAGCCGCTGCTGATATCAACGATGATGGCACACTCAACTTCTTTGATATCTCCGACTTCCTCGGAGTATTCAGTGCGGGTTGTCCATAAAGCTTGAGTCCAGCTCGAAACTGGTGAACTCCATCTCTCAATGAAAAAGGCCCACAGCATTTGCTGTGGGCCTTTTACTTTGATCCTGATTGCCAAAGATCAGAATGCGGATGACAGGAATCGAACCTGCACGGGTTGCCCCACTGGAACCTAAATCCAGCGCGTCTGCCAGTTCCGCCACATCCGCGTAGCGTGTTGTTTCGCTGTGTACACAATATGCAGTTCAACTTCTCAAAGATCGACTTTAGACAAATCAAGCCTCCCAATCGGCATGATTGGCGCATTTTCTCTCTCTAAGCCGATCAGAATCAATAGATTCATCGTCATAGCCTGCCCTATATCCTGTATTGTATATCTCAGGACGAGGAGCACTTCGAACAGGGGAATACCCATGCGATTGCGTGATCAGGTTGCACTGACATTACCATCTTTCATCCTCAGGCTTGTCCTCGGGGTCACTTTTCTATGGGCAGGGACAGGCAAACTCGTCGGGACCTATTCAGTTACCGGGGACGGCGCAGCGAGACTTGCAAATATTGGAGTCATGCCGACCGCTCCTGCGCCCTTTATAGAGAATCAAGATTCTTCTGTTGAAGAACAACTTGACGATTCCTCAGCCCCTGAGACAAACACGATTCCTGACCAATCCCCAACTACCACTGAGGATCAGGAAATCAACACTCCTGATCTGACGGAAATGGCCGACACAATCATTGAGCAGATTGAAGATGCTGTCGAAGATGTTCCTGCGATTGAACCGGACACTCCAGAGCTCAAAGAGCAGGTTCAACTGATCCCTGTTCAATTTACGAACAATCAGTACGCAGCCTCAGATTTTCCAGAGTTGATGGAAGTCAAACGCGTGTATTCAATCTCATTGATGCTCTCTCGCGCGGCGAACCCTGGGTTGACTGAAAACTCAACACCGATCCAACCGATCATGCCTGAGATACTCGGATCAAAGCCTTGGGCAAACGCACTCGCATGGACGGTTGCGATTACCGAACTCGTGACGGGTCTTTTCCTTGTCTTGGGATTATTTACCCGATTGAGCGCGATGGGCACATTTGTTGTGATGTGTGTTGCGATGTGGATGACTCAACTCGGACCTGCGATCATCCAAGATCAAAGTACTATCCTCGGATTTATCCCCAAAGCATCTGATCCTTGGGCGCCCTCAGCTTACATGGGTCTTTTATGGCAACTGGGATTAGCAGGGATGTCACTTGCGGTTTTCTTCTTGGGATCAGGCGCTATTGGAGTAGATCGATTGATCTTCAAACCGACTTCGAGAGATCCATATATCCATGGAGATCCCAAAGCGGCAAAGAACGGATCACAACCAAACGGAGCAGATCGTTCCGAGTTTGATCGCACCCCAAACCCAACCCCCTAATCTCAGCTTCTAACTTCACAAGAAGCACAATCTGTGAACATCAGAGCACGATGCACACTACGATGTGAGTGTGAACGAGCCAAAGCAACAATCAACCCAAGCTCAATGGCTGCGCTGGACTGTCCCCCCTGGGATATCCATTGCAGTTCATGCTATTTTGATCAGTAGTGTCGCGTACATCGGGATGCAGATCAGCACGCAAGGGTCTACTGAAGATGATCGCCCGATCGTCGAGCTATCACTTCCTGCTCCAAGTGATATTCCAGATGCGCCCGATCCTGAGAATACTGCAAAGGAGAATCAATCCTCGAACACTTCGAACTCGTTTGCAAAGACCACAACCCCGACGGCCCCAGATCGGGTTGTAGAGGCTGCTGCAGAACTCGGGACGCTTGAATATACCAAACCTGCGATGGACCCTGTCGCACTCGAAGCAATCGAACGGACAAATGCACAGATTGCTCAACCCGAGAGCGCTACGCCCCCCAGTGTTCAATTTGCAGGAGTTCAAAGTCGTTCTGCGCGCAAGATCGTTTATGTTGTAGATGGATCAGGTGCGACAGCGAACAGCTTTGCGTATTTGCAAGCACAGTTGCTCAACTCCATCTCTCGATTGAGCGCGACTCAACAGTTCCAGGTGGTTCTCTTTCGATCATTCGATGACAACAGTGTGAGCTTGGCGCCGATCAACTCGGATCGCATTGCACGAGCAACTCCTGCGAACAAACAAGCAGTCGCAGACTGGTTATCTACTGTGAATGCTCGAGGCAGATCAAACCCCCTCGATGGATTGCGGACAGCTCTTCAACTCAAACCTGATCTTGTCATGCTCATCACTCGATCAATCGAGCGCACAGAGATGGGTTGGGCTCAAGGTCAACGAGAGATTCTCAATGAGCTCAATGAGCTCAATCCGCAAAATCCAATCACAGGCCGACGCAAAACGATCATTAAAACGATTCAGCTGCTCGATGATGACCCAACAGGAATCATGCAAGCAATTGGGATGATGCACGGCGATCAACACAAAAATGCAGGTGAGAACTACAAAGTAGTCGCATACGAAGATCTCATTGCGTCAGATGAGCCGACAGATTTGAGCACTCGTTCAATTGGCGCTTCGAATGAACAACGGATCACTACTGCGAGTGAACTCGTCGGATCCTTAACTGCATCTGGAACCAGCTTTGCAGCTTTTTATTCTTACCCCGATCTCGAACAACGAGAACACGCGATACAAGTCGCGAAACAGATCAGGTCATTGGTGGAACCTCTAAGCGAGATTGATGGGAGAGCGGCGATTCTAGATGCTCAAGCAATTCTCTTGCTTCATCTTGCATCGCAGAGAAGTCCGATTGCTCTCGAAGATCTCGAATCAATCGTGAACACCCTTGACAACGTAATGTATACAGAACCCAATACTGATGCACAGAGAATCATGATGGTTGCGATCGCGATGGATCAAATGGGCAAATCAAACTTCGCTCAAGCAAACATAAACGAACTCCTTATTGTGTCTGATGATCTTGAACTCGATCAATCAACTAAAGCACAAGCAGTACTCTCTCTCATTTCTATGGGAGTTGAATCCGAGCAAGTTTCTACACTTTTGGAAGAACCCCCTTTTATCACACAGAGTGGCGCGATCGATGCAGTCTGGGGAATTCTTGCTCGTGAAGCGATGACAAAATCTCGTCTCGAACTTGATCACGAGCAACCATGGGCACCGATGGTTGAGTTGCGAAAGGCTGCTCGAGCAAACACATCCATTCAGAATTACATCGACACTCGAATCACACTTATTCTTGAACTGACCCCTGCGACTCAAACGGATAGTCAACTTCCCTTTGATGTATTGCTCGCGGCTGCCAACACATTCTCACACAATACAAAGCATCGTGATCGAGCTATGGATCTACTTGCTCGAATTGCAGAACGCGAAGATGTTCCAGAACATGCAAGCAACGCACTCTGGCAACTCGGCGTGCTCGGAAGAGCAATGAATACCTCAGACTCTCAGAAGCAATCGACAAATGCGCTGATGGAACTCGCTCAACGATTCCCAGAGAGTGAGCATGCTCAAGACGCAATCGCGGGCGCAATCCATGGAACTCCTGTACATCTTGAATCGGTCATGAAAGATCGACTCAGCTTTGCAGTTACACAGTTCTCTGATCATCCTCAGATAGATCTTTGGAGATTGTCCTTAGCCGAGCTTTTGACAGATTTTGCTCGACTCGATGTGCTCGATCCGATTACCCCGGGAACTCGCGAGGGTGTGTTGGCCGGCGAGTTGTACGAGCAGACAGTGCTTGGGATGCTCGATCAGTTCTCTGATCCTCATATCCGGAGTGGATTGGGAATCAGAATGCGAGATGCCGCGAACCGATTCAGTATTCCAGGCGCTTCGATGTGGACAAAGCGCGCAGCAATTGATGAAATGAAGCTCGATCCAGAGAGCGCATTAACCACGATTAATCAGTTAATTGAAGAAACAGATCTGGAAGGATCCTCAACTACAGAACTGGAGTTAATGCGTGCACAAGCCCTCAATCGGCTTGGACAAACACGAGCTGCGTTCGATGCACTCAATGAACTGAGTGCACGAATTGACGCAACCGGGAATCACACAAGCACTTACTGGCAAGCATGGGCTTTGATGCTCGAAACGATCAGCACAAGCGGCACAACAAAGGATAAAACCAACGCATTGAAGCACATCGGAAGATTGGAACTCCTCGATCCAAATCTTGGTGGATCTCCATGGCGACAACGCATCACAAGTGTTCGAGAGACGCTACACTCTTCTCCGTGAGTGTGAAAACAATGACGAATCCGATCCAAGAGTCCCAAGCCGGTTCTGAAAGCGACAACCCGAGTTGCGAATTATCGCAATCTCTTGCAAGTGCACTTGCAGGCAAGTTTCTCGTCTTCGATGGTCCAGACGGGTCTGGGAAAAGCACCCAGCTCTCTCAGTTCCTCGCTGCGACAAAGCGTGCTGGGATTCGAGTTACTGAAGTCCGTGAACCAGGCGGGACAGAAATCGGTGAAAAAATCCGAGATGCGCTCCTTGAGCATCTTGATCGCGAAGAAATGAGTCTCCGTTGCGAGATGCTCCTTTATATGGCCTCGCGAGCGCAACTCTGCGAGCAAGTCGTCGGCCCCGCGCTCAAGCGTGGTGATCTTGTCGTAGCAGATCGCTTTGTTGCGTCAACTTACGCCTACCAAGGCGCCGCGGGTGGTATTCCATACGAAGAAATCGAGTCTGCGGCAAAAATCGCAATGGTCGGAGTCGAACCTGACGCGACATTGATCTTTGATGTCGATCAAGAAACCGCGGCGTCTCGTCTCAACCCGTTGCTCGATCGCATGGAAGCAAAGGGTGCAGAGTTCCATGCTCGCGTACGTAACGGATATCGATCATTAGTTGAATCTGACCCCAATGCACAAAGGTACCTCAAAGTCGATGCAAAGGGTACCCCGGATGAAGTTTTTGAAAACATCAAACGAGTGCTCACACGGCGATTTGTTGATTAACGCTCGATCAGTGAGCTTTGGAAATCAATATGCAATGGTGGATGTTCATCCCGATCGCGTTCGTCTCCGGATCAATCCCGTTTGGGTATCTCATTGGAAAAATTAACGGCGTCGATATCCGAACGAAAGGCTCTGGGAACATCGGAGCAACGAATCTCGGACGTGTACTTGGTCGACGCTTTTTCTACGCGTGCTTTTCATTAGATTTCGCAAAGGGCATGTTCCCCACTCTGATCGCAGGGAACATGATGGGAACACTTGGCACTCTGCGTGTCGAATCCCCAGACGCGTTCTGGTGGCTTGGAGTGATGGTCGCCGCGGTCCTAGGTCACATGTTCACTCCTTGGCTCAAGTTCAAGGGTGGAAAAGGGGTCGCAACTGCGATGGGAGCACTCGTTGGGATTCTCCCGGCGATGACTCTTCCGGCGACGGGAGCACTCGTTGTCTATCTCGTAGTGGTTCTCTTATGGCGCTATGTCAGTCTCGCGTCATGCACAGCGGCTGCGAGTTTGCCGCTCTGGGTTTGGATGGTCTTTGCACAATACAAGACTCTCATGGAGCGACAAGCGTCGACGAGTACCAACTGGGAGAGCTTGTCTACGGATCAGGTCCAAATGATCAAGTCCGATATCCCAAACTATGGCACGCCTTTCTTCATCGTGACCTTGTTGCTCGCGATCATGGTGATCTACAAGCATAAAACGAACCTTGGTCGAATTATGCGAGGACAAGAACCTCAGATACGCTCTAGGGACTCAGAATCATCGATCCCAGAGATCAGCGACTCACAGTCCTGATTGTCTTATGCTGACACCAAAGATGGACGAAGCGGGCACATCGTGTCGATATCAGACGCATGACCCCCGGAGTTCTCCCTATTTATCCTCAATACAGGCCTAGACAGAACCCTCTTCTGCTATTGGGCTTGAGTTTACGAAACCTCTTGTCGATGTTAATTGCACGCTCTTTGGTGCAAACCAATGTCTTTGGAGGTTCTTGATGCCTTATTTGAAGTTATTCCGGGAAGAAGTAGAGACCGAAGCCCCGCAGCCTTTGCCGTTTAATGCTTCTGCACGAAGTTGGAGAACCGCAAGCGAAGCGGGTCATGACTCGAACTGCACTGGAGAAGTTGAAATGGACAGTATTGCACGCGTTGAAGAAGCCCTGAGTCGAGTGGAGAGCAACTTCGAATCACTCTCTGAGCAAGTCGAAGAGTATTGTCAGCCTCTACGGATGTCTGATTGGCTCGATACTGATGATGATGGTCCATTCGCGGCGTAATCATCTCGTATCAAATGTATATTGATCTCGTGCCCCGCTTTACAGAGCGGGGTTTTTATTAATTGAAGAGGAAGTCAGTCTCCGACTTTTACAACGACAAGAGTTTCGTCATCTGCTTGATCTTGTAAGCCTACAAACTGTCGCATACTCCAGAAAATCCGTTCGAGGATATCTTGTGCGGATGCATCCGGAGAACTATTGAGGAACTCAAGGACTCCAGATTCAAGTCGATCGTTCCCGAATCTCGCCATATCAAAGTTCATCGCGTCAGTGATTCCATCTGTGTAGGCGATCAAAATATCCCCTGCTCTTAGTTGGATCGTGTGCATCTTGTATGGTTCGTTCTCGATGACTCCAACGACGAGCCCTTCGCCTGGGAGACGCTTGAGTTTGAATCCTGATTTATCCTTACGGAAAAGCAAAGGTTGTTCGTGGCCTGCAACTACATATCGCATCATCAATGATTCAGGATCAATCATCCCATACCAGATTGTAACAAACTCAGAAACAGTAGTGTCCCGGAAGACAGCGTCGTTGGTCCTGATCATTACACGCGAGAGATCGTCGCTGAGTTCTGCGTATGCACGAATCGTTGCGCGGACGGCGCTCATGAGTAATCCTGCAACAACTCCTTTTCCCACGACATCACCAACAAGAACTCCGAGTTGGTTTCTTACTCCGAAGAGATCATAAAAATCTCCACCGATTTCTTGGCTTGGCTGATAGCGCCCTGCGAGTTCCAATCGATCAAACTCAGGGGTCACTTCTGGGAGCATCCTTTTCTGAACTGCTCCTGCGATCTTGAGTGAACGATGCAACCTTCGTTGGCGTGCTTGAAGTTTGAGCAAACGAGCTTGTTCTACAGCCGCCGCTGCGGATTCTCCCAAGGAGCGGACTAAATTGCGATCTGCGTTTGTGAACTCTCTCTTGGTTTTGGAATACAGCCTGATGACTCCGATTGGTTTACCATCAAAGACCATTCCTGCACCAAGGAATGCAACCAGTCCTTCGAGTTGACACTCCTTTGGAACAAGCACCCTTGGATCATCCATCAGACTTGAAGATACGACTACTTCTCCTTCTAAACTGAGACGATCAAACTCACGTGACTTTGAAAGCGGGATTGGATTTGTGAGCCAATCATCACTGAGTCCGATCGAAGCGGATCGTTGAAGTTCATTCTCTATTTCGTCGTGCTGGATCCCCAGAGAATCTTCAGGCAAAAGCATAATCGCGCCTGCATCGAGCCCAAGCACTTCAAGACTGAGCTCAAGAGTCAGCCTCAACATGTCTTTGACTCGTCCGCCTCGAACGAGCAATGAACTGAGTTTGTAGAGCACATCAATTTCTTCAACTCGATATCGAAGTTGAGAAACATCCGTGCACATCTCCCCTGCTGTGAGCGCGATCAGTTTTCCGATGTGATTCATCAGAGTGTGATTCGTGTTTTCATCGCTCTCTGGATACACAACGATCGAACCGATTGATTCATCTCCGATCTGGATCTGATGAACCGTTGCATCTTGTGGGATCTCACGAACGATCCCTTGATCTTGTTCATATGAATGCGCATCGAGAACGAGTCCTCGCTCGTCACGGAGTTCGATACAGACTTGTCCTAGATCACTGATTGAATGGCATAGAGACGCAATGGTGCCTGTCGTCCAGTAGTCACGAAGAGAGTGCCCACGAGGGCGACCGAGTTCATCTGTAGTTTGAGTCATCGATCTTGTGTTCAGTCAGATTCCTGAGTTGTATCCGTTGAACTGGATTCTGAAGTTGATTCTCCTGCACCAAGATCGAGTCCCCACACTTGCGAGAGCAAACTTGAGAATCTTTGATCTGAATCATCGCCGCGCTCTTTGACAACTGCAAGCCCTTCGGAAACCATTTGATCATCGTTGATCTGATATCCGAGGTATGCAAGGAGGATCCCTGCAGATACTCTGATCCGATCACTCTCCATCAAACGCATTGATAACTCAGGAGTAGTCAATCCTGCGCGTTCTTTGAGACGATCAGTAAGCTTAATAATTCGGTTCTGATCTGGGAGAAGTTTACCTGAGTATTTTGATGCAACGACTTCTGGATGCATAGAGAAGAGTGATTGAAGATTTACTGATGCACTCAGGACCATTCCAGCGCCTATCTGGGCATGCAAGCGCCCTAGTTGAGCTGGAATATCCCCCGGGTTGATAGAGAGTGCGTGAGTGAATCGCTCTTCTGCGTCAAAGTATCGCCCTTCAGCGATCAAGCGTTGTCCTGTAACCATGTGCTCGCCGTAGATATCACGATCTGCAGCTCTTGGATCGAGCAGTTGATCAATTTCTCTTGCGGATGATCCACGAAGCACTTGGAGTGTTTCTGGGTCTATTGCCATGACGGTTGGATCATACAGTTCAACTGTTGAAGTATCTGAGCTGATATTTTTGAGTGATTCTTGGATCGCTTGTGAGAGAGGACTATTCGAGTTCTCTGGGAGGTAATCTCTCGGATCGAGTGTTACATTTGGGTCGTTCACTTCTTCAGGATCTGTAGACTCTGGATTATCTTTGGGGTTATCCATCGGATCAGACAAGTCAGTGTTGTTCGGATCGTCGTCGTTCGCGGGTTTGGCGCCGTAGAGTTTCTCACGAAGATCTTGCATCTGTCGAATGAGCCAAGAATCATTCGTTTCATCGGATCGGATAGTACTTTGTGCGTTCTCTTCGTCGGTTCTGAGTTTCTCGACATGATCTCGCATTTGCTCAACCAAACCTTCATACGAGGTTGGGAGTCGATTTGATACTTGTCCCGAATTCACCCCATTAGGTGGTCGAGCAACGAGTGGATTTATTTCTGGTTCATCTTCAGCCATCGGGGTGGATGTCACTCCAAGCAAAGGCGACGCGATAAGTCCTACTGCTTTTCGATCAACGCCTTCGGTATAGACAGAAAGAAGCGCAGGCTGGAGATTGTTCGTCGTAGTGTATGTTGATGCAGATCGCAATGTGCCCAACATTGATCCTGTATCAACACCTGAGTATGAAGCGTTTTGAGTAGGACGATAAGCTGAGAGTTGTTTCCCTCGTTGATCTAGATCTTCTCTTTCTTGATCATATCGGATACTGGATCCAGTCTCGGTTTGGCCGTAGGAGTTGGTGTAACTTGAATAGTAGTTGTCGCGTGAAGTAGACAAGTTACCCATCAAGTTGCGCGTTGGAGCAGCTCCGGTTGTGAGTGCGAACTGGTATTGAATCGCGTCTGTCCCACGAATGCCCATCCCTGCGAGTCCCGAATACAACGAATCGCGACGAAATGCAAAGAGAGAGTCCGATCCTAACTCTCCAGTGAACTCGCCGGCCGCCCGATAACCCAAGTCCCCACGGAAACTGAGGCCGCCAGGCGCGTTCCCAGTTGCAATCGCATTCCGGAAACTAAGCTCTGAAGCCAAACTCGGGCGCTGGAAGTTCTTTCTTCCGTTCTGCCCGGTGTTTGCATCGAGTGCGCTCCCGTCTCCTAGAGCATCTTGTGCAAATGCGTGACCGCAGAGGGTTGTTAATGCGAGGGCACAGAAAACTGCTTTGGTTCGTCTCAATTGGGACATCATCACTCCTTGCAAGATACCGAAAGCGGCACCTCTCTATCATACTCGGTTCAACACGCAATCGGTTCACAGAATCTTGGTGTTGGGAGCGCTGAAACTGCCTTTTTTCATAAAAAACAACTGGTATCGGGATGAATCCGATACCAGAGCACATTTGGAGTTCGATTCGAGTGGGTCCGCTCGATCAGATGCTGTCAAGCGAGGCGGGAGCATTCATCATTGTTCGGACTTTCGCACACATATCTGCAGATGCTTCAGAAACGAGCAGATACTGCACACCGTCTTGTACCCACGCGAAGAGACTCGCGCCAGAATCCTTGCAAGCTTTTGAGTCAAGACGGAAAGTAACATTGTCGCTCAGAGGCAACAACCCTGGATCCGGAGAGATGAACAGGCTCAGAGCGATGTGTTCGCCGTCAGATGAGATCGCGTCAAACCTGAGATGACCTGAACGAGAAGTTGATGGGACTGAACAATCGCCGCCGCCGTAGAAAACAATTTCACCGACGGATTGTGCCATGTCTGGAACGATGACTTGTGCACCGAACTCGTTACTGAAATATTGGGTTGCTTGGTTGATGTCGTGCTCAACGAGCTTTGATTTCGCAGCTTTGTCATCACAACAACGGTTATGCTCACGAACGACGAAATCACTCACCCGGTTGTAATAGCTTGCTTGTTGGATATTGAGTCCGTTTGGAATCGGTCCTGATGAGAATGAGGTGCTTTGCCAGATGAGGGTGCCTGCGACCATTAACAGGAGCGCGGCCGCGATCCCGATAACTGGACGGCGAGTCCAAAAGTTTTGACTTCGGGTATATTCCCCAGCATCTTCGATTCGTTGTGCGAACGCTGCTTGCTCTTGTTGAGTTTCTTCAACAATTTGATTCGCAGACTGTGCCGCGATTGATGCAATCTTGTTCCTTAATGAATCAGGACATGGGGGTTTAGTCATCACACGAGAACAGCAATCTTTGAGTGCTTTCTCAAACTCGATTTGAGACTTTGCTTCAGGGTGTTCTGCAAAATAAGCATTGAGCTCTTTGCATTGACAATCGGAAAGCTCTCCATCAGCCGCTGCTCTGAGCAGGGTTGCGATGTTCATCGGGTCACGCGGGTCCTGTGCGTGCTCTGATTGTGGCTGATCGTTGTTCATAGGTAGTTCGTTATCCTTGATCCCTCTGTCATAATCCTCTGTTTATTCTGGTTCTGAAGATAGCAATCTGAGACCGAGATCGTCAACTGCTTGTTCGTCACTCATTAAAGAATCCGCAAGGAGCTTTCGCGCCCGATGGAGTCTACTCATCACAGTACCAATCGGTACCCCTACGATTTCTGCGATCTCACGGTATTTGAGCCCGTCGACACCCCAGTACATGAGTACCTCTCGATACTCTTCTTTCAAATCTTCAATAGCCGACTTTAATCGGCTATCAACATGCTCCCAATCAAGATCTGTTCGATCCCAAACCGGGGGCGCTTCATCAGGCATTTGCTCACTTGACGACTCATTGAAGAACTCTTCAACCGCCATTGGTTGTCGAGCTTCTTTCTTTATCCTTGTGTAGAACACATTGTGACAAATGGCAAAGAGCCACGATCGCATTCCACCGCTACCGGATGTTGGGTCGTCATCTGCACTTTTGTCCTCGAACCTTTCGATAGTCTGAGGGCGGAAAGCACGGATGTAAACTTCCTGAACCAACTCATCGGCCTCTTCAGGACGACGGGTGAGATGAAGAGCCATTCGATACACTGCATCGAGATGCTCAAGAGCAAGCTGTTCGAACTTGTTTCGGTCCAACTTGTTGCCTGCCCTTTCTCTTCGTTCTGAAAAACGAAACTCGATACGAATGTATTCCCACTGTATTCCAAGCATAGCGCAGAACGAGCAGTTAGTTATTCCAACACGTCATTCAATCATCAGAATCGTTCCAAGCTCTCTCTTTCCATAGTTGAGAGCCGCCGGGGGGGATTGGTTGAACTACAATCTTGCGATGTCCAACCAGAATACCGATCATACGCCGTACTATATCACCACTCCGATCTATTATGTGAACGATCGTCCACATATTGGACATTGTTACACAACTCTGATCGCGGATGTCGCTGCTCGCGCCCAGCGATTGATCGGACGAGATGTGTTCTTCCTTACTGGGACTGACGAGCATGCAGAAAAGGTCTCTAAGACTGCTGCTGAGAATGACAAGACTCCATACGAATGGGCAACGATCAACGCAGATCGATTTAAAGCCGCATTCGATTTCATGAACTTCAGCAACGATGATTTTGTACGCACCACAGAGGATCGTCATAAATCGAAAGCAGTTGAATACATCACACAGCTTAAAGATGCAGGAATCATCACTCTTGGAGATTACGAGGGTTGGTATGACCCATCCCAAGAGGAATATCTCACGGAGATGGTTGCAAAGGAGAACGATTTCAAGTCACCCGTTACTGGAAGAGACTTGGAGAAACGGGTTGAACAGAACTGGTTCTTTGATCTCCCACGATATGAACCGTGGCTTCTTGAGCAGATAGAGTCTGACACAATTCGCGTGCTACCTGAAGCTCGCAAGAATGAAGTCTTGGGAAGACTCAAACAAGGGTTGCGACCTGTTCCAGTTTCTCGTCAGATTAAAGAGGGCGACGCGGACTGGGGGATTCAGATGCCCGGCGATGATTCACACCGGATCTATGTCTGGATTGAGGCGCTGTGTAACTACTTGACGATCGTTGACAACGATGAGCGACAGAAATATTGGGACGGCGAAGTTGTACATCTGATGGCAAAGGACATCATCTGGTTCCACGCGATCATTTGGCCCGCGATGTTGAATGCGCTCGGTAAAACCCCGCCCCAAACGGTATATGCGCATGCATATTGGATCGCAGAGGGAACGAAGATGTCCAAGAGCCTGGGCAATTTCGTTGAGATTGATCTGCTCCAGGCCTACGCAGAGAAGCACAGTCTTGACGCGGTTCGTTGGTTCTTAACGACGCAAGGACCACTGGGAGCAAACGATTCCGACTTTGCACACTCACGCTTTGTCGAGGTATATAACGCAGATCTTGCTAACTCTGTTGGGAACTCGACGAGCCGGGTTGGCAACATGTTTAACAAATACTTCGACGGCAAAGTATCTGGTACATGCAACGGAGAGTTCGGATTTGATAACGGGACTTCACTTCAAACTGCACTGATTGCTCTTGAAAATGCGGGCAAAAAATCCGACGATCCAGATCGCACATACAAAATTGCTGAGTTTACCAGTCAAGCAGTTGTGAATGCATGCGACTCACTCTCAAAAATGGATCTCGATGCAATGCTTGATGCAGGACGATCAATCGTGCGCCATGTAGATGATTTCATCTCGTTCTCTGCACCGTTTACACTTGCAAAGCAACTCGACACACTCGAAGACGGCACACACGCGTTGAGTTCAATCCTTTATTCATGTGGCGAAGCGTTGCGGATTGCATCTCTGTTGCTCTCGCCGGCGATGCCTGAAAAGATGGCCGAGCTCTGGCGCAACTGGAACTGCAATCATCTTGTCGATCCGGATGACGCGAACTCAGGCTTTGTTGCTCCTTTAAGTGAACTCGCAAAATGGAACGGTGATTACGGTCTCAAACCAGGACAAGAGATCATCAAGGGCGAAGCATTGTTTATGCGTGCGGACACGAAAGAGCCTGCACCTGAAATCGAACCGGCTTCATAAATGCATCGCATCGACTATTACCAATCATCAGTTGCTGCACAGTTTCGAGCATTGCATCTTCGTGAAAACGGAATTATGGCCGGCGTGATCGACGGCTCAGTCAGCGCTGTCACAGGGCTCTATGGCGGGCTACGCTCACAAGGACAATACGAACTTGTAATCTCAACGAAGAGAGAAAAAGAACGCTCGCTTCTGCTGCTTGAAGAGTTTGAGCTCAATCCGCCTCACATCGAAGAAGGCTGGGAAGATGATGTTCAACCTGATCTGGCGCTGCTTGATCAACGTCATGTTCCTCAGTGTCCATCGTGTAAAACTTCGCTTTGTACATCAAGACCGTTTGGACCTTGCATCGCATGTTCTTCGCCGTACAACATGGCAGAGCTCGTCTTTGAGAAGTTTGGCCCTGATGCGCTCGCTTGTTGTTATGAGAGCGCTGAACCTTTAGCAAACTACACGGATGATGAGATATGCGAGATTCCGCTCGATTGCCCTTCGTGCACATATCCACTCGATGGGCTCTCTATGAATGGAGCATGTCCTGAATGTGGAGCGGTATTCTCTCGACGTGAACTCTTTATCAATATCCTGGGATAATCACACTGCTCTGTTTTACAAGAAAGTCACATGAATGCTTGAATCTGAACTGATCATCTTTGATTGTGATGGCGTGTTGGTTGATACAGAGCCCTTGACAAACAGGGTTCTTGCACGCTGTGTGACTCAAGCGGGTTGGGAAGTCGATACCGCGTACTCGATCACTCATTTCAAGGGCCGAAACCTGACTGATATCCTCGCAGATGTGGAATCACATCTGGGCAAAGAGTTACCGAGCTTGATTGATGATTACCGCAAGCAGATGTACGAGGAGATCAACACGTTTGGAGTTCCTGCATTGAGCGGGATTCATGAGTTGCTAGATGCTCTTGACGAGCTCGAACACGAAGCTCCCCATCGATGTATTGGGACGAATGCACCACTTGAGAAAGCTCGACTCACACTAGGTGGATCTGGTTTAATCAATCGTTTTGAGCATCGTGATGGGTCGGATCGTCAAACTATGTTCAGTGCGTATGAGGTTGGGAAATGGAAACCAGATCCGGGGCTATTTCTCCATGCGGCGCTCACGATGGGACATGATCCCAAGGATTGCATCGTCGTGGAGGACTCGACAGCGGGAGTGACAGCCGCGATTGCGGCGGGAATGCGGGTCATAGGACTCGCAGATCTGACTCCTGTCGATGATTTGTTAGAAGCGGGTGCAACTCGGGTTGTGGAATCGCACCATGAGTTGATTGACGACCTGAAACAGGGTTGATTCGTCCGAGTTCTGCAAATCATGCTTAACACTTGATTTATACCGAGTTTGTTCTTCGATTGTTGAGCAATAATTTTGCTTTTCATGGATCGTGTCTATGATCCTCGACTATGCCCATCCCCCGAATCGCCATCGTCGGCCGACCCAATGTCGGCAAGAGCTCATTGCTCAATCTCATTGCTCAAGAACGGATCGCAATTGTTGATCCTACTCCAGGGGTAACGCGCGATCGGATCTCGTCCGTCGTTGAACTCACCCACCCAGATCTCAAGGGTCCAGCCAAGCAGGTTGAGCTCACTGATACCGGCGGATACGGCGTATATGTCGCGGACGGGAAACGATACAACGAGATCGGGGAAGACCTATCTACCCTCACCAAGGACATCGAAAACCAAATTGCAGAAGCAGTATCGAGCGCCGACATCATTCTCTTTGCAGTTGATTGTCAAGCTGGGATTACTTCACAGGATCAAGCAATCTGTCAGATGCTCCGAGAGCAAAAACTTGGTCGTCGCGATAAAAACGGTTCTAAGAATAAAGAACTCACTCGGGTTTATGTCGTTGCTACAAAGTGTGATGATTCCAGTTGGGAACCACATGCGTATGAACTCTCTGCTTTTGGGTTTGGGGTTCCGCTTATCTGTAGTTCAACGAGTAAGTACTTCCGTCGAAACTTACTAGATCGTTTGTACGAGATTACGCCTGAGAATCGAGACGAACCAGAACCAGAAGCCGACATGAAGATCGCGATTGTTGGAAAACGAAACGCGGGCAAATCCACGCTTGTGAACCGACTCGCGGGTGAACCTCGTGTGATTGTTTCCGAGATCGCGGGAACAACGCGCGACGCGGTTGATGTCAAAATTGAAATAGACGGCAAATCCATCCTCGCAATTGATACTGCGGGTTTGCGCCGTAAGAAGTCATTCCAAGATCAAATTGAGTGGTATGCTCTTGATCGCGCCCAACGAGCGATTCAACGAGCAGATGTTGTGGTATTCATGGTGGATGCAACAACAGAAATCTCTCAAGTCGATGAACAGCTTGGCAAGTTGATTGTTGATTCGTTCAAACCTGTTGTGATTGTGATCAACAAATGGGACGAAGCAAAGGATGCAAGCGACGAGAAAGGCCGAAAGGTTACCCCTCAGCGCTACGAAGAGTACTTCCGCAAGGAACTCGGCGGATTGCGCTTTGCTCCAATTTCGTTCATGAGCGCCAAAGACGGGCTCAATGTCAAAAACACGATGGATTTGGCGTTTGAAATCCATGCACAAAACAACGAACGCGTTGGAACTGGACAACTCAATCGAATCATCAAGGGTATCCTTGAAAAACGCGGGCCGAGTAACCGATTGGGAATCGAAGCGAAGGTTTACTTTGCGTCACAAGTGAAAACTGCTCCACCGACGATTGTGCTTGTTGTAAACGATCCTGATTTGTTTACAAACAACTACGAGAAGTTCTTAATGAACCGCTTCCGTGAGGTGCTTCCGTTTGACGAAGTCCCGATCCGATTAATCATGCGTGCGAGAAAACGAGTTGAGAAACGACTCCGAGGCACAAGCGGTAAGGGTAACCTTCACGCTCCTGATCCGACTACTGGTAAGTTCGACGGTGAACTCGATATCGAGAACATTGATCGCGATGCTCTGTTAGTTGACTTGCCTGACGATGCGTCGTTGTACTTCGATGATTGATTGATTTCTTGAATCGATGATAAATGCCTCCTCGCAACTTGCGGGGAGGGTTGTCTTTTGTTTCTTATATCGAACTCCTAAATACAATCTTCAGGTTTGATTCAGCAATTCAAACTTACGATGCTATCTACCACAGGAAGTGTTTTTGACACGTAATCATTGGGCTATCCTGTTTGGTGCCGCATGGTTGTGTTCAATCGCAACTGGGATTTGATTGCTTATTGATTATTCAGCCGCTCCGGGCCAGGTCGGTATAACTCTGACTAACTGGCCTGACAAGGGTGGATTGATCTAGGAAACGAATCTATGGACAGTTGTGTTATTCGTCCATCCTCGATTCCCTTGCACTCGTTCAACTCTTGATGAGTATGAGATGACATTGGGTAACTCTGCTGCGGAAGATTCTGTAGCGGCGTGTAATGGATTTGCACAAACCACTGACAAGCTCACTCAAACTATTGGACTATTCATCGTCTAATCGTAAACAACAATCAAAAAACAAAACACCCAGCACTTGCTGGGTGTTTTAATACATTCAACCAAGTAGGTTTACTCGGTCTTTTCGTCGAGTACATCGGACGAATTGTCCATCCCTGTGACTTGCCCGAGTGCGCTTGGGAGTTCGATTCCTGCTTGCTTTGCGAGTTCGTGAACCTGAGGTAACGAACCGATCATGCCGCTCAAGAAGTTGGCTGTTGCGTTTCCTTTCCCGTCTCCTCCAGATCCTGAATCCCAGACTGTGATCTTGTCGATCTTGAGGTTCTGGATCGCTTTGACTTGCATTTCAACGAGTTCTGG
>JARGPA010000002.1:151316-178868 GCA_029213305.1 Phycisphaerales bacterium
GCTTCGATGTATCCTGATTCATCTGTGATGTCACGGATGTTTACATTAATCAGAGTTAAACCGATCTTGTTGATTTCCTCTGCAACATTCTCATTGACTAGGTTCATGAATTTTTCACGATCCTTATTAATCTCTTCGATAGAGAGTGTTGCGATTACGAGACGGAGTTGCCCCAAGATAATATCTTGAGCTTGCTCCTGAATCGCATGCGGATTTAATCCGAGTAGACGCTCTGCGGCGTTGCTCATCAACACTGGACTCTTTGAGATACCAACAGTGAAGGTTGATGGCACATTCACTCGAATATTATTGAGTGAAAGAGCGCCTTGTAGCGGGATCTCAATAACCAAGGGTTCAAGCGACATGTATGCGTAATCTTGGATGACTGGCCAAACGAACTTGCCGCCGCCGTGGAAACACTGTGCGGAGGATTTCGAACCGGTACCCCAAATCACGAGAATCCTGTTTGACGGACATCTTCGATATCTACTTGCAAGAAACAGGACAACGAAAAGAAACACAAAGAGTGCGACAGCAACAGAGACAATGACGAACATCCCTGTTGAGCCTGAGTTTGTTGCGGCGGCGAGTATGGAAGGTGTTTGCATGTATTCTCCTTGTATCAGAATGTGGTGGAATGCGTTGGTGAATGAATCGATGAACAATCAGCGAGATTAATAGCTTGGTTCAACGACAATAATATTACTTGCAGTGTCTGCGCTTCTTACCTTTACACGAGTGTGCGTAGGGATTGCTTCGTTACTATTTTCGCCTTCTTGAATCGCGAAATAGTTGTGTTGTGAGTTGTTGATAACGAGAATGATTTCGCCGCGACCTTCTCCAGCGGGAGGAACCGTGACATACACCTCTCCAACGAGTCCGACCGCTTGATGAATTGAAACATTGGTGTTGTTTTGTAGTTTGAGAAATGATCTCAAAAGCCAAACCATCATCCATGCAACTCCAACCCCTGCAGCGACTCCGATTAAAGCAGCGCCTGTGAATCCAACGTTGAGGAATCTGTAAGCCGCGAGCCCGATCCATCCGTATCCGAGGAAGAATGCTGAAATTGATTGAATACTGAGCAATCCAAACTCAGCACCAGGATGATCCCCATCGAGTTCAACATCTAGATCTAAATCGATATCGAGAGCGCCGTCGCCTCCAAGTTCTCCGAGAACGAGTTGGATAAATAGGAATCCAGTCCCGAGCAATGCAGGAGCAGTAAACCAAGGGGCAAGATCGCCGAATAGGATGTTCATCATTTCAAATTCTCCTGAGGGCAATGATCAAATGATCTACAGAACGCGCCCACAGGATAGTCTACCGCATTGAAAGCGCTGTGTGCGAAAAACAGACCCTGAAAGGGCGAATGCCCGAACACAATCATATTGGGATTTGATCGTTCACAATTTCATGATAAACAGCGCTTTCAGTTCAATTGCTCGCGCCAAGAGCGCTGTCAATATCTCTGAGAATTGGAACAATGTTCTTTGCTCTTCCCGTGATATGGTACGAACTGAACGGCGGGCGCCCATCGATAAGATCTCGACGAATCATCGAAGCATTGTGCATATCTCCGAGTGCGAGTGAAACTGCACGATCAGTTGCGAGTCCTAAGGAGCTTGTGATTAAACTGAATCGATCAGACCCCATATTCACAGCGTGAAGTGTGGGCATTGACCATTTTTTGAGTCCAAGTTCGATTGATCCTACTCGATCGAGCGCATGAACTAAAGCCGCCGCGGGTTGTGACACTATTGTTCCGCTTGAAGTCAGGATGTATTCAGGTCGCATTGGGTGGCCGAGCCCTGTGTTTCGCGAGACAAACCCAAGTGTGTTTAACAGCTCAAGGGATGCTTTGAGCGAATCACGCGATCCTTCGAGTCTTGATGTAAGCGTGACAAACTTGCAGCCGCCTTCATTAGCGAGCAATGCAAGGATCGGAACTGTCCATCTACGTGCGAAGATTTGATGTAGAGCATGAGGCGAGGGCATGTTTCTTGTCCAATTTAAAGGAAACACTATTGACTTGTTTTTATAGTAGCTATATATTCATTCAAAATCAACTCAATGTTTCCTAAACCTCATCCAGGAGAATCACATGAATGCCACGCTTCCATACATTAAAGAACTCACTATCGCAATGCGTGTTTCAGATATGAATGCCTCTATCAAGTGGTATACCGAAGTCATGGGGTTTGAACTTCTCTATCAACTCGATGACATGGGATGGGCAGAAATGAAATCATCAGTCCCTGGAGTGAATATTGGAGTGAGCCAGGTAGAGGACATAAAACTTGGAGGTCCAACTCCGACTTTTGGCGTGTCAGATATCGAATCGGCGCGAGCAACACTCGAATCGCAAGATGTTCGATTTGACGGCGAGACTATGACCATTCCAGGCATGGTAAAACTCGCGACCTTCTTCGATCCCGATGGTAATTCATTGATGTTGTTTGAATCACTCAATGAATCCGAGTGATGGATAAGCGATGATCAAGCAGCGAATCCGTAATGATCATCATCTGATGAAAAGAAATCATCATCATCAGCATCATCATATGAACCGGTATCAATCGCACCCCATTGATCCTTTGGCAAATGACGATGATGCACGCGGATCACTCGGCCGAGTTGCTCGCCGAACAACTTTGCGATGATCGTGAGAATCCGTATATCGTCTTCGCTGAATTCTTTGGTTTGATCACGGAAGAGACTCAGAACTGCAAGGCATTCATCATCGTGTTGACACGAAACAATCATCGCAGAACAGTCTTCGAGCCAGTGCGAATCGTTCCCGAATACTTCATCCATTTCTGCTTGCCCGTTAAGAGAAACCACTTCATTGGTATCTTCGAATCGGGGAGCCATGACATCTGCGAGTTGATCAAGAAGGATCTCAGCAGCGTCACGAGGGATGTCGTAGTTCACATATGCACCAAGAGAGTAATCCCCGGTGCTCGTCGGTAAGAATACCGCCGCGTTTGTTGATCCGATCTTTGAGAGTGCGAACTCGAGCATGGTACGTAAAAGCGATTCAATCTCAAGTTCTTGACGAATAATCGCATTAAACTCTGTCGCGATTTTAACATCCCCGAACTGCTCTGAGAGATCTTTGTATGCTTCTACGAGATCAGTGCAGAGTTCTCCAACTTGTCCAGATACTTCTTGACGAGCGGAGTTGAGTTTGTGACATAGTTTTTTCAACCGATCGAGACGCGCATCGCGTTGACGGATTCGTTGTGCTCGTTTCACAGAATCAAGCAACTGTCGTGTTGTTTGTGCGTTCCGATTTTGAATTGAGATGAGATCACATGCACCTGCTCGCATTGCACGGACTGCGTCTTCAGTGTTTTCAACTTGACCCAAAATGACTCCGACGAGTGCGGGATGGTTTGTCGATAGTCGATAGAGCAAATCAATACCGTCGCACCCATCGAGAGCTCGCTCGATTACTACAAGATCACAACTGGATGTAGAAACTTGTTCGACTGCTTCGGTTGCATTATCAACAAAGTTGAGTGACTCAACATGACCGTGGAGCATTGAAGAAAGGCGTCGACGAATAGATGCCCGTGAACTCACGACGACAACACGAACTTTGAGTTCTGACGCCGGATCAAGATCGCCGTTCGACATGATTGACTTTCCCGCCGACATGTCGCTTGCGTTGCTTGGTTTCGTATCTCGGTGTCGTTTCATGAGTCTCACTGCTCTCTTCGTTTTTTAGGTCTCATTGTCTTTCAGTTATGCGGCTGCTTGCTCTTCCAACGGATTTTTCTCAAGCATGATCAACACTTCAGCGCCGGGTTTACCACCCGTGTTGTTTCCGAGGAAGATCTCGCCCTTGTGAAGCTCGATGAGCCCACGAGCGCGGGCAAGCCCGAGCCCGGATCGGCGTCCGGCGTCGAGTTCTGAGAAGAATGGATCAAACCCGTGTTTGATTGATCGACTCGTAAACCCGGACCCACAATCGCTGATCCTTACCTTGATTCGGTCATTCCGAAGGCTCGATTCAATGCAAACTGTAACGATTGTGTTTGGACTTGCTTGGACCGCGTTGATGATGGGTTCAGCGATCGCTTTTGCCATCATATCGATGTCCATCATGACGGGTTCAACTGGAGCATCAACACTGAGTTGTACCCGTGCTTTGATATTCTGGAAATGGCACCGATCTCTTGCTATTTCAATAGCTTGGCGCACCATGAGCACTGGATCTGTGAGTGCAAATGAAGGCTTTGGTGGATCTGCAATCATGTGCAAAGAAGTGATCAAATCTGTCAATTGATCGGTAGCGGCAGCAATTGCGCGTGCTGATTCTCTTTCCCGAGTTGTTCCCACTCGTTCGAAGAGCTGCTGGCTTCGGCCTCGAATGATTGCAAGAGGGTTGTTCATCTCATGAGCAGCGCCTGCAGCCATCCGGCCGAGTTGAACAAGAGATTCTTTCGTTGTGAGCTCATGTCGAAGCGCCGTCATTGCATGATTCGCAGCTGCGAGCTCTTCCCCCACTCTCCTGCTCTTCGTCGCCGTAAGCGATTGCTTGAGTGATCGAGTCCAGAGATCACGAACATGCTCAAACTTCGATGTCGTAACGACTCGTTCGATTCCGCTACCAGTTCTGGGCATTATGAGCAAATATGAAGGTTGCGTGGAAGTAACTTGAATACCGTCCTCGCTTGTGATGTCTTTGCTACCCAAGAGCATTGGCGCGCCGATCTCCTTGACTGAGACAAACAAATCACGAAGCCAATCCAATGAAGCAAGCTCCATCGATTGAGCAGCGTTCGCGTCTGCGAGCATCCCAGGACGAACACATTCTTGATCGCTGCTTGGTGCTTCAACTCGCTTTGGATCTTGAACGACCTTTCCATGATCGACCATCATTGTGTACCAGTTATCATCGGATGAATGTTGATAAATAACTGCTGCTCTTTCAGACCCGACGAGGGAGCTCGCGGATCGAACGATTGAACAGAAGACTTCATTGGATGAATCATCAGCGCTTGAGTGTTTGTGAAATAGGTTTATTGCATCAAGCAACATGTCTGATGAAGCTGCGGCGTTTAGTTGTTTGCGTTGATCAATATTGAGTTGTGCAAGTCTTCGGTTCGCCGCAGTAAGCGACTCGATGAGCAGATCGTGTTGAGTGTGTTCGCCGAGTCCTAGGATTTCACCGCGGACGGATACGCCTTCAATGATCGCAGAACTGTTGTTCTTGAAGAAGTCGTAATCAACTCCGAGCTGTGTTGCGATTTCATATAGATCCAATGGCTGACCGTAGTCCCCGGCCCATCCAAGATGGAGATCTCTTGCCCAAGATGTTGCGAGTGTCACAATCGATACGAGCGGACGATTCGACCCTTCTGGGAGTGAAGCAATGGGTTGTGAGTGAAGCCAAATCGCGTCGCGGATCGGGTCTGCGAGTTTCCAATGTTCTGCGAGTCGTTTACCTGCGGTGTGATGATCAAACCCAAGCATGGTGCGTTCGACGAGACAAACTGCACACTGTCGTGACTTGGACATCGTCAATACGCGGTCATACGCCTTTGGAAGAATGAGATCCAACGAGAGTTTACCCAAATCATGGAGCAAACCTGCGAGATATGCTTGATCTGGAGAAACACCCATTTCTGGGTGGTTTCGAGCGATTGATTCGCAACAACATGCAACCGCAAGTGAATGAATCCAGAATCCAGGACGATCGAATGTTAGATCATCTGAGTTCTCTGAACGAGATTCGAGTTGTTGATAGACATGCACACTCAGCGCAGCGACTTGGACAGCTTCGAGCCCGAGCATGATGACTGCTCTGCGAACTGTCGTGATCTTGTCTCCGAGTCCCTTATCTGCGGTCCGGCACATCTTCAAGATCGTGACACTCAATGCAGGATCGGATTCGATGAGCTGAATCACTTCGTCGAGATGGATGTCTTCTTCACTTCCGATAGACATCAATCGCATTGCAACGGCCGGCAAGGTCGGTAAACGATCAATGCTTGCGAGAATCAGTTGGATCTGATTTTCCGCGAGCTTTGGTTCTGATGGATCGGAATGCCCAGACTTATTCGTGCTCATTGCAATGTACTCTCTCGATCGAAGAACTAAGCAGACATTTCAAGGAGTGATTCAATTCTTGATATCATCTCACGCAAATCAAAAGGTTTCTTGAGAAAATCGTTTGCTCCTGCGGCCTTGAGCATTTCGATTTCACTGCTCTCTACGACACCTGACACACAAAGGATTTGAGTTCCCGACATATGATCTGAGGATCGAACACGCTGACAGACGACATTGCCGTTGATATCTGGAAGCATGTAATCAAGAACAATCAGATGTGGTTTGAACCGTTCTGTCTCAATACCTGCGTCATATCCTGTGGATGCTTTGCTCACTTCGAATCGGCCATCAGTCTCAAGCAGATCCGTGATCAACGCTAAGATTTCTGGTTCGTCGTCAACAATGAGGATTCGTTTTCGATCAGATCCAATTGACTCAAGCGGGATGTCATTGTCTCGCATGAAACGGATCAACTCATCGCGCGGGATCCTCCGGAATCGTGATCCTGGAACACGAAACCCATTGAGTCTGCCCGAGTCGAAACAACGGATAATTGTCTGCTGTGAGACTTTGCACACCTTAGCTGCTTCACCCGTTGTGAATACTTTTTTGTCAGACCAATCCTGATTCTGCTTTGCAACCATTTCAACGACCTTCCGTGATCCGGCAGAGCAACCATGCGCGAGTTTGCTCATTTGTCCCATCTCAGGGAATGAACCAAAACTCGGGCATCTGCCCGCATGATCGGATATCGTCGCGTAGCTTACCCAACTTCACAGGTATTCTGGGTGTTGTAAACATCCCTACTTCAATAGAGCACTTCTGAGAGAAATCCGATTATCCGGACCTGTTCGAGTTGCTATTTGGAGCTTGAGCGAGCTCGCCATTGAGTGACGGCGTCGGGCTCTCTCGCATATAACGGGACTAAATCTGTCGGCTTACAACGCTCAATTCCATCGAGTGCTTGCAAACAGTTCCTTGCATCTAAAACGATCGGTATGATCGACAATCCAAGTTCTGTTGCTCTCTTTGTGAACAAACTCGGAGCATGTTTATCTGCAACGAACGACTTGAACACAGACTGATCTGTTCCTGCACGATCAAAGACGGACGCATCGCTCATACCAATATCTTGTATTGTGCCGTCAGCTTGGAGAATCGCGCAATACGCTCGTTCATTCTTTGACGCAAGTGCAATGAGTGCTGGGCGATGGCTCTGTTCGATTGCTTGCGCTGCAACTTGGGATGTCGGGATCGCATACAACTCGGTCCCAATCGTTTGAGCAAGCACTTTTGCAGTCGTGCAAGCAATTCGCAACGAGGTATACCCCCCTGGACCTACAGAGACGGCAATTGAAGTAATCTCTGATGGAGCAACCTGATGTGTAGCGCAAAGAGTCTCGACAAGAATCATGATGCTGTCAGAGCTCTTTATCCCTTCTGGAATAGGCATTGATCCCAGTAGCACACTCTCGTCTGAATCCATGGAGAAGATCGCAGCAGCATGCGCCCCTTCTACAACATTTGGATTTGATATCTCAATCGCCAGCAAGATTGAGCGAGTAGACGGGTTCGATTTTGAAGTGTCCGATTTGTTCATTGTTGTTCAGGAGGTTTGCGTCGTTGCTTGGTTTGTGACCGTTGTTTTTTGTCTTCGAGTCGTCGACGGACAGAGCCCTTCGTAGGCTTAGTTGCTCTTCTTGCTTTTGGTTCAACCATTGATCGCATGACAATTTCTTTTAACCGATCGATGCATGCTTGCTTGTTTCTTGACTGGCTTCGAGTGTCATCTGCGCTGAGCACAAGCTCGCCTTTGTCGTTGATAATGCCTCTTGCGAGGCGAAGGAGTCGAGATCGAGCGCGATCGTTGAGAGGAATATCTGCGATCTGGATTCTGAGCTGCGCCTTTGTGGATCGTTTGTTGACATTTTGACCTCCTGGACCTGAGGATTTTACAAATCGAACGCTCATTGCACTTGGGTCAATCATGATCCCTGGCGCCAACAGAACCCCCGATTTTGAGGTACCAGGTTGGCTTTTAGGGGTGCGAGATGAGTTCGATTCATGTTCCAAAGCAGTATCCCATAGCAGGGTCAATGAGCAATTGCAAGTGCTTTGTTCACTCGATCTTGCGCGACAAAAGACATGGCGTTGCCCATTGACCTGATGGCTTTTGTCTGCCATACTCATCATCGACGAAGATCATTTTGATCTCCTGTGCAAATCCTTATTCTTCGAAAGGATATGCACAGCGGACTACTGATCTTGCGTTATTAGGGATACACGCCGTGTATGGCGTGTTTTGGAGAATTTGGATCATTTTTCATACGAAATCAATGCACTGCATCGCGTTGAAGAGTGTGAAGACGAGATATAGAAAGAGCCACCATGAACACGATCACCAAGAAAATCCTGATCGACCGCATCGCAGAAAACACCGGCATGAAGCGAGTCGCTGTGAAACAGGTTGTTCAAAATTTTCTTGATGAAGTCATTGTTGAACTCGGCGACGGAAACCGCCTCGAGTTTCGTGATTTCGGTGTCTTTGAAGTTAAACAGCGTGCACCACGAATCGCTCAGAATCCTAAAACGCTTGAGCGAGTCCCTGTCCCTGCGAAGAGAACTGTCAAGTTCAAGGTGGGTCGACGCATGCGTGAAGCAATGGAACCCGTGACAACCCATTCAGGGGCTTCTGGAACTGAAACAACCCCAGGTACTGACTCACGAGTGACAACAACCGCTTCACAGGCGGAAAGCAAAGTCCGTGTCGAGATGGGATCCGGCGTGGTTGGGCAAATCAGATCCGAGGCTATCTCGAATCGCGAACATGAAACCGCGAACGCCCACTAATAACTAGATTCCTACGATCTGAAATTTATTGATTTGAAGCATCGCTCGAACAATCGGGCGATTTTTTTCGCACTGATTTGAGTCAAAATAAGCTTCAAAAACCCAACCTTGTTCAATACATAAAGAGATGCACGCTGACATTCATTCGAGTGAATCCGATCGTCGAGACACCCTCTTGAAGTATTGGAGATAAATGTATGCACACAATTTTGTTGATTGATAACTGTCCACTGATTCGCGACTGTCTCTCTGCGATCCTACGAGCGAAGGGATATCGCGTGCAAGGATGTGGTTTAATCTCACAAGCTAAGAGCATGATTGCAAAAAACAAACCTGATTTAATCATCAGTGAAATTCGACTCCCCGATGACAACGCAATAAATCTAATGCGTTCGATCCAATCTGAGCATGAGGGATCCAAGATTAAAGTATGTGTGCTCACACAAGCTGCTGCAAAGAAACCGATTCTTGAAGCAATCGAGCTTGGCGCAGTCAAAATCATGCTCAAACCGAAGTTTTCAATCCCTGGATTTCTCGCACAAGTTGATGAAATATTCAACTCAGCAATCGAGAGCAGAAAAAAAACCAATGACACACTTGCTCAATCTGAAGTTCGATATCCAATTCCACTACCTGCTCAGGACCCTGCACTCAAGCTCAAAGACATGAAACCCATCATCACACGTCATTTTCTAAGCGAAAAGATTGACGAGCTGGAAGACCTGTGCACAATGAACGAACCGATCACCAAACTCATTCAAGAAATTGACTCCCCTGAGAATGATTTAGAGGACATCGCAGACACGTTAAAACTGGACCAAGCGATCGCAATGAAAGTGATGAAGATCGCTAGCTCGAGTCAGTATGCTCGATCAGAAGCAACACAAACACTCAAAGATGCTGTAGTGCGAATCGGACTTGAGCAACTTCGTGAAATCGTTGTTTCTATAGGCGTAATCGACAAGATGGCGAATGATTCCCCGGATGATATTGGGCTTGACCCGATGTCGTTCTGGGAGCACTCACTTTGTGTCGCACATTGCAGCTCAAAGATTGCTTCCCAATGCACAGGAATGCAACCCGAGGTTGCATTCACAGCAGCAATCTTGCACGACATCGGACGACTAGTTCTCGTGCAATCAATGCCCGATGTGTATTCGCAAGTGCTCGAATGCTCACACGGACTGGGGGTTGGGCTCGAACTTGTCGAGAAACGATTATTGCTCAGCGAACACACGAGTATCGCACAAAACCTGCTTCATGGTTGGAATCTCCCAAAGGAACTTGTTGAAGCAATTGGGAATCACCATGAGTTACCTTCGAAACTCTCTACAGTTTGCCCGAAGAGTACACAACTCGCAGCGATAATCAGCCTCGCAAACACACTTACACATTCGTATGCAATTGGAGATTCAGGCAATCGCGTAATTACGCCCAGCGAAGAACTCATCTCATTGTTGAATCTTGATTCGTTTTCAATCGCAGATTTCTATCAAGGAATGGAAGAAGAACTCTGCGCTATGCGTGCACTATTTTTCCCTACAACATCCAACAAAACTCAGGGTAAATCTCTGAGTACTTCACCTGCCCCCATATTTGACCAATCGTTTCGTCCACTCTACATCTCGATGAATGAAGAACACGATGTAATCGGCCATTGGATTTGCTCGCAAAGTGATTCAAACTCAGAGAAAGCAAACATTGCAATCGTTCATCTACGACAACCTAAGGAACGACTTGCGCTTGCTTCGAAACTAGAAACGGCACTGGTACCGATCGAATCAGACAACTCTGCGGCACCACCACTCCCACTCTTGATGCTCTCTCCAACTGGAAAAACGGCGCTCGCGGATGAAATCATTACCGCTCGCCCATCCCTTCATCTCAGGACACCACTCTCGGTACCTGACTTTGAACGCGAGACTAATCTGTTGCTCAATGGAATGGTGCGTCCGGACCAAGGTTGGTCTGGACGCCGTGCAAGCTGAGTAGCAATTTAAGAATCAGTCCTGATCGAGCTTCGTGGATTTATCGTCCTCGACGCTTTGCTTTGCCGCCCATTCGTTTCCCAGGAAGTTGTGTAGGAACAATGCCCCCAGGGAACTTCGCCGCGAGTTCTTTATCAGACAACTTATCTACAACAGGTACAGTTGCAGTTTCGAATCGATTCTTCTTTGCGTCTGTAGGAACACCCTTTACTTCGTAGGTTGGTCGCCCACCCTTTGGTTCGTCTTTCCAATCTTCAGGGCGCTCACGAGCTTCAAAGTCAGGGTAGGTCTTGCTTGGTATTTCTGAGTTTACCAAGATCTCGATTTCAGTAAGAATTGAGCCCTGTTCTGGGGTGACTAATGACCATGCGTGTCCGTCGCGTCCCGCGCGAGCTGTTCGGCCGATGCGATGGACATAGAGATCGGGATCATCAGGGAGATCGAAATTCACAACATGGGTAATGCCTTCGACATCGATCCCGCGAGAAGCAAGATCTGATGCAACGAGAACTGCAAGATCTCCTGATCGGAACTTGCTCATCACCTGATTACGCTTTGCTTGCGAGAGATCGCCGTGGATTGCGTGAGCGCTGATTCCCTTACGATCCAGATATCGAACAACTGAATCCACAGTCCGTTTCATTCTACAGAATACGATGGTGAGTGCTGGTTCTTCGTGCGTGAGCACATGAGCAAGCATTCGCTTTTTATCCCAAGGGTCAACAGTGACATATCCCTGTTTCACGAGATCTACAGTCAATGCACCTGCAGAAATCTCGAGCTTCTCTGGGTTCTGCATGAACTTGCGTGCAAGCTTCTCAATTTCATCTGTAAATGTTGCAGAGACAAAGATTGTTTGACGATCCTTCGGGCACTTACCCAAGATTTTTCGGATGTCATCGCGGAAACCGATATCAAGCATTCGATCGACTTCGTCGAGGACTGCAAACTCAACCTCTGATAAATCTAAGTGGCGGCGCTCGATCATGTCGAGGATACGACCCGGGGTTCCCACAATGATCTCTGGACCCTCTTTGAGTTGATCTGCTTGTACATTGACTGATTGGCCACCGTAAATCGCGCAGACTTTGATCCCGGTATATGGAGCAAGCTCTTCGATATCTTGTTTGATCTGAACTGCAAGTTCGCGTGTAGGCGCGAGGATGATTGAGATCATCGAATCCCCAGGTTCGATCATCTGGAGCAACGGGAGTGCGAACGCCGCCGTCTTCCCTGTACCAGTCTTTGCTTGCCCGAGGACGTCGCCGCCCTCCATTGCGAGTGGAACGAGCGCTGCTTGAATCTTGGTTGGATGTTTGAATCCGCGTTCGTCCATCGCTTTAACGATGGTGTCTTTGAGTCCTAGATCCGCGAAAGTTTTCGAGGTATCAAAGGTGTCATCTGACCATCCGCCTTCGGGTTCTTTGATTGTGCGAATGCGTTCTGGTTCTTTGTCCGCGCTCTTCTTACGAGGTTTTCGGCTGCGCCCTTTCCCTTTAGGACCCCCACCCTTTGCACTTCCTCTTGAACCCCTGCTCTTTGAGCCACCAGTATTTTCATCACCCATCTAGATATGCCATTCTGCCCCGTTTCAGGGCTTTCGCCGAACCGGGAGAACGCTGCTCCCTCGGCTCCGATTATTACTGCATGACCAATGCATGCGATGGTTAAATCATAGGCGGATTATTCACACACGCTCAATTTACCCAATCGATATAGATCCTGTAGACTGGTCTGAATCCGAGTCTACAAGAGATTCATCCATGTCCAAATCCATCTGTTGTTGCTCGTTGCAGCCGAGTTCGTAGATAGTTGGCACATACCAATCGTCTCTCATGGGATCAGTCGACTTGAGAACACGCTCTCGTTCTCCATCCCAATGAATAAGATCAATTGATCCATCAGTACGTTCTACAAGTGCATTGCAGTTACTCAGATCCGTCCAACATCCAGAGTTGAGATATGCTGGGGTGCTCCCTGAAGAGTCCATTCTAATTACCGGATTATGGATATGGCCGCAGATGATTCCGTCAAATCCTTGCTCTTGTGCATAATGAAGTGCACTTTCTTCAAAGTTACCGATGATCATCGATGCTTTCTTTACTTTGAGCTTGATGAACTTGGAGAGTGACCAGTATCGCATTCCTAGTCGTCTGCGGACTTTGTTAACAATGCGATTCACCCAGATCAACGATTCGTAACCACGATCTCCGAGCTTTGATATCCAAGGTGCAGTACGAGTTACAAGATCAAACTGATGGCCGTGAAGAACGAGATACCGTTTCCCCTCAGCGGTTGTATGCTCAACGCGCTCAGCAAGATTGATGTTCCCAAAGTTTCGCGCCGTGTTCGAATCATTCAAGAAATGCATCAAAAATTCATCGTGATTCCCTATTGTAAAATGAATTGAAGTTTCTTTCTTCGCAAGTTTAAGTATTCGTTGAACGACATTGATGTGCTCTTGCGTATTCTTTGCTTTGAGCAATCCAGCTTGTTTCCATCGCCAGATATCGATGATGTCGCCGTTGAGATATAGCGAATCAAACTCATTTTTTTTCAAAAATGAATAGATCAAATCAGTCTCAGCTTTTTTACTACCAAGATGTAAATCTGAAATCCAACATGCCCGATACCGCATAGTAACTCCTGTTTACGCTGTGCGTGTGCACTTGTATCCAGAACAATATCGGTGAACACATCGCTCTAGTGCGCGAAAATGAAACCTGACACGATCTTCATATTGTGCTCGTATTCAGACAACCTATGTTTCACGTGTCTTCATTGACACTTGATTGATTCAGCTCATAGAGAATCATGTGTTTCATCAACGCACCCGCTGCGGAAGTTCCAGCGCAAAGCCAACCGGCGTACCCATCTCTCCAAGCACCCTTCAATACAATTTGCTTTAAAAAAGCGCCTGGGGGTGATGTCAGAATCTTCCACGCGCTGCTTTGTTTGCCTTGCTTGTGGAGCGCTTGAGCAAAGATGAATGAATAGTGTCGTTGGTTTTCGAGATGTTGTGCAAAGGTTTCGAAAGATTGATGTATCAATGTTCCTGGGATCAGTTCTTGCTTGAATGGCGGGTCAACCTCAAGATAATCGTGAGTCTTTCCCGCGAATCGAGCCTTGTTTTGCTTCGCGAGATCTGTACGAACAAATCTCAATCGATGCTCAGGTTGCCAACAGTGGTTGAGCAGCTTCCCTTTGTATTCAACTTTTCGATTCACTTTTCCCGCATCGACGCCATCACTCATAGCTTGAACAATTCCTTGAGCAAGCTCTTGGGTTAACGGCTCGTCAGAATCGAGCCAGAGTGTGAACATGTGAGTGCATGCATTGAGTGCGAGTTGCTTTGTTCGAACAAATCCTCGCCATGGGGTTTCGATTAACACAACTTCACAACGATCATCCCCGACCCATTCTTTACATGACAACACCCTATCAATCGTTCCATCATTCGAACCTGAATCTACTACAACGAGCTGAGTCGCGATCCCACGAATTGAATCGAGGACTCGATCGATCGTATTGATGTTGTTCCGACATGGGATCATCACGCTCAAAGTTTGCGTATCGGTATTTTGATTGCTGTGTTGCGCTGACATTGAGAGAAGGATAGGATCAAAGTAGGAGTAAGATGGCAAACCCTAAACTACATCAAGTTCGTGTCGTTCGATATGCATCGGATGGGGGTTACGCCGCGAGAGAATGGTTAAACGCATTCGAGAGCATCGAGTTCCCCACAACGATGAATGATGGCGACGCATTTCGCATGGGTGTTCAGATCACAAAGAAACGCGCGATTGATGTCATTCTCCGAATCGAATCCATAGACACTTTGAGACTCAAACTCCGTTGCAGAATCGGCAAATCTGTCTCAGACTTTCTTTTCAAACACCCCAAAGCATGTCGGAAATCAATAGTTGGAGTAGATCGACCACTTGCTGTCCTCGGAGCAAAGCATATGGGAAACCAGATCCGGATCTTGGTTTGTCAGCCCACTCGGGATGTGTGAGTAAAAAGTTAAACTCAAGCTTGCGCTCCTTGCGCGATCTGATAAGATCAATTACCATCACAGAATAACCATGAAACACAATCCTTTAAAAACCTTGTCGACTCTGCTCCTGTTAAGCGTGTTGGGGACAACGATCACTGCATGCTCAACAACGAGTGAAATCAACGACGAATCTGTCGCAAACAATGACCAGTCACCCTCGAGCCCGATCGAGCGAAAAGCAGATCCGGCGTTTGTCCATGAAGAAACAAACTCTTATTCAACTATTCTTATGCATGGCTTTACTGTGCTTGTAAGCAAAGCTGCGATGGAGCACCCAGAGACTACTGAACCGGCACTTGAGCTATTAAACGATGAACTTGAAGAAGTGATCAAACTCACTCCAGATCACACTCACAAAAATCTGCGTTTGGTTCGAATTTGGATCGAGCATTTCAATCCCGGGTTTCCTTGTGCTTGCTATCACCCGGGCGCTCAATGGCTAAGCGAAAACGGATACAACACAGATAAAACTGGCGGAATCGAGATTACCAACGCAGAACACTTTGTCGAATGGACACAACGCGATCAACCATTAATGGTTCTGCACGAACTAGCGCATGCGTATCACGATCAGGTGCTTGGCTTTGACAACTTGCAGATCGAAACTTGTTTCAAAAACGCTCAATCGTCGGGCTTGTATGAATCTGTTAATCATGTGTCGGGGAAAAAAAAGCGTCATTATGCAATGAGCAACAGCCGAGAGTACTTTGCGGAGCTAACCGAATCCTACTTTGGGCAGAATGACTTCGAACCATTTACACGAGACGAGCTTTCACTGTTTGATCCCCAAGGGCTTAACATGATCCAAGAGTCATGGGGAGTTGAATCTGCAGCCCCTAAAAATCAAGATTGAGTTCGCAATGTCTAAAACATCTTCAAATCCTGATCTCGTGCATACACATCCTGAAACCGGAGTTGTGGCTTCTGTCCGAATTGGGGATTGTCGAAAAGAGTTGCTCAAGTTTGATCAAGTTAAAAACGAATCCGTGGATCTAGTCTTTGCAGATCCACCTTTCAATTGGGCAAGGGATTACGATCGTCACGAAACTGGGGACGCTTGGGATGACGCGTCCTTAAGCAGAGATGAGTACCTTGCGTTTACTTATGAGTGGTTGGATCTATGTGCACGATCTCTCAAACCAAACGGATCAATGTGGGTAAATATCCCTGACGATTCAGCCGCGGAAATTGTCGTTCATCTCAAAAAATCAATGCACATGATCAACTGGTGTATCTGGCACTATCGCTTTGGGCAGAATACAAAAGGCCGATTTATTAACTCCAAGGTCCACGCACTCTACTTCTGCAAAGATCCCAACAATCGAACATGGAATGCGGACCCAGTCCTCGAAGAGTCCGATCGAAGAGCAATCTACGGCGATCCTCGGACTGAATCCAAACGCGACGGAATGCCCGCGGGGATGAGGGTCCCCATGGATGTGTGGTACGGCAAGTTCTGGGGTCGAATCCAAGGCAACAACAAAGAACGCAGAGCAAAGCATGACAACCAGCTCCCAGAGGTTTATCTCCAACGAGTGATTGCATGTTCATCAAATCCTGGCGATGTGGTTCTGGATCCATTCCTAGGAAGCGGAACCACGGGTGTGGTTGCCCATGCAATGGGTAGGCACTTCATCGGAACTGAATATTCTAAAGCAAACGCAGAAATGGCCTTTGAACGAATTACCTCTGGTCCTGTCAGAGAAATTGATGCATTGAGAGGCGAATCAACTGCGATTCATAAGACTCGCAAGCGGAGAGTGAAACGGGCAACATCAGGCAAGAAGAGCAAAACTCAAGCGACTTCTTGATCCGTTTGTGTCTGAGAGTGTTATCGGCAGATGAGATTTCAACTCGAATTGAGCAGATCGTGCCAGTCTGGATTGATTTGCTCGAAATGAACCCAAATTAGTCTGTATACACTTGAAAAAACCCTAAATTATGTCATTCTCAATGGGTCTAAGATGTCTCTGCAGGACTCATACACACTCTTTCTTTGCGATCGAGCGAAGATCAAGGTAAAACCATATGAAGAATCGTCTATTCAAACTTCCTCGGCTGCGCTTCATGCAATCTCCGAAATCATGCAGCCTACTTGCGATTTCTACAATCGGCACTATTTGCACTTATACATCTGCAGCTGATCCCAACTATGTATTAGTCAATCAAGAAACTGGTATCAACGCAGTCACGATACCTACTCTGGGATATACCGGACAACATGATCGAATGGCCGGCGGGATGAGTGTCGGTGATTTCAACAATGACACTTGGCCTGACTTATACATTTCGGGTCTCGGCACAAACCCAGACATGCTTTTCATTAATCAGCAAGACGGCACATTTGTTGATGAAGCAGAGCTCTATGGAATCGCTTACAAACATTATGGGGTTGGGTCAGCCGTTGGGGATGTCAATAACGATGGACTTCCTGATCTCTATGTTGTTTCGTACGGGCCGTCAGATGTCCAAGCAACTGTCGGCAAAAACCTACTCTACATCAACAACGGCCCGGATCAGAATGGACAGTATTCATTCTCAGAACAAGCAGTCAAACGCGGAGTCAACGACATCTATGTAATCGTCGGCGGCAAAGGCGCATGTTTCGGGGACATGGATCTCGACGGCGATCTTGATTTGTATGTTGCAACCTGGGGTTTTACACCAGGTGGGAACCGTGTGTTTGAGAATGATGGGACAGGACACTTTACCGATGTTACTGAAGCAGTAATACCAGAAACTGATACAGTTATCCGTGGATTCACTCCTAAGTTCGTTGATGTCAACGATGATCGATACCCAGATCTTTTGCTTACTGCTGATTTCACGACTTCGCATTTGTTCGTGAATAACGGCCCAGATGCAAAGGGACAGATCTCGTTCCGCGATGTCACTGAAATTGCAAACATCAATACCGATCACAACGGGATGGGTGCGACAGTAAACGATTTCAACGGCGATGGAATCCTCGACTGGTTCCAAACCAATATCTATGTTGAAACAGCAAGTTACTTTAACACCCTCTTTATGGGCCTTGGAAATAACGGGGAAGAAGACCCTACATATATCGACCAAGCGACAATTCGAGGCGTTGGAAACAACGGTTGGGGATGGGGCACAACAAGCGGTGACTACGACAACGACGGTGATGTAGACATCGTTGCGACCGGTGGATGGCCTTCTTGGCCAAGTGAACGAACTCAGTATTGGAAAAACGACGGCGAAGGCAACTTCAGCAGTATCTCATTTATCACAGGACTCTCGTTCAACATTAACGGCCGAGGATTGATCCAGTTCGATTACGACAAAGACGGAGATCTTGATCTTGCGTTTGTTGATAACGGCGGCCCATTCCGGATCTACAGAAATGATCGTGGGATTGAAGAGTTTTCGCGTTACCTTCGAATTCGTCTCAACACAGATCTCCACCCATGTCTCGCACCAATGGGGTATGGAACCAGAGTAATCGCGACCTATGGCGGCAAAGAGCATCTTCGTGTCATTGATGGAGCAAGCGGATACCTCGGGCAATCAGAACTAGAGATCCATTACGGCCTTGCTGAGTACAGCCAGGTAGATGAGCTCCGTATTGAATGGGCAGACGGTTCAGTGACAACAATGACTGATGTTGAGATTGATCGTGAAATGACAATCAGTGCAACACACCCGTTCGATCTCAACCAAGACGGCAAGTTCAACTACTACGACATCTCTGAACTGATCTATGCATTCATGAATGGAGATGATCGAGCAGATGTGAACAATGACGAACAAGTCAACTTCATGGACATCATGGATTTCGTATCAGGGTTTAAAACGCCTTGTCAATAAGACTGGAATATTTGAGCACTGGTTTGGATACAAATCCAATAGAAATCCGTATCAAAGTGATCCCTAATGCGTCTCACGACGCTCTTTGTGGTCTACTCGGAGATCGACTCAAACTACGCGTGAGCGCTGCACCCGAAGACGGAAAAGCAAACAAAGCGATCGAGAAGCTGCTCGCTCGATCGGTTGGACTTAAACAATCGCAAGTCATCATTTGTGCTGGACACACAAACCCTGAAAAGACTGTTCAAATTTATGGCATCTCAGTAGAAATCCTTAGTGAGTCACTCGGATTTGACACGAGATTGATTACTCTAAACCAAGGCGCCAAACGCTAGTTTCAGGCTACACTCTGTTTGTATGTCCAAAGAGAACAGTAATCCAATAACCCCTTCAGAGCGATTTCATTCAACGCGCAAAGCGCATCAAGATGAAACTGCAGAAGACTATGTTGAAGCAATCGCACAACTGATCGACGAACAGTCCCAAGCCCGAGTGGGAGAACTCGCTCAGGTGATGGGTGTAAGTCATGTGACGGTCACACGAATCATTGCTCGACTCTGTAAAGAGGGTTTGGTAACTACTGAGCCTCACAAACCGATCTATCTGACAGACATCGGCCGCGAAGTTGCGGAACAAGCCCGCGAACGACACATCATCGTGCTCAACTTTCTTCGTTTGATCGGTGTCGAAGAACGACAAGCTCAAATTGATGCAGAGGGTATTGAGCATCATGTCTCTGCAGAAACTCTCGATGCGCTTGTTCGTCTTAACAAAAAGTTATCGAACCCTGGATTGAATACCAGCTCGGAGTGAAAATCGTCGCTCGATCCGCTTTGAACTGGTCCATTCGCGTTTCACCCTATTTCCGAATCCAATAACACAGCCAAACCTCACAGCCTGTCATCAATCGGCCAAGGCGATCCTGCAAGCTTGATGAACACTTGTTTGCGATTGAATTACTTACCATCTTCATCCGCAATGGGCCAACTCTGGCCAACGACGAGCTTGTTCTAAGCTCTGAATTAGGGACGATCCGGACGAATACCGGCACGGTGATTATTGGGGATACCACTTTGCGCATTGAACTCGAAGAACCAGCAGTATCAGAACCAAGCTCGCATGTGGAGAGCACTGATCTCAAGAAACCAAGTACACAACTATTGTCGATTACTTTAAATGATGGAGTTTATCGAGCGCGACTCGAAAGTGGATCTCTTCGTTCGATTGACACTGGAAAACTCCGCGTTGAGATCGCATCGTTGCATCATCCTGGGAACCCCCCAGCGATCATTATGTCGATGCGCGGTATGAACTCTCTTGCATCTGGATGCATTGGTGCAATTGCTCAACTCAGTACTGATCTCGAACAAGTTGGGGGGGCATTGGTGTTGTATAACCTACCCAAAGAGATCTCGAAAATTCTTCGCAAGACCAAGCTTGATCGATTGGTATTAACTGCGAAAAACAATCAACAAGCACGCAAGAAGGTGCTTGCGGCGAAGAAAAAACTTAGTGGAATTCATAACCAACGAGCCGCATAAGAGAACATAAAACACGGTATTGTCACGCGCCGATCACATATAGTTATCGGCGTTTTTTTATTCTGCGGATCCAACTGCAAAATGAATGCGTATATATCACCAGATGCCCATTCGGGTATGAACTTGTTCGCAATGACATTCTCGGTTCCGGTTATAGGTATGGTTCGGATCATATCTGATGAACCTTTGACGCTTCAGTGGGATTCAAGACGCGGACTATGGTTTCGCTTGTTTTTTTGATAGACGCGACCGATTCAATATAAACGCTCGTCAGCAGCGATCATCAAGGTAATGACGATTTGCCTAAGGAGTTTTGACAATGAACGATCAACAACACATAAATCAAGATCATCATCCTCTTCGTATGATGATCAAATCTAGATCAAGAGTTGCTATTTCTGCTTGTGCTCTTATTTCGATGTGTGGATCTGTCGTCGCTCATGCAAGTGATATCCAGAGCAGTCTCCAACTCAAGGGTGGGATTGTTGATGTCGCAAATTTGAGTAACATGAAAGCAAACAATCAAGCTCGACCTCAACGTTTGCCTGATCGAGTAGTCGTGATTGTTGATGGCCCAATGAACCCGAATTGGAAATCCAGCATCGAAGCGACAGGCGCCGTGATGGGTGATTACCTTCCCGATCATGCGTTTGTTGTTGATATAAAAAATGCTCGATTCGAAGCGCTAAGAGCTTTAGATTTTGTAACACATGTCGTCGAGTTCAACGACTCATGGAAAGTTGATCAAGAACTCGGAAAACGGGTCCTGCAAACTGAAGCAAGAAAAGCGATTGCAGCAAATGGGCAGATTGCAGTTAATGTATATCTCTTTGCATCAGAGCAACTCAAACCTGCAATTGCAGAAATCTCCGCACAACCCGGTGTAGAAGTCGTGAGAAATGAACTTCTCAGTGATCGATTCATGATTGAGTTAGTTGGAGATATTGCAAGTGTTCAAGCACTCAAAAAGATCGATTCGATTCAATGGATCGAATCTGCTCCTGAAATCACACTGAGAAACACAACTGATCGTTGGGTTGTTCAATCGAATGTGAATGGGTTTTTCCCCGTTTATGACGCTGGTATTCACGGCGAGGATCAGCTCGTTGCGGTCATGGATGGAAAAGTCAATGTAAACCATTGCGCCTTCTCCGATCCTGAGGGTGATCCATTTGGAGATGATCATCGAAAAATCCAAGCGTACAACACTTCTCCCGGATCCGATTTTCACGGCACCCATGTCGCAGGGACAGTACTTGGTGATAACTTCGCGAACGATAACAATCGCGGCGTTGCATACATGTCACGAATGATCTTCGATACTACTCCGTCGTTCTCATTCTCTGCGATGACGAGCCGACTCTCGACGCACTATAACCAGGGCGCTGCGATCCATACAAACTCATGGGGTGATGACGGTACCACTGCCTACACCGGGCTCGCTCGATCCATTGACACATTCTCGCATGACAACGACGATAACTTAGTCATCTTTGCGGCGACGAATCTCAATAGTCTGAAGACTCCTGAGAATGCGAAGAACTGTCTTGCGGTCGGCGCGTCGCAGGATACGCCGTTACAGGGGTCATTTTGTTCAGGAGGAATCGGTCCTACTGCAGATGGACGACGAAAACCTGAAATCTTCGCGCCAGGGTGTAACACCCAGTCTGCACGCTGGGACACTTCATGTGGCACATGGGGACTCACAGGGACCTCGATGGCTGCCCCTGCGATCGCTGGAACTGCGGCACTCACTCGACAATATTTCGAAGAAGGGTTCTACCCAAGTGGACTCAGTGAATCTGCAGATGGTTTCACTCCATCTGGAACATTGCTTAAAGCTACCCTGCTTAACTCCGCAGTGGATATGACAGGGATCTCAGGGTTCCCTTCAAATCAAGAGGGATGGGGACGAGTTCTGCTCGACAACGCTCTCTACTTCACAGGGGATTCGAGCAGACTTATTCTTCGAGATGTTCGCAATGCAAGCAACGACGCGATGAGTACTGGAGATGAATACGAGCTCAGATTTACTGTGGACTCTGTAACTGAACCGATGAAAGCAACCCTTGTATGGCACGACGCACCTGCATCTCCCAACGCGTCGTTCACACCCGTGAATAACCTTGATCTTGAGATTGAAATGCCTTCAGGTGATGTTCTCATTGGGAACAATATTGTCAATGGGTCATCAAGCTTCGGAGGCAGCGCTGACACGATCAACAATGTTGAGATGGTGATGCTCCCTGCGACTGGTATCGGAGAATACATCTTGCGTGTGAAAGCTACAGAAGTAAATCAAGGCCCGCAGGGGTTTGCGATTGTACTTACTGGAGATGTAAACGAAGTCTCCGGTGGTTGCAACGTTGCAGATCTTGCAGAACCATTTGGAAATCTCAACTTCTTTGATATTTCTGCATTCCTATCTGCATTCAATGCACAAGAATCTGTAGCAGATATTAACAATGATGGCGTGTTTAACTTCTTCGACATCTCTGAATATCTCTCTGTATTCAGTGCGGGTTGCCCATAAATCGCTGTTGAAACCGACTTCCTTCAAGCCCCGGATTTCCGGGGCTTTTTTGTGCCTATTCTTGATGTCGTGGAACAAGCAACTGAATCGTCAACTGAATCCCTACCAATGCATCGCCGTTTGCAAATCGCGATGGGCGATATCAAACTCGCCCATTCAGTGTTTGCAATGCCCTTTGCGATTCTTGGGGGATTTCTCGTTGCTCCGAAGCTGACTGACACTCCAGAGCAACTGATTGATTGGCCGAGTTTCTCGATCATGCTCTTGCTCATCGTGATCTGCATGTTCTTTGCTCGCAACTGGGCAATGCTTGTTAACCGTGTTGCAGATGCAAAGATAGACGCGGACAATCCAAGAACATCGAAACGCGCATTCGCGTCAGGTAAACTCAATTTTCATGATGGGTTTATTTTTCTTGCAGTTAATTCAGCCTGCTTTATCATTGCGTGTTCTCTGTTTGGAATTCTCTTCCATAACTGGTGGCCCACAATCCTGGGAGTACCTGTTTTAATCTGGATTGGTTTTTACTCTTTCACTAAACGATTCACATGGCTCTGCCATATCTTTTTGGGGGGAGCGCTCGCGGCTTCACCCATCGCAGCAGCGATCGCAGTTGGTCCCCATGACATCCCTACAACTCTTGCCGTTTTTCCACTTGCTGTAATGGTGCTGTCATGGGTAGCAGGGTTTGATATCATTTACGCGCTTCAAGATCTTGAGTACGACCAGGAAGTTGGATTGTCATCAATCCCATCTCGCTTTGGTTGGAAACGAGCAGTTTGGTTCAGTCGAGTACTTCACATTTTGGCCATCGCAAGTTTGATTTTTGCGTGGAAACTTGAACCACGATTCGGAATGACATTCATTGTCGCGACCGGTTTTGTTGGATGCATTCTCATTTATGAGCACCAGATACTCGCACAAAGAGGCAAAGCCGGAATTCCGATGGCGTTCTTCACCCTCAACGGGATCGTCTCAATCATCTTGGGGATCAGCGGCTGTCTCGATCTGTTGATCTAATCTTCGTTGTGGAGACAAACGGGTGGGAATTTAATGTTTTTGATTTTCAGATTATTTTGAAATCTCATAGACATCCTCACACACTCCTGCGATACTTTTAGTGATGGCCCGCAATACCTCTACATCCAAATCATCACTTTCCAAAGCTCAAGTCAAAGCACAGTTGATCGATTCACAAGATCGGTTTATCGCGTCGTGGGGACGGATGGGCTCTGTATGGGGCATCTCGCGCACGATGGCTGAGGTCCACGCCCTTTTATACATCACAGGGACCCCGATGTGTACTGATGAGATTATGGATCGATTGGGTGTCTCAAGAGGCAATGTCTCAATGTCCGTACGATCACTCCTTGAATGGGCTGTGATTGAAAAAGTTCGTCTCACCGGCGATCGCAAAGAATATTATCAAGCAGAACAAGATGTTTGGTCAATGCTTCGTGCGATTGCTCGCGAACGGATCAAACGCGAAGTTGATCCACTACTCAACGCACTCGACGATATCGGAGAACTCGCACCACAGCTAGGCACTCATGCTCCCGAAGATATCAAAGCGCTCCATAAGCGCCTAGATGAAGTTCGAGACGGGTTTGAGTTGATTACGACGCTTGCTCACAAGTTCACTGGACCACGCGGCGCTGGATTACAAACCGCTGCGAAACTCCTCGCGAAGGCGCCAGTCGGGAGAAGCAAAAAGCATTCTCCACAAAGCAAACGAAAAGCAACTCACAAGTCCACAAGGGGAGGCACCCCATGAGTGCTCAACCTTCCAAGTGCAAAGCATCGTTTCGTCCGATTGAAGTTAGACTGAATCCTGTCGAATCAATCAATCCTCAAGCGATCGTGATCCGATTCACGGTCTCAAAGCTTGCGCTGAGTTGCCCTGTCCCTGATGGGTCTAGCGCCGTTGTTCATCTTGAACTTCGTATTAGCGATCAGTTTCACGAAGTTTGGACTCTCGTTGATCCTGTAAGTAAAGAGTCCATCTCGGTTGCGATCCCTCAATCAGAACAAATCGTTGTAACCCAGATTGCGACGATGATGAATCTCCGTTCTGGAACTTTGAGTTGTTTCATTGATGCAACGCCTGATCAGCAATCACGACTTGTGTATATTCGATCAAAGATATTCAGCCATCTGAATCTTGCCGGCGGCCGATACCAACCTGTCGGTTGCATACTCTCTTCTGTTTGATTTAGGATTCATAGCATTATCTAGTAAAAAAACCTGTCGAAATCGACAGGCTTTGTATTCTTTTGCTGATCTGCGATGAGAACTACTTAGCTCTTACGAAGCATGACCCAACCGACAATCGCGAAGATGACGATAATGCCTGCTCCGCCGCCTGCGATCATGTAAAGCATGTTGGTATCAACTTTGCCCAAGATCTGTTGTGAACCGCCGGTCATGCCGAGCACCATCACCGCGAGAGAAACCATAAGCAAGATAACCATTCCAAGAGCAGCGCCCCCGAACAATCCGGATGCTGCTCCGTCGTATGGTTCTGCTCCAGCCATTGGCATCATTGCTGGCGCCGCGGGCGCGAACTCAGAGTCACTACCAGAGGTGCCTTCGAAGAGTGCTCCTGCGACTGATCCTCCGAAAGCAGTGTCACCGATTGCGCTACCGCCTTGGGATGCGCCTGCTTGCGAGTCCGCTGCGAGATCATCGAGGAGATTTCCACCCAGCGATGTATCGTCTGGTTCAAACGCGAGTTGAGCTAAACCCGAACCTGAAGCACCTGCGTCCATGTTGAATCCTGAACCGCCGAGGCCGCCGCCGGAGACGAGTGTGTCTGCGTTTGCATCAACCGCGTCGCCGTCGTCAGGTTCAAAGATCGAAACACCTGTGCCTTCGCCACTAGATTCCAGGGAGAACGCTGAAGCACTCCCTGTTGAACTCAATGAAATCGGTTCAATCCCCGCAGCGGTATCTTCAGCAAGCGTGATATCGTCATCGATATCTGCATCACCTGCAAGAAGATCTACCTGCTCGACTTTGAACATTAACTTATCGCGATCACGAAACTCTTGGAGCTGTCCTGATTCGGCGAGTGATTGGACTTCAGTTTCGTCCATTCCCAGCTTTGCAGCTGCTTCGTCGAGTGAGTAAAACATTTTCGCCATCTAGAGTCTCCAGTCGTCATCGCGTTCTATAGATCAAACCCCGCGCATCGAGGTCTTAAGCACATGAATTGTACCCGAGCATAAGGATAGCACACCAATCGGCTTGCGGATACCCCTGCGTCAAGTCCTGTACGCACCCCAAACAACGCGGTTGCTTTTACAAAGAGACAAACGGGACGATATGTATGATTGAGGCTTATTCAGTTGCATCCTGCAGATAAGAGCTGTGTGAACATTGAAATATCTAAGAAATTCCATGTTCCATCACCATTCAAATCAGCGTCAGGATCATCAGAGTTGAAGGCGGCTAGGAATGCAGATGAATCAAAGAAATTCAGTGATCCATAAGGAGCAGCAAAATCTGCAGGATTACATCGCAAATCGACCAGGAAAGCCTTCCCTCGGTTAAACCCTCCAAGATCAGTGTTTCCACCAGATGCACCGATCGCTAGTTTGTATCCATCAGCCGAGATTGAATATCCGTATCTATTTGCACTTGATCCCCCAGATTCGAGCATCTTGTAGAGAAACTGCCCAGAACCGATGTCATACACATAAACTGCGCCTGAATTTGATCCGTTCTCATCGTTATCTGGAGAACCAATAATTGCATAATTATGAGTAATCTCAACTGACCACCCAAACAAGTCCTTTGATTGTACATCAGAGGGAACTAACTTAAACAGTAAATTTCCAGTAGCTAAATCGAATAGATATGCTGCACCTGCGTCGCTGCCTGCTTGATCATCATATGGAGCGCCTACAAGAACGACAGTATTGTTTGTATCCGAAACCGCTACAGAATATCCGAATGAATCAAAGTTATTTTGGTCTGACAAGTCCGCTGTTATCTTTCTCAGGAAAGAACCATTATTGTCGAAAATTTCAACAGAACCAACACATTCAAAACCGTTGTAATAATCTGGAACGCCCGCTGCTAAATATTGACTAGATAACGATACAGAGTTGCCAAAATTGGCGTCTGGCCCAACAGAGGGTGGTGGTGAAATTAAACTCTCGGCATGCGTATTAACATCTATCAACCGAGCGTTACCTGGTCGATTAGGACCGATTTCGCCACGCGGTGCTCCCGCTACAACCGTCGTGTTGTTTATTGATATTGACCTACCCAAATCTGTTTGGCTTGCGATATCAAAAGTTTTATGTAGCAGGCTTGAAGAACTTGTCGTGTAAAAAGACACTCCCGGGAATTCAATATTCTTTGAAACACCTCCATAATCACCTATCACAACATTTTGTCCAGACAAAGATACTCCTACTCCGTACAAACCTTGCAGTGAACCACCTGAATATACAACTGTCTCTCCAGGATTCGTAAAATCAGAAACATCAAACAAAAATGCTTGTTGAATACCTGGTGCTCCCACTATTAAATTATCGCCATCAATCGATACTGATGTACCAAAGTTATCGCTTGCGCTTGATTGTGATGGGACAACACTTGCAACTTGTGTTCCTCCCCCAGCCCAAGCAGTTCCAGCAAACAAAACCAACGCAACTAATTCAAACTTACATCTTCTATACA
>JARGPA010000003.1 GCA_029213305.1 Phycisphaerales bacterium
ATCTACTGCGATGATGCGATCAGCGGGAGCGACCTTGATCGACCTGGGCTTCAACAGTTCCTGAGTGCTTCTGAGTCGCCGGATGTCGATGTGGTCATGGCCTGGGACCGAAACCGGCTCGCACGCCCCAAGGACGCTCTCGATGGGCTGATCCTTGAGCGCAAGCTCCAAGAGTCTGGGAAGCGAGTGGTCTACGCGGCAACCGGTCAGGAATCAGACGGATCATTTAGCTCCGGACTGCTCTCGTATGTTGAGCACCATCAGAATGGTGATTATCTCCGCAAGCTCAGCCGGGACACCATGCGGGGTACTGTTGATCGAGCAAAGCGTGGCCTGTGGACCGGCGGTCCCCCACCGTTCGGATTCGATCGGTTGATCCTTGATGGCGATACACCCAAGCGAATCGTGCGGGCCACAAACGATGGTGGTCAAGTCGTACTCGATGCAGACACCTGCGCCGAGATGGATCGACTCCCAAAAGGGAAAGCCCACAAGAAACAAGATCACGAAGTCTCTACTCTCATCCCTTCTGATCCGCCAAGAGTGCGAGCGGTACAGCGGATGTTTGAGGACTACGCATCTGGAGCACCGACCCGTAAACTCCGTGATGATCTCAACGACGCAGGATTCAGGACTTCTCGCGGGAGCAAGTTCACGGTGCAAACCCTGCTCCCCATGCTTGAGAACCCAGCATATCTAGGGCGATGTGTGTACAACCGACGGACCCTAAGCAAATGGCACAGCTACAAAGACGGTTCCAGCGTTGAGCGCAAGGACGAAGGGATCGAACATCGTACAGAGGCCGATTGGATTGTGTGTGAGGATGCGTGGCCTGCGTTGGTGGAACAAGATACTTTCGATCGGGTCCAGCAACTCCGCACCGATTCAAAGACCAAGCACGCTCATCATCGCGGCAATGCCATGAAGAGCAACTATCTGCTCACCGGACGAATATTCTGCGGCGTATGTGGTGGCCGACTCACTGGGACGACTCGTACAAGCGGGAAGGGCTACAAGACCCGGTACTATGTTTGTTCAAAGAACCACGCCGGGCATACCGAGATGTGTCCAATGCGGTACACAGTCCCTGCCGATGTCGTCGAGCAACATATCCTCGATCTCATCCAGACTGACTTGCTCCGATTGAGGGATGATGACAAACTCCATGAGTATGTCGCTGAGGAACTTCGTCGGCTCTCAGGCACCAAGCACGACGCTCGGGAGCAACTACAGAAGCGCCTTGTAGAAATGGATCAGAAAATCGCCCGGCTTCGGGATCACCTTGGATCGATGTCGCCCCAAACAGCCGAATCACTTGGGTTTTATCAGCAGGCCGATGACTTTGCCACAGAACGGGCTGAGGTCGAGCGAGAGCTTGAAGCGGTCACAATCAATGCAAACCTCCCGCCGGTCGGCGACCTCCGCAAACGGATCTCAGCTGAGTTTGACAGGATCCAAGAACTGCTCGCATCTGGAACACTTGAAGAACGACGGAGCATGATCGGAAATTATGTAGACAGAATAAAAGCCGATCCAAACGAGCAAGTCGTCCATATCGGCTTGTATCCGACTTTGTTAAGTCAAATAATAGCGGGGGCTGGATTTGAACCAACGACCTCCGGGTTATGAGCCCGACGAGCTACCAGACTGCTCTACCCCGCAATCAGGAAGGGAATGTTAGCACTTCCATCTTGAAAATCAAGGCGTTAAAAATGCCATCTGCCTTAAGATTCTATTCAATTTCTACACTTCTTCGAAATACTACCCCCCAGAGTGTGAAACTCAGAGCAAGAAAATCGGTACATTAAAGTGTGCCACAAATTGTTGGCGTTTAGCACTTCATCCATAGGAATCGGAATCTCAAATGAAAAAAACTATGCTGCTCATAGGTGCGGCTGGGGTTGCTTTTGCAGCTGCCCCACTCATTGCACAGGACGACACGAAAAACTCTGGAATGTTTCGATACCCCGATGTGGGCAAAGACCACATCCTCTTTGTATATGCAAACGATATCTGGATCGTTGACAAAAAAGGCGGCACCGCTCGTCCGGTTGCAAGCCCTGCAGGACAAGAACAACATCCAAAATTTAGTCCTGACGAATCTACCATCGCATTCGTAGGAAACTACGAAGGCGATCGTGATCTTTACACAGTTGGTGCCGAAGGAGGCGTTCCATTTCGTGTAACCCATCACCCATCGAATGAACGCTTACTCGATTGGACACCTGATGGATCACTCATGTTCTCGTTTAACGGCTTAAGCGGAAACCCTGCTCAACAAAAACTATTCACGGTTAACGCCGATGGTGGTATCCCAGAATCAATGCCAGTCCCTTATGGAGCGACAGGCTCTGTTAGCCCAGATGGGGAGTGGCTCGCGTACACACCAAACTCTCGTGACACACGAACATGGAAACGATATCGTGGTGGTTTGGCAACCGATATCTGGTTGTTTAATCTAAACACCAATGAATCTAGAAAGCTGACTGATTGGGAAGGTACTGACACCATCCCTATGTGGCACAAAGACAAACTGTACTACCTCTCAGATAACGGCGAAGAATCAAGATTAAACATCTGGAGATACGATCCCAAAAAAGACTCGCACGAGCAAATTACCAAGTTCGCTGACAACGATGTTAAATTCCCTTCGATGGGGCCCGCAGAAGCAAGTCGCGGCGAGATTGTTTTCCAACTTGGATCGCAAATTCATTTACTCAATCTCAGTAGTAAAAAAGCGAAGCCTATTAAAATTTCAATTCCAGGTTCGCTCGAATCGTTACGCCCGAAGACGGTTGATGCTGCAGGGCAAACTCAAGCAGGTGGAGTTTCATCAACTGGCAAGAGAGTTGTCGCAGAAGCAAGAGGCGATATCTGGACGGCCCCTGTTGAAAACGGTGCTCCTCGTCAAATCACTAACACCTCAGGCGCGTCAGAGCGAACTCCTGCATGGAGTCCAGATGGCCGATGGATCTCATACTTCTCTGACGAAGGCGGCGAGTACGAGTTGTACATTGCCCAATCTGATGGCAAAGGTGAAACTCGTCAACTAACTACAGGGAACAAGACCTTCTTCATGGAGAACTCTTGGTCCCCAGATTCTAAGACGATCTACATCGCAGACAAAGCAGGTGTAATGTCTTTGGTAGATGTAGAGACAGGTGAAGTGAAAAACTTCGATAAAGATCCTCAAAGTGGTCAACCAACAGTTTCTTGGTCTCACGATTCAAGATGGATCACCTACGCACGAGCAACAGGTAGTTCGTTTAGTTCAGTTGTATTTGTTTATGACACAGAGACAGGCGATCTTCATCAAGTGACTCATGGATTCTTTAATGATTCAAGTCCTGCGTTCTCGCGAAAAGGTGACTATCTCTTCTATTCATCAAATCGTGATTTCACTTCACCACAATATGAAGATGTTGGTTCAACATTCGTATACGCAAATACTGGACGACTCCTTGCAGTCCCATTGAATACTGATGTTGAAAACCCACATCTACTTGAATCTGATGATGAAACTTGGGAAGAAGAATCTGAAGAAGCTGAAGATTCTGATTCAAGTGAAGACGCTGAAGCGGCAGACGGAGATGAGGAATCTGAAACTCCTTCATACCTTGAAGGGTTCGACACCGATCATGATCTATGGGGTAAATGGGACGGTAATGCATCAGGATTTGCAGCGATTGGAATGCCAACTGATGAGATCGCATTCTCATTGATGATCATCGTTGACGACGAAGGCAATATCTCAGGCCAATCAGAAACCATGGGAGAAACCGATGATCTAGGTGACATCGTAAAATGGAATCCAGATACCAAAGAGCTGTATCTCGAATCAAACAATGATGGAATGACTGTAATCCAAAAATGTACCGTTGATGGCGAGAATATGAGCGGCACATGGGAAATCAAAGAGATGGGCATCAGCGGCACATGGACCGCGACGCGATCATCAACTGATATTTCAGAAGATGAGTTCGGTGAAGTCATCTCCGAATCAGGAGAAGCAAGCGAAACCGTAGAAATTGATTTCGATGGGTTCGAAGCTCGTGCATTCGACCTTGGAGTCAGTTCGGGCAACTTCGGAAACCTCGATTCAAATGATAAAGGTGAACTACTCTACATCAGAGCATCTAACGGCGCTGCATCACTCAAGATTATAGATGTGACTGCAGATGAACCAACCGAGAAGACTGTTCTTGGAGTTGCTTTCGGATTTGCTCTGTCAGGAGACGGAAAGAAACTCGTAGCAGCAACCCCAGTAGGATTCTCAGTTGTCGATGCAAAAGCAGGACAAACTGCGAAACCATTGAGCATGAAACTACGCAAAACAGTAGATCTGCGTGACGAGTGGCGCGAACTCGTGAGAGATGCATGGCGCCGCCAAAGAGACTTCTTCTATGTAGAGAATATGCATGGAGTAGACTGGGACGGAGTACTTGCTCATTACCTCCCAATGGTGGATGATGCAGTAAGCCGTGAGGATGTTGCTTATATTATCGGCGAGCTCATCTCAGAACTCAATGTAGGGCACTCCTACTCATCAGGAGGCGACTTTGATCGTCAACCGAATGAGAATGTCGGGATGCTCGGAGCAGATTACAAAGCAGTCGGAGAAGGAGACAACTCAGGATTCGAAATCACAACGATCCACCGAGGCGCTCCATGGGATACCGATGCGATCGGACCCCTATCACAGTATGGGCTCGGAGTGAGCGAAGGAGACATCATTACCTCTGTGAACGGTGCGCAAGTTGATATCTCCACAGACCCATGGGCTGCATTCCTCGGACTTGCTGGCCAACCTACAACGCTCACAATTGTATCTGCACTCGAAGGAGATGAAGAAACAATCAACGAGCGTGAAATCACCATCAAACCTATCGGCTCAGAGTTCGGACTTCGGTACCGCGCTTGGGTAGAAGCAAATCGTCAGTATGTCGATGAAGCATCCGATGGGAAGATCGGCTACATCTATGTTCCAAACACAGGTGTTCAAGGTCAGAACGAGCTCTTCCGTCAGTTCTACGGACAAATCGGTAAAGAAGCTTTGATGATCGACGAACGATGGAACGGCGGCGGGCAAATCCCTAACCGGTTCATCGAACTCCTCAATCGTCCATTAACCAATATGTGGTACAGAAGAGATGGAACCGATTGGCCATGGCCATACGATGCACACCAAGGACCTAAAGCAATGCTCATCAACGGCAACGCAGGTTCCGGCGGAGACATGTTCCCATGGCTCTTCAAGCATCACGGTATCGGAAAACTCATCGGTACTCGTACCTGGGGCGGCCTCGTCGGAATCTCTGGAGTCCCACCATTGATTGACGGCGGTTCAGTAACGGTTCCAAACTTCGGGTTCTACGAACTCGATGGAACTTGGGGTATCGAAGGACATGGAGTTGAACCTGATATCGAAGTTGATATCGATCCAGTCCAAGCTCTTAAAGGCAAGGACCCACAACTCGATGTCGCAATCGATCATCTCCTCGAAGAGATCAAAGCGAACGGGTTTAGCCCCCCGAACCGTCCGACTCCTCCAGTGAGAACTGATATCGGTATCACTGAGGAAGACAAGTAAGAAAATGACATAGACAAATGAAAGCCCAGCGACGTAAGTCGCTGGGTTTTTTTATGTCAACAAATGATCCCGATGATCTCTGACTCAGTTACCGGTTCTACCCAGTAACTCGTTAACTGCTGCTTCGAGCTGCGGATCACGCCCTTCTACTTCATCCATTGGAGTCTGAGGAACATCAATATCTGGCAATGTACCGTTACTCTCCATGTCTGTACCGTCAGGGAGATACCACCCACGGAATGGTCGACGAACGGTTGTGCCGTCGATAAGTTGGAATGAACCTGTTGAGATCACGCCACCAAATGTTTGCGTACCAACGATAGTTCCTCTTTTGGTATTTCGAATCGAATGAGCAAAGATCTCAGCGTTCGAGAATGAATGCTGATTGATCAATACGCTAATTGGTCTTGAGTACGCATAGATCAATCGACGATCACGAGGATAGTTGTCCATGCGAACCTTGTCCGGGTTTGCACCACGGGGAATCGTGTAAGCATGGTTCGGAGCAGTTAAAGATGCAAGGAGAATGTCAGTTGTCCATCCCCCGCCGTTATCTCGAACATCGATTACTAAACCTTCTTTTCCGTCTGCAGCTGCGAACAAGTCACGTTCGTAATCGCGTACTGATGCAAGCCCCATCGAACGAATATGGAGATATCCAAGTTTTCCATCAGACATCGCATCGACTTGCTCTCTGCGCTTTGTGACTTCATCTTCATAACGAAGCACTGACATGCGTGCGTACGAATTTGGTGTGATGATCGCCATCTGATCTGCTGATTCACCATCATCATTGGTAGTTGTAAACTCGACGAGTAGCTCATTACCAGAAGTTCCAGCAAGTGAACCATGCAGATCAACTAATCCTGAAACTGTATTTTGAGAAACGAGATCAACATCCCCTACGCGAGTAATGACATCCCCAACTGCAGGCCCGTTCTTGGTTCGATCGATTGGCCCACCAGCAATAATCGAATCAATCCGATATCCACTTTGAACTTGAGAGAAGTTGATTCCGAGGTATCCGTTTGCAGGAGAAGCTGAAGAGAATCCGTCGCCGCCCCAGGTCCCGGTGTGTGACCCGTCAACTTCTCCCCACATGAGACTCATCAAACGCAAGAACGCTTGATTTGTTCTGCTTTGCATGACCAGTTGACGATAACGATCAGATGTTGCATCCCAATCAAGCCCCTTCATCGTAGGGTGATAGAAATTGAGTCCGAATCGTCCGGATGCTTCGTTGAATTTTTGCTCCAACTCATCCATTTGATCAACTTGAATCTTCGCACTAATCGGATACCCAGTTGCTTTACCACCAGCAGGCGAGGTTTTATACGCCTGACCAGAAGCAACATAACTCAATGATTTTCCATCGAGAGAGATACGGGGATCGCCTACGCCGCCGCTCTTGACAACTTTTCGATCTTTGCCATTGTAATCTACGCTGACATAGTTACGAGAGCCGTCGATGACTGTCGAAAATGCCAAACGATCACCTGAGGGAGTCATCACCAAACTGCTCTCAGCTTGCGGTGTAGAGGTTAATCGACGTATACGGAGATATGCATCTTGTGCATCAAACTCGAGTCGATCCGAATCTACTTCTTCAGCATCATCTGCATCTGCATTAAAATCAACATGATCAATCGGCTTTAACTTCTTAGTGGTGGCTGCTGCGTCCTTGTAGTATTGCGATAGCTCATACGATCGCATTCCATCTAGTTCACGATCAAGATTTACAGAGTAAACATCGAACTCCCAGTTTTCATTATCCCGATCAGACAAGAATGAAAGCACCTTCCCATCATGCGACAGTTGAGGCGCATGATCGATATCTGGATGTCTTGAAATGTTTACAGGTTGTGCGAAACTCCCGTCATGAAGTGCTTGTGTGTCAAGTAAGAAGATATCAGAGTTAAAGTCAAGATCCGTCGCAGCATACACAATATGAGATGAATCGGACGCCCACAAAATATCTGGTTCTGACCATAGATTTTGAACTACACGCTCGTTGCCTGTTCGCAAATCACGGATAACAATATCGCCACGATCTCGAAGATACATCAACTTCGTTCCATCAGGAGAAGGCTTAGGCGAGAACGCGAGCCCCGCGTCTTGAACGACAGGTACAATTTCAAATCTGAGTGCGTCTGACCATCGTTGCCCGAAATCAACTTTATCTTCTTCTACTTCTTCTTCATCCGCATCATCATCTCCTGACTTATCAGATTCTTCATCAGATGGTTCAGGCATCTCATCTGAGACAGTTTCTTCTGCTTCATCCATTTCATCTGATGCTTCACTTTCAACTACATCAGGCTCTTCTACTTCATCTACCTCTTCAACAACATCGGGAACGAGATCGCTCTTTGTGAGCACTACCCGAGCGGCAAAGATGGAACCGAGTGAGTTCTCATCATCGGAAGTAAAGTACAAGCTTTCACCATCAGGAGACCAAACGATGTCTCGCTCTCTTGTTGCAGACTTAGTTACTCTCTGAGTAGGGAAGCCTTCCTCAGTACTACGAATGAACAGTTCACCTCGTGTAATTTCTGCTACTGCATTTCCAGAGGGATGAATCGCTGCTTGAGCGACACTCTTGGAGATGTCCCTCCTACGGATTTGATCCCTACTCGTATCATCATTAATCGTTACTTCAACCGCACGAGGCGTAGCACGAGAGTTCGTCAAATCAAGCGTATAAAGAGTGTTCCACACAACAAAGGTCGCAGTCGTCCCATCCTGTGAAACAAGAAGATCACGAACACCGTGGCTGATAGTCGTTGGATTTTCGTTGTTTGGTTTAAAATGTGTCAGTTGTTTGATCTGAGCGCTCTGCTGATCAGTTGCATCAGGATTCAGCCGAACGAGATTATATTGACCATCCCTACTTGAGATATAAACCAATGAACCATCCGGTAATTGATTTGGATTTAAATCATTCCCTGAAAACTTCGTAACTTGCATAAAGGAGTTGTCAGAAGGACGGAAGCGCCAAATATCTAAATTGCCAGGCCCACGATACGCGACACGATGTGGGTAGTAGTAACCACGGATGAAAAACACATCCTCTGAGTCTGAGTGAGTTGCTGGACCACGGCCGAATGCTTCTGTAACGCGATCCATCGCCCCACCATCGATTGGTGCTGAATACATACGAGGATGACGATAGATTTCTGGATAGAGATACGCCGAGAACAGAACCGATTTTCCGTCTTTGCTCCATCCCCCTAACATTTCAGCACGATCGGATGTGGTTACACGCTCAATGTTATTGCCGACAAGCGAGTCTCCGGATTCACTCAAGTTCATCGTGTAAAGATTTTGAGTTCCATCCCGATTGGATTCAAACACGAGTTGAGAACCATCATTGTTGAATCTGCTCTGTAACTCAATCCCAGGATGTGATGTAAGTCTGGTTGCGGATCCGCCGTCAGATGGGATCGACCAGAGATCTCCCGCTGCAGAGAAAACAATATACCGAGCGTCTGGAGATAATGATGGATATTGAATCAGCCCATTGTGCGTATCGTTACTCGCTTGTGTATTGAATGCGAAACCGCTCAACAAAGTAAGGGCAATGAATCGCTTGATTGACATACTTGAACTCCTCAAGATTGATTTCCAGTGAGATCGACTTCATGTCGATTCATTGGATGGAATAGAAAACAGACCCGATCGTATGATCGGGTCTGTGAATATACACGAATTGTGTGTTGAATACGAGCCTATGAGGGGTATTTAGTCCTGAGATTCAACGGGTTTTAGTGTTTCAGGATCGCGAGTAGGGATCTGAGTTGCTTTGCCTCCAAAGAACTCCTCCATAGTTGCGATTCTTGCTTCGTCAGCTTCTGACTCGGAGTTGCCCTTCTTGATCTCTTCCCAAGGTCCAACGATGAGAATAACTGCATCCTCAGGGTGAAGATAATCATTCGCTGCTTGTTGGACATCTTGGGAGTTCACTGAACGGACTCGTTCACGATAGTTTTCCCAGTATCCTGCAGGACGATTCGTCCGCTCATCTGACATGAACAGCCCCATCGTTGCACCCTTGGATTCAAATGTCCGAGGGAATGTTTCTATGATGTTGTTTTGAATAGTCTCAACTTCATCAGTTGTCGCTGCTTCATTTTGAATCGTATCGATCTCGTCAAACACTAAACGAGTTGCAAGCGCAGTTGTTGGCACTTTCGTGAAGAAGTATGACATAAACATTCCTGGATATTCAACGCGTGAACGCATTACAGAACCCGCGGTGTACGCAAGCCCTTCGCGTGTTCGTACTGAATTTGTGATACGGGATGTAAAACCCGATCCACCCAAGATATCGTTCATGACTTCAACCGCAGGTGCATTTGGATCATCACGCTGAACACCACGATGCCCGATGAGTACTTGGACCTGAGGCTGATCCTTCTCGTAGTAATACACACCTGGTGTGAATGTATGAGTAGGAGATGGAATTTCAGGTGAACGAGCACCCGACTCCCAACCTTGGAACGACTTCTCTAGGAAAGAAAGCATTGTGCTTTCATCAAAGTCACCTGTTACTGATACCATCATGTTTGCAGGGTTGAAGATCGATGCATGGAATGCACGCATGTCGTCTACTGAGATTGATTCAAGCGAACTCTTAGTTGGCTGACGAGCTTCGAAGAAATCTTCCCCCCACATCAAGAAGTTCATCTCGCGAAGTGCGATTTGTAAACCATCGTCATCTCGCGTCTTGATCTGCTCGAGTTGTTGACCGCGGAGAACTTCGAGTCGATCAGAATCGAACCGAGGCTGCTGCACCATGTCCATAAACAACCCAAATGCATCGTCTAGATTGCTAGTCAGACAGTTGATCGTTGCATTCGCATTACGATCTCCGATTCCAGCAGACACATTCGCAGCCATGAAATCAAACTCTTCGTCCATGTCACTTGGGGACATCATCGATGAACCGCCTGTACGAATCATCGCACCAGTCATCGCGGCGAGCCCTGCCATTCCATCAGGCTCCATATAAGCACCGCCCTTAAAACTAAGGGTGATGGTTACCAACGGAAACTCATCTGAGGATGCCATAAACACTGGTACGCCATTTGAAAGCTCGTTTCGAAAATCACTCGGAGAAGGAGGAGTGAAATTCAGTTCTTCGAATGAAATATCTGCAGGATGCGTTGGGATGTCCGCTGCAACTGCGAGTGCACCGGATCCGATGCACATAAGTGCACAAGTTGTTGTGATCAGTGATCTCATTCGTCACCTCCTTGTTCTGCTGAGTCGGAACCGGATTCAATTTCTGAGATCCGTTTTTCAATCTGTTGTTTTACAAACTTCATCGCGGTCTGGAACTGCGGCGGGACCATGCCCTGCTGAGCTTCCATTTCATCAAGTTGAGCTTGGAGTCCTGAAGCATCAGTCTCACTTGCTAATGCTGTAATTTGCATTTCAAGTTGCGGCACTACCATCTCAACCATATCTTCCGGCAATGAATCACGCACGTCATCTATTGTCAAAAGCACTTCTTCTGCGCCACCGCGACGAGTGTAACTCGCAACTGCTCTTGCATCTGCGCTGAAGTACTCATTTGCTACACGCATGATGTCTTCAGCGGTAACCGCCGCAATGCGTGTTGGATGCTCATTGAGATATTCATATCCGCCGTACGCTTCTGTAATCGAGATCTGGAAGAACAACGAAGAGTTGTCCTGCAATCCACGGAATGTATCTGCAGCTTGCCCGTTTTTAACTTTCTGAAGCTCACGATCCGAAACAAGCTCAGTCTTGAGAAGCTCGAGTTGTTCGTACCATGCTGCTTCAAGTTCAGCAAGTTCAACATTCCCCTTTGGACGAGCACTAAACGAGAAACTCCCTGCATAGTGCTGAGCTCGGTTCGATGCATTCGCGCCTGTTGCGATCCCTTGGTCTTCTACAAGTGACTTGTAAAGTCGACCAGTACGGCCGTTGAGTAGATCGGCCATGACATCGAAGACTGCTTCGTCTGGGTGACCAAACGGAACACTCCGGTATCGAACTTCGACTTGATTCTGACAATCACATTCACCAGAGAATCGAATTTCTCCGAGTAAAGGAACAGAGTATGTTGCTAATGGAGCAGCCTTTGGACGACGGTTTGGGATTCTACCAAAGTATGATTCAACAAGTTGCTTTGCATCTGCAGGATCAAAATCACCCACAATAACACCTGTCAAGTTCGCAGGTTGGTAGTAAGTCTCAAAGTACTCTCTGATATCACCTTCTGTGTATGACATCAGATCACTCATCCATCCGATGACCGGCCAGTTATATGGAGACGCGACCCAGAACATCGAATCGAATTGCTCACCTAACTTACCCGTTGCGGTTGCTTCGAGCCTTTGACGACGTTCTTCGATCACAACAAATCGCTCTGCATCGAGCTCACGAAGTGATGGACTGATCAAACGATCGGACTCCATCCACGCCCAAAGTTCGAGTTTGTTAGATGGAACATTGATGTAGAACACCGTGAAATCTTGCGAAGTTCCCGCGTTCATCCCTGAACCACCATTACCGGTGTAAAGCGAATCAAACTCGTTTTTGATTGTAATCTGTGATTGCTCGTCTTGGAGCCTCGTCATCTCTGAACGCATTTCACGAAGCTCGTCCGTGTCGTTTGCAGGATCCCATGGATTCTCGATTTCGCCACGATACATGCGCTGGTATTGAACATCAAGCGTGTATGCACGCATGTTCTTGCGAACTGCAGTAAGCTGATCACGGAAAACCTGATCTTGTTCTGCATCTGAAGTACCAACTGTATCTGTCCCTTTGAAGAGAAGATGCTCAAGAAAGTGAGAAACCCCAGTAATCCCAGGTCGTTCATTCACTGAACCAACATTGGCGATCCATCCTGCGGTAATCACATTTGGTTGTTCATCACGAGGCATGAGTAGAAACTTCATGCCGTTATCGAGTGTGTACTCGATCGGTTGGACATTCTGGGCGATCGAAGTAGAGGCCGGGATCATTAAAATCGCGGCTACTGAGATCGCAGCTTTTCGAAGTGCTCGCATCGTTTCTCCTCAAGTATCGAGCTTTGAATCCCATCACACATTGCAACGGGGTCAAATAATACCTATTCGGACAACAAATGATGCAGAATATGTGAAGGTTCAGCTCGAAATCCCAAGCTCAGCAATCATGCACCGAACACTGCCCCCTGCGATATACTCAATCGTGGGAATCGGTACATGTACAATCTGCCCAAATGCCTGCAATCGAGCTTTTTGAGCATCTGTAAAGTGCTCGAATGCTTCTTGCGACATCGCAAAGAGATGATTTCCCTCTCGTGATTGAAGTTCCAAGATATTCCCACAGTAGTGTGACACCTGATCGAGTGAAATTGTGATCAACTCTCGACCACTTGCTCTCAGGGAATTTTCAACGCGTTCGTACTCATCAGGATCAGTGATTGATTCAAAGCAAACAACACAGATCTTCTCCCCGATGCTCAACATCACATTTGTGTGATAAATCGGATTCCCATCGAGATCTGCGCTATGGAACATCACTGTTTGGTAACCGGTCATATCTGCCCACGCATCAAGGGCATCTTGACTTGTGCGTCCAGATAGACACGCGTACGCGATATTGCTCGTTCGATCGAGTACCAATGAACCAGTGCCTTCGAGGAACTCATCGGATTCTTCGAGTTCACTCAGATCATAATGATCGGGTTCACATCTCGTAAACCCTGCAATCGCGTCCAAGATCACATTTCTGCGTTCTTTTCGTCGAGATTGAGCAAGCATCGGATAAGTCACGAGGAGCGGGTTCTCCCTCTCTCCATCTTCTATAGGTTGATGAAACGAAACCCAGTTATTGGGGAACACAGAATCTGGCAATCCAAGCTCATCCTCGAAGATCAACACTTCAACCCCTGCATTGCTTAAAGCTTGCGAGAGGGCATTGAATTCCTCGATTGCTCGTTGATTTATACAACTCAGAGTTTCTGCAGGCTCCTTCATAAATCGATTTGTCTGAGCAGCTTGCTCATCGCGCCCAAACCCTGTTGGCCTGATCATCAATACTCGGGAAGCAGTTTGCGTGGTTTCGGTACTCATGGCACTATGATATACCTCACTCAAGTTCACATGACTAATCGAGACAGACCAAATGCCAACCGACGCACCAATCACTCTTCATCCTGCTCAAACACTCACTCCTACTGATATTCAATCAGTTGCAAGAGGCGATCGAAGAGTCCTGCTCAGTGATGAAGCTCGAAACGCAATCTCAGCTTGTCGTGCAAGATTAGAATCTGTCCTCAACGATGGACTCCCCCACTATGGGATTAACACAGGTTTCGGATCACTCTCTAGACAACAAATTGCATCCGGCGATCTTGAAGATCTACAAAGAAATCTTATCCGATCTCATGCCGCCGGCGTAGGCGATCCGCTCCCCAAAGAGGCTGTCCGAGCGATGATGCTGATACTTGCATCCTCATTGAGTAGAGGAATCTCTGGAGTACGTGTTGAAGTTGTGGAACAAATTATTGCTCTACTCAATAACAACATCACTCCCTTAGTTCCTGAGCTTGGATCTGTAGGCGCATCGGGAGACTTAGCTCCGCTGGCGCATGTCGCACAGGTTTTGATCGGCGAAGGTCATGCAACAGTTGCGAATAAAAAAGTTTCCGGAATCGAAGCATTGAGCAACGTGAATATCCGTCCGATTACTCTTAAGCCCAAAGAGGGCCTTGCGCTTATTAACGGCACTCATCTCATGACAGGTCGATTCGCCCTGATTGCATATGACTTACATCAACTCGTTGATGCAGCTCTCGTTGCAAATGCAATGTCAATCGATGCTGCACGCGCATCACACGGGTATCTTGACGAACGCGTATATACCGCACGCAACCAACCTGGCGCTACTCAAGTGGCAAAGACTATGCGCTCATTGCTCGATGGGAGTTCCATTGTCGAATCTCATGCAGAAAATGACCCACGCGTTCAAGATCCATATTCATTCCGATGCGCCCCACTTGTTCTTGGAGCAGTGATCGATTCGTTTCGGCCTTGTCTAGAAAGATTACAAGATGAACTCGGCGCTGTCACAGACAACCCGCTCATCTTCGATACAAACACAGATACTCCTGACATCGTATCAGCGGGTTGTTTTCATGGGATGCCTGTCGCGCTCCCGCTCGATACTCTTGCGATCGGGATCGCTCACTTAGCAGGAATTTCTGAACGACGCATGTACCACATTCTGTCCGTTTTCGATCCAGAATCTGAACTTAGCGCGTTTATGAGTCCTCAACCCGGAGTGATGTCGGGGTTTATGATTGTTCAGTATGCCGCCGCGGCGATCTGTAATGAACTCATCGGACTCGCAAACCCTGCATCTGTTGCAAATCTCTCTACATGTGCAGGAATGGAAGATTACAACTCATTCGGACCACGAAGCGCAGCCAAAGCATCAAGAGCACTACAGCTCGCAAGGAATGTGATCGCTGCAGAGCTTCTCTGCTCTGCAGAAGGTATCGAAGCTCATCGCCCTCATCGATCAGGCAAACGAGTAGAGGAAGCGATCAGCATCATACGAACTGTTGTAGAACCGTTGACACAGGATCGCTCCCCTTCTCCAGACATCGAAGCAATCGTTCGATTGATTGAAAAAGATTCTTTCAAGTTCAATCTTGAATCGTGATATAAAAATCACTCTATATCAAAGATCTCAATAGCCCCTGAGTTGATTCTTGATTCGAGCATTTGCATGAACTGGAACCGATCAACATTTTCAATATGTCCATCGGCAAACCCAACAAGGATACTTTCTTCGCCGTTGATCCATGCTGCTCTATCGAATGCAAGGATGAATGAAGCATCAAAGATATTATCTGATGCTGCTTTATCTGAACGGATTAGATAATCGGGGCCGCCATCCAACGCGGGTCCGAACGGAGATATCAACATTTCATGTTCTATGAAACCTTCGTTGAGCATGACATCCATTGATTCGGGAAACCGATCTTCGTTTACTGATGAATATACAATCATCCCCTGGATGATTCCTCTGAGTTGAGTCGCTGCGAGCACTTCTGTTGCTGCTTCACGCGCTGATCCAAGTGCAGGCAACAGAATCCCAGCTGCAAACGCAGGAAGGATCACCCCTTGCACATCAGAAATCGCACCCATACCTGCAGAGAGCTGAACCAGGACTGATTCATCACCGATATAATGTGTTCTGAAATCTTCTCCATCCCACCAGCTGATCGAGGACGATGGTTCTACATTTTTCGTAAGTTGCGAAAAACTCGGCATAATCGAACCAACGATACGATCAGGATTCTTCGGCGAACGAGCAGCATTTGCGAGTGCACTACTGAGCATTGCAGTTACGCCGTAACCTTTTTTAGATAATCGTGCAGCATCAAAGAAACTCAAACCATAAACCTTCTCGGATTGTGCCCTCGAAAGAACAGACTCTTTGAATAATGGATTATCGATGATGCTTCTTCTCGATTGGATTCGCAACTGTGAAACCGCCTGCTCAAGCGACCCAGGTGAGAGCGCAACTACGAGCATGTCCTCATGGATCGCCCATGATGGCTCAAGTGGAATTGGTAATCCAGGCGCGGTCATTGAGTAGGCCTTCACGCTTTTTGTAGTCCACTCTTGCACTCGGGCATACCCATTCACTTCTTCAACTGCGAGTTTGTTTAGCTTGTTTTTTAGCTTCAGGTGAGCTTTACCAAATGCTTCAGCGTCGTTCAGTTCCATGAGTAAGACCGCAGAGAGTACACCTCCACCGCCGGTGGATTCTGATTGGTAATACATCATCCGATCACCCATGTTCCCGAGAACATCTTCGAGAAGATCGACTCCAAGTTCTCTTGTGAACTCGTCGTACTCTTCGCTTCCAACAGATTCCATCGTCGTTTGAAGTGCGCCCAAAGTCTGTGAAATATTGGTTTGAAAAGCAACGAGTCGGACTGCATCCATAGGAACGCGTTTGAAATCGTCCTTTTCAAAGAACACTTCAGTACTCATCCCGAGCGATTCACTGTTCTTTGCTGCGTTGATCAATCTCGATGTCATATGCATCTGATCATCATCAACTCCTACATTGAACTCGATCACTGGTGAATCTGGTTCCATAAATGCCATGACTGGATTCATCATGAATGCAGGTTCATTTTCCATCATTTCTGCCAGATCTGGCGCGAACAAATTGATCATTTTTCCAATGTCTGCTCGTCCAGACATCACAGGTGTTAACCCGTCGGGCAAATCACCTTGATCGATCGTCATCGGTACGATGTCAGTTTCCCCCATACTGAGCCATAAACGATTGTCGTTGTGCTCAATCCCGATTGGTCCCATTGGTCCCATCACTTCGCTACTGCTTGGTGATAGCTCGCTCATCTCCATCCCAGATATTTCGATGAAACCAGTCATCTGAGAATAAAGTGATTCAAGTTCAACATTCCCAGGTTCAAATACGAATGAGGCTGCGATTCCGTTCTCGTTCGAATCGAACCTTAATGCAGTCGCAGATGTGCATAAATCCCAACCCATGGCCATTGCTTGACCTTGGAATGGTTCTAACTCCAACTCTTCGGTCAAATCAGCCAATCGGTGTTTGAGATGTTTGATTGTCTCTATTAACTGCAGATCGATATCTGCAACCGGCCAGTCATAGAGCCCCAAACTGTGGATCTCAAGCATTGGCTGAGGATCTTCGCTTTGAGCACCCCAAAGAACCGGAGAAACAAGACATGGTACTAGAACTGAATACAATATCGATTGACGCATTATGAACACCTTTCAACTCATAAAATAGAATGAAAGTTTAGTTTACACCATTCTTGCGTATAGTTGTACCCTCAGTTTCCCATTCCACTGGAATTTTCCTCTATGAGCAGCACACAATCCCCGTACATACCAGTTCCACAGAATCGCACTATTCGCGCTCCTCGTGGTTCGGAAATCTCTTGTAAATCTTGGCAAGCAGAAGCCGCCATGCGAATGCTGATGAACAATCTCGATCCCGAAGTTGCAGAGCATCCTGAATCATTGATTGTCTACGGCGGTCGAGGACAAGCAGCTCGATCTTGGGAGGCGTACGACGCGATTATCGAAACTCTCGAACGACTCGAACCAGACGAGACCCTCCTGGTGCAATCGGGTAAACCTGTCGGGGTTGTAAAAACACACGAAGATGCTCCTCGTGTGATGATCGCAAACTCGAATTTAGTCCCACATTGGGCAACCCAAGAACACTTCGATGATCTCTCTGCTAAGGGATTAATGATGTATGGGCAGATGACTGCAGGGTCTTGGATCTACATCGGAACACAGGGGATCTTACAAGGAACATTTGAAACTTACGCAGAATGTGCGAAACTCAACTTTAACGGCACACTCTCTGGTACGCTCAATGTGACCGGCGGTTGCGGAGGTATGGGTGGAGCTCAACCCCTCTCGATCACACTCAACGGGGGAACTTGTCTCATCGCTGATGTTGATCAATCAAGACTCGATCGACGGCTTGCAGATAATTATCTCGATGAAGTTGTAGAAGATCTAGACAATGCAATTGATCGTGCGATTGAACTCAAAGAACAGAAATCAGCAACATCAGTTGGCTGGTGCGGCAACTCGATCGAACTCTTGAATCGCCTCATCGAGCGAGACATCACCCCTGATACGCTCACAGATCAAACGAGTGCACACGATCCTCTTCAAGGGTATTGTCCTATTGAATACACATTCGAAGAAGCAAATCAAGCAAGACTCGATGATCCAGAAGGTTATCAAACATTGAGCTTAAACTCGATGCGTTTGCATGTTGAGGCCATGGTCAAACTTCAAACTCGCGGAGCAATTACATTCGATTACGGCAACAACATCCGTCAGCGTGCTTTCGACGAAGGATTCAAAGATGCATTCGCATTCCCAGGATTTGTTCCTGCATACATCCGCCCACAGTTCTGTCTTGGACGAGGACCATTTCGATGGTGCGCACTCTCGGGTGATCCACAAGACATCTACAAAACCGACTATGCACTCCTTCAACTCTTCCCCAAGGGTGACGGCGGATACAACGATCGTCTCCATAGCTGGTTGTTAGGGTGTCACGCAAATCCTGAAGCTCTCCTCGCAGGTGACTTTGCAAACTGTGCTCCAAAATTTGCATTCCAAGGTTTACCTTGTCGTATTTGCTGGTTCGGACTCGGAGAACGAGACAAAGCAGGACTCTTGTTTAACAACATGGTCCAAGCAAACGCGGTTTCTGCACCCATTGTGATCGGGAGAGATCATCTTGATTGTGGTTCAGTTGCATCACCCAATAGAGAAACTGAGTCAATGAAAGACGGCACCGATGCAGTATCTGATTGGCCGTTATTGAACTTTGGGGTCAACATTGCATCAGGCGCAAGTTGGGTGAGTTTTCATCACGGCGGAGGTGTTGGAATCGGGTTTAGTCAACATGCAGGACAAGTCATCGTTGCAGACGGGACTCCAGAAGCCGCGAAGCGACTCGAACGCGTCTTGCGAAATGATCCGATGATGGGTATCTTCCGCCATCACGATGCAGGATACGAGGATGCGACACAGTGCGGCAAAGAACAAAATGTTGATATCCCAATGAGTAAATAACACAATGACATTGCAACATCTCAACTCAGTTAATTGGAATCACATCCCTGCTTCAAAGTTTGCTTCTCTTATCCGCACGAATCCTGCAGATTGCCAGATCGCACTGATCGGACTTCCCGACGATACTGGTGTCCAACTGAACAACGGGAGATCGGGCGCTAAAGAAGGTCCATCTGCGTTTCGCAAAGCGCTTGCAAAATACGGTGTAGCAGAACCCGCAGAATGGAGTTGGCCAACGGTCTTTGACGCAGGGGATGTTGATGTCGTACCAGGTGATCTCCACGAAACTCATCGTCGAGTGACCGACGCGGTTCAAACAGTACTTGATCTCGGACTCTTCCCAATAGGTATTGGAGGGGGACACGATCTCACATTTCCATTTGTACGCGCCGTTGCGAAACAGTTTGGATCATTAAACGGGATCTATTTTGACGCACATCTTGATGTACGAGAGACTGACGGATCTGGGATGCCGTTTCGAAAACTGCTTGAGACAGGCGCCGCGAAATCAATGAGAGTTCACGGGCTTGACCCAAACTCGAACTCGCAAGAACATGTCCACTGGTTCAAAACCCACGGCGGCCATATCGCCAACAATCTTGATCATGATGATCCGTGGCCGACTACCAACACATTTGTATCTCTAGATCTCGATGTCATCGATCAATCACATGCTCCAGGGGTCAGCGCACACAATGCATGTGGATGGACAAGTACACAAACAGAAGCATGGGTACTTAAAGCCGGACAAAACCCTCTAGTTCGATGCTTCGATATTATGGAACTCTCCCCTCCTTACGATCGTGACGAACGAACAGCACGCATTGCTGCGAGAATGTTCCTAACCTTCCTTCGAGGATATTCGGAGCGCACACAATGAGCGAATCTGATCAATCAATCGCAATCATCAACGCACGAGTGTTAACCCTTACAGATGGCACATCGCCCAGACGCGGGAAGCAGATGTCAAATCTGGGCGCAATCAACAACGCATCGATTCTGATAACAGGCAGACATATTCAACAGGTAGGCACTGACTTACAAGTACCAAGTCACGCGCGCACAATCGATGCAAATGGCAGAGTTGTTATGCCTGCATTTGTTGATTGTCATACACATGCGTGTTGGGCTGGAGATCGACTCGATGAATGGGAACTTAAACAGCGCGGCGCAACTTATCTAGAAATCCTTAAATCTGGCGGCGGGATCATGTCCACTGTAAATGCCGTCCGAAATGCAAGCACTGTCGAACTCGTAGAATCATTGAACGATCGCCTCAATTGGATGCTAAGTGAAGGCACAACTGCATGTGAGGTAAAATCAGGATATGGTTTGAGTACAAAAGATGAACTCAAGATGCTCGACGCGATTCATATTGCTTCTTCCAGCTGGGAAGGAAGAGTCTTACCGACTGCATGCATCGGGCACGCAAAGGATGCGAGTGTTGCTGATTTCGTGAAACAAACGATTCAAGAAACACTCCCCGCGGTTCATGAAAAATACCCATCAGTGACAATTGATGCTTATACCGAAGACGGCGCATGGTCTGTTGATGAGACTATCGCATTGTTTGAAGCCGCGAAGAACTTAGGACATCCATTGCGGATTCACGCAGATCAGTTCAACTCTTTAGGAATGCTCGAATCAGCAATCGAACTTGGCGCATTGAGTGTCGATCATCTCGAAGCAACTCCGACTGAATCACTCGTCAGACTTGCTCAATCAAAAACCATGGGTGTGATGCTCCCATGTTCAGGATTTCATGTGGATAGTCGATACGGAGATGCCCGCACGTTCATCAATCACAACGGAGCACTCGCGATCGCAACTAATGTGAATCCAGGATCAGCACCTTGCGTGTCAATGCCCATGAGTATTGCGATTGCGGTTCGCAATCTGGGTATTACTGCTGCTGAAGCAATTTGTGCCTCAACTATCAATGGCGCACACCTACTAGGATTCGAAGATCTTGGCTCGATTACAAAAGGGAATCAAGCAGACCTCGTGATGCTTCGTCATTCAGATGAACGCCAACTCGGATATTCATTCGGCGGGAATCACACTGAAATGGTAATATGTAACGGCCAGATCATCCGTTGATTCGTTCGACAATATTTTCGACGAGCTCGCTAATCCCAGCAAACACTTGCGCTGGATTTGTCGCTTCCATATATGCAGGCGTCGAAACGATATTCATCGAATCATCGATTACGATTTCATCTGCGTTTGCTCCAACATTGACTGCGCCTGTTGCGTTAATTGCTTCTGTAGTTTCTGGGTCGTGCCCGATAGTCAGTTTGACGCATTTATCTCCGAACACCTTTGCGCCGATTGCAGGAGCGATACAAATAAACCCAATTGGTTTCCCTGCTTGATTCGCTTCATTGAGAACACGTTCCACTTCAGGATTCACTGTACAATCTGCGCCTTTGGTTGCGAAATTACAGAGATTCTTTGCCGCACCAAAACCACCGGGGAGTAAGAAAGCATCAAACTGATCCCCCTTTACATCTTTCAGATTGAGGATATCACCGCGTGCGATCCTCGCGGATTCGGTGAGAACATTTCTCTTTTCTCCAGTAGGTTGTTGCGAGAGATGGTCAATCACTTCCAACTCACAATCTGGAGCCATGCATTGGTATTCAACACTGCGCTGAGCGAGTGCTATCAAAGTTGCAGAAGCTTCTTGAATCTCTGATCCATCGAACACTCCACATCCACTGAGAATAACTCCAACTTTATTCATTACCGATCTCCTCAAACTGGGTATATCTAATTCGCATTCTTGAGAGCGTTAGTCATCTCTGCAACTGCGAGTCCGACACCCTTTGCCATTGTTGCGGATCGTTCATCCTGAAGATTCCCATCATCATCAAAAGCTTGATGAGCAACTCCTAGTGCAAACTCTGAAGGGACAACAACCATCTGGAGTTGAGTCAAGATTTGACGTACATGACGCATTCCTCTGAGGCCACCGATTGCGCCGGGTGACGCTGCAAGTAAGCCACCGACTTTTCCTTTGAAACACGCGAGTGGAGCTTCTCCCTCGTACGGACGAGATGCCCAATCGATCGCATTCTTCAGAGCACCTGATAGTGACCCGTTGTATTCTGGAGAAGCAATCAAAATTGCATCAGCAGCGATCATACGATCCTTCAGATTCTTCGCGTTCACAGGGAATCCGGCAGCTTCAAGATCCTCGGAAAACATAGGGAGATCAAGATCAGACAATGAGATTTCATCAATCTCAAAACCATGATCGTTGGCCATCTGCTTTGCAACATACTTTGCAAGAGCAAGATTGAATGAACCTGAACGGAGAGAGCCTGAGATTACGGCGACGCGATATGGTTGAGTAGTCATTTTAATCCTCTTCAAAAGTACCTACATGAAGTGAACTCTACGCCAAATTATTCTTGAGCATGAATATCAAAACGAAAAAAACCAGCCCGTAGGCTGGACATGAAAGCATTAAACTCATTTCTACTCAATCGCAGTAACCCCATCCAATAGAGCGTCTTGCGACTCGGATCGGTCGATGTTGACGGCGTGATTGACCGCGATAGGAATACTTCCGATGTTTACGCAGAGAAATGCACAAATCGCCGTAAGACCAGTTAAAGTTCGCTCGATACAAATCGGTTGACCATCTTACTGATGGTTTGCAGTAACCATAATCAACTTCAACTTGATTCCCGTCAATCCATGCACGATATCCGGCTTTTCGAAAAGCTGTTGCAATCTGACGAAGCATCGGACGATCAGCTCGGATTCTAGATGTGTATCCGTCGATTGTAATCTTCCCGGCATAATCAGGCTCATACGAGTGATTGCACGATGAAGTGTGACGATGGCGTTGAAGCCCATCCCCAGCCGCGGCGGTTGTAGAAACGGCTCCAATTGCTATCAGCGAACTAAACAGAGCGACTTTGATGAATTGGAATGATTGACGTGTCATGATGATCTCCTTTTCTATTTTCAAGCTGAATAAACAAGTTCAGCACACGAAATAGACCCCATAAGTTTGTGATCGCTGACTTTTTGATGAAGAATATGTTTAGCAAATACCCCTTATTGAGCAAAAAACCGCACTCGATAATCAATTTTGATTAAAAACCCGGTTTTATGTCAGTAATCTCATTCCAAATCAGTTGAACTAGTAAGGAGTCTGATGCGAATAGTGTCGGACGATCGGAGGATATATGAGCCAGTCATCAATGAATCAGAATATGTTTGGGCAAACCAATGGGCAAATCTCATCAACTATCGTGACTGCATCGATAGTCAATGAGTTGTCTCCGATCGAAGCAGCAATCATGGACTGTTGCAACACACTTCATGAAGCACACGATCGAAGAGATCAACTCACTATCCGTGAGATCAATACACAACTCGAAAAACTCCTTGATCGATACGATGAGTCTGATGGTGAAGATCACCCGAATCCTGCATGGGCACGAGCAAACCAACGCGCCCTGGCACTCAGTGCAATGGGAAAGATTGACCAAGCAATCAGGCTCGAACTTACTGCGCTTAAATACGCAGATACACCTCGGCGCAAAGAAATTTCATTTGGAAATCTTGCAGATCGTTGTTTACGGCTGGGTGAAGCAGATCGAGCAGTCGAGTTCTTCCTCGATGCGATCAATGCAAACCCAGAATCAGTACCTGTACTGATCACTGGTGCACATTCGTTATTCGAAGCAGGGTATATCGAACAGGCTGACGCGATCTTTGAGACATTCCTCAACAACCCATCGTTGCTCACTCCGACATCTGAGCTTGGCGCGTATCTCGATTGCGATATTCGCACTCGTAATCTTTGCGAGCATCTTCCATCTCTTGCTATTTTATATACCCGTTGGATCTCTATGAATGCATTTTCATCGAAGGGAGATCAACAATGAACCCTTCAGATCATGATCAGTTCTGGCAACTCTACGAATCAAAAGCTCGTAAACCGCTTGAGCGTGCATGCTTGTTTGCATCACGCACGAAGACAGATTCGACAATGGATATCGCGGATATGGTTGCTTGGATCGACTCACGCGTGTGGAACATGCTAGAGCAATCAGCATGGCCAACATTCCATGATGATCCAACTCCAGAGCAAGCAATTGACCGCATTGTGAAGCATGCATCGACATTAGCTCGTTGGGCATACTTAGGATTGTGCAGATCGCACTTCCGTCGGCTTGAAAATAGAGCAAACTACACCGGAGGCATGTCACGGACACAGAGATTGTCAATGGCTTCGTCCGTTGATACCAAAATTGAGCATCGCGAAGAGCTCGACTCTGCGATTGAATCGTTGCGTAAATCATTAAACGCAAACGAAAAACAACGACTCGCTGCTTCATGGATCGACAAAGAAGACAGATCAAGAATCGCGCTCGTGCTCGGAGCAACTCGCAAGGAAGATGACAGGATGATTACCAAAGTATCAGGTGATGGATACAACGAGAATACTGCTCAACAAATGAGATCAAGAGCACGCAAACGCGCTCAAGAGATCCTTAATGGAACGAAGAAGTTGCCCTTAATACTTATTGCAGGGTTCTTTATGCTCTCGATCGGATTGAGCACTTCGGATGTTCAAGCAGGAGAACAAACCGGTGGCCGCGGCGGAATGACGACAAATTCGTCATCCCAAGTGATCCCGCCCAATCTGCATTTAAGAGAAATTGTGCCAGGCGAACAAACCGGTGGCCGAAAAACCTAATCAGGTTAATTTGAAATACCAATATTTAAATTCTTCCTTCTGATCGGGAATATTTCTCGGCTGTGTGTTGTGTGTATACACATGAACAAAGCTGCACTATATGCCACACTCGCTGTACTCCCTGTCCTCGCGTATGCACCTCTGAGCAACGCTGCGACGGATTTCCAACCAAGTATGAAAAAAGTGATCAAGCTTGAAGAACCACTTCAACTTGGTGACAAAATTTCAAACTTTGAAATCGAGAACGCAATGGGAGGCAAGATCCAACTTGACACTCTCCTCGCAGATGGTCCCGTTGTTTTAACATTCTATCGCGGATCTTGGTGCCCGTACTGTCGAAACGAGCTAAGCGCTGTTCAAACAAGATTGAGCAAGATTACCAAAGCTGGAGGAACAGTCCTCGCAATCTCTCCAGAAGTTCCAGAGAAAACTGCGGATCTCGCTGAACAAAAAGAACTCGGATTCTTGTTTGGAGCAGATCACGACAACGCGCTTGCAAAGCAACTCGCACTCTCTTTCAAACTCGATGCAAAGACGATCAAAAAGTATAGAGAGTACGGCATTGATCTACCAGAATCGAACGACTCTAAGAAATGGGAGTTACCAATTCCTGCAACTTATGTGATCGATACTGATCATACCATCCGTTTCGCGTTCGTCGAAGAAGACTACTCGAAGCGCGCTAAGTACGACGATGTTGTCGATGTACTCAAGGAAATCCAATCTGAATCAGAAGATTGATTGATCCCAAGCAACTTAACTTGCCCCCTCTTCGGTGGGTGCAGTGCCGTGTGGTCTGCATCCGCCTATTTTTATACCTAATTAAGCGTGCAATATCCGATCAAGCTGTTCTCTCAAACGTTTCTCTGAGACTTGGATAGAAGTTCGTAGTTCTTGTGCAAAGACTGCGACACGGAACTCTTCGACCATCCATCTTAGTGTCCAAAAATCTTGTGCGACTTCTGCGGTGTGCGCACCTTGAGCGATTAGCTCATTGAGACACTTCGTCCAAGCATATACTCGATCTGCATTCTTTGCGTCACGCTGGGGCCCGATTGATCTGAGTTTGTTAAGACGCGATTCCATTGCACGCAAATATCGAGCATAGCACCAGAGCCATCTCGTCGGAGTTGTAACGAGAGCATTCACATCGAGTAACATCTCAAGTTGCCCTTGCATATCTTTTATCGCATGGTTCCAATCGGAAGGATGTCGCTGATCGAGATGCCCTTTCACTTGCATCAGGCTCTCGAATATCTGTGTTAGGTTTGAAATCACGCGATTAGAGATTTCTACACCTTTATCCCATGCTCCGATCAAACCGAGCTCGAACTCTTCCTTCGATCTTGGTATCACCTGTCCATCAGCGCAGCACACAAGTCCAACTCGTGTCCAAACGATCGTTTCCAACTCTGCAGACATTCCACACGTTGCAGCGAGTACTCCGAGCTTTGTATACCCTGGTAAATTTTTTAGCCGCAATCTCAACTCTCGTCGGATTGCTAATCCATAAAGCAACCCTAATCCAGAATGTGTGTGCAGATCAGATTCCCATCGTGTTGCAAGCACCTTGAGAGAAACAGTTTTTCCCTCGACAACCAATGATGGAAAACCTACTACTTTGGGCGCTCCGTGACGCGCGAACTCGATCGTTTCTGGTAGTTCACCAAAGTCCCATCCAATTAATCCAGTTTTTTCAATATCTGCCCCTGCTTGTTCCACTACAAGTTGCGCCTCTTGAGCAAACTCCGCTTGGAGTGATCCCAGATCTCTAGATGCGCCAATAACTGCTCCGTGCTCATTGATCACTTCGATTCGTGGACTGAGATATGAATCGAGCTGATCTTTGCGAAAATCTGTAACTTGGATTGCAATCCCAGTGCGAGAAGAAAGAGCGTTTGCGAGTTGAGACTCGATTGACCCCTTTGATTGAGTCACTTGTTGACTTAGTTCAACTGCGACTTGGTTCGCATCGAACTGCCGGCGTAAGTTTTTCGGTAACGCTCTGACTAAAGCTTCGATTCGTTTTGGAATGAATCCTGGAACGGACCATTCTACTTGCTGTCTTGTGAGTTGATGGAGCGCCGCGATCGATACACGAATTGTAACTCCATCATTATCTTCACCAGGTTCGAAGGCATACTTGAGCTTTGACTTCGTACCTGAAACAAGGATCTCATCTGGGAAAGTTACTGGAGTCACTTCGGATGGAGCATACTCAAGAATATCATCTTGAGTCATTTTCAACAGAGCGGGATTGACCGACTCTATTTTCTTTGCCCATCGCTCAAAAGCCTTTGCAGAGTAGACATCCTTCGGGATTTTTGAATCATAAAACGCGAAAAGAGTATGATGATCTGCAATCAGATCGTCTCGTCGTGCTTTTGATTGGAGTGTGCCAACTTGTGCGATCACTTTTCGATTATGCTTGATTGCTTTTGAAGATGTTCGCATCTGATCATCAACAAGAGCATGATGGATAAAGATTTCACGCGCAAGATCCGAATCAATTTTTCCATACTGAATAGTTCTGCGAGGGACTACATCCAATCCATAGAGCGTTACTTTTTCCTCTGCAATTACTCGACCGCTTTGTTCGTCCCAGTGCGGATCGGAGTATGTCTTCTTAATCAAATGCACTGCGATCTCTTCAACCCATTGTGGATCGATCGATGCGACTGTACGTGCATACACCTTGCTTGTTCGGACGATCTCGGCGCACATGACCCACTTTGGTTTTGCGCTAAACAACGCAGATCCTGGAGAGAGTGAAAACGCAGAGTTTCGTGCTCCTTTGAACTCGTGCATTTCGCCTTTGGTTCCGATATTTGAAAGCAATCCACTTAACAACGCTTGGTGGACAGCGTCCGGATCATCATGTCCCTTCTTTGGATCATAACCAAGCTCGACACAGAGCCCTCTGAGTTGTCGATAAACTTCTCTCCATTCATCGAATCGTCGAGCAGAGATAAACATTTTTTCACATGCTCTCGACAACTTGCGCCTTGTGAGATTCACTTGTTGCTCGTGGTACCAATCCCAGAGTTTGAGATAGCCTAGAAAATCTGAACCCTCAACTTGAAACTGTATATGAGCTTCGTCTGCAGCATCGCGGTTCTCATGAGGACGAACTCGTGGATCTTGAGATGATAAAGCAGATGCAATAATGAGGACATCATGCAGACATCCTTCATCGTTCGCTGCGATGACCATTCTCGCGATTCGAGGATCGACAGGCAAACGAGCCATTGTTTTACCGAGCTTTGTGAGTTGTTCCTTCTCATCGAGAGCGCCGAGTTCATGGAGTGTGTCTCGACCATCTCTCCATTGACGATTTTCAGGTCGATCGAGGAATGGGAATTGCTCTGGATCTCCAAGTTTTAAATCTGCCATTTGCAGAATGACTGATGCGAGATTAGATCTGAGCAACTCAGGTTGTGTGAACTCATCTCGTCCAACATAATCCGTCTCTTCGTAAAGACGTACACAAACACCCGATGCAGTTCTTCCGCATCGTCCTGCTCTCTGATTCGCACTTGCCTGCGAGATGGGTTCAACCATTAAACCATGGATTTTCGTCCGCGGATTGTATCGTTTGAGTCGAGCCATCCCCGGGTCAACTACCGACTTGATGTTTGGAACTGTCAGGGATGTCTCCGCAACATTCGTTGAGATAATTATCCGAGGCCGGCCAGAGGGCTTGAATACCCGTTGTTGCTCCGCAGCACTCAACCGAGCATACAACGGAATGATTTCCGTACCTTCAGGTAGATGATCTCGTTTGCGTAACTCATGTGCCGTTTGACGAATCTCGCGTTCACCAGGCATGAACACAAGCACATCATCATGCCTTTCGTTTACAAGCTGAGCAGCCGCATATGACGCCGCTTCATCGATTCTCATCCCAGTGTTGACATGCTCAGTTTCATATCGCATCTCTACTGGATATGTGCGCCCTGAGACTTCGATAATGGGTGCTGGTGCATCTAGAGTTCCAAAGTGATCCGCGAATCGTTGAGCATCGATCGTTGCAGAAGTAATGATCAACTTGAGATCTCTTCGACTGTGGAGAACACGATGCATATAGCCGAGAAGAAAGTCGATATTGAGTGATCGCTCGTGAGCTTCATCAATAATAATTGCGTCGTATTGACGCAACTTGGGATCTCTTCTCGTCTCTGCGAGAAGTATCCCGTCTGTCATTAGTTTAACGAGTGTTGTATCGCTTGTTGAATCAGAAAATCGAATCTTTGTGCCGACGATATCTCGTCCCTTAACCCCAAGTTCGTCAGCGATTCTAGCTGCAACTGATCTTGCTGCGATTCGCCGAGGCTGCGTGTGCCCCACCATTGCACCGATCCCGAGCCCGAGTTCTAAGCACATCTTGGGGATTTGTGTAGTTTTACCAGATCCAGTTTCGCCGCAGATGATAATGACTTGATTGTTACGGATCGTCTCGATAATTTCATCTCGTCGAGCACTGACAGGAAGCTCTTCGGGATAAGAAATCTTTGGCAATGATTGTTTTCGAAGCTCGTAACTTTGGATTGTTTGTTCTAGATCTTTCTTGATCGATGCTTCAATTTTAGATTGATGTCCGGGATCCTTTGTCCGATTCAACCCTTTTAGTCTACTCATAAACAAGCCCTTCTTTGAAGGAGGGCATGCTTTAAGCAGTTTATCAAAATGTGATTGTGAAGCATTCACCTTTTACATCATCCGCGCATCGACTCGATTATTTTGCTTGCTCGCAATGGATCAACAGCATTCTTCCAAAACCCATCTTGCTTCATCCAAGAACCAACAATGAGTGCATCTGCATATTCACTCAAAGTAATCGCGTTCTCAGGTGTCACACCCGAACCCACTAACACAGGGAGTATCGTTGCAGCTCGTACAGCTTTTACATCTTCAAGATCTGTAGGCTTACCAGTTGACAGGCCTGTCACTACGAACCCATCTGCGCCAAAGAACTCCCCAGCATGTGCGAACTCTGCAATATCAATATCTGCAGTGATCGCATGCGACGCGTGCTTCTTCTTGATGTCACAGAAAACTTTTACATGCTCAGCACCGATGGATTTACGATACCTGAGCAATCCACCTGCTTCTGCTTTTGTCAATAGGCCTTCATCAGCAACATGCGAGAACACGAAGTTTTCACATCGGATGAATGATCCACCAACTGCGTCTGCGACTGCGATCGCATGTTTGTTTCCCCCAGATAGGATTTGAACTCCTACAGGAATATTGACCGCGTTGATGACTGCATGAGCAACTCGGGTCATCCCTGAAACGATTTCAGGCCCAAGTTCTTCGCCGTGGACATAAGGAGCGTCATGCATATTCTCAACTATAATTGCATCAAACCCCGCATCCTCGAGCTGCTTTGCTTCGAGTGTTGTTTGTTCGACTAGTTTCTGTACCGATTGAGTATGAAACGGAGTACCTGGGAGCGCTCCTACATGAACCATACCAATGATTCCGGTTGTTGTCTTATTGAGTATATTGGAGAGGTTTGGGTGCATTTATCAGTTCTCACTTGATCTGCTGCTGTCTGAGGATCTAGTTCGATTCTCAAATGTTGTATTTCGGGGTTGATGGGTTGTGCAGAAGGCTTTCATCGCATAAGTTATATCTCCGAATCGTATGGCACAAAACCAGCAAGATCGCTAGATACAAAGGATTCCAATGGGCGAAAAACAATACCTAATCGCACCAGACCCCGCAGAAAAGAAGTTTCCAAAGGGCGTTCCTTTCATTATTGGGAACGAACTCGCCGAGCGATTCAGTTTCTATGGGATGAAAGGGATTCTTGTCATTTTTATGACAACCTACCTCCTTGGTGAAAATGGTGAACTTGCAAATATGAATCGCGAAGAAGCGATGACCATTTATCACCTCTTCACGATGAGTGCTTACTTCTTCCCGATGATCGGTGCTCTAATTGCTGATATCTTCTTGGGTAAATACCGCACAATCTTATATCTCAGTTTGCTCTATTGCGTAGGCCATGGACTACTTGCTGTGATGGACATTGCTCCGCATACTCTTGGAATAGGTATGAAACCATTCCTGTTTGCTGGTCTTGCGTGTATCGCGATGGGTTCAGGTGCAATCAAACCATGTGTTTCTGCACATGTTGGAGATCAGTTCGGCACTGGCAATAAGCACATGCTGACAACCATCTTTAACTGGTTCTACTTCTCAATTAATATTGGCGCTGCGTCGTCGATGATTCTGACACCGTACTTCCTGCACGCACCATGGGGTGGTCCTTGGCTCGCATTCGGTTTACCCGGAGTGCTTATGGCTATCGCGACTTTACTCTTCTGGATGGGACGAAATGTATTCGTCCATGTCCCTGCAGCCGGTATGGATGCGTTTATTAAAGAAACCTTTAGTAAGGATGGCCGACGAGCAATAATTAATCTCATCCCGCTCTTCCTCATCTTTGTTCCAGTATTCTGGGCAATCTTTGACCAGACCGGTTCTTCATGGGTTCTTCAAACTGAACAAATGAATAGTTACATCGGGTCCTACCAGGTACTCCCTTCCCAGGTTCAAGCAGTGAACCCAGTCCTAATCCTACTCGGAATTCCGATCTTTACCTACATCATCTACCCAATGGGTGACAAGGTATGGAAACTGACTCCATTACGCAAAATCGGGATCGGTTTCGTATTTACCGCTGCCGCATTCGCACTCTCTGCAATGATCGAAACTTGGATCCTTGGAAATTCCCAAGCTGTAATCGCACAGATGTGGGCAGACCTTGGCGCAAACGCTCCTGCCGAAACCCCAATCCCTACCAAGCTCGCCGACATGTTCCAGATCGTGAAAGATCAGGGATGGACTGCAAAAGAGATTGGGCCGTATCTCACTGACATGCCTCACATTTCCTGGCAGGTACTTGCATACATCATTATGACGGCTGCTGAGATCATGGTATCAATCGTGTGTCTTGAGTTTGCATACACGCAGAGCCCGAAGAAGATGAAGAGTTTCATCATGGGTGTCTACATGCTGGGTATTTCAATCGGCAACTTCTATGTTGCTGGAGTGAACTTCATCATGGAGAAGACCAAAGACGAAGCAGGAAACACCCCACTTGATGGTGCAAACTACTTCTGGTTCTTCTCAGCGATGATGATCGTCACAACTGTCATTTACGTGATCTACACTCAGTTCTATAAAGGCAAAACCTTTATCCAAGGCGAGGATCTAGACACGATTGCTGCAGAAGCTGAAGCAGAAGGAACAGAAGCTAGATAACGGAACTCAATCCGCTATTGAAGCTGAATCTCTGATTCAAAAACACATACGCCCCGAGCAACTGCTCGGGGCGTTTTTAATTCAGGACCATAAATGCTCAAGCTCCTTAAGAACTCAACTCTCAAAGCTTCATGTTTGGGAAGAACAGAGTCCAGAAGAACTCGGTGATTCCTTCGATTGCAATATTGGCAGTTTGGTAGAGTAGGACGCCGCCGAATACAAAGAAAAGAACTAAGACTCCAAGTCCGATCCATTTACCGTTCTCTGACAACATCAGTTTACGATATCCTGGAGAAACATCCATCAAAATCCGTCCGCCGTCAAGCGGCGGGACAGGCAACAGATTCAATAACATCAACACAATGTTGAGCATCACTCCAAGGTGCAGGAATGTGGTCATGTTCGTTGAAAGTGGATGACTGATCGTCGTTGATGAAAGAATATGTCCATGACATAGAGGCACCCAGATGAGCAACGCGATCATCGCGATTGACGCGAGCAACATATTCATCAATGGCCCCGCAAGGGATACTACAGCGTCGCCATAGCGCCCTCTGAGCTTCGATGGATTCACAGGCATTGCACCCCATGCAATCCCGATGAACACGAACATCAAGAGCGAGAACGGGCCCATATGAACCAATGGATTCCAGTTCATGTGTCCTGTTATTACAGGGGTGTCGTCCCCGAGTTTGATTGCAGCCCATCCATGTGCGAGTTCATGGAGACAGATCGATGCAATAACCCAGACTGTCCATGAAACAACCCACACACGGCCGTTGATGTTCGGATCATTCAGAAGATCTGTGATCCACCATCCACCACCCATGCGTGGGCTCCTTGTATCGTCTCTTAAATCTGCAATGCAGAGTGTTTATGCTTTTGCGGGCACTGCCGTCGAAGCAGCAACTGCTTGCTCTACGAGCTTATCGAAGAGCTTTGGATCTTCGATTGCGATTTGTGAGAGCATTTTGCGATTAAGGTTGTTGCCGCTCATTTTGAGTCCGTTGATGAACAATGAGTAGCGAGTACCACGCATACGACATGCAGCGGTGATACGAGTAATCCAGAGAGCTCGCATTTCACGCTTGAGTGCACGGCGGTCACGGAACGCGTAACAACCTGCGCGACGCACAGCGATTTTTGCTTGGTACTTATGACGGCTCTTTGAACCGAAGTAACCACGAGCTTGACGAAGGATTTTTTTACGGGCTTTGGTGCGTGCTGCACCTTTACGGACGCGTGGCATAGTACATGCTCTCCAAGTTTGTCTGACGGAGCCGACTCGTAGTCGATCTTTAACCCGGCAAACGGGGATGGTTGACCCGAACCAACACCTGTTGATTCGATATATAAACTGTTATTTAATCTTCAGCTTTTGCTGCTTCACGCATTGCCCGTTTTTGTTCAGGCGATGGGTTGCGACGCAACGAAGTGCGAGGTTGGTTACGACCTCGTAGACGACGGAAAAGAAGCTTCTCGAAGCGCTTTGCTTCGGATGCAACTACAGTCCTGTCCTTACGAAGCTGACGCAATCTCTTTGCACTCTTTCGTGAAGAAAGATGCTTGTGATATGCAGCACGATGGCGGACCTTGCCTGTCTTGGAAACGCGAACGCGCTTGGACAAACCTTTATGACTTTTATTCTTTGGCATCGCACTCGCTCCGGGCGGTTGATGGACTGATATCGTTCAAAACACTGACTACATCCATTGTAGACAGGAGGATAGGGTAGGCACCCGGAAGGGTATAGACCAGTCTGTGGACTGTCTGAATCGTGTTTCTGAGGGTTGAATCCACAAAATTACTTGATTAAGGGCCAACAAAGGCGTCTGTCAAGTCATCTGGAAGCTCAGATCCTTTGATGATCCCGAGTCGAGTTCGAGCTTCTCTGATGATTTGCTCAATCGGACGAGGAAGCCAGATATTGTCTTGTCGATTGATAATCGGGGAAGTTGCCCATTGGGCGCCCCCATCGAGCATGAGCATGTGTTGCCCATCACCCTGATGATTCGGGGAGTTTTCCTCGGGGATAACTGGTTGACGTTTCGCGGCGCGAAGGATCACAGGCGAACGATCAGCGAGCAACACAACTCGAACAGGCATTTGAATCGAAGTTGCCCGGATTCCCCCTGGAGGCATGATTCGATAAGAATACGAAATCTCGTTGAGTGAGTTCCAATCCCATGCATCTGGATCTGCTTCACCCGTGAGTGCGTTCGGATTTGATGGACACGCAAGATCATCGAGACCTGCTAAACCGGATCTGATAAGCGTAAACAGGTTTGATGAGTTTGATCGTTCAGGTGTTGATCCGACATCCATCCAAGTAGATCCGAACCCCGCGGTTGCCATCGGGAGCATGTCCCGATTTGATCCGGCATAGAGCCCGAACGCGTTTGCAGTCGCGTGCATGTTGTCATAGCACATGTTTTGTTGAGAACTTGAACGAACCCCTGACATGATTGGCATTGCAATGGAACCAACCAAGAGCAACATCGCAGCGACAGAGATGAGATCTGACCAACGGACTGAGAATCCGCCTCGTCTTGATTCAGAAATCTCCATAGAGCTCAGTTCTTGATCGATATGACTCTGGATCGTTGCAAGCGTGCGATCAATAAGGCGATCGCTTGATTCTGCAGACAACTGAGACTCAGTAAGTGCATTCCCAATTTGATCACATCGAATCGCTCGATCACGAACAGAGTGAGGTACATTTTCAACTTGGTACCCTGCATCGATGTATTCATCAAGTGCTTTTTGATCTTGGACTGAGAGTTGTAGATCATCGGACTCAGATGCATTATCAATTCGTGAAGCAAGAACTCGAATGATGTCCACTCGAGAAGCTCTTTGGGATTCTCCAACGACTGGCGTGTTGAGCAAGCTCAGTAATCCAAGGATCGAATGTTCTCGATCTGAAATTGCTTCATTCGATTGAAGACTATCTTCAATGAGTCGATCTACTGCATCTCGATCTTGCTCAGAGAGTTGAGGAAAATTGTTCTCATTCAACTTTTCGGCATCTGAACTGCCTTCTTGATTCTCATGATTAGACATCAAAACATCCTCAACAATCGGAGTGATTCATTCTCATTCGGGAACAGAGCTATCTGATTCTTTGGAAACGATCTGCCAACTCCTTGCGAATGCTGCAACAGCAGAATGCATTCTTGATTTGACTGTTCCCAATGGAATCCCAAGGTCCTCTGCGATCTGTGCATAACTCAATCGTTGGAAATAAGCTAAGAGAAGTACTTCTCGGAGCGCGGGACCAAGTTGATTGAGTGCTTTTTGCACCATGTCATCTCGTTCTGCGATATCCATCGCCTCGTCGGGAGCTGGGACATCCACCTCCAACAGATCAATAAACGACGAGCCAGGTTCTGATTTTCGGATAGGGGCCGAGAGCTCGACCGTTTTCCGTCTGTTCTTCTTACGAAGCATGTCCCGTGCTTTGTTCGCGGCAATTGTAAAAAGCCATGGTCGAAATCGTCTTGAAGTGTCAAAAGTTGATGCAGAGATGTGAACTTGGAGAAAAGTCTCCTGAAAAATGTCCTCTGCGGCTGCTCGATCCCCCACCATTCTGGTTAAGAAACGCAGTAAATCGTCGTGATATCGTTCGATAAGCTCTCGATATGCGGACGCATCATCTTCACGGAAGGCAAGAAAGACCTCTTCATCTGTTTTTGATTGCCAATCGGTCACTTCAACCTCTCGTTTCAAGCTCGTTGATCCAGTTACACTGTCAAACGAGCGACAGTTCATACGATTTCACAAGAATCCCATGGTTTATCGGCTTGATGTGCATTCCAAGCCGATAACTGTGATATGACCACATGGAACCCGTCCAAACACCTTCCCTTACTGTCTGATCAAACTATTCTTAAAGAGTGTACATGATTCATATGACACAATGGCAATATCAGGTATTTGTGTGCGTTAGTCTATCAGGATGGAACTGGCATTGAGTATGCAATCGAGTCGACCAAGTGCGGAGCCGAGTGAGCTGAGCAACATTGTTGCTCTTGCTGCACAGGGTGATGAAAACGCTTGGGAACAGCTAGTCGGGCTATATGGTCGGCGAGTTTTTGCAATGGCGCGAAGTCGTCTTCATGACGAAGAGCTTGCTGAGGAGATCACTCAATCCGTGTTTGTCACTATCGCAACCAAATTAGGACAGTCAGGATACGACGAGCAAGGGCGATTTGAGCCTTGGTTATTCCGGATCACAATGAATCGGGTGCGAGATCTGTGTAGAAAACGATCTAGACATGCAACACCGACTGCACCTGAGCATCTTGCAAGCATTGAAGGCCGAGAAAATTCTGGATTCCAAGACAAAGAGACCAGCCTCCAACAAATTGATTCACTGAGAGTTGCAATGGAGCGACTTTCAGAATCTGATCGTGAGATCATCGAACTTCGTCATCATGGACAATTGAGTTTCAAACAAATCGCAGAAAGCACAGGAGATCCGATTGGAACACTCCTTGCAAGACATCATCGAGCGTTAAAAAAACTACGATCTTTCATAGAGCAACAAGCCGCATCAACTACACAAGATTCAGAGGATGAATCATGAAAAAGAACCCAAACAACAACTCCGATCTTCATCTGCACGATGATCCTGAGCTCATTGAGCTTGAGTCTATGCTTGATGAACTTGCAACTCAGAATATTAACTCTGTACCTACGGGGTTTGAGTCCCGCTTACTTGATGCTGTTTCAAGTGCGATTGCGCCTGCTCCGATCAGCATCCCATCTTCAGTTGAACATGAAGAGACTGATCGTCCAAACAGATTGTGGACTTTACGAATCGCGGCTGCTGCAGTCTTAGCAACCGGCACAACGATTGTTATTGTCTCGAGTCAACCCTGGGCAAACTCTCCTGCAATGTCACAAAGCCAGATGGTTCTTACCTCACTTGAACAAGATTTCGATGACTACTTTGCTCTTGAATCCGTAGACGACGGCAACCTTTCTGAAGCACTTGCAGAATGGGAAATTTGGGCACAATCTGTTGGATCAGAAATGGATCTATCTCTCTCTGAGATGGACTGGGAAGATTCCGATTTTGAAGGTGGAGCATTATAATGAATCGCCGATCACGTACAGCGTTTTATAGCTTGGGAATTCTCATCTGTGTTGGGACAAGTCTGAGCTTTGCTCAACCTTCGGATACCGATCCAGAAGCAAGAGCACCTGCTGCGGAACATCGTCCAGATGCTCAATCCGATGATCCTCATCGAAAGAACCCTCGTGGACAACCAAAACGCGTTGTCGATATTCGAATCAACCCAGATGCTTTGCGTTCACGATTGACTCGATCCATTTCACGTACTGAAAAAATGCTTGCGAGCCATAAATCTGCATTGGAAAAACTTGATGCTGGCGCTTCTGCTCAGGAAGTTCTAGAAGCAATGAGACTCGATAATGCCGGCCGAGGACTCAACCCTGAACAACGCCCTGCGCCTACAAGACGGGCGGGTGAGCAGAACAAACCATCTACAGATCTTAATCCGAAAGAACGTGAAGAATTACACCAATTCATTAACGAACATTTTTCCGATCTCTCGCGGAACCTCGAACTACTTACAACAGCAGATCCACATGGAGCAGATCGAATTCTGACTCAGCTTGCTCCACAGATTCGGGAAGTTCTGATGCTCCAAGCGACGGAACCCGACCTTGCAAGAATAAAAATCCATGACATGCAAGCAGGATTGAACTTTATCGAAGCTTCTCGCAATTATCGCATGACAAGCAATAACGAGAACGCAAACGAATCACAACAAGCAGATGCTCTCGCTCAGTTACACGACGCAGCTGCACAACGATTCGATGCTCAGCTCAACGCAAAGCAGTTCGAGATTTCTAAGTTAGAAGCCAGACTCGATGAGCTTAAGTCAGCGGTAGACCATCTCGAATCAAAGCGATCAGAAGAAATTGATCGAATGATTGTAATCGCTAAACGGAATGCAGTACGTCATCAGATGAAGTCAAAGCAAAGACGAAATCAACCTAACAACGATTAAGTTCTATTTCGAAAATCAACTAAGGAACTGTGTATTCACGAGACAACCGAACCTGGCTCAATTTCACTCATCGGTGTCATCAACACAACATTCCGATCATCTGATCCCTTTTCAGCATTACTTGCAGCGAGCAACATGCCGCGAGATTCTTCGCCTCTAATTTTTCTTGGAGCAAGGTTTGCTGCAATCACAATAGACTTCCCTATTAGATCTTCAGGAGCATATTGCTCTTTAATACCCGCACAGATTTGGCGCGGTATTCCCGATCCATCATCAAGCTGAAGCTTGACCAACCGATCCGCATTCGGGTGAGGTTCTGCTTGGACAATCTTTGCAATGCGTAGATCAACCTTTGCAAAATCATCAAATGTGATCTCAGGCTTACCCTTTGGTTCGGTGGATGCTTCATTCTTGTTTGATTGTTCGACCGATTGGGTGCTCATCATCAACTCCAGTGTTCTCGATTTTGCCAGATCTAACGAGCAAAAGTGTAGCCCCTTTGATTGAAGGCTACTCGATTCGGGCCGTTCAAATTCATCGTTTTGATACCCACTTATCGTGTTTCCAATAAGGCATTGTCTCATCGACTCTATAAACGCTTAGCAACCCGTTGAGTGATGGATCACGAACTGGCTGTAAAGTCGCATCGAGATACTCACTCAATGACCAAGGAGCAGATTCAAAATGCCTTGGATCGGTAGTGACTAACTCAAGCTCAATTTGTAGAAGTTCTCTAAGCACCCGATCATTATCTGCAGCACCCAAAGGCCTTCGATGATCTTGACAAACCACGCGTTGAATTTCACCATCAGATCGTTCAACTACAAATACTCGGCCTCTACATTCATCATCCGGGTGCTCGAGCATCTCTCGTAAGGTTTGAGTTAATGCGCTTGAATTTAATCCGAGTGCATTCGCAGTCTGGATAATCAAATCGTGAACTGAACTCTGATTGAACAACTCTGCAGCGAGCTTCGTGTCACCGAAACGCGCAGCGGCGATACATTTAGCAGCCAGTTGTCTTGACTTAGAATCCTCATTAAACTTCTTATCTCTGAACTCCCTCCAAGCGTTGAGTCTTTGGGGATCAAGTTCGATCGCAAGATCCCACAATTCTTGCGATCTATATGCATCAGGCTCAATTGCAGCAATCGCAATACACATGCTCGCTGCAAGAGATTGATCACCTTGTTGGTAAGCAAAGATCGCACCTAAGATAAGCGCTTGTGATGCAACGAACTCTTGCTGTTCTGTTTGAGCTCTTGCACCGAGAGCCTCCCCCGCAATGAGGTAGCTCACAGGATTCAGAGGGTTGAGTTTATTCAAAATTACGTAAGTTGATTTATCAGCGTTGGTATCTGTTTGAGCTTGAGAAGAACTCATCGCCAACGAGTTATAGCATAATGCAAATACGATTGAAATTACCGATATCTTTAGAAAGCGATTCATGAGTTCCCTCCCTGATGAGACAACAACCAAAGCTTTGCGATGCAATGTTCTACCTGAATAATTTGATTAAGAACTGTGTTTGATTGATCAAGACGAGTTTCTAACTGAGCAAGCAAATCTTGAACTTGGAGTGATCTGCCCGGTAGTCTTTGCTCTATATGTAGTGCTTTCATTGCACAAATTGAACGCTGGTATGCAAGAAATATTTGAATCGGACTCTTTGATCGTTCAACGCGAACCAGAGTCATCGCTTCAAGTTCTATGATTCTCGTTTGCAACTCATTTGAATTGGCAAAGACAAACTCACGCATAGATTGCCTGAAGAGGTTCCGAGCAGAATCAATCGCACTGGGTAGTGGGTCTCCAACATATGATTGCTCTATCAGTCGGGATAAATAGATTGTTCGAGTCTCATACTCTATACGATTTAAATCTGACTCCATCGTAAGTGATAATGCGTTGCTCAGTCGAGTCAGCAATGCTTGATGGGCAGATGGATACCATGAATCGTCAGTACGGTTAGGGAGTTGAATACCGAGCATATCACTCACGAGCTGTGCAAGTCGAGAACTCACCCGATTATTGGTCGCTGCGTAATCAACTGCGATGAGGATAGATGGGCGATCTCTGTATCGGAGTATTTGTGACCGTGCGGCGATGCGCATATCAGCGTTTGCATGGACTGTTGCAAGATAGACTAGTGCATGCGCGGAGTTTACTCCGCCTCCATTGTCTGTTCTCAGTTGTGCAAACATGGAGCGTAACTCCGCGGGAGTTTCTGCATTGATTGCAGACTCAGCCCATTGCGTATCTCGATTGTGCATGTCCATTGAATAAACTGCAGGATCGTCCCGAGCAGGAATCCTTTGTTCGAATGTCGCGAGTAATTCTGCTACTTCTGATGTCCGACCCTGTTCATACTGCCACATTGCGGTATTCAATCGAGCAAGCTTGATATATGAATCTACTATATCATTTGAAACAACATTGGGAGAAGTTAACGATACCGTGTAATGCAGTTCAGTGATCAAAGTAGAGAGCTGAGTCGGAGTTTCAGATTCTGATTTCCCTTGATCCCATGCGTCTTTGAATTGATTCGCGAGCTGTTGTCTTTGTGGCATTGTTGCAGTGGGATTGAGCACCATCTGTATAGTGATCATGGGTGCTTGAGAGTTTGTCGCGATCGATTCCGTTAACGCCGACAGCCGCGGTGTATTCACTGATTCATCAGTTAGTTGACTAACCAACCAGAACGACTCTGAAGAGCCTGACTTCCAAGACAACGAACTGGCAAGTAAATCAGCGGTTTCTTTCCATTCAGAATCTAATGGATCTGCTTTTCGAATTCGAGATGAAAGAACTGAAAGAACAAGTTTGGTTCGAATCAACTTATCCTCTGTAGTGAATGCATTTACCCCTTCAAGCCAATCATCCCACCATTCTGAATTGTCTGTCGTGGATTCAACTCCTTGTAACCCGGCGATTAATCCAAGAGCAGTATGAACATCAGCAGATGGATGCGCCAGTCCTGGAACACAAGCACTTCTTGCATCTGAAAGTTTCGTTCTCAATTGAGCAGGCAATCGGTACTCTGAAAGTAATACATCCAGAATCGCAGCCCGGATCATAATTTGCTGAGGGGAACTCGTATCCATTGGTGTTTTTGCAAATATCGCAACAAGTTCATCTTCATCGAAATCAGATTGAGCGACATAACGAGTAAATCCTGAAATATTGAGACTGCTCCTCGATAACGCAGGTTCCGGAAACAAAATCCAGCGTTCAACGAATAGAGGGAAAATTACTTTGAATCGTTCAACACTCTCAACGGGTTGGGTTTGAGCTTTAGCAGCGATCTGATCAAGCTCATGTGCGAGCGCGGTGTAATGACCAAACTCATCTCGCGAAACTGTTGGGTCAGAAAAAAAGTTTGAAACCGTGTTTGGAACATCTGAGATAGCTGATCTGTTTTTTACGATCTCATCTTGTGGTGCTTGGATTTGAGGAACATATAGGACAGTTGAGATTAATGCCGCAGACATTAAAAACAATATGGTGTATGCAGGCAACCAACTCGATATTTTACTCGGCGCATTCTCAATCAATTCAAAACTCGGTACTATATGAGACTTCTGTAACCGAACTGGTGATTGATCATTTTCTGTAGAGTTTGATGGAGATCCAACATTTAGGGCGCTTACAAGTTCTAATGCAGTGACACGATTAATCCTCGCAAAGTGAGCGAGCCGTTTACGAGCAGTGCTGTTCCATCCGCCGCTCGCTCCTACTAATTTTCGTGCTTTACTTATTAAAGTTGGTTTGAGTTGTCTAGATCGTTGCTTTGGCACCCAAGCTTTGGGTAAAGACACTGGCACCCCAGGCGGCCAACGCTTAGCGAGTTGTTCTCGAAGGTCATGATTTAGTAACTGCGAAGTTGCAGTATGTAATGCTAATCGAACTTCGTCCGCGTTCGGGGTTGATCGTTGTGGATGTCGTTCAATTTGATTGAGTCTTCTTCTGCACGCTTTAATTACTTGATCGTCTGATACAATCTCATGCCCTAGTCCAAGGAGTGCAAATGGACCACCTGCCCCTGCATCTGCACCCAAAAACTCAACAATCGGAGAGTTACGATGATGTTGATCGCTCATGGGAAACCCCCATCATCGCTAGGAGTTGACGGCGACAATTGATTCCCGAAGAGCAATCGAAACTTTTCATCCCAAGGAGCGGGACCGAGTGTTGGATGTAGAATTCGATACTGTTCGTAAGCCGTGATTGCCCTTTGCCTATCAATCGAGAGCATGACTTTGAGTGATTCAAAACGAGCTTCGTACCAGAGCTGATCCTCAGTACCATATGAAGCAAGCAATCGCAACCAAGCTTCAAGTTCAATCTCTTGTTCCCCAACGTCATGCGCAAGCAGCACTGTTTTTCTGAGTCCTGACTCTGTCGGATTCCCTCTGTCAAGAACGATCTTTGCAACACGAAATGCAAGCCTTTTCGCGTCAATATCTTTTTCAACTTCCCAAAGAAACAAAGCCGCTTCCACAATCAGCTCTGCGACAGAAGATAACTGCCCTCCGATCGGTTGTGGATTCGGAGGCGAGATCTGTGAAAAAATACCTGAACCATTGCTCATTAATCGCATTGCTATCTGAGCGTTCTTGTTCGATTTCCATGATTGTATATCTAGATTAAAAAGTAGAACACGAGCATTGTGTGCGCGAGATTGATCAATTTTTAACAATTGATCGATTAGTTTTGATGCGTCATTGAACCGACCATTTAGAGCAGATATCTCGACTTGCCGATATAGAAGTTCTGAGCGATACACTTCAAACTCTGAACTAAATTTCATAAGCTCATCTGCTTGATTGAGGAGTTGGTTTGCAAGTTGTAAATTTGGAGAATCAAGGCGTAAAGAAAGATCAAGTCCAATCCGTATCGTTTCCATCATCATGCGAGCTTCACTCACATCACCTGGAGAATCGGACTGAGATTCCATCACCCATTGAACAATATTGAGAACTTGATTGATCTGCTCTTGGTCTTTGAACTGATCTACTCGCAATGCTTTATATCTGATACCAATCAATGTCCTGCGAGCAGGGAGTGCGAATGGGTCATCCAATGCAACTGACTCTAGGGTATCGATCGCAACTTGTGGATTCAGGCTACCCTGCATCGCGTAACGAATAATGAGTTGAGCACTGCGAGATGTAGACGGATATGCAGAAATATATTCTTTCGTAGCAATATCGAGTTCATCAGATCGGTTCTTGTTTCGATTGCGATTTACTGAATCGAGTGCCGCGATCCGTAGCCATCGAGCTTCCTCAATGACCACTTTATCGGATGAACTGTTGATGAGTTGCTCGCAGATCAGGACTGCTTCGTTCTCTCTCCCGCCTCTTATCTCACAATAGATTAGTTTAAGTTGACAATCTTGAAGCTCATCTTTGAACTTGATCGCATCTGTGGCTTCCATTGCTCTTGCGAACTTCGTTGCGACTGAGGAATACAAACCAGAAGCACCATCTTGCTCTGCTTGATCTAGATCAACAAGTGCTTGGGCATAGTTGGTAATAAAACTATCTCCAACGAGAGGTAGGTTTTTGAACTGACGATAAAGATCGAGCACATGTCCGATTTCACCTGCTTCTACGAGCTGCTCAATCGCAAAGCGTGCGGCTTGCTTTGCCTCCTTTGCTCCGCCTTGACCAACACGGGATGAACTGATCGCCTCAAGTGATCGCAATGCGACGAATCTTGCATCAGATACATTTAGGATTAACTCTTCATCGCTCGATCGGACTGCTGAATCAACCCAACGATTGACCGCGATCCAGTCCCGATCCAACGACATTATTTGAAGCAATCGATTGTCCGCGATTTTCTTTGATTCGGGTTCAGTATATTCTGATTGTACAACCAACTTAGCCCATGCTCTTGCGGAGAGAAGATCGTCAGATTGAGCGTACGCGAGAGCAACACCAATAGCAGAGCGTGCAACATGATCATAAAACAATGTCGTTTCATTAAGCAAAGCAACCTGAGGCATTTCCCCCTTTGCTCCTAACAACCATCCGAATGAAACAAACACATCATTTGGAACATGTTGCTCTTTGAGTGTTGCGATTGAGTACCCAACCCAAGCACTGTAATAGTGTGAGAGGGAACGATAACGCCGAAGTTCAGAGAGTTGCTCGTCATCATCTGTATTATCTCTTGACCTGACTCGTTCACTTTGTTCCACTTCAAAATCTAGCTGTGAAGTCAACGATTTGAGCTTTGGGCTCATTTCTTGTAACGAATTGAGTGCTGATTGACGAGAACCAAAATCAAGCAAGCTGAGTCGTGAAAGCTCAACTGATTGTTCAACTGCGAGATATTGTTCGATAAGCAGTTCAATTCTCAGATCGAACATGGGCATCGATTTCATTCTATTTGCTAACTCGGATGCTCTGTTGATAACAATCTGGCGATATGGATCATCCTTTGCAATTGATTTGAGCTGATCTAGATAGAGCTTTGACAGTTGCTCGCTGAGTTCAACTCGTTCATCTTGATTCCCTGCATCCTCAATCCGTCCTTCAAGTTGCGCTTCAAGAAGAGTGATCATGTTGTGTTGTCGCAAATACTCCGCGACAACTTCATCTTCTGGAGACGCAAAGAGAATCGGAGCAGTTGTAACCAATCCGACAATCATCATTGTTTTTGAGTTGACGAATAATCTATTGAGAATCACTAGGTACATAGCTCCGTTTTTGGAATCCCGCGTTACGAGCAGCTTGTAATGCAACTGCGATTGCAGAGATAGGTACATCTGGTTCAGATCGAATTGCTACCCCAGGTTCCTTGGGCAAGCCGGAGAGGAATGCTTCGAGTGAATCCCGATTGTCGACGACAACTTCACCCATAACAAAGATTGGATTCGAGTTTTGAAGTCGGATTTGTAATATCTGAGGCTGTAAATCGCTTGAACGAACACCCCCTCCTTCAGTTTGCAAAGTTGCTGGAAGTTTGTGTTCTTGCTTAGAAAAATTTGCGGTCACTAGGAAAAATATTAAAAGAAGGAACACAACATCAATCATCGAAGTGAGCGGCAAAGCTCCGAGTTGTGCAGATTTTCGTCGCTGTTTTGAGGATCGCTTTGTACTCATGCCCCACCCCCTTCATCGACTGTTGCGAGTTTCCATCGTTGTACCCCAGTATTGGATAACCGCAACAACAAGCGATCAAGGTGGATTGCGCTTGCATTCCGATCGGGACGAATCAAGACATCAAATGGATCTTCTGGAACTTGGTTCGCGACTCCAATTGCAGCAAGTCGTTCAATTTCTGCCAAACTTGCAGAAGTCGATTCTACCAAGTACAACCCCTCATTCGTCAGATCGATAATCATCGCAGGTTCCAGACGCACAGCTGACTCATCACCCGGTTGTCTCGGCAAATCAATCTCGGTCCGACGCAACTCTCCAAACTGGGATGTAAACATGAAAAATATAATCAGTTGAAAAACAACATCGATCATCGATGTTAAATCAACATTGATCATGTGCCGAGATTTACCGTCCCGTTTACTCACGCTCTTGGAGTCCCTTGTGTTGAAGTGGAATTTGAATCAGAACCTTCAGCGGCTTCTAATGGTGCAATAAGTTCTTCAATCTGCTCATCAATTTCTGTAGTCAAATGATCGATTCGATTCCGGAGATATGTATACATCGCTGTAGATGGGATCGCAACAACCAATCCAAGCACAGTGGTAATGAGCGCCTGTGAAATACTGCCAGCGAGCGCATCTGGACGTGCAGGGCCATCCGAGAGCGTGATAGTATCGAATGCACCAACCATACCAACTACTGTCCCGAGCAAACCCAACATCGGAGCAACCGATGCGATCAATCCGATTCCATCAGTAAGACGGTACAATCGATCGACTTCTAGTTGACCAATCTCATCGACTGATGATCGAAGCTCCAACATACCAAATGCAGAACGTGAAGCCCGAACGAGACCACTCCCAACGACGCGTGATAGATAACTTGTAGATTCTTCGGATTCACATCTCTGAATCGCAGATTGAATTTCTCCGCCTGCGAGTAAAGATCGTAAATCCTCACCGAGCTCTGGCGGTGCGAGTCGATCTCTTCGAATTCGAAACAACTGCGCACCAATCATTCCAATTGCAACAAGAGAAATTGCGATGATGATCATTCCAATTGGGCCGCCTTGGGCAACATACTGGAGGAGAGAGCGATGAACTTCCGTAGACTCTTGCGCAAGAGTCAATGAAGCAGGTTCAACACCAAACCACATTGATAGATACTCATTCATCTGTAGTCGACTCCATGTTCAGTATTGAAGTTGAGCTTTGTTCCATCCAAGCACTCCTTGCATCAAAGAGGAGTTCACTCCCCCACTGTGTACGATTTGTTTTTACTAGATATTCGTTTGCAATCTGTGACGCAGACTCTGCGAGACTCGGGCTAAAACTCTGAAATCGAACAATGACATGAATAAGTTCAATCACGCCTTGCTCATTTGATTCAACAGATTCTTCGCTTAACAGCGAGACTCCGAGTCCTAGTCTTGCCCACATCTCTATCCATGTTCCTGATTGGGATTTTATCTTCCGATTGAGCGTGCCCCTTGCAGCATTCCGTTTTTGGAGAGAAGGATGCACTTGAGCAGTGACCATCTCTCTCATAAACTCAAATCCAGAATCACGATTTGATCTACCAATGACCAATCGATCGATCTCATCTAGTTTTAGTTCTGCATTTTCCGTCTTGTGCTCTTCAATAGAATACGCGAGTTGATAGAGTTTAAAGAACGCTTGTTGATGGAGCGACTTTGAATCCATTTCAGGAATCGATTCAATTGCTGATATGCGATCTTTGAGACCAAAGACCGGAGGCAAATGGATCATCAATCGATATTCAGAATCAAATCCATTGTACAACTCTGATTGGCTCAGACTCGAAATCGAATCAGTGCTCTGTGTTCCAAGCCAACTCAGGAACGGCAATACCGCCGCGGCGCGATCGTCTCGATCGAGCCGACATCTCATTAATCCTAAACTGACATCCGCAGACTCTGGACCTTGTTTCCAAAGATAAATCTCTGCGAGACGAGCATACACAGTTTCTGCACTCGTAAAATCACCTCTTTCGATACGGAGACGGGCTCTCCAAGCATCTTGAGCAAGTGTACGAAACTCTGCATATCCAACAGGAGTTGGTTCTAAATCACGAATGTCATACCATGCAATCTGAAGGGGGAGTACATCCCCTTGAATATGCATTTGAATACCTTGCTCATCCATGTGAACGACTTCGCCGACAACTGGTTCGGTATTCGACCATCTATCGATGGTTGTCTGATCGACTTGCATCAAGAGCAGTGTCGCGCTGATTAGTTGCAATGAAATCATCATGGGGTCCCCTCACGGATATGTGTGAACTTGCCCCCTGAGTATTTTGCGATATTACTCATCATATTCTTCGCCGCTGTACTCTCGTTCTGGCTCGATAGTTCGCCGAACAAAATGCAATGAATCGGAATCTTCTTTCTCCTATTCATTTGACGCACAAGAGTTGGCACTTCAGTTTCTACTAAACCGTCAGACATAAAATAGATTGCGTCGGGTTCAGGTTGTAATGAAAATACAAGGCTAAATGCAGTTAATGGTTTAGTTCCACCCGCTGGAGAAATCCCAAATAAACCATTGCCTGCGAGTTGTTTACTCGATGGTGTTGCTGATACCCAATCTGCATTTCCGAACAATGGAATTGGAGCGCTCGAATAGAGCACGATATAAAACTCTGCAACCTCATCGAGCCCATGGATGGAACTCATTAACTCTGATCGAGTCAGTTCCCATCGAGATTGTTCGCCGTCGCCTGTCAATGCGTTCATAGAACCCGAAACATCAACGATGTACGCAAAGCGTCTGCCTTGTGCTTCGAGTCCAAAGAAACTTGCGCCATCTCCAGTGCCTGCTCCGGCGCTCCCTGTTGATGTGTCGATGCTTGTGAGTGACCCGCCTCCGGTGTTGAGACTCGGAGCGATTGAATCAGCAAGCTCATTTACCGATTGATCAGAATCTGTTTCTGCGAGTAGATCAATATCGACGACCATCTCATTGGGAGTAATCGCAACCTCAAAGCTCTCGTACTGAATTTCAGGTGATGCAGTCTGTGCGAGATCGGCTTGGGTAAGAATTGCAAAGTCTACTTCGTCTCCAGATTCCCCCCCTGCGTCAGCGAATCCAAAATCAATTGTCACGAATGCCGCGATGAGTAAAATCACAAGATGGACCAAAATCGAAATCCCCAACCCCATCAGTGTTGCTCGTTCGATGAATCGACGACGAGAAGATTTCTCAACTCCAATTGGTTCAGTCTCAACCACTGGTAATCCTGAATTCGTGCTGGCTTGATGCTGATTCAATGAGTCTGTGTCCCTTGCGGCTGATTCGAACTTGTCATCTGTTCAATCAGCGTTCAAATTGGCTCTTACATCTCACTATATCGGAAATTTGGAGCATTGAGCATCATTGAGAGCTCTCATATCTCGGTTCGTTGAGATGCACACTTCGGTTCGAAGAGGTTCTATCATTCAAGCGTGTTTTACCCGAATCAGACCTTCGATTCATAAGGGCATACACTCATGTATTGGAGAAATGAATGCCCGAAACTGCAACCCCCGAAACTACTGCGACTGCTCAAATGAATCCAACAAAGCGAATTGTCCCAAAGCGAGTCCTTCTCAAACTCAGCGGCGAATCATTCTGTGCCCCTGGAGGGTTTGGTATTGACACAAAAGAACTGGGGATTATTGCTAACGAGGTCCTTGAAGCATCGAAAGCAGGCGCTCAAATCGCGATTGTCGTCGGCGGCGGCAACATCATTCGAGGAGCAGACTTAGCAAAATCAGGCGACATCCATCAAGCAACCGCTGATTATATGGGTATGCTTGGGACTGTGATGAACGCTGCTGCTCTCAAAGAGAAACTTGATTCCATTGGAATCGATTCGAGAGTTCTCTCTGCACTTGACATCAGAGCAGTTGCAGAACCATTTATCCGCAATCGAGCAATCAGGCACCTCAATAAAGGCCGAGTGATTATTCTCGCAGCCGGAACCGGAAGTCCATTCTTCACGACAGACACATGTGCAGCCTTGCGTGCAACCGAGCTAGGGTGTGATATCCTACTTAAAGCAACCAAAGTAGATGGTGTGTATGACGCAGATCCAAATATTGACAAGAATGCGACTCGGTATTCTTCTCTGACATTTGGTGAAGCAATCGAGAAACAGCTCGGAGTCATGGATATGACCGCGCTGACCATGTGTCAAGAACAGAGTATCCCAGTCCTTGTGTTTGACTTTAAGAACCTAGGAAATATCAGAAAAGTGATCGAAGGCGAAGAGATTGGCACACTCATTTCAGTGAACTAATCGAGTTAAACTATGCCTAGAAAGCATCGCTGGGCATTTTTTACATGGGTATACTTACCTGAATCAATACATATACCGGAGACCCGAAGATGAGTACCGATCCAGACACAATCCTTCTCGAAGCAGAGGAAGCGATGACAAAAGCTGTTGAATACCTAACCGGGGAACTCAAGGGAATCCGCGCAGGACGAGCATCCCCAGCAATGGTCGAGTTTGTCAAAGTTGAATGCTACGGCTCAGAGACTGATCTAAAAAGCGTTGCGGCGGTTTCAGTCCCTGAACCTACTCAGCTCCTGATCAAGCCTTACGACGCATCGTTGACTGGTGCGATTCGAAATGCGATCGAACAAGCAAACTTAGGTGTAAATCCGCAGGTTGAAGACAAACAAGTTCGTATTTCATTACCAATGCTTACAACTGATCGCAGAAAGCAACTCGTCGCTCAAGCAAAGAAGGTAGGCGAAGAGCAGAAAATTGTGTTCCGAAACGCGAGAAGAGATGCAAACAAGCATGCTGATTCACTTGCGAAACAGGATGGCACTCATTACTCAGAAGATGAGATTAAAACACTGCACACAGAGATCCAGGATTTGCTTAAGAAGTATGAATCTAAGATTGATGACATGGTGAACAGAAAAGCAAAAGAAATCTCAGAAGTCTGATATAAAAATACAGCTACAAATAAAAAATCAGACCAGCCTGACGCTGGTCTGTTTTTTTATTTAAGATCACAACTCGTGTTCAAAGTTTTACTTATTTGATATAGATCGCATTTGGACTAACAAGCAAAACTTTTTCGTCACGAAGGAGTGAAAGTGCATTCAAAGTATCAACGATTGAAAGGTATCGTTGATCTCCGAGCAATGTGCGCATCGTAGATTCGAACTGAAGACCAACAATCGAGTTCTGTGGCGATTCTATGAACTGACCAAATGATTCCAATATCATCTGTTCAAAGCTTGGTGCTTGTGGATAATGGACAACATCGAAGTCTCCAACTTCAACTTCAGCCGCCAGCGCGTTAATCGCATCGTCGAGTCCACCCACTTCATCAGCCATATTCAGATCGATGGAATCTGATCCGACAAACAGGCGTCCTTCTGCAGTCTTATCAAGATCAATCCCACGGCGCCCTGCTTCAACACGCGAAGTAAAGAGATCGTATGTCTGAGTCATCTCGGACTTCATAAGTTCGATTTGAGCTGAATCCCAAGGAGTGGATGCCGAGAACAGGCCACTCATCGGCCCTCTTGAACGCTCGACAATTCGCACTTTTGCTTTGTCGTACAGTTCTCCCATTGCGTATTTGCCACCAACAACGCCGATAGAACCGACAACGCTTGATGGATTCACGAATACCTTGTCTCCTGCAGAGAGGACATAGTACCCACCAGAAGCAGCCATATTCCCCACACTCACCCAGACTGGTTTTTCTGCTTTGAGTCGATCTAGTCCTTGCCACATGACTTCGGATGCAATCGCGGACCCACCTGGGGAGTTCACTCTCACGACAACGCCTTCGATCAAATCCTCATCGAGAATAGATTCAATTGCGTTCCGGATGGTTCTTGAACCGACTGAGGAGCCGCCCCCAAACATTCCCCCAGTTGTAGAATCGCCGTCAATGATCGTTCCCTCGATGTGGAGAACTGCAATCGTTGGGTGATCGATTTGGATAGGTCTAGACTCGGCCATGAACGCGCCAAAGACAGCAAGAGGCGAAGAAAAATCAATACTGTTTTCGGATACTGAATATGGATTCGAAACCCACTTTACATCCGAGTTGTATTCATCTTCCAGATATGCTTTGAGATCTGGCAAATCGACTTGAACATCAATCATCCCAACATCAATCGCTTCATCTCCTGATGCTGCCCAAACCACTTCCATCGCTCGATCCAACTCTCGGCTGGACATGTCTCGGCCATCCTCAATGATCTCACGGATATTGCCATACATCCCATCCAATAGTGAAGAGATATTTTGATCCCATGCAGGCGAAGGAGCAGAACGAGTCATCGTTTCATTCGCCCCTTTGAAATCTCCAACTTGAACGAGCTGGGCCTTCACACCGATCCATGAGAGCGTATCGCCGAGATACATTTCTTCCATGTGCAAACCGGGGAACGATACATATCCACCCTGTTGGAGGATCATCTCATCTGCGAATGACCCAAGAAGCAGATCACTCGTGTTGTAGCCTTCTGCAAAGATATGAATCTTTTTTCCAGAATCTCTAAATCGCGTCATCGCTTGCCCGAGTTCTTCAACTTGAGTAACTCCGAGAGCTGAATCTTTGAGTCTGATGACTAATCCTGAAAACTCATCGTCATAGACGAGTGTGTCAATTGTATTGATCATTCCTAAGAGCGTGTTAGATCCACCTCCGAGCCAAGTGTATCCTGCATCAATCTCGGCGAGCCCGCCGTGAATTTCAATGAGTGCAAGACTCACATCATCATCTGCAACTGCGGAGCTCGTCAGAGATCCAACAAGCACTAGCGAACTCGTGACAATTTTCAATGAACTTAACGAACTTATCTGTGAAGTCAGATTTTTCAAAATCATTTTAAATCCTTTAATTCGATACCTGTATTCCTCTACGAGTGTATCGGATTCAGGGATTCATAGTTTCACAAACTCTCTGAGCGACGAGTTTTCTGTTGATTTGTTTCGAATATATCGTGCAACCCAACTCCAGGCCGAACCAAAACAGGATAGAGCCTGATCGTGTCAATACAAATATTGATCATCCCAACAGTAAAGAGAACAGAACCGAGTGAGATAACAACAACTGAAACAATGGAAAGTACATCGTTCAATCCGATGGATACAAACTCATTGAAAACTTGTATCAGATCACCAATCGCTGCAATACCCAATGACGCTAATACTGCATAGAGCGATTGGCGATCGACTCTACCTGTGCGAACTACAACTGATCGAACCGCGAGCCCAATCGCAGAAGGGCGAAGCCCCCATATAATCCCCGCGACGAATAGGAATAACAGAACTCGCATGACAGAACGATCAAGTGATGAACTCCCCGGATCCAGCAAAGGTGATGGAGAAATTGAATTCTGAGAATGATATATCGCTGCGTAGACCGTGATCATCGGCGCGTACAACGCGATTGCAAGCGCTGCTCGAATCGCCTCGAATCGTGATACTTTCCGATGTATCCGGATCATCGTAACGCCACCGATCATTGAGGCTACCAACGCGCCAACGCCGATCCATGGAATAAGAGAGGGAGTCCACAAGCTTGAGGTGTACTCTCTGAGAACTTCTGCGATCCTGAGCACCCAAATCATCAATACAGCAACAAGCGCCCCCATACTCCAAGCGTTGAGCCCGATTGCTGTCAACTTTGGTTTCGATAATGGGACGATTTCATCTGCAAGCGGATCAACAATACCGAGGATCGTTGCTCTGACTGGTATCCCACATTCGGGACAGTTTGAACGGATGGATAATCCCTTCAAGTCATAGTTACAACCAATGCAGTACAACTCCCCTGTGAGTTGGCGCGCGATCACTGTTTCCTCACCCTTGATGTCAGGATCTGGTGTATTCTCTGATTTTTCCGATCCATCCATATTCGCCGTCCCGAGACCTAGAAACGAGGAAAGATGAGCATACCACATGGAACCGGGTACAACATGCTCCGAATGAGTCTTTGGTAAGGATAAAACAATACACTTGGACTCGCCATATGATACACATGTCGAATAACAATCGGAATCTCGAGCAATCCCATATGAATACACATCGTAATGAACTCATTGATACACTCCGATCACAGATCTCCCAAGTATTTCTTGGAAAATCTCCTGCTGTGGATTGGATCATTTGCTGCTTGCTTGCAAGAGGGCATGTACTGCTTGAAGATGTACCAGGAGTTGGTAAGACTCTACTTGCGTCTACACTTGCGAAATCAATCGATTGTCCATTTGCTCGAATCCAACTCACTCCAGATATGCTCCCGGCGGATCTCCTCGGGGTTTCAATCTTCTCGCGTGATGGAGGCGAACTCCGATTCCAACCAGGACCGATTTTTACAAACATCCTACTTGCAGACGAAATCAATAGAACAACTCCGCGGACACAATCTGCCCTCCTCGAAGCAATGGGTGATTCTCAAGTTTCCATCGAAGGTGTGACTCATCAACTAAATGAACCATTCATGGTTGTCGCGACTCAAAACCCTGCTGAGTTCGAGGGTACATACCCACTCCCTGAAAATCAGCTTGACCGATTCTTGATGCGCGTGAGCCTTGGATATCCTGACAGCGAAGCTGAAGTTCAACTATTGGATCTTCGTCCCGCAACTACTGTCCTTGAGCATATCAAACCCGTATTGCATGGCGAAGATATCATCAAAATCCAAAAACAGGTCGATGAAGTTCATTTAAGCGAATCGATCCGTCGTTACATTGTTGATATTGCTCGAGCAACGAGAGATTCCAATGAAATTATTGTTGGCCTCTCCCCTAGAGGCTCACTCGCACTCGCACAAGCAGCTCGCGCTCGTGCATGGATGGAAGGCCGAGACTTTGTTGAGCCGGACGATATCCATGCACTCCTGATACCAGTTTGTGCACATCGAGTTGTGATTGATGGAGCAGGAACAAGAGCGCATTGGCAACTCGCTGCAGAGATGATTGAAACCATTGTGCATCAAATTCCGAGCCCTGCTTAAGGGATTGACAATCTGTGAATCGCTTCGATTGGATGGATTGCAACTCGTTGAGTTCCATCAAGAATCTGATGTCGACATGATGTCCCAGTCGCGACAATGATATCTTCGTTGGATGATTCTCGAACAGCAGGGAACAATGATTGTTCGCCGATCTTCATAGATAGATCATACCGATCTTTCCCGTACCCAAATGCTCCCGCCATCCCGCAACAACCGGTATTAAGCACACGGGTTTGGTTTGGATAAAGACGCTCGAAGATTGATGATGAAGTTGAAACACCCCACAATGATTTCTGATGACAGTGTCCATGTAAGACCAACTCCCCTTTGATCTCTCTGAACTCAGGTCGTGTTGGATGATGTTCCCATCTTGTTTCGATGAATGTTTCTGGAAGTGCGGATTTCTTGATCAGCTGATCAATCATCTCTTTGTCACACTCTATTCGTAGATCTTTCCACTCGTCATGAACAACAGAAAGACAAGAGGGTTCAGGAATAAGTAAACCGATGATCTGATCGTCATTAATATAACGCGTCAACTGACTTAGTACTCGCCTTGCTTCTCTCTGTGCGAACTCCAGATTACCAAATGAGATTGATGCTCTTCCCAGATCTGATACGGTCTCGATCCCTACTTCATATCCAAATCTCTCAAGCACATCTCGACTCGCGTAAACCACACTTGGGTCATTATGCGTTGAAAAAGTATCACTCACAATGAGTACCTTTGGCTTGGCAGAACTCCCAAGCCTCTTTGGTTTTATCCGAGATCGAAGCTTGGGGAGCGATCTTTTTGGATGGATATCCAATGCATGATTGATGATCGATCGAACTGGAGAAAACTCAGAAATTACATTACTCAACCCAGGAAAAACTGTACCAAGTCGATTGAGAATATGAATATTAGACATCACTCTAGAGTTGAATGGCACCTTCCCAATCTCTCGATACCCTTGGGCGAGATACTCAGATTTGAGCTTAGAAATATCTACCGAACTTGGACATTCCGTTTTACAGCCTTTACAACTCAAACAGAGCCCGAGCGTTTCTAGTGTTGAAGGGTCATTAAACACCGGAGCGCCTGATTGATCTTTCGTTAGATCAATCTGTCCACTCATAGCAAGTCTGAGTGCATTTCCTCTCCCTCTAGTCGAATGACGCTCCTCAAGCGTTGCTTGGTAGGAAGGGCACATAACCCCACCTTGCTTGCGGCGACAGACTCCAGCGCCATTGCACATCTCAACTGCATGTCCAAATCCTTGCTCGTTTTGATACTCAAAATAAGTATCAACTTCAGGAATATTGACCACTTCATTATTGGGTTTTACGCGTGTTTGTTCGCTGATGGATTCGAGAGATCCAGGACTGACAATGTTTCCAGGATTTAGCAGATTCATTGGATCAAAGATAGACTTAATTTTCCTGAACGCTTTGAGGAGATCAGACCCAAAGTATGATTCAATGAACGGCCCTCTAGCTCTCCCGTCGCCATGTTCACCTGAGGGAACGCCTCCAAGCTCTTGAGCGAGTTGCGCAACACTCGATGCAATGCGATGCATCGCTTGCTCGTCATTGATATCTCTCAGGTCAAGCAATGGCCTCACATGGAGAACACCAACTGATGCATGCGCGTAATACGACGCGATGGTGCCTTCAGATTCTACGATTGATCGGAATCGACAAACAAACTCGGGAAGCTTTGAAACTGGGACTGCATTGTCTTCTACAAACCCAAGTGGTTTTCTATTCCCTGCGATCGCATGAAGTAATGGTTCTCCAGCTTTGCGGAGTTTCCACGCATTTGCAATCTCTGTTGCATCCGAACATCGTTGCATTGGTATGCTCGGCAAGCTTAACTCTAGCTCATCGAACTTCCGATCAATCTCATATTGGCTGTCTGCAAAGAACTCGACGAATAGCACAGCCTTTGCTTGAGAACTAGGTAACAAACTGACATACCGCGCGTACTCCGTGTTCGCCCTTGCTAAATCCATGATGAGATCATCAAGCAACTCTACACCAGACGGATTCAAACGCAAAATCGATTCTACCGATTCGATAGCATCGTCTAATGATTCAAACGCGAGAACCGCGAGGCCTTTTTTAATTGGTATCGGAACTAGATTCAACAGTGCACGCGTCGTGACTGCGAGAGTCCCTTCTGATCCGCAAAGGAGCGGTGCAAGATTTACTTCATCTGGGTCCCATCCAGATGATTCAAGCTGATCCAAAATGACATCGAGTTGATATCCACTCGATCTTCTCGCAGTTCGGGGGAATCGTTCACGAATTTGAACAGAGTATTCTTTGATCACATCGACGACTTGGTGGGTAATCCGTTGAACAAGATCATCCTTAAGAGATGCGCCTTTTTCGAATCGGACACACGATCCATCCGCGAGACAAGCATCAATCGCGAGAACATGATCTGATGTACGGCCATATAGAACCGAGTGAACCCCCGCTGCGTTATTCCCGATACACCCACCTATGTTTGCCTGTCTCGCAGTTGATGGATCTGGCGCAAAGAATAAACCTTGATCAATAACACGATCGTTAAGGTCATCGATCGTCATCCCTGCTTCTACGAGCACACGAGAACTGCATTTATTGAAAGATACAAGTTGATGACAACTCTCAGAGAGATCGATAATCAGCGCACGATTCACTCCTTGACCTGCGAGACTTGTCCCTCCGCCTCTGGGCAAAACTGGGATCTTATAGTCAAAGCACAACTTCAATAAAGTAGAAATCTGCTCTGTGGATTGTGGAACTACAACTCCAATTGGCGCAACTTGATAAATCGATGCATCTGTTGAATAGAGCCCTCGAGCATGAGAGTCCACTCGTATATCAAGACCACATTGTTGTGATACTTGATCTATGAACCCTTGCTCGATCTGTTCGTTGCTCATAGCAGGATGGTATCAACCTTTGCAAGATGTCGTGGATCTGGAGTTGAGTTTTTCTTGACGATGAAAAAAGACCCGCAGCATTTAGCTACGGGTCTTTTAAGTTTTGATTTCAACAATCAGATCAAATCTGATCGAAGTTCAAGCAGAGCTTGACTCAATCGTAGTACGGGCTGACTTCAACACCGTCATCGTCTGCGATAACTTGGAAGTATTGAATCATGTATGCATTACGATTGTTCTTTGTACCAGTAAGCTCAACCTGGTTCTGTGGTGTTTCATCTGCTGGCTCACGAGTAGCATCATTTTCATTCATGAAGATGTTGTCTGGTTGAGTCTTGGATGCACCTTCAAGATCAGTGTAAGTCCAAACGATACGCTCTGGGTCAGGACGGTTGAAGAAGTCAACGTGGTTATCATTGAAACCAACGTTGCCTGCCCATTCTGACTTGCTTCCGTTCATGAGGATTGTGATCGAGCTTTGGCCCTTAGGGGTACCAACTGCAGTGTCACCCATATCATCGTAGAGTTCCCAGGAATCTTCCTCGGCGTCATCGATTGAGTACACAGGTCCACGGTTTGCGAGCGATGCTTCTAGAGCTTCGAATGTATTTGCCCATTGTGGACGACGGAAACCGAATGGTGGTGTATGAGCGTAGCTGAATCCGCCTGGGTACTCTTCCCAGCCATCAAGAGCGTCACAGCTTGGAGCTGAGTTCATTTCACCGTTGTTTGCACCAAGGTCAGCAGGTGTGCCCTTGAAGTTTGGATCCCAGAGAGCTTCTGAGAGGCCTTCTCCGTCTTCGCCACCAACTGCACCACAAGGTGCATCATACTGGTAGTTTGTGTACTCTTCGTACTCGCCGAGTTCAACAGGGCTGAAGCACAATCCAGTTTCAATCAAACCATTCTGGATCATCACTGAGAAGATGTTACCAGTCGTGTTCTTCAACTGTGAGCTTTCACCATCTGCGAGTTCAAGAGTCTTGTCATTACGATCAAGACGACTTGGGAGCGGATAGTTTTCCTTGTTGCTCAGTGAGAAAATCACCAAACCCTGCATTACACCACGGATCTGTGTTGAATCCTTGAGCTGGTTGGCTTTTTGCTTAGCCTTACCAAGTGCAGGGAGGAGAATACCGATGAGCAACGCGATGATCGCGATAACTACCAGCAGCTCGATGAGCGTAAACGCATTCTTTCTTGTTCTTTTCATTTCTTGACTCCATTAGTCATGCCAATTCAGCACACGCTGAAAGGCGATTTGCCAGAAGCATTCAAACGATGATTTGCAAACAACAAATCAGAGCGATTGAACACACATTGTCCACACTTTGCCCGGTAGACACGAAGGCCGAAATGTCGGCATGTGTGATTCGGCAGAATCAAGAAAACGGGTTATCTCCAAATGGAGGCCCAAATAAGGACGCATATTTCGTCTTTACCGATCACGCACACCAGTGCATAGTTGCTCATAGAGCATATCACTCATATATTCGGACTGCAACCGTTTGGGTTCCACGAAGCCGCGAAACAGTCCTTAAAACACCCTAGATTCACAATTAGAGACATATTATGACAATCAACCATCCACAAAACACCCTAGAACAGCTCGGAATCACCCTACCAGAGGCTCCAAAACCTGTTGCGTCGTATGTTCCTGCGAATCAAAGCGGAAACCACATATACATCTCAGGCCAGATCCCCTTTCAGAATGGTCAACTTTTCTCAAAAGGGATAGTTCCATCCCAAGTTGATGTTGATACTGCTATTGAGTGTTCACGTCTTTGCACAATCAATGCACTTGCATGTCTTAAAGCTGAAATAGGGGATCTTGGTCGAGTGACCAAAGTCGTCAAAGTAGGCGTCTTCGTTGCATGCGAATCTGACTTTGGTGACCAACCAACAATCGCAAATGGTTGCTCCAATCTGCTTGTAGATATCTTCGGCGCAAAAGGGCAACATGCACGCGCAGCCGTTGGAGTTGCATCGTTACCATTGAACGTACCTGTCGAAATCGAGTTCATCTTCGAAATCGATTAAATCGTCAAGACTATGTATGCAAGAAAAAAGCCGACCAATCATTTGGTCGGCTTCAACTAGGCATATCAACTCTGATTACTTCCCGAACGCGCTTGAATAATCCGCGAGGAATTGCTCAATACCACTATCAGTCAACGGGTGCTTCGCAAGTTGCTTGATCACTTTGAGCGGCAAGGTTGCAACATCCGCACCGATGAGAGCACATTCAAGCATGTGCTTTGGGTGACGAATCGATGCTGCGAGAATCTTTGTTTCGTATCCGTAGTTGTCATAGATGGTTCTAATCTGTGAGATCAACTCGGTGCCGTCTTGTGAGATGTCATCAAGCCGTCCAATAAATGGTGAAACCAAAAACGCACCTGCTTTTGCAACAAGCATCGCTTGCATTGCTTGGAAACACAGAGTCATATTCGTGCGAATTCCTTCATCTGACAATGCTTTGCACGCTTTGATACCATCGATGGTACTAGGAAGTTTGACAACGATATTTGGTGCGATCTTTGCCCGATCTTTACCCTCAGGCACCATCTTCTCATATTCAGTCGCGATAACTTCTGCTGAAACTGGACCTGAGACAACCTTGCAGATTTCTGCGAGTCGAACTCCGTAATCGATGCCCTCTTTCGCGATCAAGGATGGGTTGGTTGTTACTCCGTCGAGGATTCCAAGATCATGAGCTTCTTTGATTTCGTCAAGATTTGCCGTGTCGATATAGAGTTCCAATGTTGTTCTCCGATAAGTGATCAGGTGCGGAAAAAAGTGGAATCGAGTCTAGGCCTGTCTATATGTTTCGTCGTCGAATCTATGAACTTGCTTGCTCAAGTTTGGAGACGAGTTGTCGGCGCATGATCTTCCCGGTTCCATTTCTGGGTAATGCATCAATGACTTCGATCCGCCTAGGGACTTTGTATCCAGGCAACTTCTCTCTACACCAACGAATGAGCTCGTCTGCATCTGCATTCGCATCATCTTCAAGTTCGACATAGCCAATAGGGATTTCACCTCTCATCGGGTCCGATTGTCCAATCACCCCTGAGTCATGGATAGCGGGATGACTGTTGAGTACTTCTTCGATCTCTCGTGGAAAGACATTTTCGCCGCCAACAATCATCATCTCTTTGATGCGCCCCGTGATTTTCAGGAATCCTTGCGCGTCGATCTGTGCCATATCCCCTGTCTTGAAGTATCCAAACTGATCAAAAGCAGCTTTGGTTTCTTCTTCTAGTCCAAAATATCCAGACATCACATTTGGACCTTTGATCCTGAGTTCACCGTCAACACTTGGAGCTAAAATTTGCTCCGTCTCTGGATCGACAACTCTTTGTAAAGACCCAGGCACCGCCCTTCCTACAGTCCCTTGACGATCCTCGTGTGGCAAAAGCACATTTGTAACTGGAGAAGTTTCTGTTAAACCATACCCTTCTACGAGCTGCTGTTCGAATCGCTCACTAAAGCGATCTCGAACATTCTTGGGCAAGGGTTCTCCCCCACTTGCAAGAAGTCGAAATGAGTTGAAGTCATCACTCGTCGCACCCTTGAGTGTGAGCAACGCGTTGTACATCGAAGGAATCGCAAGAAATATAGTCGGACGATGCTTACAAATGAGCTCAACAACTTTCTTAGGCACAAAGCGTGCGCTGTAGACTGCTTTACAGCCGAACAACATTGGAACGAGCGTCAACCCTGTTAAACCAAAACTGTGAAACTGAGGCAACACGCCGAGAAACACGTCTTGTTTTTGAACTCCAATATGATCATGCATCTGCTTCGCGTTCGAAAGTAGATTCCTATGCGAAAGCATTACACCCTTAGGTTTCCCCGATGTTCCAGATGTATACAACAGAACCGCAAGATCGTCGCACGATGTCCATTTTGGTAATCGCGGGTTCGGTAACGATTTAAAATCGATATCTTCGAGATAAATAATATTCTTGACCTTGGGTACAAAACCAATGTGCTCGATGAGCTTTCTCGATGCGATAATGAAATCACAACCACAGTCTTCAATGATGTAGTTGAGAGTCTTTTCATCAAGCAGGTAGTTCATCGGCACTGCGCTTTTGCCCGCGACTTGTACTCCGTAGAGTGCGGCTGCAAATATTCCAGATGTAGGAATAAGCAATCCAACTGTGCTTGTGGATGACTTTGCGTCGACCTGATCCGCAATGTGCATCCCCGCAACGAGGATATCAATCCCTCGATAAGAACGCATATCGTCTACCATAAAGGTTCGAGTAGGCCTGCAGAGTAAACTTCGTGTTAACGCGAATCCTAAGTTCATCTCATCCTGTTCCAACCCGTCGGTGTTAATCCGATGAATTCGGGTTTAAGAAAGCGCATAAATCAGTACGGCCAAATCTCTAATCCGTGCGGTGCGTTTCGGATGTCATTACTGACTTGCACCGTCGAGACCATTGATTGAGATTGTACATTAAAAGCACTCACAGTCCCTGGAGATGACCCTGCAATAATCAATCGATTCTCGTTATCAACACAGAGTCCTCTCCCGAACCCCTGACGGGCATAATCATCTGGAATCCCAGTGTTGACGAGTTCCAATTCAGGATAAGTTGGGTATCGAAACATCATTACTGCTTGAGCATTGCGATCGGCCATCACAACTGCATCTTGCCCTGTGGAGTTCATGACAACCCCTTTACCAAGCGGTTGAGTATTGTGCGTCGTTGGAGGGATCAGTGCAAACGGACGAGATTCATTTTCCTGGATCGCGACAAGGAGGTTCATATTCAACCCAGAGAATAAGGGGACTTTACCCGCAACACACACATTGTTGATATGGAGTGTGTCACCCTCTTGAGCTCCATCAGGTTCGTTCGGGTCAAAGAGGACAGCATCCAATGCTTTGACCATTTTCCCTTGATGTTCTTGCTCTACTGCCTGCATCCACCACCCTTGATCGAATCTTTGTGCTTCGACATCAAATCGAAGCACCGAATCAAAGCTGGTTGCAGAGAGATAAATATATTGACCGCCATCGAATGCGATCTCATGACAGTGATGGAGATAGTCGCATTTGAATGATCGTAGAATATTGAACTGTTGATCAAATACAAACAGCTCATCTGAAGCCGCGATATAGATCTCATCTCCTACGAAACAAATACCTCGCAACCCTCGACCTTGTCCTCGTCCTTCCCAGTTGATATCAATCCGGTTCCAATCAAGCACCTGGGAAAAAGATCTCTCTTCAAGATCAATCAGATAAGCGCCGCCGTGGGAATCACCTTGTTTCGAAGAACGAACAACATCAGTCATCAAAACAGTTGGTAGAGGCATAAATAATCATTCGCTCTCTGCGATTACAGTAGCAACCGCGTGGGTAGAAATATGGGTTAACGACAAGTGCCACTTTGAGACACCAAGCTCATCGGCGATCTCTGCAGCTTTCCCAGTGACATTTAATCTTGGTTTGCCAGATTGATCCTTGACGACTTCAATGTCTGTCCATCCAATCCCTTGAGCCCAACCTGTCCCGATCGCTTTAAGTGCGGCTTCTTTCGCCGCGAAACGAGCTGCAAGATGTTCCAGTTGGCGCTTGGGACTCTTTGAATCAACCTGCTCGGTTTCGGTAAAACATCGTTCTAGGAATCGTTCAGGGTGATTACCCAACAAACTTGCGATTCGTGAAGTTTCGACGATATCAACGCCGGTCCCGATGATCGGCATTGTTAATCTTTCTTTCCCTTAGCAGGGGATTTAGCAGGTTTAGTCTCTGCTTTTTTCTCAGGCTTTGATTCCGTCTTCTTTTCAGACTTTGTCTCTGTCGCTTTTTTAGCAGCCTTCGAATCTTCTTCTTTAGCGCTTGTGTATGACTTTGAGCGATAATCAGTCTCGTAAAATCCAGACCCCTTAAAGATGACCGCGGAACCAGTCCCGATCAATCGTTCGAGTGTCATCTTGTTGCACTCTGGGCATTTCTTCTTCACGCCTGCAGACATGGATTGAAACAGTTCGAACTCATGATCGCAGTCTTTGCATCGATATTCATAAGTTGGCATATTTAACTCTCCGTAGAATCAGCGGGCTCAGTCGCGGGTTCAGCTTCGATGCTTGGAACGACGGCGACCTTTGCAGGACGAACAACGCGTTCACCGAGTTTGAATCCCATTCCCATATTCAATGAAATGTGTCCAGGTTCTACCCCATCTGCTGGTTGTTGCATCATCGCTGAATGCTCTACAGGATTGAACTCGTCTCCAACAACTGGATCAATCGAACTAACTCCATATCCTGAGAGTAATCTTAAGAACTCTCCGCGAATCATGCGAACACCTTCAATAACTTGTTCTGCAGTCACCTTCTCAGGATCCTGCAACAACGCCATCTCAAAGGTATCAAGCAATGGAATCAATGATTGCACTACACCCTGTGTAGCGCTTGTTCGAGCTTCGCGTTCATTTCCTGTTGCACGACGCTGGAAGTTTTGATGATCCGCTGCTGCTCTGAGCAATTTGTCTTGCAACTCATCACGCTGATTAATCGTGTCAAGCAATGCATCAAGAATCTCAGCGTCTTCTGCTGCGACTTCAATCTCATTTGCTTGAGCGAGTTGACGGATTGATTCCATCCTCGCCGCGTGCTCTTCGCGCTCTACTTGCTCTTGATCGATCTTCATGTTTTCAGAATTAGCTTCTTGATTTTGAATCTGATCGTCTGTTTGATCGTGTGTATCGTTCATATCTTGACACTCATTTCTCAAATATTAGCCACCGATGAAATCGGTGATCTTCTTCCAGAACCCATGTGATTCTGGATTGACATGCTTATCTTCTGTTTCTGCAAAGTCTCGCAATAGATCTTCTTGCTTCTTTGTCAGCTTCTTGGGGGTTTCGATTTTCGTAACTACGATCAAATCACCCATGTGTCCATTGCGTAAGTTCGGTAAACCCGCGTCATCAATCCGGAAGAGTTCTCCATACTGAGTCCCCTTCTTGATCTTTAGAGTTCGCTTACCATCAATCGTTGGGACTTCAACCTCAGCACCAAGCGATGCTTGTGTAAATGAGATCGGCATTTCCATCAACAGATGATCACCGTCGCGTTCGAAGAAATCGTGCGCCTTGACACGAACAACGACATGGAGATCTCCACGCATCCCTTGCCCGTTGGGTGATTGTTCCGCGCTAGGTGGTTCACCTTCTCCTGGAACACGAACCGCTTGTCCATCATGAATCCCTGCTGGGATTTTGACACTCAGTGAGCGCTTCTTACCGATACGCCCCTTGCCATGACATTGATCGCATTTATCCTTGATCATCTTTCCTCGGCCGCGACATGTCGGACATGCAACAACCATCCGGAACATTCCCCCGAGTCCTGCTTGTTGGACCTTGCCCTGTCCTTGACAGGTATCACAAGTGATCGGTTCCGTTCCGGGTTTGGCGCCGCTACCAGTACAGGTATCGCAGATGTCCATGCGTGTGAACTCGACATCCTTGCTGACACCAGTAGAGACTTCCTTGAGATCTAGCACGACTTCGGTTTCCAGATCGTATCCACGAGCTGGGCCTCTGCGTTGAGCTCTGCCCCCGCCTCCTCCGCCGCCGAAGATGTCGTTGAACATCGAGAAGATGTCGTCAACATTCATACGATTGAAGTCGTGTCCTGCAGCGCCGTGTCCACGCAACCCCTCATGACCGTACTGGTCATAGATCTTGCGTTTGGAATCATCCGAAAGCACTTCGTATGCTTCGGCGCACTCCTTGAACTTCTGCTCAGCTTCCTTGTCATCGGGGTTGCGATCCGGATGAAACTTCATCGCGAGTCGGCGGTATGAGCGTTTGATCTCATCGCCGTCAGCCGATCGTTCAACGCTGAGTACTTCGTAATAGTCGCGGGTTGTTGGCATAATCAAACCCCCACCGTTTCCGATGAGGGCTTGGAATTGTTCATTGAATCAAGATTAGCTCACTGCGCCAATAACAGGCTCAGTGTCTTCTTTAAGATCAGTCAACATCACATCAGTTGTGAGCATCAAACCCGAAACCGAAGCAGCGTTGATGATCGCGCTCTTCGCGACCAAAGCTGGATCGATGATCCCTGCTTTCACGAGATCGGTGTAATCACCAGTCGCTGCGTTGAGTCCGAAGTTGCCTTCTTCTTCCAGGACGGTATCGACTGCGAGATCGCCGTCGAATCCTGCGTTTGTTGCAATCTGGTATGCAGGAGCAGTCAAAGCACGAGCGAGGATTTCGAAACCGAATCGTTCATCGCCCTTAACCTTCTTGGTACCTGCTTCAACAGCGCTGATCGCACGGAGCATTGAGACGCCGCCACCTGGGATGTATCCCTCTTTTGCAGCAGCGCGTGTTGCGTGGAGCGCGTCGTCGACGAGATCCTTAGTTGCTTTCATTTCAGTTTCGGACATGCCTCCAACTGAGATGATTGCGACGCCGCCGGTAAGCTTCGCGTGACGCTCCATGAGTTTTTCACGATCGTAGTCTGAAGTTGACTTTTCGTGTTGTGCCATGATCTGAGCAGCGCGTGCTTGGATGTCAGCTTTTTTGCCTCCACCTTGGACGATGGTTGTGTTGCCCTTGTCAATCACGATACGTTTCGCAGTACCGAGTTCTTTGAGCTCAATTGATTCGAGTGATCGTCCAAGGTCTTCACCAAAGTAAGTACCCTTGGTCAAGACTGCGATATCTTCGAGCATCGCTTTGCGGCGATCACCAAACCCCGGAGCTTTCACAGCTGCGATATTGAGCATTCCACGAAGACGGTTCACAACGAGCGCTGCGAGTGCTTCGTTTTCTACATCTTCTGCGATCACCAACAAAGGCTTGCTTGATGCAGCAACCTTGTTGAGCAACGGAAGCAAGTCAGCAAGGTTGCTGATCTTCTTTTCGTGGATCAAGATCAATGCGTCTTCGAGCACACATTCACCAGTCTTGGGATCAGTCATGAAGTAAGGGGAAAGGTAACCCTTATCGAACTGCATACCTTCGACATAATCGAGAGTAGTTTCTGACCCTTTACCATCTTCAACTTCGACGACGCCGTCAGCGCCAACCTTTGAGATTGCTTCTGCAATGAGCTCGCCTACAGCAACATCGTGGTTTGCGGAAACAGTAGCAACCTTCTTGAAGTCGGCCTTACCCTTACATGGAACTGCGAGATCGTTGATCGCTTCAGCAGCAACCTGCGCCGCCTTGTTGATTCCGCGTTGAACATGAACCGGGTTTGCACCCGCTGCGACAACTTTCAATCCTTCAGTGAAGATTGCTTGAGCAAGAACTGTTGCACATGTTGTGCCGTCGCCTGCCTTGTCTGCAGTTTTTTTCGCGACTTGATAAAGCATCTTTGCGCCCATGGATTCGAACTGCTGTGGAAGTTCAACTTCCTTTGCAACCGAGACGCCGTCTTTGGTCACGTGTGGACCGCCGTACGCTTTTTCGATCACGACATGCTTACCTGCAGGTCCCATGGTGCATTTGACCGCGTCTGCGATTTTGTCGACACCTTTTTTCATTTCGAGAAGCGCTTTGTCCTCGAACATAATCTGTTTAGTACCCATATCAATGCTCCTTTGGAGTCTGAAATCGTTTTTGATTAGCCTTGAACAACACCGAGGAGTTCCGATTCACGAAGGATCAAGTGCTCAACACCCTTCACTTCGACTTCGGTTCCGCCGTAGGTTGAGTAGACAACCGTGTCACCCTTTGACACGCTCATCTCAGCGCGAGTTCCGTTTTCGAGGCGCTTGCCTGGACCAACTGCTACGACTACGCCGTGGATTGGTTTTTCTTTGCTCGACTCAGGGAGGTAGAGCCCTGAAGCAGTGACGGTTTCTGGTTCAACTGGTTTAACCAGTACGCGATCTTCAAGTGGTTTAACTGCCATTATTTGTTTCTCCAAACTGCTGATGCAGATGTGTTATGTTTGATGATTGTGAACGCGAAAGACAGGTTTTTAGAATCCCATCCCGCCCATGCCTGGCATTCCGCCCATGCCGCCCATGCCACCCATTCCAGGCATGCCGCCGCCCATACCACCCATGCCTCCCATTCCGCCCATGCCACCCATTGGGTCGCCGGCCGGAGCTGGTTCTGCTTTCTCTGGTTTGTTGGTTACGACACAGTCTGCCGCGAGCAACATTGTTGCAACAGAACCTGCATTCGTGAGTGCACTACGATCAACCTTCGCAGGAGTGATGACTCCAGCTTTGATCAAATCTTCGTACTTACCAGTGAGTGCGTTGTATCCGTCTGATCCTTCAGACTCTGCAACCTTGGCAACAACAACTGAACCCTTTGCACCTGCGTTCTCTGCGATGGTGCGTAATGGAACTGCTAATGCACGATACACAACATTCAATCCTGCAGCGTAGTCGTACTTGTTCTGCCCGACATCGTCGCTTGTTACTTCTGTTGCTTTACCGAATACAGACTTCCATTCGCGGCTACCCGCGATGACATTCTGTGCACGAACGAATGAAACGCCACCGCCAGGGACGATGCCTTCTGCGAGTGCTGCGCGTGTTGCATGAAGTGCATCTTCAACGCGTGCTTTCTTCTCTTTGAGCTCAGCTTCCGATGCTGCACCAACATTCACTTGAGCTACGCCTCCAGAAAGCTTTGCGAGACGCTCTTGGAGTTTTTCACGATCGTAGTCGGAGCTTGAAGCTTCGATCTCACGGCGGATTGTTGCGATGCGTTCTTGGATTTCACTCGTTGAACCAGCGCCTTCGATGATGACTGTGGTATCTGATGTGATCTCAACCTTCTTTGCCATACCGAGCTGCGAGAGTTCGATCTTGTCAAGGTCAGTTGCCAAATCCTTCATGAATGCTTCGCCGCCGGTAAGGACTGCGATGTCCTGAAGCATTTGCTTGCGGCGATCGCCGTAACCTGGAGCTTTGACTGCAGCAACCTGAAGTGTTCCGCGTAGCTTGTTGATGACGAGAGTGCTGAGTGCTTCACCCGTGATGTCTTCTGCAATGATGAGCAAAGGTTTCTTCGCACCCATGACTTTTTCGAGCAATGGAACGAGCTTGGTCAGGTTGTCGATCTTGTCTTCGTGAACAAGCACGAGCGCCTTGTCGAACTCAGTCTTCACGCCGTCTGCATCAGTCACGAAGTTTGGAGAAAGGAAACCACGATCGAACTGCATACCCTCGACTACAGTGACTTCGGTTTCGAATCCTTTGCCCTCTTCAACTGTGATTACGCCATCTTTTCCGACCTTCTCGAAAGCGTCAGCCATGATCTTGCCTGTCTCTGGATCATTATTCGCAGAGATGGTTGCGACATTCTGGATGTCCTTTTTACCATTGACTGGGATTGCGAGCTCATCGATTGAGTTCGTTGCAATCTCGACACCCTTCTTCATACCGCGAACAAGCGAGTTTGCATCGACACCCGCTGCGATGTAGCGAAGACCCTCTTTGAAGAGCGCCTCTGCGAGAACAGTCGCAGTAGTTGTGCCGTCACCTGCATCGTCAGAGGTCTTGGAAGACGCTTCTTTAACGAGCATTGCGCCCATGTTCTCTGCTTTGTCGAGCAACTCGATCTCTTCTGCAACTGAGACACCGTCTTTAGTGACTGTTGGACCACCCCATGATTTGTCGATAACCGCGTTGCGGCCGCGAGGTCCGAGGGTCACTTTGACTGCTGCTGCGAGCTTTTCAACTCCTGCAAGCAATGCTTGACGTGCTTCAATGTCGAATTTCAGTTCTTTTGATGCCATGATCTGATTTCTCCGATAGCGGGCGAAATGCCCGGTTTGTGTCTCATATCAATGATGCGATAGCGCACCGTCTGCCCAATACCTATGGCAATCCCTGTGCCAACTCTTGATCACTGTTCTCCTCAACAACTGAGCACAGGACTCAATTTGTCCCCATTTACCCTGCCTCCGATGTCAGAGAGTAAAAATCCTATGCCAATCTGGCAGATCGAATGGTCGTCTTCAGAGCCCGCAAACCGAGATTTGGTATGCTATCATCTGACCTCAGCTCGTCAGGACGGCCGTTGAGACAGATTGATCCTTGAGGATGGATACACATGCTGACACTTGCAGCTTCAAATGAAATTGGTGCATACCTTCCCATCTTGCTGATGATCCTTGGAGCAATCGGCTTCGGGGTAATGAACTTGGTTGCATCGTTTGTACTCGGCCCACGCAGAGCAGGTTCTCGCAAGGGTGAAACCTACGAATCAGGCATGGACAATGTCGGCACTGCTCGTAAACGCTTTAATATCCGCTTTTACCTGATCGCGATGGTCTTCCTGGTGTTTGATGTGGAAGTGATCTTCCTCTACCCATGGGCGCAAACATTTACAAGTCTCGATCCAATGTCAGACGCTTCGAAGATATGGCTTCTCAGAATCCTCTTCTTCTTGTTTACAACGCTTGTTGCATACATCTACGGATATCGCAAAGGCGTATTTAAGTTCGATTGATCGGACCAGATGCACGAAATCTGGATCAGATCGCTCATTCCAGGCGTACATCCATGCAGATGAATCAACAGGACGAGCGACGAATCGAACGAACATCACCATTACAGGCGTCGCTGGGAGACCGGATCGGCGCTGGGGTAATATCGTTGATGTGTCTCGCAGTATTGATTATTGCTGCTTGGTTAAACCCCTCATCTGATGGACACGGGACACATACCCAACTTGGACTATCTCCGTGTATGTGGGTTGTCGCACTTGATAAACCTTGCCCGACATGTGGCATGACGACATCGTTTACTCACGCTGGTGAAGGATCATGGTTCATTTCTGCAAAGACTCAACCAATGGGCACGCTACTCGTCATAATGACAACGGTAGTATTCTGGGGATCAACAGTACAAGCAGTGAGTGGCGCAAGAATCAACAGCACAATTCAGCCTGCTCTTAGACCTCGCTTTTTCCTTGTCCTTGGAATCATGTTACTACTTGCTTGGTTTTACAAAATTGCGACTTGGCAATAACCCTCTTTCCATATCGCAAAGGAATATTCAACATGCACACACACGCTCGCCTCCGAACCTCATTCACATTTAGATCCGTATGTACGTGGATGTGCTCATTGATCATGATCTCACAACTATCGGGATGCATCATCGGCGCCGCGATTGGCGGGATGGCCGAATCCGCTCATCGTACAGGCAAGCACGAAGTAGAAGCAGAATACACAGGGATTTCAGAGCATTCCTTCACTGTAGTTGTTTCTGTCGATCGTTTAATCGAAGCAAGCAACCCGGGAACAACTGCTCGATTGACTCAGAGAATAAATGATCGTCTGATTCAAAACGGCAACCCAACATTCGCAATTCCAAGCAGAGACTTGCTCTCCGTTTTGTACAACACTCCACAATGGATTGCAATGCCCAAAGGCGAAGTCGCAGAAATGCTCGGCGTTGAACGCCTCGTCGTGTTTGAGCTTATCGAATTCAGTTTGCACGAACCCGGGAACCAGTATATTTGGGATGGTTCAGCAGCAGGAGTCGTTACTGTCTATGAATCCGATTCAGGGTTTCCAGACGATCCTGTCTTTGAAAAATCTATCCGAGTCAAGTTCCCAGACTCAACAGGATTCATGAGAAGCGATATCCCCGAAACCGCAGTCAACACTGAACTCTCTAACCGTTTGGTGAACAGAGTATCGTGGTTGTTCTACACACATGAAGAATCAAATGTCATCCCTTATTGAACAATCAAAACTCATGCAAAGAATATACATGGCTAACTCAATACATAAAATACCAACACTTTCATGGATGCTCATCGGGTTCATTTCTTTGCTCACCCTCATTCCAGGTTGCAATGTGATTACTCCTGTTGCATATGCAATTCATGGCCCGCAAAAAATCGATCCAGTCTACACCCTCACAGAAGAACTTAAAACAGTCGTCTTTGTTGACGACCCGTCAAGCCGAGTCACTCAGCGAAGACTTCGATACTCAATCGCAGACCGTGCAACCAAAGAACTGCTCGCAAAGCGAATCTTAGTAGATATGCTTGATCCGCGTGGGATATTGACCGCTGCGAGTAGTGAACGATACGGTGAGCTCAGCTCCATCGCGGACTTGGGAAAATCTGTAGGCGCAGACATCGTGATATACGCTGTGGTAACCGAGTTCTCATTAACTCCTGAAACAGGATCATATATTCCACAAGCGATGCTCCGAGTGAAGATTATTGATGTGGCGAGTGGTGAACGGATCTGGCCTGACGATGAGATGGGACATGTTGCGAATATCCAGATGCCTCAACGAGCAGGTGCCGCGGCACAGAAGAGCGGAGATCGAATCGAAACTGAGCAAGAACTCGCTCAAAGAGCAGGACTCGGATTAGCTCAGCTTTTCTACAAACATGAGATCACCGAGACGGTATTATTCGGTAGGTGAATAAACCAATCTCCAATCCCGATGTAATCCACCTGGTCGCATGCCCAAGTGAGTTCGCCAACGGCCGCTCACTCGGTAGACTTATCCCTGCAATCCTCTGTGCTCGTGCGATCGAATCACAACTTACCCCACCAGGTTTGGTAATCCTTGTCGGCGATCAATCCTGCGAGTTTCAAGCAAAACGACTCGGTTTGCAATGGCACCTTCGAATTGCTCCCCCACTTGGAATCCCCAAGTTAATCCATCGACGGGTTAAGCATCTTACATCGAAAGCATCACGCGTAATTTGCTGGAATGACGAACTTGCTCCGCTACTGAGTGGGATACCTGCAGAGCTTGATCTCATCTCAACATCTCCCAAACGCATGACAGGGTATGTGAGTAAACGAGTCTCTATTCGAGTGTTTGAATCCTCCGATGAGCAAGCTTGGGAAGATCGTGGACTCCAAGCAAGAGTTGACCGATTACTCCCTTCGATTCTCGACAATATAAACGATTCAATTCAGCCTATGAATAGAGCTCAGCTTGATCTCGACCCAAACTCCATGTGCATTGGAGTGCTCGCAGATCGTCCATGTGATGTTGATGCAAGAGAGCTTGCGTTCCTACTTGGACTACTCAACGCGTCAGGTTATTCGTTGACAGGGGTAGTACCCAATACCTCGAGCCATCTCCCCGCTGCTCGCCGACACCATCGTGGACTCGGATCACGATTCCACTTACTTGTAACGACAGACCCTGTAACTTCCTTACTTCCGATCTTCGATGCACTCATACATCCATGTTTCGATGGCTCAGGTTCTTCATTACTGATCGAACGGATGTGTGAAAACGCAGATGTCCCTGTACTTCGTCTAAAGCAATCTGGAAGAGAAGGACTATCAAGAGCTCCAGGAGTTGCAGGGCCAATCATTGAACAACTTGATGAAATGATCGAATCGAATCGAGCAGATCTCACTGTTCAAGATCTACCTGCTCATGTTTAATCATGTCTAACCAATTATCACAAACCAGCGTGCTCTTTGTTTGCCTTGGCAATATCTGTAGATCGCCATTAGCTGACGGCATTTTAACCCATCTCGTCAATCAACGCGGACTTGCTGATCAGTTCCATATCGACTCGTGCGGCACCGGCGCCTGGCATGTTGGGAATCCACCTGACCCTCGTTCAGTATTAGTTGCTTCAAAGCATGGTATTGATCTAACTGATCTTCGAGCTCGCCAGTTCGACGCGGACTCAGACCCATCCAACTTTGACTTGATCATTCCTATGGACGCTGCGAATCATCGCGATCTGATCAAGCAAGGCACGCCCAAAGATAAAGTCCGACTAATGCGATCTTTCGATCCAACACTTACAGGCAAAACCCCAGATGTCCCCGATCCCTACTACGGCGGTGACGACGGTTTCGACAAAGTCTTCGAAATGTTGATGCGAGCATGTGAAGGCATGCTAGATACGATTTGATTAAGTTTTAGATGTCATCTCAACAACTTCCTCAGCAAAAGCTTAGTTGATGTAACGATCCAAGTTGATTGCCTATTCGCTATGTCGGCTCATAGATCCAGCATAAGTCGTGCAGGGTCTTCGATCGCATCTTTAATGCTCACCAAGAACTGAACCGCTTCTGCACCATCGACGATCCGATGATCGTAGCTCAGCGCGAGGTACATCATCGGACGAAGTGAAACCGTGCCTGGGTTGTTTGGATCTTCTGCAGGACGCTTCTTGATTCCGTGCATACCCAGAATCGCGGCTTGCGGCGGGTTGAGAATCGGAGTAGACATTAATGAACCAAAGATACCGCCGTTGGTGATCGTAAAGGTTCCCCCTTGCATTTCTTCAAGAGTGATCTTCCCATCGCGTGCTCGAAGAGCCATGTCCTTGATCGTGCTTTCGATCCCTGCAAAGCTGAGATTCTCAGCGCTTCGGATGACCGGCACTACAAGCCCTTTAGGACCAGATACCGCAATTGCGACATCGTTGTATGAGTGTTTCTCGATCGCAGGTTTCCCATTATCACCTTGAATGATGTAGGAGTTGATCAAAGGGAACTTCTGGAGTGCTTGTGTCGTTGCTTTAACGAAGAAGGACATGAATCCAAGGTTGATCCCATGTTTGTCAGCGAATGCTTCTTTGTGTAACTTCCGGAGATCCATAACTGCGCCCATATCAACTTCGTTGAATGTAGTGAGCATTGCAGCGGTTTGCTGAGCTTCAACCAGTCTAGAAGCAATCGCTTGCCGCATTGGTGACATTCGTTCCTGAGTGACTTCACGAACTGTCCCAGATGCTGCTGGAGCGGCTGCTTGTTGAGTCGCGCCGTTTTGATGAGTTTGGATATATGCAAGAACATCTTGTTCACGGATGCGCCCAGAAGCACCAGTCCCGGTGATAGTTCTCAGATCGAGCCCTGTGTCATCTGCGAGCTTGCGTGCCAATGGAGTTGCTTTTACATCTGCATTCGTTGCAGGCGCTGTTGCAACTGCGACCGCAGCTGCAGGAGCAGGAGATGGGCTTGGTGCTGCTGCAGGAGCAGCGGGCGTTGGCGCGGACGCTTCGGGCGCTGCAGGAGCAGGAGCATCACCTGCTGGTTTCGCCGCAGATTCGTCAATCTCACCCACACTTGATCCGACATCAACTTCGTCGCCTTCTGCGGCGTTGTGCTTAACAACACCTGACGCTGGCGCCGGAACTTCCATAGTTACCTTGTCTGTCTCAAGCTCGAGAATCGTCTCGTCTCGTTCGACATAAGCACCGTCTTCAACAGTCCATGCCGCAATGACGCCGCTCGTCACTGACTCACCAACATTAGGAATCACAATCTGTGTGCTCATAGTTTCAATCCGTCTCTGGGCGTCACTGCCCGACTTATCAGCTTGTGTTTATGCCTTTGCAGCAGCAACAGTTTTTTTCGAACTCTGATCCTTCGGCTGTGGACCTATCGCATCAGAGATGATTTGCTCTTGTTCAATTTTGTGTTGAGATTTCGAACCAGTCGCAGGCGTGCTTGATCTTGATCGTCCAATGTATTCTGGACGTTCCCAATCGAGAACGCTTTGGAACATATCACATACATGGAGATATCCGCCTGCGTTATATGTCTCTTCCTGAACATACATTCGTTCTGCAGATTCAGGATATTGACTATTGATCTTTGAAATCAGATCACCGTTAAATGGATACATCTGTTCGATACGAACAATCGCGATATCTCTTTGATCTAAATCTTCGCGTCGCTTGTCGAGCTCATGGTAAATTTTGCCACAACAGAAAATCACGCGTTTCACATCTTTTCGATTCCAACCATCGACGACAAATCGTGGATCGTCAAGCATCTCATGGAAATGCCCAGTATATAGCTCTTCAACAGAGCTCGTTGGTATACGAAGCATGCTCTTTGGAGTCATCACGACAAGAGGTTTGCGATATGTTGCTTTCACTTGTCGGCGAAGCATGTGGAAAGTTTGAGACGCAGTCGATGGGTAAACGATCAACATATTGTCGCCGCCACAAAGCTCTAAGAACCGTTCCATTCGACACGAAGAATGCTCAGGTCCAGCGCCTTCGTATCCGTGAGGCAACAGAATCGTCAACCCACTCCAACGATCCCACTTTGCTTCTGCAGAGGAGATGAACTGGTCAACAATCGCTTGTGCTCCGTTGTAAAAGTCACCAAACTGAGCTTCCCAGATGATCAACATCCCAGGATCACCTAGTGAGTATCCATACTCGAATGCAAGAATACCAACTTCTGAAAGAGGTGAGTCATACACACAGAAGTTTGCTTGTCTTGGTTGCCCATCCGCACCTAATGAACCTGGAGGCGTTTCAGTCCCTTCCCGACCAATCTCACGGATTGAGTTAAGAGGGGTGTAAGGTTCTCCACTCTCGAAGTCACGCACAACCGCATGTCGATGTGAGAATGTACCTCGACGACAATCCTGTCCTGACAAACGGACTGGATGTCCTTCTGCTAAGAGAGTGCCATACGCGAGTTGTTCTGCATCTGCATACGAAATCAAGTCTGCGTTCGGAAGATCTGATCGTTCGCTGAGTAACTTCTTTAGTTTCGGATTGAGTTTGAATCCCTCAGGGACTGAACCGATCGCTTTCGAAACTTCTTCAACTTGTTCTTTCGTTACCGATGTATCAATCGGATCGAAAGTAAACTTGTGAGAGAGCCCACCCCAGCGTTCACTCCCAGGATCGATTGTTGGGTCGTTCGGAGTTTGCTGAGCTGCTCGTTGAGCTTGTTCGAGCGCTTCATTGAGTCGATGAATAATTGATTGACGATCAGCCTCTGAGATCGAACTCTCAGCAAGAAGCTTCTCAGTATAAACCTTAAGCACAGAAGGTTTCTTCTTGATTAATCCCGCCATGATTGGTTGAGTAAAGCTCGTCTCGTCTTGCTCGTTGTGTCCGTAACGACGGTAACACTGCAAGTCAATGAACACATCTCGTTTGAACTTCTGACGATATTCCGCTGCGAGTTGTGCGACTGTGACCACTGCTTCTGGGTCTTCGCCGTTGACATGGAAGATCGGAGCATCGATAAACTTTCCAATATCAGTACAATATCGACTCGAACGAGAATCCGAAGGGAGTGTCGTAAATCCGATGTGGTTATTGACAACTACATGGATCGTCCCACCTGTGGTGTAACCTTCAAGCTGAGAATAGTTGAGTACTTCTTGTACAATTCCTTGTCCAACAATCGCAGCATCACCATGGATTAGAATCGGAGTGACTCTCTCGCGAGTAGTATCACCGCGTAAGCGTTGTTTTGCGCGACATCGACCTTCAATCACACCATTTACCGCTTCTAGATGGCTTGGATTGCTTGCAAGTGCAAGATGGACCATTCGTCCATTGTTGAGTCGGCGTGTTCCTGAGTATCCGCGATGATATTTCACATCGCCGCCACCATCTGCGAAACCTTCTGACCAGTTCTCTTCAAACTCTGTGAAGATCTGTTCGAGGGTTTTCCCAATGATGTTATGAAGCACATTGAGTCGGCCGCGATGTGCCATCCCAATGACAACTTCCTCAGCCCCAAGATCAGAATACGCTTCGATCATGCGATCGAGTAACGGGATCAATGATTCCGCGCCTTCAAGACTAAATCGTTTTTCACCTGGGTATCGTCTACCTAGAAACTTCTCGAATGATTCTGATCGAGTTAGTTCTTCAAGAATTGTGCCTTTTTCAGCCTTTGTGAGTTCGAGTTTCCCACCGATGTTTTCGTATCGTTCGAGAAGCCAAGCACGCTGCTCGATGTCTGCAACATGCATGAACTCAACGCCAATTGTCGAACAGTAAACTGATTCGAGTCGTTCAATGACATCTCGCAATGGAATCTGTGAACCGAGTCCCATGCTCGAACCATCAACTTGTCGATTGAGATCAGACTCGGACAATCCGTGATATCCCAATGAAAGGGAATCCGGCCGAGGACGCTCTTGTGCGAACGGATCGATCTGTGCACAAAGATGACCTTGATCTCGATACGCACCGATGAAGTCATCAACGATTGCTTCAAAATGCGTTGCTTTGCCTGCAGATCGCCCGATCGTGGGCGTTACCTTGATCGGACCAGTCGAGGCTGGTCGATTGGTTGTCGTTCCAGAATCAACTGCAGGACTCGCGTCGCCGAAGAGTTTGAGTTCGGAAGCGTGCGCAAGGTCGAACCCTTGAAAAAACGCGCGGATCTCCGGATCGACAGATGAAGGATCAACTGTGTACGCGCGATACTGCTCTTCCAGATATTCGGCGTTCCATTGGTTAATCGACGGTATGCTTGGTTGCGGCGCAGAGCTCATAGCACTCCTCAGTCTACACGGCCTTAGGGCACTCCAGGCCCGAATTTCGTGGACTATCGGACGAAAATCTGGGAATTCCTACCCAGCAACAATCGTAGTCCTTCATATCGACACATGAACGACTGAATCCATCAATTCCTACAGCTTTCATAAGATGATGAGAGATTCACTAGACAAGTCTGTCTACAGGGGACTCTCCCATGCTTTGCGTTTACCCGAATCGTCCTGACACATAGTGTTCAGTTTCGATCAATGCAGGAGTCTGGAATAACTTCGCAGTTGGACCGTATTCAACGAGTCTACCAAGGTACATAAAGGCCGTATAGTCCGAAACGCGGGCGGCCTGCTGCATATTGTGTGTCACAATCAGAACTGTATATCGTTCTGATATTTCTGAGATTAGCTCTTCAATCTTCAGCGTCGCAACTGGGTCAAGTGCAGAACAAGGCTCGTCAAGCAGGAGTACTTCCGGATCCGCGACAATTGCGCGAGCAATGCACAATCGTTGTTGTTGACCTCCTGATAATCCCAAAGCGGACCGTTTTAGTCGATCTTTTACTTCATCCCAGATAGCCGCGGCCCGGAGGCTCTTTTCGCATGCTTCTTCAAGGACGGATTTTCTGCGTTCTCCATCGATACGTAATGGATAGACGACATTCTCAAAGATAGACATCGGGAATGGGTTTGGTTTCTGAAACACCATTCCAAGCCTTTTGCGTAACGAAATAACATCAACAGATGGCGCATAGATCGGAGAACCGTTGAGCCCGATCAGCCCTTCAACTCGAACGCCTTCAACCAAGTCATTCATCCGATTAATCGAACGCAGCAACGTTGATTTACCACAACCCGATGGTCCAATCAATGCAGTAACAGCACCACGAGAGATGTTCATACTGACAGAATGAATTGCTTGGGTTTCAGAGTACCATAAGTTAAAATCCTCGATGTTAATAATTGCATTACTCGGATCAACTTCAGGATGAACGGTAGGTGCTGGGGTTTCCCCGCGCCTGATCGCTTCAATCACTTCATAGGTTGCTTCGTTTCCACGACGATTTGGTTCGTACGATACAGGACGCACTACTGGCTGTGCCGTATCTTGTGCAGATCCAGAAGAAGTCGTTGAGTTGGGTGAGTCTGTATCCATCGACATCATATCGTTTGTCCCGCCATTCTGGCTCGTACACGTGATCGTATCATAATCGCAGAGAAGTTGAGCGCGAAAACGACTGCTAAAAACAACAGCGTAGTAGTCCACACCAACGGCCGAGCAGCTTGCGAATCAGGACTCTGGAATCCTAGGTCATAGATATGGAATCCCAAATGCATGAAACTTCGATCCGCATGAATAAACGGAGCTTCAGTTGATATTGGCAAATCTTGATTCAGTTTTACCGCTCCGACCAACATCAATGGTGCAACTTCACCTGCTCCACGCGCCATCGCGAGGATTCCGCCTGTCAAAATTCCTGGAAGCGCTCCTGGGAGAACAATCCGTCGCATTGTTTGCCATTTAGAAGCACCACATCCGTAACTCCCCTCTCGCATTGAGTTGGGGACTGCTGCGATTGCTTCTTCTGTTGCCACAATCACAACAGGTAAAGTAAGCAATGCAAGTGTTAGAGAGGCCCAAAGCATCCCGCGTGCGCCAAATGTCGGAGTCCCATCTTCTGCTCTTGCTTCGAATAATCCATGGAAATATGGAGTCTTTGTGATAAGTAAAACCCCAAGAACTAACACTGAGAACCAGACAATCCAGGTAGCTCGTTTCATTCTCAGATTAAACTGAGAAGGCAACTTCCCAGGATCGGGTTTGCCCCACAGATTGACAGCGTATCCGATCACTATGACTAGCCCGATGAAGATATACATCATCCACCAGGTTCCGGGATTTACTCGATCTGAAACCTTTGGTCCTGTATCTACATATTGCCCGACGGTGTAACAGAAGAACCCTAGTCCGAACACGCCGTAGACAATACTCGGAACTCCTGCAAGGTTATTGACTGCGATACGGATCATGCTCGTAACGAACCCTTGCTTTGCGTATTCCCGAAGGTACAACGCCGCGATAACACCCATAGGTGTAACAAAAATCGTCAAAAGCAATGTCAGAAGGATTGTCCCCACAATAACTGGGAAGACTCCACCTTCTGTGTTCGCTTCTCTTGGGTTCGCAGAGAGGTACTCCCACCATCTTGATAAGTACACGCCAACTCGATCTGCAGTACTGAGTTGATTACTCTCCACAGCTCGAACAATCTGTTGCATATGCAATGGTTCGTCTGAAAGCGTTTGTGAAGTTGGAGCAAACTCTCCAGTCGTCGGCTCACGGATCACAATGCGCAACCGATCGTTTGTTTCTTCCATTGCTCGGATTTGCCCGAGTTTAAGTTCGTATTCTGATAACAACTCCGCTTCACGAATCACAACTTGCTCTCGCAACTCTTGTAGTTGCTGCTCATCGAGCGCTTTGTCACCCCATGGTGACGCGATCCACATCGCACCAAGCAACATGAATGCACTTACAATCAATGAGAATCGTGTAAGTTTCCCTTTTCGAGCATGTATCGATCCGATCTCTGTGCCCAAATGTCGAACGCGTATAAAGAACCCTACGCAAATCGCAACAAGTACCCCGCTGAAACCCCAAGTACCCCAGTTGAAGCGAAACAAAGAATCACCCGATCGATGAGATTCGATTTCACTCTGTTGGACTTCCAATCGAAGCGATTCGATTTCACGATTGATCTTTCCTAGATCTTGATCTTTGAGTTTGCTAATTGCCTTTCCCGCGTCTCTCGCATCACGATGTAGTTTGTTAAACTGCTCGAATACTTGATCGCTTCCGGTTGCGATTTGTACTTCATTGCCTTCATCGTCAATCGTGAATATTGATTCCGGAATCCCGAGCCACACCCCCCACGCTTCGCGCTCTAGGAGCATCGCATTGCTTGGATATTCTGATTCAACGATATCTTGATCATCAACCCACCGGAATGACTCTTGTCCTATATCTCGATTCCCAACACGATAGAGGGTTCTGGTAGCGAGCGTTTCTGCATGAACATCCTGATCCATTGCAAGCCCAAGGAAGACTTCTCCACTCTCAAGCGTGACACGTTCAATAGGCCGAGGCCAAAAACTCACACTACCGTTATACACGACCATCCCGAGCAACAGAATAATCATCAATAGACAGAGCACCAACGAACCACCCGTTAACCAAACCATTGGTTCACCGATCGCACTGGGCAATGTCTGTCTTTGGGATGTGGTGACTTTGTTGTCGCTCATAACCCGGAGTTCCTTGCTCTGACTATCTGACGTACAAACTCAGCGAGGGAATTGATAACAAATGTCATCACGAACAGAACCAGTCCACATAAGAACAACACTCGGTAATGTGTTTCATCCTTAGGAGCTTCTGGGAGTTCGACGGCAATGTTTGCCGCGAGGGTTCTGAATCCAGAGAATATATTCCATTCCATCTCTGGAGTGTTTCCTGTCGCCATCAACACGATCATCGTTTCTCCAACTGCACGACCGAACCCGATCATACAAGCTGAAAAAATCCCTGATGCTGCAACAGGCAACACAATCCGAGTTGCAGTTTGCCAAGGGGTTGCACCCGCGCCCAACGATGCAGATCGGAGTGTCATCGGAACCGCTTGGAGTGCATCTTCTGAGATTGTGAAGATAATAGGAATCACCGCAAATCCCATGATGACCGCAACTACTAGAGTGTTTCGTGGACTAAACGATCCAAAGATTGAATCTCGTGGATCGAATCCCATCGATTCAGCAATCAACGCAAAGAGATAAGCAACGACAAAGCTCATTGCGAGTAGAACCACAAACTTTGTCAATACGACGGCTCCGCCTACGACGCCTTCTTTAGAGACTATTAACAAGTCGATGCGCCTACGAATCAAAATGGCTTGCGCTACCCAGACTAAGATGCTTGCGATTGGGAAGAAAACGACGATCCAACCGGGTCGTGCTCGACCGTATTCTTCGTTGAGCCAACGTCGAAGGTCGCCGTGTGTCAGACTGAGCTCTTCGAGAATGCCTGAGCTTTCGATCGATGCATCAGGTTCGACGATAATACCATCAATTACACCCAATCCTTGAGCTCTGAGGAGTCGTTGAGTTCGAGTGTTATAACCTGCATCAGCACCAAACCCATCGAGATCAACAGTGTCAACTGGTTTGACTGCTCCTGCGAGCATTGCAGCATCAAATGAATCTGGCGCAAACCAAGATCGAACCATTGGAGGCCCGATCAGACTACTGATTACAACCCCGATGACGACCGCAATCCCAACGAGCAACAGATGATGACCAGTCCGAGTCTTCAACCGATATGAAAGAGGGATCAACTGCCAGATATGAGCTGCGACAAGAATCGTGATCGGCAAAACCACAATTCCAATCACAAAGGTATCGAGATTGTCTGCGACAAACGGAGCAAACACCATCGCTGCAAAGAACCCGAGCACGACTGATGGTAAAGACGCCATCAACTCGACTGTTGGTTTCACTTTTCTACGAACGCGCTTCGAAACAAACTCGCTTGAATAGATCGCCGCGAGAACTGCAACTGGAATCGCAAAGAGCATCGCGAAGATTGTCGCTTTGAGTGTTCCGAAGATCAAGGGCATTAGACTCAACTTGATCTCAGAAGCATCGTCACCTGAAGAAGACTGATACACATACTCAGGAGTTTCAACTCCTTCGTAATGTACTTTTCCAAAGAGCGCTTTCACGCTGAACTCTGGATAACCTGGTTCTATCTCATGAAATGAATAAGCTCCATCAGAACCTATCACGAAGACGCCGTCGTTTTTGGGTGCAATCGACACTGCGACAGGATTCTCGATCTCTGTATCTATCTGTGCAATGAGCTTCTCACTTGTCATGTGTCGAAGTTCAACTACTCCGTTCTCGAAGAGTACTGCGACAGTTCGGTCACGCACACTTGAGGAAATCGCAATGATGTTTTCGTTGGGTGAATCAACTCGATGTGACTCGACGAGACTCATCCCATCTATCAAGCGTTCTTTACTGTCCTTTGCAACATGGAATGAGATCATTGTCCCATCTGCTTGTCCGATGATGAGTGTTTGTCCACCCAAGAGCATTGATGCAGTTGAGATTGCTGAATTATCTTGTGTCAGTTGGATATCTTCAACATGAACAAACTGCTTTTCGACGCGTGTGTATCGCTCACATTTTCCATTTTTCCAAACTGCAAGGACTTGCCCACCATCTGAGGTGACAAAGAACCAATCAGGGTTTTCACTCTTGAGAGAAAATGATCGAGTCCGGAGTTTGATTCGAGGCTTCCCACCACCCAAAGGACGGGTCGTCTGAACTGTATTGACAAGCGCAGTATTGTCTTCTCTTAAAACTAGGAGAATCGTTTTACTAGTTGGACTCTTACGATAATCAATCGAGACAATAGCTCCCGATCCATCCTTCAAATCAAACAGATCACCAAACTCATGTTCGAATTGAACTGCTCGTTCACGATCGCCTTCAAGCGCTTCTAGATACCCAGATTCAATCGGAGTTATTGCACCCAATGTGCGATTATTCTGAGAACCACCAATATCAGTTCCATAACTCAGTTCCCCGATCTGTACTTGCCCAGATGAATACCCGATCGCGACAAACTCACCGTTCCTTGCAAAGCTCAATGCAGTTGGAGTCAAATCTTCATCCGAAAACTCGTAGGTTCCAACGATCTCACCCGAGTCGAGCAACACTGTCTTTGCTGAATCTTCACCATCGAGAATGGTGGCGCTATGAGCATATGGATCAAGCAGTACACTTGACGCGGATGTGAGTTGGGATGACCCCCCAGTTAGTTTCTCTCCTACTGACCCTGGCGCAAAGAGTGGGATGACTACCCAGAGCAGATAGACACAAATCCCAAGAACCGCGGCGAGTACTACAAACCCACCCGTGGTGACAATGAACTCTGCGAGTGAATCCATCGCGTGTAATCGTCGCGAGGCGGCTGTGCGAGTTTTTGAATCTGATGATGTTTTCATTGGTGATGACAAATCTGATGAAAAGAAAGGAGCAGGTCTTCACCCGCTCCCTCATTGTTCACACCTGAGACGCCCTTGCCGGGCGAAAGAACTAAAAATCTACATCAATCTTTACTGCTTCAAGATCTTCGCGGGCAACTTGGGCTGGAACAGGGAAGTATCCGTCCTTTGCAACCACTTCTTGACCCTGTTTGGAGAACACAAGCTTGACGAACTCTCTTCTCAACGGATCTGAGAGTCCAGTCTCAGGATCCGCATTAATATAGAGATACAAGAAGCGAGCGATTGGGTAATCGCCGGAAAGTGAGTTCTCTGAGTCTGCTGGATATGCATCTTCTTCGTCGTCGATAGAAACCATAAGTGCTTTCACACCAGCGGTTTTATATCCAAGACCTGAATAACCCATTCCGAAACGATCATTACTTACACCCTGGACAACTGCAGATGACCCAGGCTGCTCCTTAACAGATGCTTTGTAATCGTTTCCTTGTAGACCGACCTTCTTAAAGAACCCGTAAGTACCAGAAGCAGAGTTACGGCCATACATATTGATCTTACGAGTACGATACGCTGGGTCTTTTACCCCCAAATCGCCCCATGTCATATCATCACCTGCAACGGAGAAGACTTCACTGATCTGAGTAATACTTATCTCATCAAGTGGACAATCTTTGTGGACATATACAGCTAGCGCATCAATCCCTGTCCGAAGCGCAGTAGGCTGGTACCCAAACTCTGCTTCAAACTTGTCAAGTTCAGAGGATTTCATCGCACGGCTCATAGGACCAAAGTTTGATTGGCCTTCGATCAATGCAGGTGGTGCAGTAGATGACCCTTTTCCCTCAACTGAAGTCTTCACTGACGGATAGAACTTGCTGAACTCTTCGCCCCAGAGAGTCATCAAGTTGTTCATGGTATCTGAACCGATACTTGTGATCGTGCCAGAAACACCGCTTGTAGAGGTGTACGCAGGTAGTTTGTCATCTGAAACTCCCATAGCAACCAATGGCAACGCGGCCAAGGCAGCAACTGAGGCTAACAATTTTCTCGCTCGCATGTCGAATCTCCTTTGATTGCCCAGAAAATAGGGCATTACCTTTGTGTTCTCAAGAGAACTGTTTCCTCATAATCAGGAAGAAGCGAATTGAAATATGCTAAGGTTGTATGAAGATAAAATGTGCATAAACCCGGACCATGTATACCCCTGTTCACAAAAGACTTATGCATTATTTTAAAACAAATGATTGTATTCAGATCTGATTAATCCTCTTCCAGAAGCTCTTCTAGCTTCTTTATTAGCGCAGGATCGTCAGGAGTGGTTCTCGAAGAGAACCGAGCGACAACATTCCCCTTCTGATCAACCATGAATTTTGCGAAGTTCCATTCTGGCTCGCCCCCAATAGGTTCGGGTTGAGCAGCAAGCTGTTTGTAGAGCGGATGAGTCTCTTTTCCCTTCACTTGAATCTTTGATGTCATTGGGAAAGTCACATCGAACTTGGTACTACAGAACTGTGCAATTTCTGCATCAGTTCCTGGCTCTTGAGCACCAAACTCATTTGCTGGGAATCCAATAACAATCAGACCCTGTTTTTTGTACTTTCGATACAATGCTTCGAGAGCTTCATATTGCGGAGTCAATCCACATTCACTCGCGACATTGACCATCAGGATTACCTTCCCACGGTAATCTTCCAACGACTTCTTTGAGCCATCAATCATGACCATTTCGTGTCCGAGTACATCTGCTGAAACCATTTTTTTCCCCTTTGTCGGCTGTGCGACTGACTCAACCGATTTCATTCTTGTTTTCACGTTCTTAGTCATCTCACCATGTTGTTGATTGCTCGCAATGGTTAACCAAGCAGGTATACAAAGAACAAGAATCGCACACATCGTTATTTTTGAACTATTACAGCAACTGCCCATCATACTCATTTCCCTTCGTTGATCGTGACCCGCTATGCTTTAGATGTTCCGCAATCAGAAATCGCGAGAACGGAAGTTATTATGACAAACACCTTGCCGACCCAAACTCTTCGACGAATCGTTCGTTTTTCGATTAATCCAGATGGATCGAACTCTGGACACAATAGCTTTGCCGGCAAACCGAGTATACATGGTTTTGCTCACTACTACGAGATCAGATTAAGTATCAATGGATACCCAGATCCGAATACCGGATACATCGTCGGGATTCAGGAAATTGATTCCATTGTCCGCGATGAACTTGTCCCATTAATCTCAAAGCAAATCGAAACCGATCCAACTCAACATCCTGGTTTGATACTACCAATGTTGTTTGCAACCACACAATCACATATCAAGCATCAGCTTGTGGAGTTGAGTTGGACACTCTCCCCCTACTATCATCTTGAGATGACGCGATCGACTCACAACTCGAACTCAATACTTCTCAGACAACGATTTGAGTTTGCAGCTGCACATCGGCTTCACAGCCCTGCACTCTCAGATCAAGAAAACGCTCAATACTTTGGCAAGTGCAACAACCTACACGGTCACGGACACAACTATCAAATAGAACCATGTATTGAAGTCCCCTTATCTTCACTCGAAGACAAAGATGTTCAATCAGAAATACAAACAGTTGTGAACTCCATCCTACTTGATCATCTCGATCACAAATTTTTGAATATCGATTGCGAATGGTTTGATCAAACTCGTGGAGGGGTGATTCCATCAGTCGAGAATATAACCCGAGTTTGTTTCGACCAACTCAAAGACCCGATTGCTCAGATCGCCCAAGGCATTCGTCTCGTTTCGATGACCGCGTGGGAAACCGAAAAAACTTCAAGCATCTACCCCCCTCAGGCACCCTAAGCCTGTTTGGGTGCAACAATATCGACTGTGAACGATCCTCAACGCATCTTACTCATACGTCCAAGCGCATTAGGCGATGTCTGTCGATCTGTAAGTGTTCTTGCAGCACTCAAGAAACGATTCCCAAATGCACAAATTGATTGGATGGTTCAAGATTCGTTTTACGAAGCAATTGTCCATCACCCTGCATTGAACAACTACATCCCTTTCCCTCGAAAGAAACTCGGGGAACAATGTAGAAAGGGTCGATTTGGTGGATTGTTCAAGTGGCTCAAAGAACTCAAGCAATCGAAGTATGACATGGTCATCGATGCACAAGGACTTGCTCGATCTGGATTCTTCACTTGGTATACACGAGCTCCGCGACGGATTGGATATCGCGATGCACAAGAGAACTCATGGATATTCCTCAATCAACGAGTAGAAGCTCCGATCTCACTTCATAGTGTTGATCGCATGCTCAAGCTCGTCGAATCTGTCGGGTGCGAAACTTCTGAACCAGACATGCAACTTTATTGCGGCCAAGACGAACTCTCACAAGCAATCATCGAGTACCCAGATCGCTATGCTGTTATTGCTCCTACATCACGCTGGCCTGCGAAGTGTTGGCCAATCGAACGATTCACAGAACTCACAGAGCGACTAATCAAACTCCCAGAGATCGATCGAGTTGTTGTCGTCGGTGGACCGGGGGAAAGATTGAGTTGCGCCCCACTTCTTGAGCTTGCTGAGACTCACCCGTTCATCACTGACCGCGTTGGATCTACAAATATTTCCCAGCTCATGGCCATCATCTCACGAGCTCAGCTAGTTGTAGCTAATGACTCCGCCGCGATCCACATGGCTGTCGGATTCAAACGCAAGCTAGTTGCATTGCTCGGACCTACTGACCCCAAACTTGTTGGACCATATCTTCACGATGAAGATGTAATCCAACACCAGCTCCCTGATGACAACTTCCATTTTAGAAGTCCAGAGAGCGTCATTATGATGGAACGGATAGGTACTGATGAAGTCTTTAACGCATGTGTAGATCGAGTCAGAATTTAAAAAACCGGCTGTAAAAACAACCGGTTACTGAATCTCATTTATCGAAACAAATTACGCCGTCGCGCCTGCATGAGTATGAGCAAAATCTTTCATGAACGCGACAAGCGCTTCACAACCTGCTTTAGGGAATGCGTTATAGATCGATGCTCGCATGCCGCCGATTGCTCGATGCCCTGCGAGAGTTGTCAATCCCTTTGCGTCTGCTTCGCTGATGAACTGCTTATCTAGCTCAGGTGTTGGGCATTTGAAAGTGATGTTCATGTCTGAACGATCTTCAGTTTCAGCATGTGGAGTAAAGAAATCTTGTGAGTCGATGAAATCATAGATGATTGCTGCTTTCTCCCTATTGATCTCGTCCATCGCGGACAAACCACCTTCAGCCAAAATCCATTTAAAGACTTGACCCATGAGATAAACACCAAATGTTGGTGGCGTGTTATAACGACCTTCTTTCTTCGCGACGAGGCCGTACTGCATCATCTTTGGTAGTTCACGAACCGGGTTGTCAATCAGGCTCTTCTTACCAATTAGCAAGGTAACTCCTGCAGGACCCAAGTTCTTTTGAGCGCCCGCGTACACCAAACCGTACTTGGAAAAATCCATTGGACGTGAATAGATATTGCTCGACATATCCGCGACTAGGAATGAGTCACCTGGAGTTGCAGGATTCTCTTTAAACTCTGTACCCATGATTGTGTTGTTTGAAGTGAACTGTACATACACAGGATTATCAGAGTTTTGTACCTGACTCCCCTTTGGAATAAAGCTGTAGTTCTTATCCTTGGATGATCCACAGATGTGGAGATTCCCGTAGAGATGAACTTCGTTGATAGAATCGTTTGCCCATTTTCCAGTCTGGAAATAATCAGCAGTTCGATCCGCAGGTAAAAAGTTTGCAGGGACCATGTAGCATTGTGAAGTTGCGCCACCCTGCATCCAAAAGATTGACATGTCGTCTGGGATGTTTCCTACAGCCCGACAATCAGCTTCTGTTTCTTCAGTTACCCGATCAAAGTACTTGTTGCGATGCGAATGCTCTAAAATACCGATACCAGAATCAAAGATATTCCAAATATCCTTTTGAGCTTGCTTGAGCACGGATTCGGGCAAACATGCGGGCCCCGCCGAGAAGTTATAGACACGGTCACTCATCATTAGACTCCTTCAAACCTGTATTCACAGTGATCATTTGATCTAAATATCTTATGCTTTAACCACATCTGGACTCGAATCCAGAAGTTGATTCTTATTCACAACATGCAACGGCGATCCGGTACTCATAAATGCATCTACGATCCGAACCATTTCTTGAGCAACTGCAATTTGCGCCTGATCAGTAGATGCTCCGATATGATGTGTCAACGACACACCTGGAAGTTCTGTAAGCTCAGGTTTCCAATCAGTGTCCTTCGATGAAGGCTGATTCTGGTAAACATCGAGTCCTACGCGGATACCTTTGGTTTTCACAGCATTGATCAGTTCTTTTTCATCGACGATTTCACCTCGTGATGTATTGATAAAGAATGCTCCGTCTTTCATGGCTGCAAAGAAACCTGGACCACAAAGCTCATTTGTATCAGGAGTCGCAGCTACATGAATGGACACAACATCTACATCACCTAATGCGGCACTAAGTGCTTCTCTCGTGTATGGGATCAATTTAATCCCAAGTGCCCGAGCTGTATCTTCTCGAAGTGATCGTGATTGAGCAGAGACAACCATTCCAAATGCTTGAGCTCGTTTGATCACTTCTGTACCGATCGATCCCATCCCAACAACAAGGAGTTTGCGTCCTTTGAGACCTCTCGACTTTGAGTATTCTTTCTTGTTCCAATGCCCTGCTTTGAGTTCATTGGTTTGAGCGATGATCCTTCGATCAAGATTGATCATGTGCCCAATCGCGAGTTCAGCAACTGCAACCGCATTCATACCTGGACAATTGCAAACTGCGACTCCGCGTCGGCCAGCTGCGTCACAATCGATATTGTCGAAACCGGCTCCGCCTCGGATAATCAGTTTTAACGAATCAGAGGATTCAATCACAGTCGCAGGAACCTTTGTTGAACGTACCGCGAGCACTTGCGCACCCGAAGCGGCTAGCGCTGCGGGGAGGGTCTCGGGACCGAGATCTGCATCAACCTGAACATCACATCCAAGAGCTTTGAGTCCATCGATGCCTTCTGCATCAAACTTGTCTGCGACCAAAACTCGTAGCTTCTCTGTATAACCCATCGAGATCTCCTTGTCATCAGTTCGAACTGGACAAGTCTATCACCATGAATGCTAAAAATCGGTAGTAAGGCAACGGATCACGCATGAGAAAACTACGAAATTGATGTGAAGATCAATCGATTCTCAGCGTTTTTGCCCTGTGCTAATCTCACTACCACCATAATCGAGCCCTCGAAGCCCGCCTCGGGTCCAGCGATAGTAACCAGGATAGAAAACGAAAGGCCGAGGATCAGATTCACGAATCAGCGTGGGATCAGAGCTCGTTGGATCCAGTGGCTGGAAACCTTCATTTGAGTTTTTAGTTTGTCGTACGGATACTGATCCGTCAAAAAAGAGTAACGGCTGTTTGGAATCTGGATAGAAGAAAGGCTGCTCAATCTTCGATGCATAGTGTCGATCAAAGGTGTCATGCATATATACCTTACTCGAAGGGTACTGAACATGTGTGAAACGACGAGTCACGATGTAGTTGTTTGCCCTGAAGAATGAGTTGTAATGACTGTTGTGCTGTTCGATGGGCATGATCCCGTTGCGTTCCTTATCGACGGAGTTCGTCACAACAACTGTCTCATAGGAACTTTCAAACTTGCGTCTGACGGTTGAAGGGGTGTACTCAGAAATTGGAATTTCTGCTCGTTCAACTTGAGTTGCGTCATCAGGACATGCTGCAACTGCTTCTTCAGGATTCCCACTCAAATAATCTAGATACAAAAGATGTGTAAACCAAAGACTTGCGAACCAGTTACCGTTGCTGTTTCTTGGAATATTTGTCATCCCAGTACGATCTCGAAGAATCTCAATCGCTTGATGGCCCACTGCGACTTTATCGTTTGCTGCATTCCGAAGGTCGGAATACTTTGTTTCGTATCGGCCCGGCTTCCAATGATATGAAGGGATCACATCTCTGCTTGAAGAACCATAGTTGATCGCAGCCATCCCGAGCTGTCTCATGTTTGATTGACAAAGCAAAGTCCTTGCAGAACGACGGGCGCCAGATAACGCAGGGAGAAGTATCCCGATGAGTAGCGCAATGATCGCGATAACAACTAAGAGCTCGATCAGTGTAAAACCATAACCTCTACGCAAAAAATGCGAGTGCGATTCTCTTTCAATAAATTGGGTTCTCAATTTTTTCATTCTACATTTTGATCAAGAATAGATCACAAGATTATAACACAATACAACTTCAGCAATATCACGATTCAAGTCAATTTGAGTCACCGAGTGCGATGGATTCTGACTTAGGCTTCCCCAAACCGCGTACGCAAGCGCTGCGAGCGTTATCATCGCAGCAATAGTAAGTACCACCCAAGCTTGTCTTCGTTGCGACTCGTACGCTGCTCTCCATCGTTTTGCACGGACAGTTGATTCCTCGACTGCTTTTCTCGCAGCTGAAAGATCTATTGAGTTGTCCGGATTTGATTGATTTTCATCGGATTGCACACGATTTCCACTTGCGACCCCGATCGTGGTAGAAGCCGCACCCGCGAGTCCTGGTTGAACAGCGGGCTCAGCGCGAAGCGCGAGCACTTCGGGAAGCCCTTGACCAGGTAACGGCCTTGAAGGGCCTAAACCGAGATGTTGTCGATCTCGTTCGCCAACAAATGAAGCATGACAGTTCGGACACGCAAATCCATCAGGTTGGACAGGGACATGACAACTGTGACAGACCCCAAGTAGATGCCCTACACCTGGACTGTGCTTTGCAAGCATCCAGAACTGTCGAGTTGAAGGCCCTCGGATAATGGTATCTTGAGTTATTTTTCCCTGTTCAACAAGACGTTTGATTGTTTCATACGAGCAACCAGGACGATGAGGAGAGCGGTCATCTCGAATCGACCATGGCCCCATCTGGTTCTGTGTTGCTTGTCGACTCAGTGGATCGAACCGTCCCAAACAAGAATGACATCGGCCTGTATCCGGAGTGATCATCCCACAAAATGGACAAACAATTGACCTTAATGAGGGCGAAGGTGACTCACCCACGATTGCGAGCGCTTCATCCATAACGGCTTGTCGCTCAGGGTTCCTTGAGTTTCTATTTTGATCAATCACACCATCGGGCATGGACACTCCTTAGAATACAGTACGCAAGATTGATCCAGCCGGTTGACCCTTTAGAGATTCAATCCTCATATCTATTATGAACCAGCATCGACACAGCATCCATCGTTTCATCAGAATGTGTACTCCGTTGAGTCCATGCATGTTGCTCATTCTCGTGTTCCTATCAGGGTGCGGCGTAACTAATTACACGCAGAACCAGCCTACGACATCGAAACCTACTCTTGAGCATCAGATTATCGCGATTGTTGATGGACACCCAATCACACAAAATCAAATCCAAGAGAATCTTGGAGAACGCGCAGGTCGACAAGCGCTCTCTGATTTGATACTCGATTACCAACTTGAGAGAATTATTTCGGAGAAGAACATCCATATCTCGCAATCTGATCTAGATTTGGAACAACAAAAATTTCTAGACCTAATCAAAGTTGAAGACTCTTTAAATGCGAACCTGGAATATATGGATCAAGTTCGCAAAATTCGAGGCCTTGGACCTACAAGGTATCACGAACTACTTCGCAGAAACGCAATCCTACGGAAGTTAGTCAACCCAGAGCCACCCACCAAAACGGAGTTCCAACACGCAGTACAAGTTGCGTTTGGAGAGCAGTTTCAGATTCGTCTCATAGTCAATACAAATCGCGCTTTGGTAGAAAGTGCATATCAACGAGTTCTTCGCGCTCAACCCGAATCCGCTCGCTGGGTGTTTGCTCAAGAGGCATTTGATCTTTCATCACATCCATCTTCCACTCGAGGAGGATTCATCCCAAACTTCAGTATACTTGATACGAACTACCCGAGCGTTTTGTGCTCAGCCGTTCAAGCAACAGAGTTAGGAAAAGTCACTCCAATTTTGTCAACAGACTCAGGATTCGCATTTGTACTCGTCGAATCCGTTGTTACGAGTAGAGAGATTTCCGAAGAACAAAGAGTACAAATCAAAGACCAACTCGAAGTCCGCAATCAACGACTCGCGATGGAGCAACTCGCAAGTACTCTGATTAGTCAATCTGAAATCACTATTCTCGATAAAGCATTATCTTGGTCTTGGAAGAATATCCCTTGATCGGCAACAGTATTATTCCAATGGTTTTTCGCGCATTAGGGTATATCGCTGTTTGGCCTGCGTTATATGCACTCGGAGTATCCGTATTACTCTGGTGGTTGTTCGTCTCACAATTTCCCGACGCGCTCTCAATCGGGTATCTCCTACTGTGTGCGCACAGTTGTTACTTACTCGATCGAGTCAAAGTATCTGACAAGCGCCATGACCCGGCTGATTTTCTTGCGTTACCAGTTCGAACAATGCTGTTTGTGAAATGGGCAAAGCATATCAGGCGTTTGATTGTTGTTGAATTCATGTGCGCTTTGATCGCTGGATGGCTGATTCATCCTTTGCTTACACTCATACCAATCTTGGCTCTGAGTGTTGTGCATCTCTACGCAGGCCGAAGCGCATCTGCTCACGCACCTCGTTTAAAAGATTTACCCGGAATCAAAGCTTTCATCATCGCAAGTGGACATATATCTTTAGCATTTGCCGTTTTAATCGCAAACCATAACGACCAGTTATCGAACTTCACTTTGCCAAACATTCTCATCCTCATTTCGATATGGGCCATCGTTGCAGGGGATGCCGCTCTTTGCGACATCGATGATCACGATGCAGATAAGATTTATCAAACAAAAAGCCTATCGGTACTGCTTGGCCAATCACATGCATGGATGATCTCTCTCGCATTGATCATTGCAGGATCAATCGCGATGATTATCTCCGAACCTGCTGCTATGAGCTACAGCTTCGTTATTCTCATGACTGTGAGTACGCTCCTCACGCAGAAAAACACGAACCATCGTGACTTTGTCGATGCGCGGTTATTCCCGATCACAATATTCGCAATTTGGATTTAAATGATCAGCGAGCAATTTCAATTGCACGAGTTTCTCGCAAGACGGTCACTTTGATTTCACCCGGGAAGGTCATCTCATTGGATACCTGCTTTGCGATTTCATGTGCAATCAAGAATGCTTCATCATCAGTTACTCGATCTGCATTGATCATGACTCGTACTTCGCGACCTGCTTGAACTGCGTACGCCTCGGTAACACCAGGTTGTGAGAGTGCGATGTCTTGCAGATCATTGAGTCGTTGGATATAGCGTTCCATCGATTCTCTACGAGCACCAGGACGAGCAGCGCTTACAGCATCCGCAGCCATGATAATCGGGGTGTACCAAGTCGTTGCAGGCATATCAGCATGATGGGCGCCGATCGCATTGAGTACGGCTTCATCTTTTTCGCCGTATTGTCTTGCAAAGTCCATACCAATCTTGGGATGGCCGCCTTCCATCTCATGATCCATTGCTTTACCAATGTCATGGAGAAATCCACATCTGCGAGCTAATCGGCCGTCGAGACCGAGTTGATCTGCGATGATCTGAGAGAGATACGCGACTTCGATTGAGTGATTGAGCACATTCTGACCATAACTCGTGCGATATGTCAATCGACCCATAGCTTCTATGATCTTCGGATGTATCCCTTTGAGTCCGAGCTCGACAACTGCATCTTTACCTGCTTTGACGATGCGCTCTTGGACTTCTGATTTTACTTTATCAACAACTTCTTCAATCCGAGTAGGATGCATGCGACCATCAGTGACAAGAGTTTCGAGAGCTCGAACTGCAATTGTTTGTCTTACTTTATCAAAACATGAAACAACAATCACACCAGGGGTGTCATCGACAATGACATCTGCGCCTGTTGCCTTTTCAATCGCACGAATGTTTCGACCTTCTCGCCCGATGATTCGTCCCTTCATATCGTCTGAAGGAATTGCTACAGTTCTTACAGTTGATTCAGAAGAGTGCTCGTTGGCGTATCTCTGGATTGCGTTGATCAAAATCTCTTTTGCTTCGTCCTTTGCTTCGTCTTCTGCTTCTTCAACGATCTTCCGAGTGACTCGCCCCATCTCAGCGCGGGATTGTTCACTTACTCGCTCGAGTAATAGTTCTTTCGCTTGGGCTCGATCAATCTGAGCAACTCGTTCGAGTTCTCGTCTTTGCTTTTCGACAAGGTCATCGATTTCCGTTTCGCGTGCTCTGAGTTGATCAAACTTGTCTTGGTTCTTCTGAACTTGCTCGGATAATCCACGCTCTTTTAAAGAGATCGTGTCTTCCTTGCGATCAAGATTATCTTCTCGCTTTGCGAGTCGACGCTCGAACTCGCGTTGTTCAGCGCGAGCTGTTTCGAGTTCATTGTCAACTGCTTCTTTTCGCTCAAGCGCATGTCTTTCGGCGGCGAGCTTAACTTTCTCCGCGGCATTCTGAGCATCTTCTTTTGCCCGATTCGTGATTTGATCGGCCTCTGCTCTCATACGAGCGAGCTTTTTGCCTGCAAAGACTCCTGCGAAGACCACACCTAACCCTATACCAACGATCAGTGCAACAACCCCAACGATAATCGAAGTGGTGCTTACTGATTCGCCTTGAGCGAGCGTTATTTGTGCAAGTAGTGTTGTATCAGCAACTTGGGAAATATATTGAGTATCCACAATCGGATCCCCTAAAACCTACTTCAACCCTGGGCTGGCGAAGCGGTCGTAAACCTGTCAATGCTGAACCGGGCTTGATTGAGGAAGCCGAAGATCAGTTTGGTCCCATTGGGAGCGCAGATGCTGCTTCATTTTGATAATCAATGAATCTTCTCTTGTCCAGAATCGATATGAATCGGCACTGTGTGAAAAGAGAGTGTAAACAAAGCAGCTACTGAACCGATAAAACCCAACAAACACCCATATTCCGAACGCGTAAACAGCAACGGACAGGTGAAAAAGCGTATGTTTCCATCAGATCGACCCAACGATCTGACGACAATGACCTATCTTAGCATGTCTTTGTGTCAGATACGAGAACTCGAAGACACTCAATTCGTATGATTGATTCGAGAATAGAACCATTTTGGATGAGAATGATCCAATATCATCATCCACAACGAGGAATGCACACTATGCATCACGCCAGGAAACTCATTCCAGTACTCGCCGTTTTATCCCTAGGGACCCTTATTTTGCCTGGATGCACCCGTATGGGAGGCCTCAGAGCGCGCATGGCTGCGAACGAACTCGCACATCAGGTCCCCATCGATGGTGATCCAATCACTGTTGGACGACTTAATGCGATCGTGATTGATAATCCGAACGGGAAAGTCAAGGTCTACGCAAAGCCAAGCCATGAGGAAGCACGAATCTACTTCCGCGTCGATCAAGAACGAAGATTGAGATTTAGAGCTGCTCGTCAGGGTTTTGACTTTGATCCAGTTGGAGATTACTTCACTGCGGTTCACACCAACACGGGAGAGCTGAGTACATTGACGATCAGTGCTACTGATCTGACGATCGAAGGGTATCGCCCGCCGGTCGATCTTACTGTTTACATCCCCCAATGTGACGGGTTGGAAATTCGCAATGCTGGTGGCAAAGTCATCATCGTTGGCGTGAGTGGTGCGATACAAGTCGAATCCGGTACCAACATCCAAGAAGGCGGAGATATCGAAATCCGCACTACGAGTTCACAACAAGAAACAATATTTGCGACGACCAATAACGGGAATGTTACACTAGTTGCAGGGCCAGATTCTGAAGGCACGATCGAACTGATCGCACCTCGCGGTAAAACATCGTTCAGATCACATTATGGAGTTGTGAATCATTCAATGCCTTCAAAGGGTCATTGGACTGGTGTTTGGAACAACGGCACAAACGAAATCCGCTTGAACACTGAAGACGGTGATGCAACACTTCGAGTAGTAGAAAACCCAGTGATGTACACTTCCGGATTAACTCACTGATCTGTCATTCAACCTGAAAGACGATGAAACATGCAAAATTGCAAACGCCTCGATTCGATGAATCGAGGCGTTTTTTATTCTTTTGAACTTAATACAAATTAACTAAGGATCAAGCAGCCTTCTTATTTTCCTGCATCCCATTGATGTAACGGGCAATCTGCTTAATCACAAAGTCTTTGTGCTGGTTGTTCATACCAAAGTCAAACGCCATTCCCGCGTAGGTATTCTGAGTCGAGTCGATATGTGTATGTGCAAGTTTTGCAGTTAACACAATCGGAGCAGGAATCGTTGGACGCAAATCCATTCGTAACCAGAAGACTTTGCTCGAGTCTACTTCAGTCCGTGATTCTTTTGGGATGACGAGGCCTACGCCGCCGCCGCCGAGGTTTGCGAGTCGAGCTTCAAATTTGGGCCCAACGACCGGGAGCGCGATCTGATCATCAATCGCAGGAGCAGTGATCCCTTTCGAGACGAGCTCTTCGACCTGGATACGATTTGCGACTTCAATCGGAACAGCGCTGATTGGATCAATCAACTTCCAACATTCGACCAAAGGCAAGTTGATGTGTGCAATCGAAGTACGATCTGCCTGACGGCGCATACATCGTACAACCTTGTCAGGCATTGTTATCCGAAGTGTTGGGAATGATCCAGCGCGAGTCTGATTCACTCCTTTACCAACGACCTTGGTTTTGAACATCCATTTGTTCTGTCCAACAGACATAATCCCGACGAGTGTAACACCTTCTTGAATCATGAAGGTTTGCCCCATTGCTCCTGGTTGCTCGATGACAATTTCGTCATCATTGAGATCAAGAACACGAACACGCCAGACAAGATCTTTGATTCCCTCTTGTTCCTCGTTGCGATCAATTGCGAACTCAAGTCCGCCGCCTCGCTCGTAGATTTTTTGCAAGCTCTGACGCCAACGGTCGGTTCTCGATCTGTTTGCAGGCACAGGTAATCCTTTCGTGGAGGGAGGGATATATACCGTACCATCGGGTGTATCAAAGCTCATCTTAAGACAGAGCTCTAATGCTGGGACGCTCCGCTAGAGAGAATTGATCTTTTTTACGACTTCTCGGACGATCGAAGGCGCGTTCCAAGGCTTGTCAAAATCTGAGCATCGATTTGATTATGATCTTGTGAAAACTTCAACCGATAGAGCATCTCCGAGGCTTCAATATAAAGCATCGATGGATTTCCGGCTGCGAGTTCTAATTCAGAAACATGATCATCGATGTGCATTTTGAGTGGTTTCCAATCAGGCTTTGGAATCCCAAGCCTAACTAGTCCATTTCTAATCTGTTGATCAAGCAACTCAACTCGGGGGTCCCCAGAGATTCTTCTCTCTGGTAACACTCTTCTTCGAATACTCGCGAAATAACTTCCAATCCAAGTGAGTGCGTTGTCCCAGATATCCTTGTATCTGAGGATCAGGATTCCAACAAACATCGATGAAGCAAACACAATGATCGCGGTTATGAACCCTCTTTGAATCAATCTGCTTCTCCCGGCTGCGAACCGATTGAGCAATGACTCTCCGAGCTTAGACATTCCAAAGTCTGAAGAGGGAGTTCCCATAATCGATCTTTGAGAGTCTGAATCATAAGCAACTACTGAACGCACCCAAAGGAACTCAAGTGATTCGTACATCTTCGTAACGGAACGCCAGAAGGTGGGATCAGGTTGATGAAGTTGATGAAAATCTTGAGGCGGAGTCCCATCGAAGGTCCTCCACTCACCTGGTGCGATTTCTGCTTCAATCCATGCGTGTGCGTTACTCTCACGGACTACATATTGCCCTGTAACTTCGTTGAAGTCAGAAGCAACATACCCTGTGATTAACCTTGCGGGGATTCCGATAGATCGAGACATTAATGTAAGCGCCGATGCATAGTACTCACAGTGCCCTGTTTTTCGTTCAAACAGGAACCATTTAGTTGCATCCTCACCGTTCGGTACCGGCTGAGAGTCGAGTGTATACGAGTATTGAGTTCTCAAATGATTTTCAATCAATCGAATCGCTGCTTGATCATTCGCGATCGGACGGATCAACGGATCTGGATTGACCCCACCTTGTGAGACAATGTCGCGAGCAAGTTGTGCAACTTCGGGCTCAACGATCGTATCGAGCACCTCATTTCTAGAAGAGAAACTCGAGAAGTCGATATCGTTAAACTCTACATTCTTTGATCTCGCCACATAATCGATTCGTCCACCTATCCCATCTCTAAGAAAGAGCCCTCGCTCGAAGCTCAATCCAATTCTCATTGGTTCACTTCCAGTTCTGAACTCGACAGTTTTCCAAGGACTAAACAATAGTCGTTGGCCGCTCCCTGTAGATCGGACTGAGATATCGAGCTGTCTATCCCATTCTCGGTCTGCGACATCATTTCTTGATACCAAAGATGTGTTCGCAGGGACAAGACGAATTCGATTGGATAGCGGGTTTCGCATAGAGAGGGAACTCTCCCAGTTTCCATCGGTGTAGTTGTTTAGTACAGCGCCTCGAAGATAGATTGCTGGAGAGTTGCTACTACCTATGTTTTGTCCATCAGTATCAGTTGCGAGTAAATCGAGCACAGGTGTTGAGGATTGAGATATTAATCCAGGTCGGCCGAGCTCGACGGAATCGGAGAAACCGCTTACAGATCCTCCTGAGTCTCCCCACTGCCCGAATGGTTGCATACCGATATTTCGAGGTAGGATCACAAACACTACACTACCGATTACGGCGCAAATGAATCCTGTCGCAATCAACATTGATCGAAAATCAACTCGCGCTTTCTTGTTGATAATCTCTTCATCATTCTTCGCAAGCGCAAGCACAGAGTGTATTTGGAATAACACAACTGCTCGCATGATCAGAATAATCACGATCACAGTGAGGAAACCGGTCATCAATGTGTTGCTTGTCAGTACCGCTGCGATCAGGATCGCAACTGAGAGTACAAGGATTTGCCCTTCGTCTCGAGGATCTCTCAAATCTAGCATTTTAACGATTAACAACAAAGCAGCGAACTCTGCGAAAGAACTGACTCCAACTCCAACTCTGAGCAGTTCGATTCCCGCAATCGCGATAACGAGAAGTAAGAATGAATTGATTGCAATCCGCGGAGCAGGTTGTTGAGGACGCACGGAAAAAGCCCACGCGGCCAAGATCCCGAGGATCGCTAACACGCAGTAGATTGGATTCTGATCCGCAACGCTAAACACGACTACAGATCCAAGTGACGCTTGAATCATTGATCGAACGAATGCTTTCTTCGCAACCGGACCATGGCTATTTTTAATCTGCTTTGAAGGAGACTTCATCATTGATCTCCTTCCCTTGATTCGTGTACTAGAGATTTCGGCAATGACTTAGGATCGCTGAGCCATTCCATAGGTTTGGTCACGTCGATGCCTCGGATATGTCCTGGCACCTTTGATAAATTTTCAGGAGTGCCGATCGCGATTATGTCATCTGTAATCAAAGCATTGGGCGCTTGGTCTTGAGCGTTGGTCAATACTTTTTCAACAACACCTAATGTGTGAAGGCTGCGCAATCTGTGTGCTTGACCAGTCGCAGGTGAGATCCGAACCCCAAGACTCGGCGCCCATATTCCAACAGGAATCGATCGCTTAGAAGCTTGAGCTAACAGTGAGGCGGCTATTGAAACTGAACGCTCAAAGAAGATGTTTTCTTCGTTCAATTCTGATCCAGAGTTGAGCAACCAAATCCATAACTTTGTCGCGATCGGCTGAGCATGTTCGATCACAATAAGTCTTTGATGGCGTGCACTCTGTTTCCATGCGATTCTTCGTTTGGGGTCGCCTGGGGAATATTCTCGCATACCCCAGTATTCGTTGCTTGCACCACTCTGATGGGTGCGTTTGCGAACCTCTTCGCCTTCCCCTTGCACAACTCGAATAATCTCCGGCTTAATCTTCAGTTGGTACGGGAGCACAGTGAAACTTCTTGGAGAATTAAAAATCAAAGATTTTTGAAGCAACCCAAACGGGAATCGGGTGGATAGACGAAGTTTCTCAAGAGTGTGATGTCCTCGATGGAGAGGTATGAATGTTCCATCACTTCGAGCTCGTTGACGAGGTCCAAGATGAATAATCCCAGCGGGCTTAAACTCTCCAAGTTCAGAATCTGATCCGTTACGCTTGAGATTCATTTCAGTTATCAATGCCGCGAACATTGGGAAAAACTTCGAATGATTTATAATGCTATAGCGGATACGGATCGATTCCCCCGCATTCGCGTCAGGAATTGCTTGAGCATTCAATCGCACTCGCATTAGTGCGTTCCCAGAGAACAGACCAGAAACGATCAGCGTTGCTATCGCGACTCCGAACATCCAGAAAAGTAAGTTGTTCTGAGAATTAATTGCACCGACCGCAAGGAACACGGTTACTGCAACATAAGCTAGACCACCGAGAGTGAGCTTTGATGTTCGCTTTATCGGTTTGGCCTTTGTATCAACAGTCCTTGTGTTAAGCACAGTCGATTGAGAAGTTTGAGAGCGAATCTGTCTGAGGGGAGGGGCATTCTCATACTGTTGAACAACTTCACTCATAGCGCCTCATTCGAGCCCATTAATGGGCTTACTTCTTTTCTTTCTTCTCAGGTTCAAGTGGAACTGGGATGACATATCCAGGTCTTGGAATCACCACACAGAGCATCTTGTCTCCTTCATCGGGAAGGAATGTTTGTGATCGAGATGTATAAATACCTTCACTCTCGACTCGTACCTGAATCGCATCTCGCGGGTATTGTCCATTCCCAAATGTTAACTCAAAGTTTCCGTATTCATCTGATGTTGCAGTGGTGTAAACGCCGCGACCACGTGAAGCATTCCCTTGTTTACTCAAAATAGTAATCTTCGCGTTCGGAATTCCTTGCTCGTCAAATCGTTCATCTCCAGGCGATGCGCCAACGGATTGCCCGACTGGACCTGAGATTACTCTTCCTTGAATCAAGCTCTTGGCAGACGCTGCACACCCAACGAGGCTCATAGAAGAGAGCAAAAATGTAACGGCTAATAAAGCTCTTGAGAAGTTATTCTTATTGCTACGATGAGTTAACTGTTTTGTATTCACATCCATCTCCAAATGGGTTGTTGATGATCTCACATCGTAGTATTGAGTTCCTTCAATATCATGCGATGTAACTAGTCGGCTTGTTCCATCTGATCGGCAAGTTCTTCCGGTTTTGGTAGATCTTTCAGAGAAGCAAGCCCAAAAGTATCGAGGAACTGACGGGTTGTGCCGTAAAGCATCGGTCTTCCGAGCTCTTCAGCACGACCTGTAATCTTCACAAGTCGACGATCCATCAGGGTTCGAACAACTTCGCCGCACGCTACGCCTCGGATTGATTCAAGTTCTGCTCGTGTAATCGGTTGTCGATACGCAATAATTGAAAGTGTTTCCAGAGCAGGTTTGGACAATCGACTCGTTGATCGAGACCGATGCATCGATGCAACAACTGACGCATGCTCAGGGCGAGTCATCAGGCGGAATCCACCAGATACCTCTTCAATCCGAAATGCTCTTTTATGCTCATCGTATTGCTCGTTGAGTAAGCCAACAGCTTGTTGAATGAACGAGTTGCTCAATGTCTGATCAAGATACACTGCGAGTGCATCGACAATTGATCCCACCTTGAGTGGGCGATCAGAACTCACGAGCATTGCTTCGAGTTGGGGTAAGATTTGACCCGGATCTATCTGATTCGCATTCGATGCGTCATCAATATCGGATTCGGTATTCGTTTGTATAGATTCAGTGGTCTGTGATGTCATACGGTAACTCTATCACGATCGCGGACATTCTGCTCCGGAACTTGGGATGGATATGCTCTTAGTACCATGACTCATATCGATGAACCTCTACCAACGCATCAACATTCGTATCCCGATCTTCCTGAACTCCCAACGCTGATCCTGCATCGTCGGCGGGAATCTCTCTTTTTGTTGTTCTCAGGGATATTTCTTGGCACTTTGGCGATGCTCAATATCTTGGGAATTACCAGATTTATCAAACTCTTCGAAATGGATTTTGATGCTTCAACTCCCGGGGTGACCGTCTTCGCAGTCGCAGTTGGAGTGCTCCCCTATCCAATCACATTCTTGTGTACCGATTTCATATCAGAACTCTACGGCCGACGTCGAGCGAATCTAGTCGTTTTGATCGGGTTCATTCTCAATGTATGGGTAATCTTTATTCTCTGGATCGGAGGCGCGTTACCAGGGTTCGAGACACTTGATGCATCTGGTCAAATTATACAGGACGCTGCGGGACGAGACCCGGTATTCTTCGAAGTTCGCACCCTCGCATTCGGAGCAGTAACCGCTTCCATGGCCGCGTACCTTGTTGCACAACTTGTCGATGTGCAAGTCTTTCATTTCTGGAAACGATTGACACGAGGAAAACATCTCTGGATTCGCAACAACGGATCTACCATCGCGAGTCAACTCGTTGACACTGTCGCGGTTATACTCATCACCTATTCGTTTGGTGCGTTACCAATCAACGATGACGCTTCCATACCTCTTCAACTTGTTGTGTATATCGCAACTGGATATGTATTCAAACTAACGATGGCGTTAATTGATACTGTCCCATTTGTTATTGGGACGCGATACTTAGTCCGATATCTACGTCTACCACCCCCTGGGACAGATAGCGAGTAGTTTCCCCTATTCGAACTGCAATCTAACAGAAGCGACAATCGACTCGTACCGATGATACTTATGAGTCCGAGATGTATCTCCACATCTCCATTTAGGAGTATCGAATGCCGCAACCACTTATTCTATTGGCTGACGACGAGCCACACATCACGCACATCATCGCTCACAAGCTTAAAAAAGCTGGTATGGAAGTTGTTGTAGTTGAAGATGGAGAGATGGCACTCAAAGCGGCGATCGAGCACAAACCCGACGCGGTTGTGACAGATTTGCAGATGCCTTATCTCTCTGGAATCGAGTTTGCTCAACAACTCGCGATGATTCCTGAATGTGCACATATCCCAATTATTCTGTTGACCGCGAGAGGGTATGCAGTTGAAGAAGAAGTTGCAAAGCTCCCTTCAATCCGAAGACTACTCTCCAAACCCTTTAGTGCAAAGGACCTTGTTGGATTTATCAACGAGCTTCTCGAAGAAGGGCAAGAACCAAAGAGTAAATGCGCATGAATATTCGAAGAGACGCAACAAATCAAGAATCAATCCCAGAGCAGCTCAAAGATCGTTGCGCCAAGCTCGGTCTCGCGTGTTGGCGCTTGGATCTCAACGGAATGCCAGTTGACGACCCTACAGCGCCGAGCATGTTATCTCTGTGGTTAAGCTCTCGTCCGATCCGATCATTGATGACAGAAGCCGCAATGATCTGGACGACACAGGATGAGCTTACGCACCGTGAAATCTATCCTGGTTTCTGGGTTTTTCCACAACTCGAAGAGCATCGCGATCGTCGAACTGGGTATTTCGTTGCGATTGGGTTTGGACCTGAAATCCTCGATAGTGAATACATCGCTGAAGGTTGCGCTGGGAATCAACTCCAGATTTCTGCGCTGCGTCACCTACTGAAAGATCGTGCGAAACTCACATCAAACTCCGCAGAGAGCACAAACATTACACTCTCATGGATGCTCGAAGATCTTCGATCGATTAATCAGAACGATAAAACCATCGAGCTCTTCTCTGAACAACTCGGCGATTCATACGAAGTCGTCACAACACTTCAAGAACTTGGCCGATCCATGGGGTCACTACGAGAACCCGCGGGAATCATCCAAGACGGTATCGAAGAAATTGCTTCGACACTCGATTACAACTGGGTTGCTTGTATCATCAATGAAGATCAGAACATTACTGATGTACTCAATACAACAACTCTCCAAGCAGGAGAGCTGAATCTTGATGAATCACAACTCCAATCGGTGCTCGAGTTCATTAAAAACTTTGAACCAATTGGAAATGCAGACACAACCGAAATATATCCAGTTGTAAATGGGATGCTTGAGTTAGAACCTCAACTCTTGGTGCATCCAATCGAACGCAACAACGAGAGTCTCGGTTTTCTCATCGCAGGCGGAAAGAACGGCGATGACCCACAGGTTTCAAGTCATGAAACAAAGCTCATGGAATCAATCTCCGGAATGCTCGGAGCATGCATGGAAAATGCAGAACTGTATCATCGACAACATCTGACATTTATTGGAACAATCAAAGCCCTCTCGGCCGCGATTGATGCAAAGGATCAATACACCCGTGGTCATTCCGAACGAGTCGCAATGCTCTCTGCGATGCTCGCCGTCAAGGTTGGGTATTCAGAAGAAGAAGCAGAGCGAATCCGTATCTCAGGACTTGTTCACGATGTGGGCAAAATTGGTGTTGCAGAGTCAGTACTCTGTAAACCAAGCAGATTGACAGATGATGAGTTTGATCAAATTAAGACACACCCTCGGATCGGATACGAGATTGTCAAAGACATCCCCGATCTTCAAGACATTCTCCCAGGAGTCCTTCATCATCATGAACGATTCGATGGGAACGGATATCCTGGAAAACTTGTAGGGAACGAAATTCCACACATGGCGCGGATTATGGCGCTCGCTGATACATTCGACGCGATGAGCTCAAACCGAGCGTATCGAACTGGGATGTCTCGCGATAAAGTGTTTGCGGAGTTTAGAAAATGTGCAGGAACTCAGTTTGATCCAGACTTGGTTGAGCCGTTCTTAAAATTAGACTTCTCGATCTATGATTCGATGGTTGCAAAGCACAAAGCTCAAACACCAATTGAAAAAGCAGCTTAATCAGTATCAGGAATACGCTGTGCATACCGGAAACACTTGTTTTTACTCATAGACTTGAACCCATGAGTTGTTCACAATGGTTGTCGTCCCCCCCCCTGCTGAGTCTGGTCTTACTGCTGCGATTTCGGCTACTTGACTCGCTGTCGGCTGTGCGTAGAAGTGAGATACATGAGCAATGGCCCCATCGAACCCTCCCGCAGGGGTTGGACTAGTGGATCCATACAAGTTGTATCCAGATCCAATATAAAGCGGGCAGCGGTCCCCTTGATTCTTCCTAGCAGTTGCAAGCCCATCTGTGTTTGAATCGTTTGATGCTTTGAGCACGCCGTCAACATACAACTGTAAACCTGAGCTCCCCCATGTCATCATGATATGATGCCATGTGTTTGGCGAGAACGCATCAGATGATGTTTGCGCAGTTTTCAGAAGATCCAAACTACCGTCTTCGCTGATATACGCTGTCAAAGTAGTGCCAAAGCTAGAGAGATTAATTGTTGGGTTTGAATCACTCGAATAGAGCATCCCCATAATGATATTGATCCCAAATTTATCTGTATTACTGGAGTTCATCCAGAGTGAAACGGCGCCTTCCGATTCTATTAATAATGGACTGTAAGGGACTTCGAGCGAGTCGTTCGAGTTTGCAAAGACTGGAACTACTCCACCTTCATTGTTGGTACCTGTACCAACAACTTTTGGTTCCAGATAGGTACCATCAATGTTTCCTATCATATCAATTGCAGTTGCAGTCCCAGTCGCCTCGTTCATTGGCCAATAGAATCCGGCGCTATGCTTTCCAAGGAGTGCTGGATAATCAACTTTTAAATCTGATACACAATTAAAGACAAACTTTGATGATGAATGCGAGATCGAGTTGTCAGATGTCACAGTTATACGATAATTCGTAGTTCTATCGGTTGGGAGCGCATCAGTATCATCATCGACTACTGTTGCTCCGATGGTGCTTTGTCCTAGAGCGAATGGATTGAAAACAACTCCCTTTTGAGCATTTGTTGCCCAAGCAGAATCATTACTGATTTTCTCTATCGCGTACTCAGCTGCATTGAGCAAATCTGTATTCGATTCAGTCATGACTTCGATAATCGCAGATTGATCACTGCTTGCTGATCGCAATGAGACACCGATTAGGATCATTGATGTGATCGCCGCGACAGTAATGAGGGTGACTAAGTAGATTGATCCAGTACGGGTCGAACGAATCATACTCATAATTATCCTCCACTCACAGATGCGAAACCAAGAGAATCAGCACTACTCGATTGCAATGAAACAATCGAAGCAAGCTGTGTCCCATCCTTTGATACAGTAACTGTGATCTTTTTCAATCCTGTTGCAGACGCAGAATCGACTGATGGGTCTGATATCTCCACATGCACAATTTTTACCGATCGTGTCCATCCTGGAATCGCAGTATTGGTTTGATTCGTTGACAGCTTTGGAGGCGTTGAAGTCCATGACTGATAATCATCGATATCATCAAAGTCATTCCGATTCTCTGCGCGCTCTCCTGTATCAACCCCGAGTAGATCCCCTGCATCCTCATCTGGATCAGTGAACTTCTTTGTGATAATTTCTTCCATCAACTCGTTTGCAAGATTCGTTGCAATGAGCTTGTTTGCGTGCACTGTTGAAGAACGAATCATTGGTCCGATGATCTGAAGTGTCCCAACAAGGACAAACCCGATGATAAGCGTGGACACGATGGTTTCAGCCATCGAAATCCCCCGGCGTGATAGACCCAAACAACTCATTACTTATCCTCCGGCTTGAACGGGAGTGTTACAAATGATTCGTAGTATCGTTGAATCGTATCGGTTGCAGACATCAAGATATGCGCTGAGACTACATCATTCCCATCGACAGCTGCTGTGATTAAAAAATTGTCTGCTGTGGAAAGCAAAGTCTCAGCAACCTCTGAATCCACTGCTCTTGTCATCGTGTTATCTGCAATGGTATAGACATAGCACACTTTCCCAGGTTCACCAATGGCCCCTGTTGAGACCATCTTTAATTCAAGCTGTTTAATGGAAGCATCTTCCCGGAATTTGTATTGGTCCGCACCTTGAAGATCACTTCGCATTTTATTGAGTGTATCTATTACTGCTTGATCACCCAAACCTGTATCAGTTGTTGTTGGAATTGCATAGGACCCAACAACGATCGCTCCACTGAGTCCGAGCATGAGCACAGAGATAATCGAAAGGCTCGTCGCCATCTCAATAAGCGTAAATCCTGATCTCGAAAGACGAGTCATTTAAGTGTCTCCTTACAACCTAAACTTGATTCCAAGTCCGCCAGCATCCAACTCAATGATGAGTGTGTCACCATCAGGAGCTGAGTCAGTGATCGCATCTCCGGTGCTTGCAACCCCAGAGACTACGACATTTACATCAGTACCTTGATCGCGAATCTGTACTGTAAACCCAGGGCTCACATCTCCGAATGGAGTGATAATCGAGACTTGACCTGACCCTAAGTTTGTTCGATTGATTTCTAAACTATAAGGTTCGATGCTGAGATCTCGATAGAGAACAATATTTTCACGCGCGACATCAGTCCCCTCTACCACGACATAAAACTCTTGATCAGGATAAAACTTGATCGTGTGCGGTTTTGAAGTTGCTCTTGCACGCTTTTTGACAATTTCGATATCTGCTTGGATGACTTTGCTTGCAGCGGAAAGGCGTCGTCCCGAACTTGCATCTGCGAATTTCGGTACCGCGATGGTTGCAAGAATACCAATAATGACAACAACGATGACAACTTCTATCAGTGAAAAACCATGTGATGGATGTTTCGAAAGAGTGTTCATTTTGTTCTCCAGAATCGCAAACGCCCCGACCTGCGTTTACAGACCGGGGCGGGAGTTCGAACAGATCAAACGATCTGATTAATATGCGTTGTACTGTACTGCACGGACATCAACTTCAGCGTCAGGCAAGTTTGCACTGATTGCTCCTGTTGCTGCGACATAGACCCAACCAGCGGTGGTACCACCTTGAGTTGCGACGAGTGCAGATTGGCCTTTGTTTGTACCTACTTTGAGAGTTGGAACTTCGCGAAGGTATGGCCCGAGGTAGTAAGTTGATGATTTGGTCGCGTTTGCAGTACCAGTATCATTTGTGTAAGTTGTGAGTTGATCACTAAAGGTCAAGAGTGCAGGGAGTGATCCTCCATGCTCTGCTTTATAGAGATCGATTGCACTCCGGAGTACTGCAAGGTCTGCAACTAGACTTGAATCTGCTGCACCTGCTGCACCACGGCTCATGCGTGGGATTGCGATCGCACCGATGATCCCAATGATAACGACTACAATAACGAGTTCGATGAGGCTGAAAGCGTGACGGCTACGATTGTTTGCTGATTTACGAAGCATAGAAAGCATATTGTTCGACTCCTTTAGTATGGTGACTCATATTCTTGATGAGTTCACAATACTTAATCGGCAATATACAAATCCAAGTTCATTTTCGGATATGTAAGTCCACACAATACTGAGACACAAGCCGTTATAACCGGTATACCTTATTCTCCGTCCTGAAACATCGGTATCTCGATGGCAAACTGGACCCCATCCTTCTCTACAAGGACCGCACGAGCGTGCACTAGAACTAATGTATACCCATTTGGGCCTGTTTCCCCAACACGAACTAGTTTGCCCCCGAGAACTGCTCCGCCGCCGTTGGGTGAGGGCATTACTGATGACAACGATGGAAGATCAGTAGGAGTTGCAACATAAGTTGACCCCTGAGCGATTCCACTTGTTGGATTCATGTTTGTTTCAATCGTGTTACTCTCATTGATTACAATTGGTTGCTCGATCATACTCGCGATTGAGAATGAAGCATCAAATGATTGAGTTTTGTCATTTACTCCAAATGAACGGAGTCGATCGATCAGAATCTCAGCGGCCGGTTTACCAGTTGGTAATATTGGTTCGCTTGCGATTGGCGCGATAGCAGATGAAGATGTCGAAGGAAGTTCTGAGCTCGCCGAGGCTTCTTTTGGTCCAAGAAATCCTTGATCGATAAACAGAGCTAATCCAGCTACACCTACGAGTCCGAGAAATACTTTGCGTTCTGTTGTTAATCCCATGAATGAAATAACCAATTCGTTCAGGGTCTATGCAAATATAATCCGAAGTATTTTTTAGGTTTTGTCCGCAGGACTGACAAACCAGTACAACAGGATTGTGATCTGAACATCCGATATCTCTTTCGATACATTTAGAATATCGATCGATTGAATATGAATATCAGGCATTAACTCATTCATTTCCCCGAGCAACTTATACAACTCACTTGCACTTGACTTTGCACGAATTTCGAGCGGCTGCACAGGCACCTGATTGTTTGTGATCTTCTCTAGAGGCTGGAGCGAATCAATACGAACCCCAACGGATTCTGCCAGTTCAACAATCTGTGCGGTCCGAGAATTCAGCATTCTAACAGGAACCAGGTCCAACTGACTCTCAACTTCTTTTTTAAGATGCTGAACTCGAGTAGTGAGTAACATTCGTTGAGTGAGCGATTCATTAAGATCACTCTTGGCATTTGCGAGTAAATGTTGAGCATTAAAATAATGCCCTCGTTGATTCGCTATCGACTTACTAGCAAAGTAAATTGCTGAGCACGCGATAAGCAAACACGCAACAGAACCCAAAACATGGATCTTCAAGAGATGCTTATGGATAGATGGCTGTGAACTCTTAGAGGTCATTTGCTTCACCTGCTTCCGTTTGCAGAGTTCCTGTGATCGTGATCAAAACCCGGAATTTTACCAGCTCGATCTCACCAAATGTTTCTCTCATTGTCTCTACTAAACTCACGGAATCAAAAACATGAGCTTCTTCAAGACGAACAACAAATGTTCGTGCATCTGTTTGTGACTCAACGAATCCCTCTAGATTTATCTCGATCGGGTCAATCCCTTCGACCCCACCGCCGATGGCGCTCACTCTTTGGAATCGAACATCTTCTTGTGACGCATCAACGAGGACAGCAAAGACTTTTCGCCATTCAACGCGATTCTTGATCAGATCATGAACCTCTTTTTCCGCGAGTAACAAACTGAGTTGATTGTTTAACAACGGAATCTTTTGTTGATGATTCGCATATTGAACTTTCGCGTCATCGATCTGATCTGTGATTCCCGAATCTGTGAATACTGCACTTCCCCCGATATATAACCCTGGGAGTCCAACAAACACTCCGGTAAGTACAGAACCAATAACCCAACGTTTTATCCACATCTTCTTGTAACGATGGATAACGCGTTTCTCAGGGATGAGATTGACAAATGGTATTGAGGAATTCATTGATCGAACCTCGCTGCAAGCCCGTAGGCGGTTGATAGTCGACTCGATATTCCCCATGCATGATCCGAGGGTTGAATCTTTCCGAGAAGAGCTGCAGGACCTGCAGTTAAAACCGGAATCCCAAGAACTTGATCAAGTGCTTGTTTTATACATGGATTTGTTGCGCCGTACCCACTGAGTTCGATCGTTCCAAACGGAGCCATCCGGAATGTATGCGAGATATATGCGATCGCGATATCAAGTTCATCAGTAATCGTCTTTGCAAGACCGGACCATGCGGCATGATTGACCATACTCTTTGACTCAGAATCTTCTTCATCAATACCGCCGTTGAGGATGAGCTCCGCCCCTTGTTGAGAGAGTTGGAACCGTTTGGTCGCAACATCCCACACATTCTCTGCGCCATGTTCGATTCGACGAACATAGATCACCTTGTCCCCCAAGGTGAGTATTGCCAGTGAGCTTGTCCATCCAATTCTTAGTGAAGTATTAATCTCTTGTTCTACCCTGGGTTCACCAGTTTGAACTCGTGCTTCGCCGCCGCGTGATATTGCGAGCTCCATCAAATCCATACCAGCAACTACCAACCCTGCATCTTGATATAGGTCCAATGTAGATTCGATCTCTGATTTTGGACATGCAACTGCGAGTGACTCTTGAATTTTTCCCTTCGGAGGGAGTTCCCAGAATCCCAGTTCGATTTGGTCAGGCGAACACTTCCGTTCACGTGCAACTTCTATTCTTGCGAGTTGCTCTATCGGTGCCCCACTCTCAACAGGCGGCAATTCAACGACATGTGAACTACAAACCGAAGTTGGAGGCGACACTGTAACATTCTGTCCCACAAATCCACGGCGAGCCAAAATTGACGATACCCATCGCAACTCATCAACATCAGCCTTTGAGCTCAATACTGCATCCGAGCTTTGATTCATCCGAGGGAAGATTGCCCACGCAACCACAGTGTCACTGTTCCCCGTTTTCATTAACTGAACTGCTCGAATTTCGTGAGCGTCAATATCCAAACCGATCGAGGACAACTTGTTCTGTTTGAGTACATTCATCATTACGCGCCTCCCCCGGCAGTTGCAGTCAGATCAAACAACGGCAAGAACATACTGATCGCAACAAATCCAACCAACACCCCAAGCACGACCATGATGACTGGTTCTATGAGTGACGAGAGAGATTTGATTATGGTTTCGTTATCCTCATCCAGATAATCTGAAACATGTACAAGAACATCTGCAAGTCGACCCGACTGTTCACCGTTTCTGATCGCTTCACACGCAGATGGCACCACCAACTCGTTCGATCCAAAAACTGAACTAATCGGTTCACCTCGGGTGACTGCGTCTTCAACCCGTGTCATTAAATCCTGATAGCTTTGATGCCCTAGAGATTCTCGAGTCAGGTTAATTGTGTCAAGCATTGGCACCTTCGCTTCGAGTAGTACTCCCATGAGTCTTGTGATACGAGCAGTCATAAACGAACGCACAATATCACCAAGCTTTGGAACTTTGAGTGCAATATTTCCAAGTACAAACTGACCTTGAACGCCATTGATCCACCAGACGAAATATGCAATACATGCTCCACCCGCGGGGATCACTCCCCACCAGTATGAACGAACGAAACTAGAGATCGTCATCAGAACCGCAGTTGAAGCTGGAAGTGGTGTGTCGAGTGTTTCAAACATACTCGAAAACCGAGGTAACACAACTCCAATGAGCATCCCAATCACGACCACAGCAACTCCAGTGAGCAAAATCGGGTACATCATGGCGCCAAGAATATTTGAACGGATCTGAGCTTGCTTTCGTGTCAGTACTGCGACTCTCAAAAGCATGGTATCGAGATGCCCGGATGATTCACCCGCCGCGACGAGTGAACGAAACACAGCGTCAAACGCTTGTGTGTTTCCTTCAAGCGCTGAAGTCAATGAATCTCCTTCTTCAAGTCGTTGTCGGACTCGTTTGAGTTCATTTCCCCATGCGTCTGAAGATGATTGCCGTTCGATTGATGAAATCGCGTCGATTAAAGGAGTACCAGTAGAAACCAGAACGGCTAACTCACGAGCAAACTCAGAAACTACTTTAGGAGAGACTCTCTTTGAGCCTCTGCTTCGTAACTTTTTATTCTTCTTTGAGTTTCCATTACCCTTCGAGTCCACGATTGAAGAAACGAACAATCCCTTCTTTCGTAGGATCTCTGTCGCGTCTTCATTACTCGACGCGTCCACTATGCCGCTAATCGATTTGCCTGATTTGTCGTAAGCTTGATATGAGAAGTTCATGCTGCGGACCTCAACTGCTCTTCTGTACCCGAGTTGTCATCGACTTGAGTTACTCGAATCACTTCTTCAACACTGGTATGTTGATCAACGGCTAAACGCATTCCTTCTTCTCGTAATGAAAGTTGCCCTTGTGTATGGAGCAATCCACGAAGCTCATGAGTAGGAGCATTCCGATAGATCAATCTTCGCAACTCAGGTGTCACTTCCATGAACTCATAAATCCCCATTCGTCCTTGGAATCCAGAATCATGACAACTGGTACACCCAGCTCCCTTACGGAAAGCTCGTCCTGTCATCTCTGGAATACCACCGTCTTCGAGAACCATCTCGCTCGGGTAGTACTTCATGGTACATGATGGACAAATTGTTCTTGCGAGACGCTGAGCGACTACCCCGTTGAGTGCAGAGCTCAACAAGTAAGGTTCGATATTCATATCAACCAGTCTCGCGACAGCACCTGGTGCATCGTTGGTGTGCAAAGTTGCTAACACGCCGTGTCCAGTTAACGCAGCTTGTACAGCTACCCCTGCGGTTTCCTGATCTCGAATTTCACCAATCATGATGACATCTGGATCTTGTCGAAGAATTGAGCGAAGTGTCCTTGCAAAATCAAGCCCGATCGCATCATGAACTTGGATCTGATTAATCAGATCAAGTTGATATTCAACTGGATCTTCAACAGTCACAATATTCAGTTCTGGACTACGCAACAGATCGAGCGCCGAATAAAGCGTTGTCGTCTTACCTGACCCGGTTGGTCCAGTGACAAGCACCATCCCGTGTGTGAGTCGAAGCGCCCGTTGGAATCCTTCTAGAGCTTCTGGTCGGAACCCAAGGTCTTCCATCCGCACATGTAAGTTTTGTTTATCAAGAATTCGAATAACGAGCTTTTCGCCGAGCAATGTCGGGATACTTGAAACGCGGAGATCGATCTCACGCCCTTCTGCCATTATTCGAACACGACCTTCCTGAGGAAGTCGCTTTTCAGCAATATCCATTTTGCCAATAATTTTCACGCGTGACACAATGGCCGCATGCATACCTGGAGGCGGATTCATCAAATCTCGCAATGAACCATCAATGCGATACCGAACTCTGGTACCGGTTTTTTTCGGCTCAATATGAATATCAGATGCTTTGTCCTTCACTGCAGTAAGGAGTGCAACATTGACAAGATTAACAATTGGTGAACCCTCGACCATATGATCGAGATCTGTCGTTGGGCCTTCGTCGATTTGTTCACGCTCAACGACTTCAACATCTGATTCTGCAAGACTCGTCAGAAACGCGTCGACATCAACATCACCGTCGGCGTACTTCCTGATAAACTCGAAAATATTATCTTCAAGTGCAAGCACAGGATGTATATCAAACCCAGTAAGTTCTCGCAAACGATCAATCGTCGGCAAACTCTGAGGTTCGCACATCGCGACGGTAAGTGTTTTGTGCACTCGAAACAAAGGAATCGCTTTGAGACGCTCTGCTTCATCTTGCCCAATCAAACTCAACAAACTTGGGTCGATCAACCCGTGACGGAGTTGCACGCCGCGTACACCTAAACATTTTGCTAGAGATTGTACAAGGGTTGCACCCGAGATCATCCCTTGATCAACGAGGACTTCTCCGAGCATTCGTCCTGCGGTTTTCTGTTGTACAAGTGCTTTTGAGAGCTGCTCTTCGTTGATGTGCCCATCTGAGATGAGTACTTCGCCTACGAGTCTTGGGCGCTGTGCTCTTCTGATTGTTGGTTGAGAGTTTTGATCAACTGAGTCTTCGGGGAGAGTCATAGGAAACTCCTCACTGCGGTTTGCACATCCTCAAACTGTTGGAACTTAGATGTTTGATCAGTAATCGTTATGATTTCTCTTAGAGTATCGCTGATTCCGCAGAGCTTGAGTGATTGTCCACTTGCTCCGAGTTCGAGAGTGACATCAACAAGTGCTTCGAGCCCGAATGAGTTCACGAAGGTCATCTCGCTCACATCGATCACAAATCGTCCAAGTGTTTTACCAAGGACTTCAAGAGATTCAGTACGCAACTGAATCGCGTCTTCTTCAGTTTGAATAGGTCCCATTGGAACAACAACAGTGACAGCACCATGACGGTTGGTTTCAATGCGCATAATGAATCCTCTCCTTATGCAGCCTTCGCCAACTCTTCGCTTGAACCTGGGAGTATTAAAGTAAACGTACTCCCTTTATCTATTGCTGACTCCACAGTCACATCGCCGCCATGAAGACGAGCAATCTGTCTTGCAAGCGCAAGTCCAAGGCCTGATCCAGTAACTTGAGCAATACGACGATCATCCGCACGACAGAATCGATCAAAGATTCGTTCTTGCTGGGACTCCTCAATACCAATTCCCGAATCAATGACATCGACTCTCATCGAGTTTGTGTCAGAGAAACTGACTTTGACTTCAACCTTACCACCCGAAGGCGTGTACTTGATTGCATTCCCTACTAGATTGTGCAAAGCTTGACCAAGTCGATCACGATCTGCTTGGATTGTGGGAAACTTCGGTGGAAGATCAAAGCTCATCTCGATTGACTTGTCCTTCGCCTGTGCAGCATAATCATGCTCAAGGGATTGGAACATCTGTTCTGTGCGTACCTGATCTGGATGGATCGAGAGTGACCCAGCTTCGATCTCTGAAACACAAAGCATGTCCCCAACGATCCGTTCAAGACGACGGGTTTCACTATTGATGACATTGAGCGCCTTCTCACGAATGAGCTCGTCTTCACTGCCTGCTTCTACTGCTTCTTCTGCATATAGACGGATAGTTGTCAAAGGCGTCCGAAGCTCATGCGTTGCTTGTGCGATAAATGCACCCTGAGACTGATCTGCGAGACGCTGTTGTGTGACATCTTCAATGAAAACCAATGCTTGAGGCACTTCTGCTTCATCAATCCGTGTGATCACGAAACGAAGAACTGCGCCATGAGTTTCGATATTTTCGACATCTCCGACTTCAATGACTTGACGCTTCGGACCCTGAACATCGAGTACGCTGCATGTGAGATCCATGATGAGATTCGCTTCAGAGACTTGATCGAGCTTTTGACCGACCATTTCTTCGCGATCCATTCGCAAGAAATTACTTGCGGCTCCATTTGCATATACAACAGTGAGATCGGACTCGATCAGGACTACACCCTGCATGAGTGTGTTACACGCTGCGGGAAGTCCGACGGACTCAATCCGTCCAGTTGTAGATGCATCAGCAACCTCATGCTCATACATGACATTTTCGAAGTTTTCTCGCTCTTCGAGCAAGGTATTCCAGGTCTTTCCTTCTGGTCCGAGATGCTCGCCGACGATTAAGCAAGCTACTCTGCGTTCTCCTTCAGCAGCCGATCGCAATGAATCACCGATAGCCGAAAGAGCGCCGAGTCGATTTCTAAATCGACGATACACAAGTAGTACCAATACAAGACCAACGCTTGTGATCCCGACTGATGAAGCTCGGATCGTATCAGATCCAACTGCATCCTTTCCTCGGGTTGTCACTACTTCGAGGACAATTCCTGATTGACCGTTAACTACAAGCGAATCACGAACTGTTGTTTTCCCTGTCGCTTCTGAATACTCAAGTACCGCAGGTAATTCAGGGGCAACAATCCAAGTCTCTGGAAGCTCATTTAGAGAACTCTGAGAAGGATTTGAAGATGCAAGCACTCCAAAATCAGGAATTTGAACTTCACAACTCTCTACAAGTCCTGAAGCGACTGCATCGAGCATTAATCGACGCAATCCTGCAAGATCATTATCACTTAGTCTGAGCTCTGCTTGAGAGGCGATAAGTTCACTTGTTTGGGTACTTTGATTGTTTGCTTGAATAGTGGCCGACACATCAACAGTTTTCGCAGAAATCCATACAACTGCACCAATAGCCAAAGCTAGAATTGCAATGAACGCCATACCCGTAGCGGCTACAAGCGACTCTCCACGTGCAAAGTGTTTCCGAATATCAAATCGATTTGATGTTGGCGATAAGCTCATAATGGGTTCCTATGGCGAGATGCCACTAATACCCATCAAATATCGGTCAATTCCATCCCCACTTCAATCCAAACCATCCACGCCGCCTTCATCCGAGTTCTCGGACCCATATGTGCAATGAAATAGGGAATTTCATTCACGCAACGCTTATAGAGAAAATACGAATCTTTGGTCAAAGAACGAAGTTCAACATTTGTAGATGGAGTCATACACCCACTAATCAAAAAACCCTCTTATCTGATGATAAAGAGGGTTTTAATGATAATGGGCGCGGGTGGATTCGAACCACCGAATGCTAACGCAAGAGGATTTACAATCCCCGCCCTTTGGCCGCTTGGATACACGCCCCATTGTCAACGCGATCAGGACCGCATTAAGAAAGCCACCTCTCGGACTCAAACCGAGGACCTGCAGATTACAAATCAGCTGCTCTATCAACTGAGCTAAGGTGGCGTATTTTGTTGTCAATCTCGACCGAATTGATTCATGAAGAGAATCGGTCGAAAATGTCTGCTTCGCAAGCTGTAAAGCATGATTTCGCAATAATGGGCTATACAGGACTCGAACCTGTGACCCCCAGTGTGTCATACTGGTGCGCTAGCCAACTGCGCCAATAGCCCAAAGCGGGAGGATTGTACCCTGCTCGCTTCCAAATGCAAATCTAACGCACTCGACGATTGACAAATCTGACATTCAATGTTGTGATCGAGTCCAAATCTGGGTTATCTACCCGTTATTTGCTCAAGATTACGATTTCAACTCTACGAGATTCCTTCTTTGTACCCTTTGCTTTTGATGGGCCAAATGCTGCAGAGTAAATCCGATCGTTATCGATTCCCTTACCAACGAGATAGGTCTCAACTGCTTGTGCTCGAGCAGAGCTTAAGTTCTCGTTTGTTCCCCATTTCTTCTTGGTCTTTACGAGTTTATCTGAATCGGTATAACCTTCAACTCGGATTTCATTGGCGCTGTAATCTGATTTGAGGACACCAGATATTTGATCAAGAGTTGCTTTCGCGTCATTACGGAGTTGGCTCGATCCAGAGTTGAATAGAACATCTCCTGGGACTCTGACGACGATTGCGCCGCCGCTACGGACTCCGATATCCACGCCGTCGATCTGCTCAAACCCAGTCATTGGACGAGCGTTCAGCGCCGCTTGAGCCTCACTCAAATCTGATTGTAAACGCTGATTCTCAGAACGGAGTTGCGAGTTCTGTGATTGAAACTCGCTGTTGCCATCGCTTGCTTGACGAGCATTTTCTTGCAACCCTGCGATTCGTTCACGGAGTTGTGTATTCTCGTCAATTGCAGCGTCGTAATCTCTCTGTGAAACCGATTTACAGCCTCCGAATACGACCATGCTTAATGATCCGAGTGCGATCATAATTATTTTTGGCTTGTTCATCCATGCACCTCCCGTGTATGCGTTGTTGTTGTCCTTTTGGACGCTCTTACAGTGTATCCGGTTCCACCACCGGGTGGGCACGCTGCCCATTGAATCCGTTTTTCATTCTCATTCATTAAGGCAAGTTTAATGGCCCGCTCATTCCAAAAATTCGCCCCAAACCAAGCTCAATCAATGGCTTACCAAGCACAACCATCATTGTTGCAACTGCAAGGAATGGCCCATAGGGCATTGCCCGATTAAGTTTTCCACTCATTATTTGTGCTGCAATCGCATAGGCTACTCCAACAAAGGCTGCAAGGAAGAATGCAATCGTTGGATCGATCCAACCCAAACATGCACCCACGGCGGCCATCATGTGAACATCGCCTAGTCCCATTGCTTCTTTTCCAAATGCGAGAGTTCCGCCGATGCGAACTGCCCAGACCACGCCGCCGGCGATCAAGTACCCCATAAGCACTGCACCAAGTACGACTAACCAGATTGGAGCATTCACAGGAGGGATCAGATTCCCCGTCAATGGATCTATTGTGCCTTGACCATATTTAAACTCTACAAACCACATCGCGAGCCAACCACCACCCAGGCCACACAGAACCGGCAAGCACAAGAATGCTAACTCGCGGATCATCTCCCGGCGAGCATGCGGATACATCAACCAATCATTGATTGACTCTTCAGGTTGTTCTGAATCTTCATCATCTTTCGCCGAATCGATAGTCGATTCGGGAGGAAGTTCAGTTTCTGCTTTTTCTATCGACTCAATCTCAGTTGCATTGTCTGTTTTATACTCAGGAAGTTCATCAGCATCGGTTGAGTCTTCGACTGGTTCTTGAACACTCTTGTGATGCGATTCATACCACTCGTCGAAATCTTCGAAGCTGCGATGTAACCATCCAAACTTGAGAAACAAATTTGAAAGCACAAGACCAGTTGCTCCACCTATACCAATCCCGATGAATCTCCATCCTACGAGTCCACCGGTTGCGAACGTCCATACCTCACCAGGTGCAGTAATCCATTTCTGATGAGCATTAGGTACAGCCCAAACCCCTTCAATTCCAGCAGGCATCATGATCGGATTCCCGAATCTCGTCTGAAACCAAACTGCATGACCAGTGTGCAGAACTAGAGCGGCTAACGCAGGGACCCATGTGAGGACGAGCGGTATTGTTGTCGTCTTCGCGTCGATAATGGTCATTGCAACCATACATCCAACGAGTACAAGCAATACAACAAATGCAGGCCAAGTCCATCCTGGTCCATTGGCTGCCCACTCGGGAGCAATCCGTCCTAACCCCAAAATCGCATCGTTCGGCACAACATACCACAACGCGTAGAGGCTTCCAAACAAAACAGCAACAACCGCTTCCACAATCGGGTATTCAGGGGATATTTTACATTTGCAGAATCGGCATTTACCTCGTAGCAAAATCCAACCAAAGATTGGAATGTTTTCGCGCCAACTCAGTTTGTGATTACAACTTGGGCATTTGGATGATGGAGTCACTACATCAAGCCCAAGCGGGATGCGATACACAAGCACATTGATCAATGAACCAATACAAGCCCCGACTGCAGTTACAAACAGTAAAATCGTCAACGCAGGCAACATGTAAATCAACCAATCAGGCATCATGATTTCATCGGCCCAACCGTCGGATTCACTCGATATTCAAATCAGCTTTCTGCATCGGCGTCAGTATCTAAATCATCGAGACTCAAATCGACGACTCGTTGCTCGGCCTGATCCAGAATTTGCCTTGCTCGTTTTACGAGCCCGACTCCTTTTTCATACCCCTTGATCGATTCTTCGAGCCCTGCTTCACCTGATTCGATCCGATCGACAATTGCTTCGAGTTGCTCAATTAACTCCTCATAGCGGAGTTCCTCGACTGGATTCGCCTGTTTTGAAGATTTCTTAGCCATACATGAGCATATTCATCAACATTCAATCGATCTATCCGAAGAGCCCCATCTGATCAGGATTAGTTTCATCAGATTTTGTCCGACTCTTCCTACTAGATCGCTTTGGAGCAATAGTCGGCTGAGCGAGATCACTCTGTCGATCGCTCTTTGAGACACTTCTCTTTGATCTTGAGTCTGACGATTCTCCAAGAATCACATTCGAGTGGATTTTGCCGTCAGCGAGTGTGGTCACGATCTGATCGCCTTCAACAACATCTTCTACAGATCGTATTAGTGAACCATCCAAACGAGCACTTACCGAATACCCGCGAGCGATGACTTGAGCCGGACCAATCGCATGCAACTCTCTTGTAATCGAGAACAAGTCTTCTTTGCGATCTCGCAAAGCTCGTGAGATTGCTTTTGACAATCGATAACTCACGAGTTTGAGTTGCTCTTCCCGACGAGCCTGAGCAGCGGCTGGTTGATGCTTTGCTAATCGTATCGCGGTTCGATCTAAACTGGACCTACTCTTTGCGATCATCGAATGAGCTCGAGTATGCAAACGATCAAACTCGCGGCTCAACCGATCCCGATGTATACCAATCATCTGACTCGGATCAGATATTGATCGGGATCCCGCAAGCGTATTGAGCCTTTGTTGCTCGAATCGAAGCTCTGATCTGAGATTCCGATCAAGTCGACTCTGAACCGAATCGAGTTGCTCGCGCATAGCTTCTCGATCTGGAGATAATCGCATCGCTGCTTGTGTCGGAGTCGCACATCTTTCATCTGCAACAAGTTCTGCAACTGTTGTATCCGTCTCGTGCCCGATTGCGGCGACAACTGGCAATCTCGATTGATAAATTGCTTGAGCAACTTCAAGTTCGTTGAATGCCCATAAATCTTCGAGTGATCCCCCCCCCCGGGTGAGCAAGATTGCATCGATCCCTATTCGCTCTGCGTGTACATTCAATGAGTCAATGGCATTCGCAACTTGTCCGCGTGCTTGATCTCCCTGCACACGAACATCAACAATGTAGAGTTCAACACCTGGACATCTCCTTGAGAATGTATCAATCACATCTGCAACTGCAGCGCCGTCTTTACTTGTGACAACTGCAACTTTGCGTGGGAATATCGGGAGAGATTGTTTGTTTGCAGGATCAAACCACCCCTTCGATCTCAGATCTTCCATCCGTTTTTTGAGCTGCAGCTCAAGCGCACCCGCCCCCAATGGTGTGAGAGAAGTCACAATCAAACTCACTCGACCACTTGGTGCGTAAAACTCAACACGACCTCGAGCAACGACGGAGTCACCATGTTTGGGAACATATCCCATGCGGCTCGCAGCAGAAGCGAACACAACTGCGCCAATGACTGATCGATCATCTTTGAGTGAAAAATAGTAATGAGTTCGATGCGATAACGAACTAATCTCACCTACTACTGCAATTGTACCGCTGATACCTGACTTGATGGAATGATCAATCCGAGTTGCGAGCTGAGAAACCGAAAGTGGAGCATGTTCCTCTTTGGAATCCAAAACCGACGCAGGGGGCTTAACGCCCCCGTTGCCGGCTCTCTTACCAGTCTGTTTGCTCTTCATGCGATCGGGATTAAATGGCAACCGTCCTGTCATATCGAAACGATACGGGGTCCATTACCATTCGTCCTCAGCATCTGAGCATGAATCAGCAAATCATTTCAAGTCTTACTTGTTTGAAGCGACCTGATCTGATTTTTTCTCTGCATTCGCCTCATTGCGTTTCTCAACACGAGCAGCAATCTGAGCATTCACATTGTGCGGAAGTGAAATCCGAACTACAGATTCGGAATCATTGAGCATCATCGCAACACCCTGCATCTTCGTTTGCTCATTGCGCTTGACTTGTTCACGAGACTTCCCGCGTGGGATATCGACTGGACGCTCGAAAACTGCTGAAGGCTCAGGCAAGCTTTTACCCTGCGCTTGATTTTCACTCGTTGTATCCGCCTTTGGATTTGTGAAGACCCTTACGCCATAGAACCCGTTGTCGCGAAGCCAATCATGACGAGCTTGCTCTAGCTTGGAGAACAACTCTTTCGTGCGATCAATCTGTTGACGGCCGTGTTGAGTCCGATCTGTTTCAAGAGTTGTCCCACGAAACAACATCTGAGCGGTTGAATCGTTTGCTGCTGGGATTGGCATGAATGGATCTATTGCAAAGATCCCATCAAATATTTGTACATAAATCAGAGCAGGAGCGTCTTCGCCACCTAATTTTTCACGATCTGACTTTGCATTCCAGTTGAGTGATCCGTCTTCACCTGTGACAGCGACGACTTTCCCTCTGGTTTCATTTGAAAAACGGATCTGCCCACGACGGGTTTGTGCGTCGTTGATCATGCCTGCTCGGATCTCAATGATCTCAGGAGCGCGAACTTGATCCTTTGCATAGTAGTGATTCGCAGTGTTTGGTCCCAACGCGGCGAGTGTCATTGCACCGATTACTGTTGTGAGTATCATATCGGTTCTCCATTCTTTAGATGTGTTACCAGCTACTCATTTCCCATCACAAAAACAGGGGCTGGCCTGTTCAAAGTGTGCACGAAAACCGCTAGAACACAAGCTCGATGACTGGAGTGTGCACATATTCGAAAGGAATAATTCGGATTTCTCCTAAAGCATGCCTGTATCAGATTTGGATATGGATAATCTCGGACCTTAGTCTGCAGTTGCAGACATCGGTTCGCCTGTCAATCTCTGATATGCATCAAGAACAGAAGCAATATGCATTGGGGATCGCCGATTGTTTGTTACATATTCACGAGACAACATCCCAAGTTTTCGAGCTTCATCAAGATCTGAGAGACTCGATTCCAAGAGTGAAGTCCAACAACTACGGATTGGTCGATCAACAACTTTTACACCAGGTGATTCCTTGATCGGCGCGATGGAATCATCATTCCCCGCGAGCACGAGCATTCCCGTCCCCATCGCATCAAGAAGTAGTGTTCGCTCTTCATGAAGTGTATCCGGATAGACCAATAGATCACATCGCAAAAGCAGATCTCGACGATCCTCAGAACGATCGATCGTTGTAAACCGATCTTCGTGTTTACGAGCAACAACTCGTTGGAACAATCCCGCGCGTTCAACGATTTCAAGATTCGCAAAAACCATCACACCGGGATTGATGTCAAGATAATCTGCAATCCCGTCGAACGCTGCAATGCTCGCGTCTTTCTGTCGGCCTGAACTCATCAATACAATCGATGGGATTTTGTCGGATCGAAGAATCTGACTTGGAGATGTAGGAACACTCGCGCCCCATTGAGCAAGATGTCCGCGATCTGAATATCCCGCTTGTTCAAGTCCAGTTTCAAAGGCTCGTTCGGGCATCGAAAAGAGAGCACGATCATTTGAATCGAGATGGAGCCCTCTCACTGAATCTGCGAGACCTGCTCTCCACACTTCGAAAACTACGCCTGCACCAAGAATCCTGCCGAGCTCTTTACCCATCGACCAGGCGCCGCCTCCGAACACATGAACAATATCGATCTGCCCTGATCCGGATTCGTTATCCCCGAGAATCTGTTTGGCGACCTGATTAGCGCGGATTCGTTGGGTAAGTGCTAATCCACGATCTGCGTACCAGACTGGTTCAACCAATAGATCGAAACCCGCTTCTTCGAGTTGACGATCCTTAGGAAGGACAACTTGAGTGTACACTCCCTCGTCTGCGAGACCGACCACTACACGCTCTATAAGAGCACGCTCATGGCGAGCAAACTGGGCATCAACAAGTATCAGGACTCTCATGGAGACTGTACTCCTACCGATCGTCCGATCAATCCTTTGGAAGATCAGAGATTCTGAACGAAAGATCCGGCGGACTCGTATCGTCGTTCTTGACTGCTTCGGTTCGCCAGACACCAACCCAGTGATCCTTTGCGACTTTGCGAAGAACATAATCACCCGCAGGTTCGTCGCGAGCACACAAGTCGGCGGGAGCATCATTCCAAGGCCACCAAGGAGTAATTCCCTGATCCGCACCCGGCAGTTTCTTGAACTGCTCAGGATCATCAACCACTTCAGTGATCGTTGTCAATCTATGAAGCTTTGAGTGAACCGTAGGGATACTCGCAAGCAATCCGCGAGTGTAAGGATGCATCGGATTCGCGTAGAGATCATACACATTTGCAAACTCTACAACCCGTCCTGCATACATCACACAAACAATATCCGCGTTTTCAGCAACAACCCCAAGGTCATGGGTGATGAGCATCACAGCCATGTTGCGCTTCTCTTTAAGAGTCTTGAGTAGTTCAAGAATCTGCGCTTGAATTGTGACATCCAGTGCAGTTGTTGGTTCATCCGCAAGCAACAAACGTGGTTGACACGCGAGTGCCATTGCGATCATCACCCGTTGGCGCATACCGCCTGAGAATTGATGTGGATACGCTTTGATTCGACCTTGTGGATCTGGGATCCCCACTGCGTCCATTGCATCGATCGCGATTTTCATCGCTTCCTTTGAGTTCACATTCTGATGGAGCGTGATTGCTTCAATAATCTGATCGCCAACAGTGTACACTGGATTCAACGAAGTCATCGGCTCTTGGAAAATCATCGCAATTTCGTTGCCGCGGATCTTCCTCATCTCTGATTCACTCAGTTCAAGAAGATTGACTACCTCGTCATTTTCTTTGCGATAGAGAATCTCTCCTCGATCAAAGCGTCCAGGAGGACGCGGCACAAGCTGCATCGAGCTCATCGATGTCACGGATTTACCACATCCTGATTCACCCACAACTGCGAGGGTTTGTCGAGGGTAGACTGTCATCCGAACGCCATCGACTGCTTGGATTCTTGGACCTGATCCATTGTCAAATGAGACCGCAAGGTTCTTGACTTGCATGAGCGGCTGCTCAGCAATACCTGCTCGCGGTGAACTCTGCGTTTGCTCAATCGTTGCCTCTGCCATGAATACTCCTAAGCGCCTGAGCTTTAGACGCGTGCTTTCTTAAGTTTAGGATCGATCGCGTCTCGGAGCGCTTCACCGATCAAGTTGTATGCCATCGTCGTAAGGAAAATCGCAGCACCGGGGAAGATTGCAAGCCACCAAATGAAGTCTGATGTCTCACCTGATGCGTTTGAAAGCAGTTTACCCCAGCTTGCTTGCCCAGTTGGCCCGAGCCCGAGATACGAAAGGATTGCTTCGATGAGAATCGCAGCTGCAATCGCGAATGATGAATCTACGAGTACAGGAGTCACCCCGTTTGGAAGCATGTGCTTAAAGAGGATCGACCAAAGTGGTAAACCCATCGCCTTCGCAGCTTGTACATAGTCCGTTTCTCGGAGCTTCATAAACTCTGCACGAACAAATCGAGCAGCGCCTGTCCATGTAAAGCAACCGATGATCGCCATCATGAAGTAGATATTGCGAGGGAGTACACCCGCCGCAACGATCAAGAGGAACAACACTGGGATCGCCATAAAGATTTCAACAACTCGATACAACACGAGATCTACCCAGCCACCAAAGTACCCCATGAGTGAACCAATGGTGACTCCAATCACAACCGCGATACCAGTCGAGACAAACCCAATCGAAATCGAGAGTCGACATGCATGGAACATCTGCGAGAGCACATCTTGTCCAAGTGTATCTGTACCTAGAACATGATTGGGCGCACTCGAGTTCACCATCGCGTTCTTAAGATCAAGCATGTTCTCAAGCTCACCTGAAACAGTCTGAGATTCAAAATCTGCAATTAAATCCGCAATCGGGAAAGAAACCAAACTATCAATTGAACTCGAAACGGACCTCATGTCTCGGAAAGATTGCTCACCGATTGGGAGAGATGCAAGATCATCGTCAGTCAATGAAGCTTTTTGATCAACACGAACTCTTGCTTTCTCTGCGAGTCGATCCCACATCGAGTTAAGCGGGGTAGAACCCGGCGCCCGATTGTACATCGCAGTCTCTGATTGATTAGGAGAGAAAGGCACAAGTGTGTAGATCGCATCGATCTCACGATTTGTTTGATCAGCTCTATAGAAGAAAGTACTCGTGTTAGGAGCCCATTTCCATGCTCCAAGTACAATGGAAAGCAAGATGATTGCACAAACAAATACAACTCGGATCCCGCTCTTATAAACCCCTATCGAAATCAACAAGAATGGAATCGAAGAAATGAGAGCAATTATCGCCGACGCGATGTATGGGAAGTATTGTTTCTGCTCAAGGTTTCTCATCCAATCTGATGCATCTCGAGCTCCGAAGATCCCAGATACTGCACCTACAAGCACCACTGCGATCGCGAGTTGTATCCCGCATGCGACAATCAAACGAAGCTTCTCTCCAATACTTACTTTCTTCGTTGGAAAGAAGATGAACAATGGAGTCCACACTCCCCAGATGATTAACACAACATCAGCAAGTGTGAGCATCCGGATCAATGGAGATGTGAGCACTTCCTTTGTGCCTGATTCATTGAGTGTCCAGCTCATGATTGGATGACCTGACGCAAGGACAGGTGCGAAGATCGCAAAGAATGCAACAATCGCGATCCATACAAATCCGAATACCGCCGCGGGTCTACGAATAACTTGTCCGAAAGCTTCAGTCCAAAAACCTTGGGAAGGACGATGTCCAATCCCTTGGGCGAGTTGAACCCCCGTGACTGACTCGAGTTCTTTTGATGCAGCACTCATTTGTAAGAAATCCTTGGATCAGCCATAGAGTAAAGAATGTCAGCCAGCAACAAAGCGAGCAGGTTGACAGCCGCAATCATCATTGTGTTCGCAAGCAACAACTCACGATCCTTCAAGTAGATCGAGTTGAGAGTTAACTGTCCCATCCCAGGGATTGTGAAAATTTTCTCGATCACTACTGAACCCGCAAGCATCGCAGGGAAGATCGAAACAAACATCGTAATCAGTGGGAGCAAACTATTTCGGAACACATGTCTAAACACGATATCTTTGTACGCGACACCCTTTGCTTTCGCGGTTCGTACATAGTCCATGTTGAAGTTGTCGAGCATTGCTGCTCTGGTTTGCTTAGAGAGAACCGCGAATCCGCCGTACACCAAACAACTCACAGGCAACACAATATGAAACAACATGTCGAGCAAATACCCTGGTTGCCATCCTGTTGCTGATTGAGACGGAAGATAAGTGTAATCCTCAGACGCCGCGCTATGCAAACCACTTGCAGGGAATACACCAAAGTCGAAGTAGTTTGTACTTGCAAGATATCCAATCATCAACACACCCGCGAGTGGGATTGGGAATGACCAAAGTGCAATGTACATCGAACCACTGATCCGATCAAAGATTCCACCAGACCGTACCGCCGCGAGCATCCCTGATGGGATCGCAATAAAGTAAATGATCGGGATCGCAATCAGATTCAAAAGAATCGTGATCGGTAACGCTTCAGCAATCAACTCAGACACAGGGCGTGACTTTGAGAATGATCGACCCAAGTCAGGCTTTGACAAGTACAATCCAGGAACAACAGGAACACCAGCTTGCGGATAAGGAACTGCATCAAACACAGCGATTAGATTTTCGCGTTCATTGATAGCTTCCTGATAGTATCCGATGAGATCATTTCCCAAACGATTGATCTCAGCAATGCGAGGGGAGCTCTCGATCTGTTCACGATTCGAATCGACGACATCGTGCTTCACTTTCCCTTTGCTGTTGAATGCATTTTTAATTTCGAGTTCACCGATTGCTTTGCCGAGCTCGGTATCGAGTTGGGCTCGGCCTGTGATCAGCTTTGCTCGCGATTGAGAATAAACATTCGATTGGCGCCGATAGACTCGAGACTTCGAATCCTCAGTTGCATCATAATCCCATTCAATCGGATCTGTTGGTTCCGGTATAGGAAGATCAGTGACATACCACTCCCATAGCGGTGGTTCTTTCACTTCCTTCGGGGATCGAATGTATTCCCCTGTCGGATCAAGCAAATCGCGCTTACCCAACTTAATCGGAGAGATTCTTCCAAGCCAACGAACATACTGGACAGATGCAGGAGCATCAAGTCCATATCGATCTTCAAGGTACGCCTCTTTAATCGCTCGGCTCGTTTGCTCCATCTGCCCGCTACCAACATTGAGCGAAGCGCCAATCCCACCAGGGCTCAATGCAATCAGCATGAACACCAAGAAGGTAATCCCGAGCAGAGTCGGAATCATTAACAACAATCGTCTGAGAATGTATACACCCATTTTCCAAATGCTCCTTGAAGTATGTGAGCCGGATTAAGGCGCGTAAAAGAACTCACGCTGCTCTAAACCCTTTGGATATGTTTCAACATTCTGGAAGTCTTTGTTGATGAATCTTAACCAAGGTGAGACACGAATAAAAGTGTAAGGCTGTTCTTCATTAACCAACGCGTGGAACTGATGGAACACATTCATTCGCTCTTCATAATCGAGAGTTGCTTTGATCTTGTCAATGTAGACATCCTGACCCGCGTCCCACTGGATGAAGTTATGCCCTTGGTTTTGGATTGATTCTGAGTGCCAGATCTGCTTTGGATCTGATTCAGGCGCAGTTGCTGACCATCCTAAAGTGATTGCGTCGAAATCGCGGTTCTTCATAATCTGATCGTACAAGGACCAATCAACGATTCTTGGGTTACATCTGATTCCAACCGACGCACACTGATCGACAAGATACTTCTGAAGGCGTTCAATTGTTTGACCGCCGGTTGCTCTTGTGAATTCGAAACTAAACTCGTCTCCTCGTTCATTTTCCAAAATTCCGTCATCGTCACGATCTACCCAGCCTGCTTCTTCAAGCAGTTTGACTGCTCGCTCAGGATCGTAAGGCCATGGATCAATCTCTGGATTCGCAGCAGGTGATGGCGGATTGTTCGGGCCAACAGCAACATTTCCAATTCCTTCGTAGATGTCATCAATAATCAACTGACGATCGATAATTAAAGTCATCGCTTGACGGACTCGTTTATCGTGGAATGGAGTGAGTTTCCCGTTGCGTGGACCACATTGCCATGCAATGAATGAATATCCCGATCGGATATTGATCCAGTTGTTTGAGTATGCAAAGTTATCCCAACCTTGCTCGCGAGAAACCTTCGAAAACTGAGGCGAACTCGGACGGATCATGCTTGCTGTTGAGTTCCTAAACTCAGCAAGACGAGCAATGTCTTCAGTAATCGCTTTGAATCTCAGTGATGCAAGTGCAGGTTTCGGACCCCAGTATTGCTCGTTGCGAACTAGAACGACATCTTCGCCGGGTGCCCATTGATTATCGACATCAAGATTTGCAATCTTGAACGGTCCTGAACCCATTGCCAATGCGGTGCTTTGGTTGATCTGTGCAGGTGTGAGTTCTGAATAGAAATGTTTAGGAAGGATATAGAACATCATCGCTGATTGCAGGTTGTATGCATCTGCTTCATTAAAGATGAACTCCACAACCTTCTCGGAGATGACATTAACTTCTTCAATCGAAGTCATGATCGAGCGTAACGATTCAGTTTCAAGTTCCGGGTTATTGATGTAATCATGGAAACTCCAACGCACATCCTCTGCGGTTACTTCAACGCCGTCTGAGAAGTTGATATTGTCGCGAAGTTTCACGCGAAGCCAGTATCCGTTTGGATCATATTGCCATGCTTCTGCGAGCACGCCGGACACTTCAAGCGTGACAGGATCGAACGCTGCAAGTGTTTCACAAATCTGATCATCTACTCGTCGGCCGTACACATCTTCTGCGAGAACTGGAGTGAGCTTGCTTGGTTGAGCTTCGAAGATCTCAGTAAACTCGCCTCCGAGCTTGTACCCTTCCATTTCATATGGGGAGTTTGCAAAGTCGAGCTTTGGTTGCCACTCAATGGGGACATTGCCTGGGCGTGCCCAAGATCCGCGTCCGGTGTTTTCCGATTGAGTCGATTGTGAACCCGTATTTCGGTTGGAATTCGCATTGTTCGATGTGTTGACCGTGAAGGCACCACTCGAGAGAAGGTCGTCGAGATTCTGCACCTTTGCTCCGATTTCGTCTGCTTTGGAAAGCATCTCATCAGTCGAAGCTTGAGTGTTCTGCAAGTTGCGTTCAAGCTTGGCTGCTTGCTGCTCTACAGTCCCGACCGTCGAGATCAGATCTTGTGTCTTTGCCCACAGCCGATCGTTCTGTTTCATGCTCATAAAAGCAATCACACCAACTACTGCAACGAGCACCATCAGGACGAAATCTTTGAGACCAAACTTATTCTGCATCTGCACCTGCCTCTATCTGGATCATGGATGACACATCCATTTTAGGTTCGAGCTATACAATATCATCCATAATCAGCGTTGTCGCTTCGGATCGAACGCTTCTCGGAGACCTTCGCCAACAAAATTCATTGCAAGGAGTGTGATTCCAAGCAATAAACACGGAAAAAACAACAACCACCAATGGCTGCGATAAGTATTGAGTTCACCTAACCCCTCTGCGGCGAGATTTCCCCAGCTTGGTAAAGGCGGTTTGACACCAATTCCAAGAAAGCTCAGAAAACTCTCTTGGAGAATCGCTTGAGGGACAGCGAGGGTTGCATAAACCACAATTGGCCCGATCAAGTTTGGGAGCAAATGCCGAACAAAGATACGAGTCGGAGAACTCCCAATCGCACGGGCCGCCTCGACAAACTGCTGATTCTTCAAACTCAGCACCTGCCCTCGGATAACTCTTGCCATAGTTAACCAACTCACTCCGCCGATAGCGATCAGCAATGTCAGTACATCGAGAGATGTCCGAGTGCCTGCAGAGAGCTCACGACGAGGGTATTTCAGGACTGCTTGATCCATCCACTGGCCATGCAACTCAATATCCGCCGCGAGTAACTCCCGAGCATCACTACGAGTAAACTCACCATCCATAGATTGAGAATGTGATTCAACAACCTGTTTCTGAATCCATCGTTCTTTTGCTTTATTGTGTGTAACCCACTCATCAACCATTGCATTGCTTGCAACCGCGAGCAAAACAACGAGCAGGATATACGGAAGTCCATAGAGGACATCGACAACTCGCATCATGAATGAATCGACTTTGCCGCCGATATACGCTGCAAGGGCGCCGTAGATTGTTCCAATACCAACACTGATCAACGCGGCTGCGAGTCCGATCGTTAATGAGATCCCGCCTCCTGCAAGTAATCGTGTGCCCAACGATCGTCCGAGCATGTCTGATCCAAACCAAAATGTTGGCCAACGAGGTTGTACTTCGTCGAGCAATGGACCTGAAGTCGTACTCAGGAGATCGTCAACAGACACCCCTTGCTCAAGTGCAATCGTTTCAAGCTCTGTAGGTTCAATTGCACCTGTGGATCTCTTGATATCTTGTTCGTCGTAACTCCACCAGAACGGCGGGAGCCGACCCGATTTAGGAGATCCTGCATCGTAACGAGGAACCCCGATCGTTTGATTATTCTTATCAGATGCAGATGAAAGAGTCCAAGGCAATGAACCCAAGCATGCAATGAACATCACGATTAAAACACCCATCCCGAGCATACCTGCAACTGAGCGGGTAAGTGGGTTATCTCGTTGCCTGCTCGGCGCTCGGATCGCGCTAATCGATTCAGGTTCAGAACCTGAATTATCACGCGATCGCTCTTTGGATTGTCCTGACAATGCCATGAACTCACCTTACTCCATCCATGTCGATGTATGTAAACCCGACGCCATGAAATTCACTGACAATCAAGTTGTATTGTGTGATCAACTTCTCAACATTTTTCATGAGCAAATAAAAAAGGCCCACGCGTTGCATGAGCCTTTTCAATCTTTCGATCCGAACGGATCAATCAGGGAGACAGGACTTGAACCTGCGACCTTCTGGTCCCAAACCAGACGCTCTACCAAGCTGAGCTACACCCTGTTGCGGTCACTACTGTAGACCACTCATCGGCAAAACTCATCTCCCAAGTCATCAAATTCTGATCTTTGACCCTCTCAAACTGATCAAATTGGCAGTTCCTTGAAGATCAAAATCTTGGGCTTATCCCCCGGTTCGATCACATTGGTCCGATCTATCACCATCATGTACCGTTTTTGGATCGAAGGCACCAACGGATCTTCAGGATTCAGATTCGTCACATCCGATTCCTTGTATCCATGGAGAACGAACCAGACTGCGTAGTAATCTGATCGAACACTGATGGTATTGAGCACTGAGTTCGCCATCGAGATCTTCTCGGCGTAATCGTCGATCGTCTCGCCGGTGTTCCCGCCGTTGAAGAGTTGTGACATGATTGTCACTTCAGTATCAATACCAGATTCAACTTCGTCAAACCCATATTGCTGGATTGAGAGATGCTTGAGTCCATTCCACCGAGCTAAGCTCGTTGTATCAAACTCAGGATCAACTCGCACAGCAAAGAGCTCGCCGAGAGAACCGAAACCTGGGGTCTGACGAAGACCAGGAATCCCAGTCATCCCTTCACGGGTATGAGGATCTGAGAGAGTCGTAGGTAATGGTGATAAGAGATCCGTCTCTTCAAGCATGTTGTTCGCAACAAAGCTTGGATCAGTCGGTTCCAAATTCAACGGCGCGGCTTCATAAAAAGTTGATCCAGAAGTCGCTGTCTCAATCATCGCAGATGTTGTTGGTGCGCCGTAGAGACGATCTCGATACGCAACGATCGCAGATGCGACATCTGGATTGTCAGAAACATCATTATCCATGAGTGTCGGCAAGTTTGTACCGAGATAGGTCTTCCCCCACCACTCATCAACTTCGTTTGCAGCAAGCGGATTCGGGGAATAGGTTACACGACTTGGAGTCAAACCAGGGAGCAATCGCAACACTTCCACAGGAGCAGTATTGATATTCACTGCGCCAAAGGTGGGTCGGCTGAGTACTAACTGGTTTTGCTCGCGAGTTGTCAATGGAGTTGTTACAGGATCTGTAAGCTGATCAATTGGTTGGATCGCACGAGCATGATCAACAACACCCATCGCCATCGGTACTCCTGTACCACGAGGGATATCGATTCCTTGTTGGAAAGTTGGAGGCGTGTTCACATCCATATTTACATACGCGATGTAGTTTTCGAGTGATAGATGTCCATCATCGAACAGCTTGTTCTCTGCAGTATTCGCTACATCGTAAGCGTCTTGCCAAACACTCGCCGCTTCGTCATTCGTACCTGGTAATCCGGCGTCTGGATCTTCATCAAACCCGAGGGCAATCGCCATCGCTTCTGGAGCAGTCATCCACTCCTCGTATACATACTCTGCAGATCCAACTCCTCGTGTTGAGTCAGGAGCGAATGACGGGCCGATACCCCATCCTAAAAGCAAATCACCTAAGCGAGGTGCTTCACCAATATGACTACCACTAGTAAATATTTCAGGTGCATCTACAGGATTCAACGGATCGATCCCTTCGAGTGCAGTTCCAGTGAGTGACAAGATACTCGGGGCAAACTTTCCAGTTGTATCGTTCGCAGCGTCCCCTGCGTCTGGAGATGCTCCAACAGGATCCGACTTCCAATGCGGTTGAAGCGCAAGGGTTTGAACAATTGTACCTGTTGTTGGATCTCGCCCGAGTTCCCAGAAATCCCGAATTGTCTCTTGGATTTCAAAGTCCCCCAATATAGTGAGGTTCTCTTCGGTATCCATTAAATCAGTACCAGTAAAGAAATCATCAGTGCCGAGGAATGCGATATCCAAATCATCAACATGCTCTGTTTGCGTCGAACTTGGATTCCCCAATGAACGAAGCATCCAAGGAGTGATCTGCCCAATCGATGGATCATCAGTTGTCACAGAATCCATGCGGCGATAAGTCTTCCACTGAGCAAATGTGATCCCAGTATTGTCATTGCGAACATTTCTTGATAGAGCACCCGGGGTGTCTGCAGGGTAACTCTCGCGATAAGTCACAGTGTGATCAATCAGGTTCTCACCCGGAGCAAGCGGTGTAACATCCGTCACAAAGTCAACCGACATCCGATCAACTAGAAGATCGTTCTCAACAAGATTTCGATCTGTCCGTTCGCTCGCAGCGACATTGAGATCATTTGACTCTTCGTTGTTCGTTACGATTTTCTTCCAAAGTCGAGCTTCGTCGATATCATTGCGATTCGAGAAAACTGGAGATGGATGAGCAAGAGTAATATCTGAAAGTGTACCAGTCGCAGTTTCGTTGAGCAATTTTCCATCACGAGGATCAAACTCCATCATCATAACTGGAGCTTGTCCACCCATTACATTGAGTTGACTCCGAACCCATTCTTCTGCAGGTCCTGTCCAACCTCGCGAGTCGGTTCCATCGAACAATGTATCTCCATCTGCATCTGGGTTTCCCCCTGAAGCAGTGAAGTTGCGAGGCAGACTCCCCCAACCAGTCATGTTGCGAGTCCATCGATCATCTGCATGATTCGTACCATCGAATCGCTTATCCGAGATCACATAGAAAACTCTAGTCTCACCTGGCGCGAGACGGATATTGCGTACGATGAAATCGCCGTATTGTGATTGGTTCGAGAAGTCACCTTCATTTGTACCCGCTGAAGCTGAGGATTCAGTACCTGCAGGCATCAACAAACTACCATCGGGATCATCAACCACAGGATTGTTAACAACACCATCGATGAATGCAGATTCGGTGTCATCGTCAGAGAGGTAGTTTTCAACGCTATCCATGAATGGATACCACTCGATGTACTCACCAAGCTTGTAGAATCGACCTGCATATTCAACATAGTAATCAAACTGATAGTTCGCAGTTGGATCGATCACATTCTCATCAGCGTCCAATCGCTTGCGTGTCATTGGTTCATTAGTCGCAAGACCTGATCCACCCAAGCTGATCGGTTGGTCATATGGATTGTGGAGTTGGAACGCGAGCACTTGAACTAGGAAATCGTCGTTCGCTGTAGAGAGATCACCATTGATCGTGACTTGCATTGCATCTGGGTGATGATCGTAATCTCCACCAGGGATAAGAAATGCATCATGACCTGGATCGAAGTCCCCGTCGCCGAAGGAATCGGTGAATCCGTAGAGCACTGACACTTCAGTAAGGACAGGCATCGCTTCGAGTCCGTACACATTGACTGCTTGACGATTACTTGGAAGAACTCCCGTTTCCAATCGAGTCATATCGGTATCAGGATCGAGCAGATTTCCATCTGCAACTCCTGGATACAGTTCATACAAACTGTCTGAACCAGGATTGTCGAAGTTGTTCGTCTGATTGGTCACCAGATCGTTTCGCATTTGATGATCAACCAAAATGGTTGCAATCGAAGGATCTGTATCGCTGTCTGCGATGTCTTTCATGTTGACCGCAGAGTGTGCTGCGATGCGCAAACCAAGTTCAGGGCCACGATGTCCATAGATGAGAGTCGACGCACGATGTCCCTGAAAAGCATCCGGATCAGTCGGCCAATAGATAGCGTTTTGGAAAAAACTATTTGGTGTCTTAAGTGCTCCCGCAAGTGCGCCAGAATAGATTGAGAAAAGCGCGTTCGGATTCGAAAGTGCAGATCGCAGATCGGCCGCCGCGGAAGTTTGTGTCAACCCTGTAGTTGTGATTGGATCATTAAGTAAATCAGACGAAACCAACGGGACAAAGCCGTTGATGGGTGTCATCTTTGTTCTTGGAGTCAGCGCAAAGTGCGCCATTGTGTTCAGTGAGATCATCCCGTTGATGTCACTTGGTTCGATTGGTTCTGTAAACGGATCGCGGTAGACGCCGTGACTGAATCCATCGAGTTCAAGTGGACGATTACTCATCATCGGACCATATCGTCTCGATTGAAGCACATCATCATTCGGGCTCTCGTATCGACCTGTCGTCACGCGTTCGAGACGCGATGTCACTTGCGGATCATTCAAACCAAAGAACGAAAGCAACTCGGTTAGATCGTCCATGCCGTAGAGAGCGCCACCAAACTCAGTGCCTCTTGCCCATGCAGTACTCTGGTTCGCAGGATCAAGACTCCCAACCTTCATGTACTGATCGTAACGCTGCTCTGCAGTGATCATCCCCGGAACAACATTAAGATCCGTAGGATCTCGTTGATACTGGAGCAAATCTCGTGAAGTTCGCGGAGTAAACAACGGAGGAACATCCGTGTTGTATCCACGATATTCTTTCGACAATGAACTCCCAAGTGAAATACCTTCACGCAACGCAGAGTATGCATAGCGCCCGATCAACATGGATGCAGAGTTGCCTATGACTTTTCGTGGATCACGATCAGTATTCGAGACACCTGGATACTCATGGGTATACACATGATAATCAGTTTCTTTGCGTTCGAAGTTAACTTGAGGCGAAGAGAAGTCTTGCCAGCGTGCTCGGCCATCTGCGGGAGTTGAAGGGTTTGGGTATGGACGATGTAAATCGCTCATCGACAATGGACGCCCACTCGTAAAACTGCTGTAATCTGCAGCCGGGTCTTGAAGGGTTAACAATCGACGAAGATCAATATCTGCTGGAGTCAACCCAAGCGGGTACTCCTTCGTTGGAGGAGTCAAAAGATCTGTTGCAGTATTCACATTGACCATCGAACTCAAGTCAACAGCACGAGCTGCGATAAAGTATCGATACTCTTTTTGATCGTAAAGGGTTTCAATATCTTCACGAGGTTGTGTCCCATTGTTTTCATTGAGATCACTCGTTGAGACAAGCTCGATCCAGCGCGAGTCGGCCATCTTATCGCCGTCGGCATCTCCATACTGATACGCAGGGAACTCAGGGTCTGCCCACGATGCGTCTTGCCCGCTTGTGTTTAGGGTTGTAAACGCTTGGTCCATCGGCATGAACAGAAACCGTTGATACATGGTAAATACCGCAGGGGTATTGAATACATCCGCGATTGATAATCCTGCACTCGCAAGATCAATAGGATCAGTCGCACCCGGTCCCCAGATTCCATCGACACCAGGATCAAATGCTCTGATCTTTGACTCTGGAGTGTTGTTGTCTTTTCTCCAAAGTGAAAGATAGTTACTCATTCTGCGAACGCGTTTGCCGTCGGATTGAACTGTGTATCCAGTACCAGGTTCAGAGTTGAACCCTCCGAACTCTCTTCCTGTCACTCCTGAAGTCCAACCATTATCAACTCGATTTGAGCGAAGATTAATCAAGTTAACAAATCGGCCGTTAGGCGCAAAGTTTGAAATCTGTAACCAGTCTCGATTATTCAGGAAATTCTTTTGGTTCGGACGAATGGCATCATATCCAAACTCAGCAAATCCGAGATTCGAGAACGGCCGATCAAAGCTCGCTAACCCTGGGTTCCCTAGGTATACCGGAGTTGTCGAGGCTAACCATGAGTCTGACGCAACTCGGTAATCACTTTCAGCGCTGACAGTGCCCACACTTCGAGGACTACCCGATACGGTAAACAAATCTTCACCTGATACTAGATTTGAATCCGAACGACGAGTCCAGTCAGTATATGGAACATCAACAACCTCTCGGCGGCCAAAGGCTCCACCTACTCCATCATGTTGAACCAATGCTTCAAGTCGGTCTTTACCAATCTCAGTTGCGATATAGTCTGTAATGTTGTCTGTTGTGCTGTTCAGATCAATACGACTCTTCACAGATGCGGCGCCACGACGATCTGTTCTACCAACAGAAATATATATCGCTGCGAAAACTGATATGAGCGCAAGGGTGCCGATGACAATCAATAAAGCAGAACCGCGTCTACGCGTTGAGCTGGACTCATTTGTATGTGAGCGCTGCGTTGTCTTCGTCTGCTGATCTTTGTAGTTATTCGTTGTCATATCAATCTCCCGCTCTTACGCAGAGCGATGTGCATCAAATTCGGGCACATGCCCTGGTAACTGAACAATGCATGATGCATGCAGAGTCCATATTCTTACCACAGCGTCCCCAGCTGTTCATTGTGATCGAAAGGCGCATCTACCGAGTGCTCGCATTCAATCACAATCCCTCATCTCATCATTCAAGTTCAGGTAACTCAAAGATCACCTGAATTGTCTCTTCGATGTCTCTTTCACTTGGGTCAGCGAGTGTCATCGTCACTCGTACAAATTTAGGCCATTGCCAAATCGTGTCATCGGTTGGATCAACTGTTCCCCTCGGGTCATTGAATCCGAATGTCGCAATCTCGATCGTGTCAGGGGATAACGGCGGCGGGTTCCCACCAGGAACCATGAGACGATCAACTCCAACGATCAACTTTGCATCCGTACCCAGTTCACGAGTTCTGTTGAGCGCCGGATCTGTTCCAGCTTCACCAGCTCTGCGTGGTGTGTATGGCATCGCAGTTCGTTGATCTGATTGGTCCAAAGTCCCGCTCTTATCAGAGTCGATGTATCGATCGAGACCGTACCACAACATTTTCTTGAAGTTTGGACTCGAAGGATTGGTAATGTTGTTATTCACAAACCCGTATGACCATTCAACGATGAACTCAGTACACATTGGAACAAACACAGATGATCCGAGCATCTCTTGATTTGCTTCTGCGTATGCACGCTCGATTTCTCCATTATTTGTTGAAGGGAAATCAATATCGTTAAACATCAATCGTGTTGGAATGTCTTCGTATCGAACTCCTGCAAGATGAACAGGGAATGCAGGATTGGATGTATCCCAACGACTCGGAAGCGCATCAATCATCCATGAGCGAATCCGGTTCCGATGAGCAATACTCACGCCTCCGGCACGGAGAATATCCAGTTCGTCAGCGTCCTTAGGATCTGGAATGCTTGGATCCATATCCGATTCGGTTGCCCAGTAATCATCCTCGAAATCATCGCGATCAAGATTAACCCGATCAACTCCTCGGCTTGAACCGAACCCGCCACCCGATGAGAATGACGCGTAATCTGAAGGAGCAACCTTGACTGGAAGTGCTTGGATCATCCCACGGATTGTTGCAAGATCCTCTGTGACGACATCAACGAGACCACTCGCTCGATAGCTTGGCATCTCACGAACACCTAAGTTCAGGTTCACACGATCAAACAACCAACGGACTTTATCAGGCGCCCCGGGGACAGGTAAGCCAGGTGAAACGCGTGATGGTCTTGACCAACCCAGTGAGTTAAAGATACTTCGTTGAGCTGGTTGTAGACTAATCTGACGATCAGAATCTTCGAGCATATCTCGCTCAAGTGGGTTGAACTGATTGATCCCAAAGAGATCTACTGGGACAACCTGCGATTCACCGATCGGTGTCGTCAAGAGTGTTACATTACGAAGGAGTGACCAATCGCGTGCAAACTCGTTCGGATTCAATACCCCTGTATTCGAAGTGATTCCTAAACCCGCTTGGTTCATCGTACTCGCGTAGTCATAGTTGGAATCCCAAGGTGCAGGATTGAAGAAGAAGTTGTTCTCACTTGGAATATTGACGAGATCAGGACGGCGCTTCTGACCGTGTCCGTAATAGATCGCAGCTTCTTGCGAACGAGCAATCATGTCTGGAGAAATCGCACGGCGAGCAGATTCATACTCGTCACGAGTAAAGAACATGATCTCGTCTGTTCGTCGAATCCGTCCGCCTTTTGAGATGTCTGAGAACCCTGGGAATAAACCGTTGTCGAAGTCTGTCTTCTCGCCGCGATAGAGTTGAACATCGCGTCCGAAGTTCGCATTTTTATTCACGATGACTAAAAAGCCGTCACGGGTCATGTTTTCGAAGTCTTTTCGCATGACCAGTTCAACGCGAGCGGCGAATCGATTCAACTCAGAGAGTTTGCGCCCTCGTGCGACCGTATCACCGATGGTACTGAAGATCGTCGCGATCCCTGCAGTAACAACGACAAGAATACCAACAGTCACGATCATCTCGACAACTGTAAATCCACGGCGGCTAGTTCGCTTTGGAGAGTCTGAATGGTTTTTCATCGGGACTCCTCCAGATTTATAACACGGATAGAGACCGGAGTTCGAGGGGTAAAGACCACTTGACGAACCCAACTTGCACGCTCATCATCCCAATCGGTATCATTCGAGTTCGAATCAGGTCGAGCATCATCAGTATCCGATCCACCTGCATTTTGCAGATTGAACGGGGGATCGACCAAGATCACACGATTGGTTGTGAACTCATTTACAAGTGGATCTGCAGCATCAACTGTTGGGACTCCAATGACAGTACGAACAACGCCAGTATTATCAAGAAGCTGTTGTCCTACCTTGGAAGCAAATCCAACAGAACCATCAATCGCAGGATTTCGACCATCTTCAAAGATTAACCAATCAAGATGTTCTGGATGCACTTTCACTTGAAGAGTCTGGATCGCCGCGTAGAACATGTTGCCATTGATTCCATCATCAACTGCAGTGCGGCCGTTGGTTACATCAATCGCAACTGGAAGTACTGGTTCAGTTGGGAGTGCAGTATTACCACCGTTAGTAAGAACATCACTCAATGTGTAGTCCTTCGGGACACGAATCCGTGCATCAATCCGGCGCACAAAGATCGCAGCTTGCAAACGATCGCCCGATGGTTCTCTACGTAACGCGATATCCCATACAAACTTTGGATCTTGACCAGAGTAGGGTTGTGGGAAGAGTCTTGCGGAGATTGGGATCTGTCCGATTTCAGGATTGCTGTTCACGATTGAGATATCTGTATTGATAGATGAACCGTTTGCGTTCATACTCCAAAGCCCAGTCGCGAAGTTCGCAAATCCTGGAACAGGAGATGTCCAACCATAATAGTTCGAAGCATTGCCATCTTGTGGAATAGTCCACTCATAGCTGTACCGTTCATCAGTCGCAGTATCTTTCTTATTGAAATCAGTACTGATCAATGAGAAATTGACAAACTCATCATTCGACAACAGCGCTTGAGCAGCGCTTGCGACATTCTCGCCTTCGATGACTGCGAATGCATTGCGCTGTTCTGCAATCACTGCTGGGAAGATCGCTCCGAGCCCAAGCAGTCCGATCGCGAGTACAAGAATCGCGATCAACACTTCAACGAGTGAAAACGCTCTGCGTGTATTTATTGTCTTGTATCTATCAAGCATATTCTTGCTTTTCTGATTCATCGCAATACCTCCTGGAGTTCTCCGGTGTACGACTGAATCAGGTACAAACGGGTCTCTGGCTCATCTTCGGAGTTGAAAAACCCATCGAAGTTGGTGTCCCCATCGATCCATTGATCTATCTGTTCTATAAGTAAACTCTCACTGAAACCACTCGCAAAGAGGGTCTCGTCAAACTTGATTTCGTTATCTGCACTCGACTGATCCGCAGGGAGGTAGAGTGTATTGGTAAGTTTATTGAGTCCGCGTGCATTCACACCGATACCGAGTTTGCGTTCGTCGTAGACCGCGATACGGGTTACAGGTTTAACCAAGATTGTATCGTTCGATGCATTCCCAATAATCTGAGTACGAAGAGTCTCATCGTTAGGTGACCAAGGGATGGTATCCTCAGGAGTCAGATTTCCTGCTTCAACAGCTCGTTGTGCCCATGCTTCGACATCGTCTGCGAGATCAACTCGCAATGCTCGTTCCAGATCGCGAGGCTGATCTCCATATGGACGCAATCGACTATTGCGAGGATTGAGAAACAACGCAGAGTTTGTATCTCGACTCATTACGCCGGTCCGTGCATTAAAACGAATCATAAACGATTGACGAGCAGTTGGATCAGCAGCATTCACATTGTCGAAATCGCCGTCGAGTGAACCGCCGACAACTTGTGAGTTACGTGCAAAGAATCCAGTCTCAGGGAATACCCAGTGATCGCTGTCTTTGACAGCATCGTTTGGATTGACTCCGCCGTAAGCATCTGAAGTGAACCAAACCGCAGCAGGGTTCCCAGCTGAATCACGATCAATCATTGAATGTGGAGGAGCATATCCACGCACCATCCAGAACGAAGGCATCTCGATAGTTTCACCTGAAGTCGCAGGTACAAAGACATCACGATAGAAGAACGGAGTTTCATTGAACCCGAGTCCTCCACCACCAACTGGAGCAGCTGTAGATTCTTTGAGTGTGCCAACCATTACCGCAGGGATGATTTGAACCTTGCCAATAACTGGGTCATAGACAAAGACAACCGCTCCATCTTGACCTGAACTCAGTGCGACATCGCGAGCCATCAAAGACGCTGCTTCAACAGCGTTGACCGCGAGTGAACGATTCGAGGAGTAAATCATCGACTGAAATGCAGGAACCGCAATCGACAGAATGATCAATCCAATCAAGACAACAACAAGTAACTCGATGATCGTAAAACCACGACGAACGATATATGCTGCTTGTGATGTACGGGTATTTGCATGTGAAGTTAGATTGTTCATTAGCTTCCAACCTCCACTGCGTTGTCTGCCCAAACTTCACGGCGAAGATCCGCCATCTCTTCAGGGTCTGTAGGCACTTCTGTACTCAAGAACTCAGCAATCGTTTCGATTGCTTCAGTTCCAAAGAACCCGTCAGGACCAGCGCTCACAATCGCAAATGTTGCATCACGAAGTTTGATGTTTCCGTTCGTGATATCAAACTCTCCAACAACAAGAGGATCATTCTCAATGCTTGAATAAACAACTGGATCGATCAGGACAGGAGGAATATTGAGATCCAACTGATTCTCAACAACGAGTTGCCCGTTTGAGAATCTGCCGTGCTCCCAACGGTAATATCTAAACGCATTCCCGAACGCGTCGACTAATGCGATTAATGCTGGACGCTGGTAAGTTTGATAATCTGCGTATGCATCAGAAACCGAAGGAGCATCTGAACCATCAAGCAAGTGTTCTGGATACCCTTGAGTATCAACATAATCATTTGAAAGACGTACACCTTTTCGATCGACATCAATCATTGGTTCGTAACGATCTCGTGAACTCCCAACTGGGTACCCAACTCCTAGGAACGAACCATCAATGTTCGGACGAGCAAACCCAGGTCCACGAACACCATCAATGTCTTTATCCAATACTCCTGTCAAGAAGTATGAAAGTGAATAGATGCTATAACGACGATCGTCCCATGAACCTTCGTTCGCCCAAACAGTGGACGCGCCATAAAAACTGATCTCATCTGACGCAAGACCTGATCGTTTTCGGAAAAAATTGAAATCCAAACCTTCTGACCAAACTACCAAAGTCTTGAACCCAGATGGTTGTTCAAAGATTGGACCATCTTCCGAAATCGTTCCATCAGGTAACAACGGACGATTTGCAGGCAAACCATTACTGACGACAACGCCATCATGAATCATCGGGGGCAAGAAACCAAACTCATTTTGAAACTGCTTTACAGTTTGTGCAAGAGCTGCAGCGGAACGCTGACTTGCAGCTCTTCGTGCTGTCTTAGTCGCGCGATTGAGTGAAGAGATAAGTAGTGCTGCGATTAACGCGATGATCCCGATCGCAACCAAAAGCTCGATCAAAGAAAAGCCCGCACGCAATGCATGCCTTTGCTTACTTCTCCCGAGTCTACATTGATTTTCTTGAATGATCATCATGATCTACTTCCGTTCCTACTGAGTCCCCAGACCCATCCCTCGACAAGCATCCTGCTTATTAACCCAACGACTCAAGCATTTTAATCATGGGCAAGAACATCGCGACAACAATCGTGCCGACCATGCCACCAAGGACAACAACCATCAATGGTTCGAGCAATGACACTAACGCTGCAACAGCAACATCAACCTCTTCATCGTAGTTATCTGCGATTTTGAGAAGCATTGCATCCATCTCACCAGTCTCTTCACCTACATCGATCATGTTGACCACGATCGCGTCACAGGTTTTCGATTCACGTAATGGTGTTGCAAAGGTTTCACCCTCACGAATCGAATCGTGAACATTTGTAAGCGCTTTTTCGAACACATAGTTTCCCGAAGTTTGTCCAGTAATCGTGACAGCTTCAAGAATCGGTACACCCGCGCTGATGAGCGTTCCAAGTGTTCGTGTAAATCGAGCGATAACAGTCTTGCGAATCAAAGTACCCAATACAGGAACCCAGAGAATCAAGATGTCAGATACTGCACGACCTGGAGGCGTTTTTCGAATCAATTTAAAACTGATCCACAAGATTGGTCCACCAAAGACAAGGATGATCCAACCGGGCACTCCGCCGCCTGCTCCTGACCCTGCGACCCAACGACTGGTATTGATCAAGCCCTGAGTCAACTTCGGAAGTTCAATTTCAAAGTCAACAAAGATGGTTTCAAACTGAGGAATAATGAACAACATGATCCCGACGAGGATCGCGACCGCAACAACGATAACCACGATCGGGTACACCATCGCACCCTTGATTTTGCGCTTGAGTCGTTCACTTTTTTCCATGAACTCAGAAAGTCGTTGCAAGATGACATCGAGTACACCACCGATTTCACCTGCGTTTACCATTTTGGTATACAAGTGATTGAAGGCCTTTGGATATTTGCCCATCGACTCACTGAGTGAGCTACCGCCTTCAACTTCCTCAGTAACACCCAAAAGAATATTCTTGAGCAAACCAGGCTTTTGCTGACTTTCTAGAATTTGCAACGAACGAAGCAACGGCAAACCCGCGTCCTGAAGGGTTGAGAGCTGACGAGTGAAAAGAGTTAAGTGCTTTGGTTTCACTTTACCAATTGCGAACCCACCACCCTTTTTCTTTTTCTTTGCTTTGGATTTCGAAGCTTTCTCACCCTTCTCGCCCTTTGCTGCAGATTTCTTGTCTTTCTGAGCTTGCACAGAAGTCGGGAAATAACCCTGCGATTTAATCCGCTGGATTGCTTCTTCTGAACTTGACGCTTCGACAGTACCCTTTTGAGTTTTGCCGGATGCGTTCAAAGCTTGGTATGTGTAAGTTGCCATTTGTATCTACTCCTGACCTTGGTAAGCTCTTAAGCTTCATGCCAAGGTGGCATTCCAAATCAATCTGTTCTCTACCCAATCCCGAACTTCGCTCTAAATGGATCCAATCGCTTAGGGATGTGTTTCCAGTTGATCGGGTTCTTATTCCTCGTCAAGTGTCTCACGAACGACTTCATCAATCGTTGTCAACCCTTCATATAGCGCCATGAGTCCACTCTCACGGAGCGATCTCATGCCTTTCTTTCTTGCAGAATTCCGAAGAACCGAAGTACTTGCTTCGTTCATCATCAACTCTCGAATCTCGTCATCGAGTGTCATGATCTCGAAGAGCGCCATTCGACCCTTGTAACCACCGCCTACGCCTGAGCTCTTGCCTGGACGACAGAACTCGCGACCCTGAACATCTTCAGGATGGAGACCCAACTCCATGAGTTCTTGCTCAGTCGGCACAAACACTTCCTTTGTCTTTGGATCGAGTGTTCTCACCAATCGTTGTGCAACAATGCCCTCAATCGTTGCGGTCAACAAGAACGGTTCAATTCCAAGGTCAACCAATCGAATCACCGAACTCGGAGCATCATTCGTGTGCAATGTTGATAACACCAAGTGACCTGTCAGAGACGCTTGGACCGCGATCTGAGCAGTCTCCAAGTCACGAATTTCACCAACCAGAATCACATCAGGGTCCTGACGCAAGAATGAACGCAATGCGGACGCAAAGGTTAATCCAACTTCAGAGTTTACTTGAACCTGACAAAGACCATCGATGTCATATTCAACAGGATCCTCAGCAGTGAGGATCTTGGTCTCAATGTCATTGAGCTCGGCCAACGCTGCATAAAGAGTTGTGGTTTTACCAGAACCAGTTGGGCCAGTTACGATCACAATACCGTTGGGTTTTTTGATCAACCCGCGGAAATGCTCAAGATCATCTGGACGGAAACCAACACGATCGAGTGACAACTCTACATTTCCACGATCAAGAACACGCATTACACATGACTCGCCATAAATTGTCGGCAGAATCGCCACACGCAAGTCGACTGGATTCCCTCCAACTGTCAACTCGATTCGACCATCCTGAGGCAAACGCCGTTCAGCGATATCTAGATTCGCCATCACCTTCACACGACTTGTAATCGCAGTACCCAAATGCTTCGGTGGCGGCACCATTTCATAGAGAACGCCGTCGATCCGGTATCGCATTTTAAACTCATTCTCAAATGGTTCAAAGTGGATGTCCGATGCACGATCCCGAATTGCTTGTAGCAACACAAGATTCAAAAGCTTGATGACCTGATTATCACCCGCCGCGTCCATAACTGCATCGAGATCGATAGATTGATCTGAATGGCCGCTGAGTTCTTGCAGATTTTTATCTGAAGCAAGCGCATTCACAACATCGAGCATCGACTCGCCCTTAGAGAAATACTTCTCGATAAGGGCGTCAATCGCTGAAGGTGCCGCGACGACTGCTTCGACCTTCGCTCCCATTAACAATCGAAGATCATCAACAGCTTGGAAGTTATCAGGACTTTTCAGAGCAACCTTGAGTTGACGCGTAGACGCGTTGTACTCGATTGGTACACACTGGTACGCCTTTGCATTCTCTGCCGGGATTGCACCAATTGTTTCATCATCAAGCTCGATCCCAGAGAGATCGACATATTCCATCCCTGCTTGACCTGCAAGTGCACGATCGATATCGACCTCTGAACAGTAACCGAGCTCCTTAAGGATCTCACCGATCCGGACCTTGGTAGTTCGACCTTTCTGAATGCCTAGCGCCTCGTGAACTTGTTCACGAGTGACCACTTTGAGTTTGGTCAATACGCGCCCAAGCTTCCGGCCTTTTAGTTCAGATGGATCCATGACTCACTCCGATCGGGCGACTTCGCCGATGGTTGCACTGTACAATGGTGCAACTAAATATTCGCAGATAATTGGACAGAGGTTTGTATTAAAACCCTATAAACAAGTCTTTACGCGTTACGACATGTGGATTATGACAATACGGCCGAGCGTTAAAGATGGTAGAAAACCCCACTCAGGAGTCAGAAACTTCCTTTGACGCTTCAGGATCATCCAGTTCTGGACGGCCGATAACACCGCCGGCTTGATGGACCTTATTTCTCAGATCAGTTTGGTTCTTACACTTATCCACCATCTCTTCAGCGGAAATCATGCCTCTTGAGTAGAGTGACCAGAGGTGATCATCGAGCAACTGCATCCCGTATTTCTTACCCGTCTGGATCGCAGAATCGATTCGGTAACTCTTATTGTCACGAATAAGGTTCGCAATCGCTGGAGTCACAACCAAGAACTCATACGCTGCAACCATACCCTTGGTATCGACTCGCCCGAGAAGTACCTGAGAGAGTACACAGATCAAAGCAGTTGAGAGCTGGACGCGAATCTGGTTCTGTTGAGTCACTGGGAAAGCATCAACCATACGGTCGATCGTCTTTGCAGCACCTGTCGTGTGGAGTGTCCCAAAGACCAAGTGACCAGTTTCCGCCGCTCGCACAGCCGCCTCGATCGTTTCCAAGTCACGCATTTCACCCACAAGGATCACGTCGGGGTCCTGACGAAGTGCTCGACGCAGCGCTTCAGCAAAGCTCGGAACATCATTCCCAACTTCACGCTGGTTGACGATCGATTTTTGATGTTGATGGTAATATTCGATCGGATCTTCCATAGTCACGATATGGTGATCCATGTACTGATTGATGTAATCGATCATTGTTGCCAATGAAGTCGTCTTTCCTGAACCTGTAGGCCCTGTCACAAGGAACATCCCACGAGGACGACGAATCAAGTCCTTACACATATCAGGAAGACCAATTTGGTCAAATGTGAGAAGCCTATTAGGGATCTGTCGAAGCACGATCGCGATATCGCCTCGTTGACGAAACACAGACACTCGGAATCGAGCCGCATCTCCATATGCGAAACCAAAGTCAGTACCACCCTCTTCTTGCAACTCTTGTTGATTTCGTTCAGGAGTGATTGATTTCATCAATGAAACCATGTCTTCTGAATCAAGCACTTTGGTCTGAAGATTTCGGAGTCCACCGTTCAAACGAATTGTTGGCTGTCTCCCGGTTGTCAAGTGGAGGTCAGACCCACCTGTTTTTACGACCGTATCAAGCAATCGGTCAATTTGTACTGTTGACATGGTTTCAATCTCCTGACATATCTATTCGTTGTCTTCGCAAACTTTGTCCAGCCTACGAAACAATTAGGAATCTTCTACTACTCTGATTGACTTACTCGTGCGATCTCTTCTGGGGTTGTCACGCCATTGAGCACTTTGAGTCTTCCATCTTCGACGAGTTCTTTCATACCGGACGCGACAGCTGCATGACGGATCTTTGATGATGGAGCTTGTTGGAATGCAAGTTCTCGAATCTCCGAGTTCATCACCATCATTTCGAAAATCGCTTTTCGGCCTTTATATCCACCTGGAGCTTCTTCACAACCAACTGGTGTATAAACGCGTCCGAGCGCTTCTTCAGCTGACAAGTTAATCAAACTCAAGTATTTGTGATCAAGTTCATCTTCAGTCGCCAAACGCTTGCTCTTATGGAGCACTCGGATTAGGCGCTGGGCCATCACTGCTTGAATTGAACTTGCAACAAGGAATGGTTTGATCCCCATGTCAATCAATCGAGTCATCGCACTTGGCGCGTCATTTGTATGCAATGTCGAGAAAACCAAGTGACCAGTGAGAGCAGCCTGGATCGCGATCTCTCCCACTTCCTTGTCTCGAATTTCACCTACGAGAATCACATTGGGTGCTTGTCGAAGCATCGATCTCAGGATCGATGGGAAGGTAAACCCAATACTCTCACGAACTTGACACTGATTGATCCCATCAAAGTTGTATTCAACAGGGTCCTCTGCAGTAATAATCTTGCGATCAGGACGATTCAGTACATCTAATGCAGAATAGAGAGTCGTAGTTTTACCAGAACCCGTTGGACCTGTGACCAAGAAAATACCATTTGGTCGACGGATGATTTTATTGAATACATCCAGATTTTCAGGCTCAAACCCAAGGTTAACGAGACCAATCCGAACTGCATCTGGACGCAAAATACGAAGAACAACTGACTCGCCGTGATATGCGGGACAGGCTGAAACTCGGAAGTCGATACCAACTTCATCGACGAAGATCTTGATTCGACCGTCTTGAGGTATTCGTTTTTCTGCAATATTCATCCCGGCCATTAGTTTGAGGCGAGACAGAATCGCGTTCTGCATTCGTTTCGGGAGATTGTCTCTCTCAATACACACGCCGTCGATTCGGTATCTCAATCGAACACGATCACCCATCGGTTCGATATGAATATCACTAGTCCGATTTCGAACTGCTTCATCGAGGATTCGATTCACAAGTTTTACAACTGGAGAATCTTCAGAGGAAACATCAATCGATCTGTCCATCGAGCGATCAAGTGATCGATCGATCGATCGATCGATCGAGTCCGTCACGAGCGATTCGCCTTCAGTCATCGACGGTGCATTCGAAACACCCGGAACTGCAGGAGCACTCGCGGAACCACCTTCTATATAGTTCCGAATTTGTGTTTTGGTAGCCAACATCGGCTCAACATCCATATTGAGTCGGAACCGCAAGTTGTCGAGCATCTCAAGATCCATCGGATCATGGATCGCAAGTCTCATCTTGCCTCCGGATTTACCAAGTGCAAGAACGAGGTGCTTCTTCATGACACCCTTATCGAGAGCGTCTTCATCAATAAGCTTCTTGATCTTCTCATTCGAGAGATCAACATATTTCATGCCGTATTGAGCGGCGAGTGCTTTGATGACTTGCATCTCATCGATGATTTCGAGATCAACGAGTGCTTCGCCGAGCCTTTTTCCAGTTTCTTGAGCGTGCTTGAGACCCATGTCAGCTTGTTGAGCGTTAATCGCCCCTTGAGCTACGAGAATCTGTCCGAGCTTTTTCCGACTTCTGGCCATAGGTTTGCTCTATCCTCTTCGAAATATGCGATGAACTCAATTAAACGCTTGAAAATCTAATCAACAGTGATTGGGATGACACTATAGGGACACCAAGAGCAGACTTGCAGAATCAAGACATGCGATCTTCGGTCGGATTCATGAATTTTAAGCCCCTTGGGCGTCTGTGACTCTACGATGATAGTAGAGATCATGTTCCAACCCTTTCAGATCCCAATGAGGTAAATGGTGATTGTAAACGAAGCGACACGCAGACTATTGATAACCGCTGGCCCAACTTATGAACCCATTGATGCCGTCCGATTTATCGGAAATCGATCTTCAGGCCGACTTGGAACATCCCTCGCAGAACATGCCGCTGCATTAGGATGGGAAGTCAGCCTCTTGCTTGGACCGAATGCAATCGAACCGACAAACCCCCAAATTACCCTTGAGCGATTCCAATCGACCTCTGATCTCGAAAATCTTCTTCAAACTCATCTCCCTGAGTCAGATGTATTAATCATGGCCGCGGCTGTTGCAGACTATCGTCCAGCACCAGAAGAAGTGAATCTCGAAGGCAAAAGAAGACGAGAAGGCGGGAATCTTTCTATAAGACTCGAATCAACTCCTGATTTGCTCGCAGGATGCTCTAAAATTGCAAGAGATGATCAACTCCTAGTTGGGTTCGCACTCGAACCCAAAGATCGGATGATCTCTTCTGCGCTCAGTAAACTCGCAAGAAAAAATATCGATTTGATTGTCGCAAATGCTTTAGAAACAATGGACTCCGACTCAATCGAGGCAACACTCATTGGCAATACAGAGCGAGGGGTCGAGCACGAAAGCTCAACCTCAGGCACAATCACCAAAACTGAGTTCGCAAAGTGGCTTTTGACCCAACTGGAACCGTTGACAGACCAACGAAAATCCATCAATGCCTAGATGAACACTGAGAGATATACAAATGACAGACAACCAATCGAACCAAGGCAATGACGGCGATCATCAAAACGGCGGCAACGGCGATGGTGGCAAGAATAACGATGGTAATAACAGGAACGATGGCGGCGGCAATGGCGGTGGATATTTCTCAGGTGGAAACCGAGGGAATCAAGGACCTCGAAATCAGGGTTCACGAAATCAGGGACCACCTCGCAACCAAGGCGATCAGAACTACGGGAACCAAAGCCGAGGAAACCCATATCAGGGAAACCCAAACCAAGGTGGATCGAATAGACCCAACCAAGGTTACGGCGGACAATCCGGAGGGAGACCCAACGGCGGGCGCCCAACTGGAGGCCGACCAAGATCAGGTGGAGGCGGATACTCATCTAGTGGCGGTTATTCAGGCGGACAAACAGGGGGCCGACCAAATGGCGGACGGCCTAGCGGTGGACGACCAAGTCAAGGCGGAGGATTCTCAGGCCCCCCTCGAGGTGGAAGACCTGGAGGCGGAGGCGGTTTTGGGGGCGGCCGACCTGATAGCCGAGGAGCTCCTCGTCCTGGAGGATTCAATCGCGATGATCGCGATGGCCCTCGCGAAGTCCGTGTTCGATATCCTAAACCCGACATCGTGGACAAAGACAACTTTGTACTCCTAGTAAACAAACCTGCAGGGATCCCAACTCGAAAGGGACAGTCTCCCACGCTTGTCGATATGGTTGAAGAACTATCCGGCGCTCGCAAACGATTAATGCGTGTTGCGCATGAACTCGATACGAACGCATCTGGGATTGTCTTGTTTGTTGCAATGCGTGACAGTGAAGATTCGCCTCGTACACAAACTCATCCTGAAACCAGTTACCTTGCACTTGTCGAAGGCGTGTTTGGAGAAGAAGCAAAAGTTACCGGCGAAACGATCACAGGTCCTGTCGCTCATTCTAGTGGAATCGGTGCGACCCCTAGTACACACATCCGCGTTGTTGAATCTGGAAATGGGCTCAGTCTCGTTCGTGTCAGAGCGCGTCCTGATCTTCCAGAACAGATCCGTGAGCACCTCGCCCAAGCAGGCCATCCAATCGTCGGGGATCACAAACACGGAGCGATCCGTGACGACATCCAACGACTTGCGCTCCACGCAAACGGACTCCGCATTACTCATCCCGAAGAAGATAAGACAATGCGTTATAAGTGCTCTGCACCTGCGTCGTTCTGGCTCGCAATGGGCGCAGAACCACCAGCGGATGCTGCAATTAACTCAAGCAACGAAACAGATGCATCTGTTGTTAAAAAAGGTTGGGATCATGTTGCAGGATGGTACGAAGGACTCATTGCTCATCGCGGTTCGGATCATCATCAACAAATCATCCTTCCCGGCGTAATGAACTTACTCGATCTCCAATCTGACGAGAGAGTTCTCGATGTCGCATGTGGCCAAGGTGTGATGAGTGAATACATCGCAACTCACTCTGATGTTGACCAGGTACTCGGAACTGATATCTCTGATGCATTGATCGACGCCGCAAACAAACGAGCAACTGACAGAACTTCTTTTAAAGTTTGGGATGCATGCGAACTCTCAAAGCTTGAACATGAACCATGCGACGCTGCAACTTGTGTGATGGCCATGATGAACATCGAACACATCGAGCAAGTATTCAAAGGCGTGTACGATCGACTCAAACCGGGAGGTCGATTTGTCTTCGTCATATCCCACCCTGCGTATCGCGTGATGGGTGGATCCGCTTGGGGATGGACGATGGACGAACGAAACGGGCAACAAGTCCAATTCAGACGCGTTGATCGATACCTCTCAGAGAAGTCTAAGAACATTGTGATGAACCCAGGTGAAGTTGCGAATGGGAAACCGGCAATCACAACTATCACTCATCATCGTCCGATCAGTTCATATATGAATGCATGCGCTTCAAATGGACTCTTGATTGATGCCGTTGAGGAATGGGCAAGCCGAAGAACAAGTGAACCCGGACCTCGTGCAGCTGCGGAAAACTTTGCTCGAAGAGAGATCCCATTGTTCCTCGCGATACGATGCAGAAAGCCTGCTAATGATTAATCATTAGCAAGCTTCAATGGGTGTCCTTCTGATTGATCTTCGCGAATCCGAAGACAGTTAGTCTTGCAAACTGCGCATGAAAACGATGACATTGCGTAGTTCATCATCTGTCAATGTTGGATCGCCTCCACTTGGAGGCATTGGGGCATTTCCCGCACTCATCGGATCATCAATTGTGCGTCCTGCGCGGATGAACTCGAGGAGTTCTTGATCAGAACTCTCGCGGATGAACTCGCTAACAACCCAGTTCTTACCAAGGTTTTCTACCCCAACTCCGTTCTCACCATGACAGGCGAGACAGGTTTTGTTGTAGACAACTTTACCTCTCGCACGAGCGAAAGCTGCTGCATCAACTGCTGGTGCAGCTTCAGAACTACTTGCATCTGCATTGTCACCTTCGCCGCCGCATCCTTGTAAAAATACGAGTGAAGCGAGCATGGTCATAGCGGTAGCTGTGCGTCTCATTTTTTTCTCCTAAACAAGAATCATTCCTGCATAACAGATTATATCCTCCGAACTCCTATTTCTTTAAGAGAATCAAAATCTATCGTGCTTTCTGATTGCCATTGCACGGACGATTCCTATACTCCCATCGCGAGAGAATCATTGGGATTAAGACTTAGAGCTTTGAGCCCTTGATTCCTTTGCGAATTCGTTCTTTTTGCGGGTGTAGCTCAATGGTAGAGCGTCAGCCTTCCAAGCTGAATGTTGACGGTTCGAGTCCGTTCACCCGCTTTGGATTAAACGCCGTCACCAGATTCTGGTGACGGCGTTTTTTAATTCTTGTCCAAGACCAACAGTTCAGATGAACAACTCTTAGTAGATGATCATCAGTGAATTTGAGTGCAAAACATCCCCAAATTTGTGCATAAAAAAAACCGTCACGCAAATGCGTGACGGCGTTCTTTTCAACTCCCCCGACTGGGCTCGAACCAGTGACCTAGCGGTTAACAGCCGCTCGCTCTACCAACTGAGCTACGGAGGATCAAATTTGGTGCATAAGGCTAGCCTCATTCTCGCGTCTGTCAAGTCGGAAATCCCGATCTCAGAGAGTTTCGTATCCTATTTATCATCAGTTGAGAGAATCGATCAAAACCTGCTCATCTAAAGACCGTATAACTCTGCTATGAAACAGTGCTTCTTCTCTCATTCTCGGATCAATTTTCTTCAGATCACGTTGTTTCTATTTGCATTTCTAACGCATTGCTCGCACGCTGCGAATGACCCGTTTCGTGTTGACGGACGGCCGCCTCAGGTTGGGTTTTTTACATCTGATCTTGGATCATTTGACGCTGACATTGTCAAAATCGACATGCTCAAAGAACTTGCAGGTATCTATGGAGAGATCGAACCAAGACAGTACAGCATTTTAAGAAAAGCAATTAACCGAGATGAAATTGCACCAGAGCAACTCAACGAGATTGAACCAATCTCGTATCTACATTTGTTTCGATCCCGCTCAAAGATTTCATATGCCGTGTATTTACTTGATAAAAAAAACGCAGTGATATCAACGCTTGATGAACCTAGAGAAATATGGGGAATCGATCAATCTGTATTTGAACGAATTGGAATTGATTGGCCAAACAACAAATCGAAACCCATAGATCAGATTCCCAACTCATTCCCTGCTCGTGTTCAACTAACTCAACCGTACGAAGAGTCTAAAACAGTACTCGATCTGAGAACAGTTCGTGCTCGGATCAAAGTGAGTTACCCAAGACTTAGCAGGGATCTCGATAACGAGATCTTCCGAGTTCGACTACCCAGTAATTTTAATGATCAGTTCCCTGCAGGTGTGCTTGTTTGGATTAGTCCATCGTCTGATGGACGTATCCCTAAGATATTTGAACCTGCTCTTGATGAACTCGGATTTGTTGCAGTTGGAATAGATAACAACGGAAATCGCCGGGAGATTACTGATCGTTTGCAAAATGTATTCGATTCGATCGAAACTGTAGGATCTCGATATCGAATTGATCGTAAGCGGATATACCTTACTGGTATGTCTGGAGGCGGAAGATGCAGCGGGATCCTTCAGATCGCATTTCCAGAACTCTTCGCGGGCGCAATCCCAATCGTAGGCCTAGACACATATCACAATGCTCCAACAGGAGAACCGGGAAAGTTTTGGCCAGCTCGTATTGGGCGCCCTGCAGGGAAGTGGATGAACTTACTCAAAGAGAGACGTATCGCCGCGATTACTGGTAGTGCAGATTTTAATCAACCTGAGATGTCAATCCGCCAAGATCTTCTCAAAGCTGATGGAGTTGAGATGCGACTCGATATCATCGAGGGCATGGCTCACACGATGCCAACCACGGATCAATTTACTGATGCATTTAAATGGGTTGATATTCCTCGGCGTGATTCAATGGTCGAATCCTTCAAGAAAGCAAAATCACTCAAAGAGTCATACTTAGAAATGTTCGACGACTTTGATTCATCAAACCCAGCTCAACGAAAAATGCTAATCGAAATAATTGAGCTTGCACCTTGGACTGAACCTGCATTGTGGGCCGCAGATATCTTGGGTTATGAACTATGATCTTATAAAATGGACAAGCACAAGTATTGAGATTCGAGTATCCTTCCAGAGTATACAGGAAGGACTTTGCTTTGATTGCTGATCGTTTTTTACCATTTGGAACTACTATTTTTTCAGAGATGACTTCACTTGCTCATCGGTATGAAGCAGTAAATCTATCTCAAGGTTTTCCTGACTTCGATGGTCCAACACTTGGAAAGGATCGGGCACTCAAAGCGATCCAAGATGGTAAAAACCAATACGCGCCAATGCCAGGTACTCCTGAACTCCGAGATGCGATCGCAAGCTGGGCATCCAGAGTCAATCACTTAGATGTAGATCCAAATACTGAGATTACCGTAACAAGCGGATGTACTGAAGCGATCGCCGCGACAATGCTCGGATTATTGAATCCAGGCGACGAAGTAATTATCTTTGAACCCTATTACGACTCGTATAGAGCTTGTCTTGCAATGGCGGGCGCGAAGGCTGTATTCGTCACACTACATCCAAATGAAACTGGGTTTGCATATCACTCAGACGAACTGGAAAAAGCATTTACATCACGCACAAAAGCAGTCCTCGTTAACACACCACACAATCCTACCGGCGTCGTTTTCACTGATTCTCAACTCTCCGAAATTGCTCAACTCTGTATCCAAAACGATGCCATCGCGATTTCGGATGAAGTCTATGAACGACTCGTTTATGAAGAATCGGTACATCGATCAATCGCTCAAGTAAAGGGGATGCGTCAACGCACAGTGGTTCTTTCAAGCTCTGGAAAAACATTCTCGTTAACAGGATGGAAGGTCGGGTGGGCAATCGCTCCACCTGAACTCACAGCGGGGATCCGATCTGCTCATCAGTTTCTTACCTTCTCTGTCGCAACCCCATTGCAATACGGGGTCGCAGAGTTGCTCAATCACGGAGAACAAGAAGTTAAAAAAATGCTCGAATACTACACGCGAACTCGCTCAATTCTCGGAGAAGCTTTACAAGAGCTCGGATTCGGGGTGCGATTGCCCCAAGGATCATACTTTATCATGGCGGACCATTCCGCTATCTCTGAGCGACTTGGCCTCAAGAATGATGTTGATATGTGTAGATGGCTCCCAGAACATGCAGGTGTTGCAGCGATCCCTCCAAGCGCTTTCTATTCGGATCCTTCTCACGGCTCATCGTTCATTCGCTTTGCATTCTGTAAAAAGACAAGCACGATCGAAGAAGCAATTCGTCGACTCCGATCTTCCTTAACAACCTAGGTAACTAGATATGAATCGCATTCGTTACCAACCGAGCTTGGATTACGCACAAAAATCGTTCGCATCTGAGAAGATCGACACCATTCTTCGTGCTGCAGAACCCGCAAATGCATTCAAGAAGCATTTCGATGCATCTCGATTCAATCGACCTACACATATACTTGCATTTGGAAAAGCATCGATCGAAATGACGAACGCCGCCGTTGAGTGTCTTGGGGATCGTTTCGCCAGAGCAAGTGTTATATCATCGCCTGAGCTTTGCGCACAATCACAGTTTAAGAATAAGTTCATTGATTTACTTCCCGCAACGCACCCGTATCCAACGACACAAAACATCCAATCAACGGATCAACTTGTTGAACATGCTCGATCCATTCCGATTGAACACCAAGCACTCGTCCTCGTATCAGGCGGAGGATCGGCAATGCTTTGCTCACCCAAAGATGGAGTGACACTTGATGATCTTGTATCAACTTCTAAGAGATCAATGAGTTCAGGATCGTCAATCTATGAACTCAATGCGTTGCGTTCAAAACAAGAAACCCTCAAAGCAGGAGGACTGGCAAAGTTGCTTTGCCACGCGTATCAAACAGACGCGTATGTACTTTCAGATGTGATTGGAAATGATATACAAACGATCGCATCAGGACCTCTCGTTGATCAGATCCCCCCAAGCATTAAACATACAATCATTGCAAGCAATCAAACAATACTCGATGCATTGTGCGCGTGGATTGCGATAGAACATATATACCCTGTGGATGTGATGAAACAAGCAACTGGCCCTGCCTCAACACTAGGCCAGCAGATGGCGCTCAAACTCATCGAATCCACATCGAAAAACCCATGCGCTGTATGTCTTGGAGGCGAACCAACAGTCGATGTTGGGGACTCGAGATGTAAAGGCGGACCAATGCTCGAACTAGCACTGAGTTGTTCACTTGAACTCTCTAAGACCGAGTTTCGATGGACTGTACTCACCTTTGCAAGCGATGGAATTGATGGACCTACAGATGCATGCGGCGCCGTGATCTCGAACAGTATGGTCCAACAATCAGAAACCCAAGATGCAATTCGCTCAAGCCTTGAATCCCACGACTCGCTTCAGATGTGTGATGAATTGGGAGCAACAATCCGTACAGGCGCAACAGGAACAAATGTGAACGATGTCGCACTCGTCATCCGATGGGAAGATTAACAAGCATCAAATGAAAGTGAACTGACATGACTGTATCACTCTGGCAAAGAACCCCGACGCACTCAACTGAGCATTGTGATGTTGCAATCATCGGAGGCGGGATCAGCGGACTCTCAGCTGCGATCGAGCTTGAATCCAGGGGTATTAATGCCATTGTTCTCGAAGCAGAATACACAGGATCCAAGGCCTCTGGACGAAATGCAGGATACTTGATCAGAGGGGCCGCAGAGAACTATGCGCTTGCATCCAAACATCACTCTCGGGACACGGCCCATTTTCTCTGGGACTGGACTCAAAAAAATCTTGATGGACTCAAAGCACTTGGTCTCGAATCCACTCCAAGCTACTCTCAAAGACCCTCATGTATCGTTTCACTCAGCGAACCTGAACACACAGAACTAATTGAATCCCAAAGGATGCTCGTTGAAGACGGATTCGCAGCCGAACTTATCACCCCTGAGGATGCTCCTTCGGATCTCCTTTGGAAGAGTAACAAACCAACATTGGGACTGATTAACCCAACTGACGCAGTATGTTCTCCAATAGAACTCGTGGGACTATTAGGTACCGCATTATCCGCGACTCCAGTATACGAGAACGCAGAAGTTTTTCGCATAGAAGATGATGGGAATCGAATCGCTCTGCGGACTCGTTCCCTCGATGTAATTGCATCGAGGGTGCTCATCTGTACCAACGCGTACGCGGATCAACTCATTCCAGTGCTCAACGGAATTATCACTCCCAACCGTGGTCAGATGCTCGCGATTAAAACTCGGAAGAAATCAGATGCACATCTTGAGTTTGCGTATTACCTGAATCATGGTTCAGAGTATGTTCGATCCGCTCCAAATGATCAGATCATTTTTGGTGGCGCTCGTACTTATCACGAAGTGAATGAGGCAACCGCCTCTGACGGGATCAGTGACGAGGTTCAATCCCATCTAGAGCATTTTGTCAGAGAGTTACTCACTGATGAGTTCGAGATCACTGCTCGTTGGTCAGGGACAATGGGATTCTCTCCCGATGGAATGCCCATCATCGGACAAGTCCCAATTCATACTTTGTCTAATCGCAACATCTGGTATTGCGGCGGCCTCACAGGCCACGGGATGTCGATGGGTTATCAAACTGCTCGACATGCGGTTTCCGTCATGCTCGACGGAGACTTGACCCGGTTCTCGCTTGATCGCTTTAAATCCGACTAAAAACCGACAAGATTCGGATGAATTCTGGGAATCAATCATGGATTCCACTGGTTTATCCATCGGATCAACCTATCCTTATGTCCGATCGGTGTTTGGAGATTTCATTCCAAAGACCAAAATGCCCGAATGGAGAAGAAAAGACTTTATGGCCAAGCAAGATGACAAGTTCACAATGGACGCGATCGTAGTGGAAGCACTCCCGAACGCGATGTTTAAGGTTCGTTTGCCCAACGAACAGCAATCCGAAATTATCGGATATGTTTCAGGTAAAATGCGTAAGCACTACATCCGCATCCTTCCAGGAGATACGGTCACAGTTGAGATCTCACCTTATGATCTCACCAAAGCTCGCATTACTTACCGTCGATAAACTTCTCAGAACTGATTCAGATTTAGATACTCAAAGCCATCAGAATTTGATGGCTTTTTCTATATCGATGCTCAGCCGTAAAAATGAACTTCCCCAGTATCAAGATCATACAAAGCACCAACAACCACCATCCCCTGATTCGCGATTAACTTCTCGAGCACTGATGAACCTTGCTCGATGCGCTTCACAGAGTTTGCGATGTTTGCTTCTACTGTTTGCTGGATTAGATCTGCGCGACTACACGAGCAAGCTGTATCTACTGAAACCTTGATATGATCGACGATAGTCTGCATTCCCTCAGACAAGTCATCAGGTGGAGTATCCTCATCGACAAGCGCTGAGACTGTTGCTCCTACCGCGCCGCAGTTGGTATGCCCTAAAACAACTACAAGCTTGGGTCCAAACTTAATTGATGCAAACTCGATCCCACCTAGTTCCAGAGGCGTCACGATATTTCCTGCAACACGAATAGCAAACAAATCCCCCACTCCCTGATCAAACACAATTTCAGGAGGCACACGAGAATCTGAGCACCCTACAACGATTGCAAATGGCTCTTGATTATCTACGAGCTTGTGAGTTCGATGGAGTTCTGCGGATTCTCCTGCGACGAATCTTCGATTCCCATCGATCAGTTTTACAAGAGCTTCTTGAGCTGGGATCATCCTAATCCTCTTCATGGTTCGAGCATAAAAGTGTGACAGACTAATTATTCGTTGAGCAGTATAGCAGAATGCACATTCGATTCGTGATGAGATTCATGACGAGTTGGCTGATTCCTACACCAAATTCTCTCTATTTCTATAACCAGTAGCCGTACACAAACCCACTTCTACTGATGTAACGGTTACCTTTTGGTGCTAGAGACGCCTTTTTTACCTTTTTTCCAAATTATCCGCACTGATTCGATTTGTAACTGTTACATTCTTATTCATTCTCGGACTTCACCCACTGTGATGACCGAGGAGGAATCAACACACAATCTCAAGAACAACAGAAAAGGAAACAGAATATGAAAATCGCAACACTCTACTCATCAATCGTCATCTTGAGCGCCACATCAATCTGTACAGCAGGTATCGAACTCACAAGCAACGGCGACTTCGAATCTGGGAATCTTGACGGATGGGAATCTTTCCCAACCGGCAACTCGATGTTTGATCTCAGCAACGACTCATATTCAGGAAACTTCGCAGGCGAGATTAACAATCTCGCTACAGGTAGCTCTGCAGTTATCAAACAAGCGAATCTCGGAGTAGGCGTCGTCAGCGCATTCCAAGATGTTACGATTTCATTTTGGGCGATGGGGCTCGGTGAAGTCGGAGGCGTTTCTTTTGCTGAGTTCTTCTCAGAGATTGATGGCGGCGGCGTTTCCTCATCTGAGCTTCTTGGAGGCGCCCCACTCTTCGTTTCTTCAGAATGGCAGTTCTACAGCTTTGACACAACTACAGGTGCTGATGTCAGCGGCGGAATCACTCTCCAATTCGCGGCGGTTACTGGAGCAAACATTGACAGTACAATGCAGCTCTTTATCGACGATGTTTCTGTTTCAATCGTTCCTGCTCCATCATCAGTTGCACTACTAGGACTTGGCGGTATGCTCAGCACTCGCCGTCGACGTGCATAACCAGAACAACTCTGATCGATCCAGATACCAATAAGGGATTTACGCTTTCTTAACGAACTCAGACTTTAGTTGCATCGCTCCGATGCCGTCGATTTTACAATCGATGTCATGATCCCCATCTACAAGCCTGATGTTCTTGACTTTGGTGCCGCCTTTCACAACGAGCGACGATCCTTTGACTTTCAGATCTTTGATGACGATTACTGAATCTCCGGATTCGAGTATATTTCCGTTTGAATCTCGAACGGAATCGTCTTCTTGGATCTGATTTTCAATTGACGACTGTTGTTCTGACTCTGACCACTCGTAGGCGCACGATGGACATACAAAGAGTTCTCTATCCAGATATGTGTATGCGTCATCACACTTAGGACAGTTCGGCAACTCACTCATGCTAAAAACCTCTATCAATCACGATAAATCAACTAATCAAACTCAGACAGAAGCATAACTGTATCGCTTGCATTATTACAGAATGATATTGATTCAATCGAAATTTGGGATTCAACTTCATTCAACATCTGATTCCCTGGCGGCAGAATGTCTATTCCGCATTTCCCACTGACGTCTGGGTTGATGTCCGATCCAGATGTGAAGAGTTTTCTGAGTTTGCAGCCCATGATGTGCTTTCAAGAACCCGTCGTGTACTGCAATCAGATATTGTTAAGTTGTGTCGCTTTACAACTGATGTGCAAACTACGAACTAGCTCGTTCAATCATCCAAAGTTTCTTCTGACTTAGACTCATCCTCTTCACCCCTTGGGTATCCGATATCTTTGATCGCAGCATCCAAGTATTTCCAAATCTTGTGAGAACGAGGTTGCTGACTCAGTTGAACTGTTACAAATGAATGCCCCTCAGTATCAACTACTGTTTTAACCAACACCTGAATATCTACCGGCTTAAAAGTAGCGAATGCGTCAATGAGATTCATCTTCAACTCGAACTGATTTGGTACGGACTTGACGATTTCAACTTGAACAGGCTTGAGACTCGCTTCCTTACCTTTGTTGGAGGCAAACACAGTCATGAGCCCGTTGTAATAGATCTCGATGATTTCTATAACTCTCTTTGAATCAGGCACATCTTCATCAATCCACATCACAAACGCATAAGACCAAAAATTCTCAGAGCTTGGATCTCTCCAACCTGGAGCAAATCTCAAAGTCTCAGAACCAGTAGGCATTTCAGGAGCAAACCCAGGTGGTAGTGAAAAGGTCTCAGGCGCCCAACCTTCGAGCGAGAGTGATTCTTCAATCATTTTTTGGTCTTGTGCGTGCGACAATGTGGTGAGTACTGCGATAAAGCACAATGCAAAGAAGATTAAGTGACGCATGCTTCGACAACCTCGTTCTGATTAATGTATCTTGGGTTGAGTCAACCCCAGTCTCACGACAAGAGTTGTCGTACTTCATGTTACCAAAGTCCTAGAGAACCGTTGCACTAATCAATGATCTACCTTGAGATATTCCTATTCATTTTCTTTGCAATATACACAAATCTTGATCGTTTAAAATAGAAAAGAGTCACACTTGAAACATTTTTTAATAGGGCCAGAAACTGACCGACTTAAACATCGAGCGATGACCGCAGTTGATGCAGAGGCATTCTTTGCGCTCAATAGCAACCCTGAAGTGATGCGATACACTGGTGAAACTCCACTACAATCGATTGAACAAGCAAAATCTGCGATCGAAAACTATCCAGACTTTGAAACTGTTGGTTACGGCCGATGGGCTTGCGTTTACAAAAACACAAATACTGTTATCGGATTTTGCGGGCTTAAATATCTTGAAGAGCTCGATTGCGTTGATGTTGGATATCGTTTTTTGCCAGAGTATTGGGGACAAGGTCTCGCTACCGAAGCATGCGCTGCAAGCATTGCGTTCGGTTTGAATGAAATCAAACTGAATCGAATTATTGCTCTAGTGCTTGAAGACAACCCTGCTTCAATTCGAGTACTCGAAAAATGCGGCATGAAACAAAATGGCACAATTTCATATGACGAGCTCAATCCATTGCTCTATGAGATCACTCAATAAAGATCAGGCAGAGCATTGCACTCCTTCTTTCACATATTTGTTTGATTCAATCAGGCAAGAGATTTAATGTTGACGGAATCGGTGTATCAGGATGCAACCAATAGGTCTCGAATGTCACATCAGTAAACGGATTATCAACAGCACGATACCCCGCAGATTTCATAATCTCATCGCAGGCGTGCCCTTCGATGCTGATTGCACGGATTGTGTGTGGGCCATGAAAATCAAATGCGCCGAGAACTTCTGGTTCTGCGCCTTCAATATCCAGACAAAAATAATCAATGATCTGAGATGCTCGATGTTCTGTCAGCAAGTCCGAGAGTGTCACACTTTGAACTTCGAGTATCTCTTCTTCAGTTCCCTCAGATCGAAGCATCGAAGCATGCACATTCATATCTGTCAGGCCTGATCGACCCGATCGTTCTGGAAAATGTGAGAATCGAAGTGTTTGTCCTGACTCACTCCACAATGCTCTATTATCGACTTGACAATCACGGAACTTACTAATCTGCCCAAACTGTCTAGGAATCACTTCGACGCAGAGACCTCTCCAACCAAGCTTTCGTTCGAGATGTATTGTCCCCGATCCATTAATCCCGTTTGTCGCACCTGCCTCGATGAAGTACCCACCTGTGAGTCCGGGAAACACACACTCAGCTACCCATCGGTCGTTTCCCAAATCGTGATAGAACTTGTTGATATCTTTCATCGTGTACTCACATTTGCGAAGTAGATCAAAAGCACTGAACTCGAAACAGCGCGTATGAAATACTATACTGTCTCACGCTCTGGTTCCCACCATTTGAAAATGGTCTATAGGGAACAAAATTATCCAGAACAAAGAAACCGAACTCAATGACTATAAGCACACGCAATCTCATCTTGGGAGGGACCGGAGCAACGGGCAAACTCCTCGTCCAACAGCTCCTTGATCAGGAGCATCATGTCAAAGTCATCGTACGGACACCTGGAAAACTTTCAGAGGCCATACTCAATCACAAGAATAGTGAAATCGTAGTCGGAAATGTTCTCGACATGAGCAATACTGAAATCAAAGAACATGTAGAAGGATGTACTTCTATTGCTTCTTGTTTGGGACATTCAAAGATCTACTCATCACGCCGAAGACTGGTCACAGATACAGCAACACGATTATGTGATGCAATCAATGAAACAAATCCATCATCACCGGTTCGTTTTATACTCATGAACAGCACGGGGTGTAGAAACCATGATATCCCAGAGAAAACTTCTCTTGGGGAACGATTTGTAGTTGGACTCGTCCGTAGTCTGATCCCGCCTCATGCTGACAATGAGGCCGCTTTAGAATTTTTTCGCTCCGATGTAGGCCAAGAGAACTCTAACATTGAGTGGGTGATCGTGCGTCCAGACAACCTAACGAACGCTGAGACGATCACACCGTATGATCTTTATCCATCTCCTATTCGGAGTGCAATTTTCAATCCGGGTAAAACGAGCCGAATCAACGTTGCTGCTTTTTTTGCCGAGCTTATGACCGACAATGAAATGTGGATACGCTGGGCTGGACAAATGCCTGTTGTTTATAACTGCGAATAAAAATATGTTTATATAGAGACCAATACAGATTCAAAGATCAGATTATTCTTCTTCCGCTTGAGCAATGGGATCATCTGAGTACAAAAATTGTACGTAGCACTCTCAGTTAAAACTGAACACCATATCGATCAAGAGCACTTGAAATCTGTTCTTCTTCTGTTGTTTCTGGAAAGAGACGATACCGTGGCGCGAGGATTTCACTTACATCGTCAGCCATCACTCGAAAGACTGATTTGAATGGATACTTCCCTTGAGTAATTTTTAACAACTGGTGCTCAATCTCTGCATAATCATTATCTCCAACACTGAGATATTGTGCAGCACCTTTTATCTGAAAGCCTTTTTGAGTAAAAACATTAACAAAGCTGACACAGCCTTTAGGGTTTTCACGAATGTTTCTTGCTGAGTTTGGTGATGCGATATTGGCAATGATGACCGAATCGTTGTTGAAGGCTTCGAAGACTTCCTTTGGTGAAACACTTGGGTCTCCCGAGACAGAACATGTTGCCAACCAACACAGAACACTTTCGTCTATGAGTCGAATGACATTTGAAGCAAGTATCAAACTGGATCTCCAATCTGTTCGTTGATCTGATTATGTGTGACCAACTGAATCCCATCTACGATTAACAACATCTTAAGTTTACTGATGTCTGTAAATGATCAATCACAATAAGTGGTATCCAATCAAGTCCCCATCTCAATCACCTGAAGGTGGTTGCCATAGCTCGAGTCGGTTTCCTTCAGGGTCCATTACCCAACCAAATTTTCCAAACTCTGTGTCTTCAACTTTATCATCGACATCGCACCCTTCATCTTTCAGGACTGCGACAAGCGTCTCTAGATCATCAACTCGATAGTTGATCATGAAGCTTGATTTACTAGGAGAAAACTGCGACGGGTCGTCTTTGACTAAGTTCCAAACTGTTGTGCCTTCCTCTGGTGATTTGTCATCTGCCCAACGGAAAACAGCACCTCCCCATGATTCGACATTCATTCCAAGATGAGTCTTGTACCATTGGCCTAAGGCTTTTGGATCTTTCGCTTTGAAGAATATCCCACCTATCCCAGTTACTCGTTTCATATTACCTCCTCACATAGATCACTTACATATTACTCGAATACTTCTCTTAACTCCAGAGCAACAATCTTCATGCATGTTGATCAAACAGGGAAGACTCTATGCTTTGAGACGAGACCCCGTATAAGAACAACTATACAACGGGAGTTGAGCGAGTTGAGGCTTTCTGATATACTATGAAACGGCTTGAAGACGCCTCCGGATCCGCGGGAAGGGTTGAACCCACTTCCAAAGAACAATTAGTTGATTCTGCACGCTTCTTCGTGCCACCTGTATGCGGGTCCAGGTGCTTTGCATGGAGAACCGTCATGAGCAACTCGCTCCCTCATCGTCCAAATCTTAATCATCTTCGCCGACAAGCCAAAACACTTCTCGCGGGAATTCGAGTAGGTGAACTCGAGTCGACTCAGATCATTTCCGAATACTTACCCGCTGCAAAAGGTATGACACCAAAGGCCATTGCATCGGCAGGATTTCGACTTGCAGATGCTCAGTTCGCGATTGCGCGAAGCACAGGCTTTGGGAGTTGGCCTAAGTTAGCTCAGCATGTCGAATTATTGCGAAGCTTGGAAGGGACTTGGTCCATCGATTCTCTCAAAATTGATAGCAACCTGATACCTCGTGCACACACTCAACATTCGCGCATAATCATTGACGGAGATCGATTCAGAACTGAATCTCCCGAAGCAATTTACGAAGGGGTTTTCAATATCGACTCTGAAGCGTCGCCGAACCATATTGATATTGAGTTCATTGCTGGACCTGAAACTGGAAACTGGAATTACGGCATTTTCAAACTTGTCGACGATCGACTAGAGATCTGTCTTGATATGAACGGTAAGCCTCGGCCGACCGAGTTTAACACCGCAAATGGCCCAGGACATGCTTATGAAATACTCAATCGTGAGTCAAATAATAAAACTCAGACGCAAATCAATACTCCAGATATTTCAGACTCTCATTCCGACACTTTGCATGGAACATCTGCTGCGCCGTCTGAATGTCCTTGCATTTCATCGGTCAATAGACTCGTACCATATGTGCATGTAACCGATGTAGAAACATCAACAGAGTTCTATAGGAAGCTCGGATTCAAGTCCATAAACTCGATGGAGGATAATGAAGGAAAAATTTTCTGGGCGCTCGCGCGAAGTGAATCCGCAGAGATTATGTTTGCTCAAGCATCAGGTTTGATTGATGCTGAACAACAAGCCGTGCTGTTTTACATGTATTGTCCTGATTTAAAGTCTCTCCGAGCAGCCTTAATCGATCAAGGACTGCAAGATGCAGGTTTGTATCGCGGGACTCATAACCCCAAAGACACGACACGCATGGTGCACGAAATTGCATACCCCAACCATATGAAAGGGGGAGAGATGCGTGTCATAGACCCTGACGGCTATGTAATCCTCGTCGGCGAGTTGGTTCTGTGACCTATGAATCGTTGGACAATACAGACTATTAATCTGTTAACAAATCAAAGAGCATATAGGAAATAGTCATTTATAGTGATGTGTTTAGTGTATCAATCTTCTACGGTTGCTCTCAAACGCTCGATGGCTTCTTCCCATTGCGCTGAAGCGCGAGTCAGATAGTCTCTTGCCGTATCAATTGATTCTGTTCGGATTGTAAATCTGCTTTCTCTACCTACGCGCTTACATGATACCACACCTGCTTGTTTCAATACATTCAAGTGTTTGGTAACACCTTGTCGTGATAGCTCTAGACCGTCTGCGAGTTGAACGATTGAGTGTTGTTCCCCATCACTAAGCCGAGAAACCAGCTCTAGACGAGTCATGTCGCCGAGTGCTGAAAATACGGTCGCAGATTTATTTACGAAACTCTTATTTGACATAAGCAACTATATTCCTTGCTTGAATATCCCAACCCTCAGTATTCGATCGTAATACTTCAAGTCGTTTTGATTCAGGAAAGTGGTGAAATCCTGATTCGATAATCGTGAGGCGCGTCCCTTGCTCTGTTGGTTCTAATCGAAACTCAACACGAACTTTTGCATCGTTGTCGTACTCTGTATCTGGATCAACCGCACTTGGAGGCCAAGAAAAAACAAACAATCGTTCATGATCCATCTCTTCTGTAATCGACTCCCATTTCATGTGTTCGTAACCAGGATAAGTGATCGCACCAGTGGTTGTTGTCCCTACAACAAATGGATTATCGAGTCGGACTCGGAACCACTCTCCGAACTCCTTATGATCTGTAATTGCTTTCCAAACTCTTGCGACAGGCGCCGCAAGATCAACCACTCTCTCAATTCGATCTTGGTGTTTGTGATTACTCAATGTTGAATCTCCTATTTTCCTTAGTGTACATTGAATATTCATTATACGCAACCAATAGGTTGCGTTTTATTTGATATTTTCTACTCTACTCCAAAACAGCAATCTCCTATTGCTACGTTGAGAGAGCATCCGGTACAATCGCGACACTGTCAAAGACACCTAAAGCTATGCGATATCTAGGAATCAAACATGAGTGATGACAATGTTCCATGCGTCGGCGGGATACTCAGTGCTGACATTGCAGTACCCGATCATGATCGTGAAATGGAGTTCTACTCACATGTTCTCAATACAGGAGAGAATCCACTTTGGCGCAAGGATTTGATGAACAACCTAGGAACGCCCATCATTGGGTTAGGCGCACGAGTTCCAGAGTATGACCAACTACCCCTTCATTGGATGCCGCACATCCAGGTTGCTGATGTCGCGGCGAGTGCAAAGCGGGCGCTAGAACTAAACGGCCGCGAGCTTATGCATGGTAAAGATGACAAAGGAACAAGCCAATGGGCAGTCCTACTCGATCCCAACGGATCAGCATTCGGAATTATCCCCGTAGTACCCATCAGTGCCATTACCCCTCCTGAGGGTGACACTTCAAAACCTACGGGTTGCATTTCATGGATCGACCTCACAGTCTCCGATGCGACAGCAACCCGAGACTTCTACCAACAAGTCATTGGTTGGTCGATTCAAGATGTAGAGATGAAAGACGCACAAGAGAGTTACGTCGACTACAACATGCTCGGCGCCGATGGAAAACCTGCCGCGGGAATATGTCATGCACGAGGCGCCAACCTAGGCATCCCTCCAGTATGGATACTTTACATCCCAGTTGGAGATCTGGCTGAGAGTCTTAATCGTGTTCGAGATCGAGGAGGCAAAGTCATCAAAGAGAACAAGGATTCGAATGGAAGTCTTTCAAGTGCAATCATTCAAGATCCTGTAGGCGTGTATCTAGCGCTGGGATAATGCAGATAAATCAACCTCGCCTGGTATTGAATTGCACATTACCATTCGTGCAGAGTGAAATCATTAGTTATACCGCGGTCACTGGTTTGTGATACAAAATTCAAAATCGTTTTCATTCTCGTTTACAAGAAACTCATCAGATCAACTAGGAGATACCCAGATCATGATTACTTCACCAACCCGTTTGAGTAGTTTAACACTCGCACTTTTTCTACTTGTGTTTGCAGGTTCGAGTTTTCTTCCCGACGTGGATCAAATCGAATCCAAAACCGATTCCATGATTCACAATCAGATTGAAGTTGATGGAAACATCCTCACAGTACAGTATCTTGAAATCGTGACACCCTCAGTGGATGACACGTGCGATGTATTGGCTGAAACACACAACATCGAGTTCAGTGAACCGATCGTAGAATTAGGTAACGCACGCACTGCTGATCTATCGAGCGGAGGACGCATAAGCGTGCGTGCGCCGATGCGCGATACAGAAACTCCGGTTGTACGACCCTATCTGTTGGTTGACGATATCAAATCTGCAGTTAAATCAGCCCAAAAGGCTGGTGCAGAAATTGCAATCCCACCAATGAAAATCCCAGGCCAAGGCACATTCTCTATCTACATCCTCGGCGGAATCGAGCATGGTCTATGGCAACTCTAATTGTCGTCAAACTTAAGACTCTTGGTGCATCCTGTGATCCTTGATAAGTTGATATTGCAAGAGGTAGGATCATGCTTAGCAATGGATGATCCTGTCCAAATCCCGACGGTTCTTCATGGAAGATGAGAGTACATAGACGATCGCCCTGAGGAATTGCCATGACGTACATCCACCACATTTCTACAGGCGGGACGATCGCATCCGATGGGTCTCGAATGCTTGGGGCAGAATCGATGATGGAGTACTTGAATGTTCACATCGAGAACACCGAGTGGAGCCACGAAGATGCGGATCGCATTCCAAGCTCTATGTTGACGCCAACAAATTTTGTTCAACTCTCACAACGAATCCATGACGCTTCATCAAACCGGCAACCGGATGTCATACTCGTCACACACGGTACTGACACAATGGAAGAGTCTGCCTTTGTAACTGATATGTTTCTGGCTGAAAATACCCCAGTAATTTTTACCGGATCGATGCGCACAGGACCCTATGGCGATGGACCCAACAATATCCAAGCTGCGGTTCGTGCTGGTTTAGATCCTTCTAACAAGGATCGTGGTGTCTCTGTCGTCATGGATCAAACCATCCACGCAGCAATCGAGGTCCGCAAAATCCATAGCACCGCAGATGATGCGTTTTACTCTCGAGAACCGCTGGGGAGGATCAAGAACAACACAATTCATTGGCGTGATTGGATGCCACACAGAATTCAAATGCCGCAAACTTACCCAAATCATGATGTGCAAGTCGTGCGACTATTTGCTGGAGACTCGGGTGACCATATTCGAGAAGCCGCGAATCAAGGCACAGATGGAGTCATTGTTGAGATGTTTGGAGCAGGGAACGGGTCACCCGACATCTTCGATGCGATCGAATCTATATCTCGTAAAGGTGTCACAGTCTGTGTAACGACGCGTTGCGGAGACGGTGGTATTCGTCTCGCGCGAGAGTGTGAATCAGTGATTGCTCTACCCTATCTCGATGCGCCCAAAGCACGCCTCGCACTTTTGTTTGCACTCTCAAGCAAGTGTCTCGAATTACTCAAAACATGGTCGAAACTGCACACTCACAACTTGTATTAGACTCACCAGAGTAGAGACACTTTACGAATCTCCATCTTCGATTTAGGGGTTGTCGAACAGATATTTCAATCATGAACACAACACAAGTTGTCCTATTCGTTTCTTGGTTTTATATCTGTCAACTGAAAAAACTGACAGGTTGCATAACTGTGCGCATCTCTATACCTAAACATCAGTACCTGAGATGGAGATTGTTATGCGTTTGAATTGCCGCGCTTGCTTTGTAGTATGTTTTATCACTCTATGTATCTTGATATCCGCAACTCATTCAGCGGATGCAAATGAACATGTTGTCGACTCAAACCCATATGTAGTCATTCCGATGACTGATGAAAGATTATCCTTTATCAGAACTAATCTCAAGGGTTTGACCGAGAGAGTATGGCTCGACGGAGATGTACTGTGGTTAGCAAAAAACAATCGTAAAGGCCCATGGAAGACGACAGGTGGGATATCTGAACAGCTGACTCAAGTAGGTGATTCCGACTTCTGGGCGACCGGCCTCAAGTGGGACCGATGGACTGAAGCTTTTATCAAAGTAGCATTTTATAAAGGCGATTTTCCCACCGGTCCTATGGAGTACATTAACTGGCGCGGCAAACACGCGCCACCATCTCCCAAGCAAGCAGATCCTTCCAACGTCGTGACCTATGAACTGATAGGTCCTGACAAAGACAAAAAACGGAATGTTACGGTCGTCCTACCACCTCAGTACGATGACAAAAACGAACTCCCTGCTCTAGTGCTTGCAGATGGACAGAGCGCAGAAGAATGGGGAAAGATTATTGCTGCGATGATAAATGATAAAAAAATCCGCCCCGTTGTTGTTATTGGAGTGCACAACGGAGGGTATCAAGGCGATCGTTCACAGCCATACGATGCTCAATTTGACATCCGAGCAAGAGAATATTTAGAAGGCTTTGATCAAGATCGGTTTTCCGCACATCTCGACTGGTTAATTGATACGGTGCTAACTGATGTCGCACGCCGCTATAACATCTCGTTAGAACGAGAAAATCTTGCTGTTGCAGGATTCAGTAACGGCGGCGCCTTCGCATCCAGTGCGGCACTTCGAAGAGGTGATGTCTTTGGATTGGCACTTGCTCTATCCGTTGGAATCCCCCCTGATATTGAACCCCAAACACCCAATGCATTATTGAGTCAATTTTTCTGTGCTGCAGGTGAACTTGAATCAAGATTTCTGCAACAGACAAATACACTGCACAATCGTTTATCAGATGCAGGAGGAGAACCACTCATGCAATCTTATGTTGCAGGTCATGACGCTGAATTGTGGACGACAGCAATGTCCGAGTATTTACCACTCATGTTCCCGCCTGAATAACCTAAA
>JARGPA010000030.1 GCA_029213305.1 Phycisphaerales bacterium
CAGCCATTCGACATGGATGTTATAGAAACTCAAGACTCCAGAGTATTGCCTGGTCAACAGGCACAAGATTCAGCAGAAAACAAGACCTCTGGAACCAAGCTGTCTCGATGTTCATCGCGCCATCAGAGTTTGTAAGAGATACCTTTGTCGATGCAGGATTTGATCCGGACAAGGTGTCCGTCCGTCCGCACACCATGCCCGCCGAACACACACAAACTACACGCTCACCATATGGAGCATTGATAGTTGGTCGACTCGACCATGAAAAGGGTGCGTACCAAATCGCATCCAGATGGCAGCAACAGTTCGAGAAACTGACTGTTATTGGAGTCGGCGAAGAACTAGAAAAAATCAAGTCTCTTGGAAAAACGAACATTGAATGTGTTGGATGGCTTGAACCAAAAGAAGTTTCAAAACTCATGGCAAACGCTCGTGTTCTTTTGCAACCAAGCAGGCTGTTGGAAACCTTTGGACTCACCCTCGTCGAAGCGGCTGCCGCGTCACGGCCAAGCATTGCCTTTAATCAGGGAGGACCAGCTTCGATCATACGCGATGGCGAAACCGGCATTCTGGTCAAGACAAACTCATACGATCAGTTCATCAGCAAAACTCAGACTCTTATGAACAGCCCCGCCCTATGTGATGCGATGGGACGAGCTGCTCGCACTCAGTATGAACAACTCAACTCAACCAAAGCTGGGCATAAGAGCTTAATGTCAATCTACCAACGTGTGGCGTACGGCAGGAGCACACAGTGCGCCTAATGAAAGCCCCATTTTCTTTATGGCGTTCTGACGCGATGTGTAACGGAGCGAGTTCGATCGTCCGTTCGATCTGTCGGATGTCCGCAACATTGCTTATCGCACGATCTGTGGAAGTGGAAGTCTTTGGATTCTTTATCGCACTCATCGCGATAGAAACCATCATCGTTTCCCTCGTTTCGTCTATTTGTACCGCTCCGATCGCAGTGGTGATCTCAGGAAGTCATGCTCGATTCAGCGCTATCGTCACAGACATTGCTGAACGGATGCAGCTCTATCTCACTGCTGCGATCATCGTTCTGTTGACGCCGACACTTTTCATGCTCAACCCAAGCCAACAGGGTCTCGCCCTACTCTTTACAACCCACCTTTTACTAGTTTCTTCATTCAATGCCCGACGAGCATCGTGCACCGCGCGATTCCGAAGCAAGGCTATGTTGATCGCAGAAATCTTCGTTGGCTTGATACCGGTAAGCATCCTGCTCACGAGTCATGCGCATTCATACGAACTGCTCGGGCACTACTGGATTTCAACAAGCATAACTACACTCGTCTGCTGTTCGTTTCTGCGATCCCATGAAGGCCGGAGCACATCGACACATGCACGCCGTGTAATCTTCGCTTCTCTCCTGAACAGAGGACTCAAAATGCTATACGGCTCTATCGCACTGAGTCTACAAGCTCGTACTCAGCCGCTGATACTTGGAACAATCCTGGGGAGTTTCGGGATCGGCATGTATGGCGCAATCAACATGTTTGCCGCTCCCGCTCGTATGAGTTCAATGTGTGTTCGTTCAATAGCTCTCCCTCGACTTGTTCAGCGAATCCGCAGGAATCCTTCAGTAGGCCTCCTCACCACTAACCGAAGAGCGCTCGTCTCATTAACATTCTTATCCCTGATTCCCTGTCTGTGCATTCTTCCGTTTTCATCATGGCTCATTGGAATCACGATTGGACAAGCGTACATCGAATCTGCGATCGCGCTTCCACTTGTGTTGTGGACAGGGATCATTGGACTGATAAGCACATATATGGTGTGCGAATCGCAAGCGTTGGACTATATTGGTAGCACATCCATGTGCCGGTGGATCGCAGCCGGAATCAGTCTGGGATTTCTTTATCCGCTCTGTTTGTACACTGGTGTATTCGGTGCATTTATATCCGTCGCATTAGGCGAACTGGCGATGATCATCGCTCTACATTTACAAATATACAAACTTCGCAAAACAGAAAAAATTCCTGACAATAGCTTCAGTTTTTACCAAACAAATCTATACCCAAATAACATTCCGACATCTCGCTCTAGACATGAATGCGAACTATTAACTTCATAATTTTATCGAGAATTATATACACCGTTAATAACCGAGCCCTTTATAAACATGTATTTGTCGATACCTCGGATCGATTTGCGTGATGATCGGTTTCTCATGAACCGAACAGGTGCTTGAGTTATTGTTATGCACCAAATTGGTAATCATCGCTGATGAATGCTTAGCATGAGCATTGCGACTTCGAGCCAGTATTTCGCCCTGGCCGTCGTTGTTATAGTTTGACGGCGTGAGATATTTGTGGAACTAGGCGCATTGGGTTTCTTCTGCATTGGTTGTCGTTTTTTTCTTGTTGGCGCCGACTGTATTTTGGTGCGTATTCAAAGACCGAAAGAGAAGAAATACTAGATCACGAATGATTTAGTGCGAATGTATTACCTTTAAACTATGGACGGCGATGCTTTAACCTTTTCCAGTTGTATAACGAACCTTGATCTCACTGGGGCATTACGCTCCAGTGATTCAAGACCCGCCTACTCCCCCGAGAAGCGGGTCTTTTACTTGTTCATGCAAATTGAGTTGCCCAACTGGTTAGAGCGTGATATTAACAGTGCGCACACAGGTAGGTTATCGGTAGCAGCCATATTTTGCATATTCGCATTAGATGACAACTCCAGAATCTGCTTTAACATCAACAGTTAAAACACCGATCAATTTGTTTCGTAGAAACTTTTTTTCTAGATAATGACTACAAGTAGATGCACAAAACACAAATCTCAACTTTACACATCTTTTACATGACTTTAATGTTCATGTTTATCACTGAGTCAACTCTGTATGCAGAAACATTCTATGTTCGAGTAAATGGATCGGATTCAAATGATGGCCTCACATCTCAGAGAGCTTTTCAGACAATACAGCACGCGATTAGCCAATGTGTCGAACCTGGATCAACTGTTTACATTGGACCGGGGACCTACTACGAAAGCTTATACATTGGTTCAGGTGTAGGAGCTTCCGCAGTTTCTGGAACTGAATCTGAACCGATTAGATTAGTTGGAGATACAACAGGTTCCCACACTGAAGTTGATGCTGGGCCCGTTGTACTTGATTCCTCAGGATACTCCATGGGAGTTATAATCAACTCCCGTCAATACTGGACTCTTGAACATTTAACAATTCAGAATCAATCTCAATATGGCGTTTATGGCTATTCAGATGGTGTCTCAATAAAGAGTTGCATTTTTTATTCGCCTCCACTTTACGCCATTTATCTAAACCCAACTGGCGATACAGTTATCGAAGACTGCGAGTTTGTTCGATCGAGCAGTTCAGGTCATCAGATCATCATTGTTCCTAGAAGTACAACCCCAATACAAGTGATTGTCACTAGAAACCAAATAACCATGGAAGGCGCTTATTATCAAAGTACGGGTCTACACATGGGTGGAGGGCGAGGGGTTTCCATGCCACCTGCTTCTGGGGCAAAATACGGAATCATGATCACAGGATACCGTGGACCTTCACTAGAGCGGATTGAAGTATCAAACAACATCATCTCTGACTGTGACGCAGCAATTTATACAAGTGGTCATATTACTGACTCATCAAATTACATCATCTCGAATAATACAATCACTGGGTCATTCATCAGCATCTATCTGTACGCCTACCGAGCAAGCTCAGCAACGATAACCAATAACGCTATTGATACCTGTTACTACGGTCTGTATACAAATTGCCAGACAGCAATCATTGAAAGCCTTATAGAACACAACATGAGTATCTCAATGGCTCGGTATTCTCGTGAGTTTGAGATGAGAGTGATTGTAGATAATCCGCTATTTATCGATCAATCCAATGGTGACTTCAGTCTTGAGCCAAACTCACCAGCGATCGATGCGGGGTTATCAACCAATGCACCTGTAGTCGATTTCAATCAAGCAGATCGTCCTAGCGATGGAGATCGTGATGGAATCTTATCTCATGATATAGGTGCCTTCGAAACTGATGGAGCGATAAAGCGAGTACGGGTTATTCAATGGCGAGAAATCGGATCTGAACATAATCGATAGTTGAGAAAAAGTAATCACCATTGTATGATCGCTTTCCGAAAACACCGAATCCATGATCAATCATCCTCAGAATACTCGATCGAGTTGATTCAGGCAATTGCGCCCAGCATTCAATCAGGTAGGATAATTGTGAATCCATTTTAAATACGTTGCACACGCTTTTGCTACAATATGGCTCTTTGGGTGGCGAGAAGCCGATTTTCTCGCGACATTTAGTCACTCGATCCCCGGTTCGAATCCGGGCAAGGCTTTTAAAATATAACACGATGAACATAGTTGCCTTTTCTTCAATTCCAATCAGGCAGTTAGAAAAGTATATATCAAGTTTGCACGGGGATGAGACGGCTGATGGGTGGATATCATTCGAATGAATCACACAGACTAAGTTGCAGCCTGTTAGCTCTCAGTTTTACTCGATGTGTTTAGCGAGATACGACTTGTTTACAACACAAAATCCGTTAGAAGATGATATCTTAAATCCAACGGCATCGATTTAAAACTCTAAACATCTGCAACACTTTTAGTACGATTTCAGAAAGTCGAACAAGATGAACCACTACTGCATAGCTTTACTTTTCATGATGTCATTGCTCGTTACTGGTTGTTCGCAAACCAGTTCTTCGCGGATGCTCTATCAGACAACTTCAAGTATTGAAGGATTAATCGAGGATCGATCCAATTATCCATCGTTATTGTTTGTTCGACCGGATGTTCCTGAGATAGGAGCTTATGACCGTTTCATCGTTGGGGATGTGCAAATATTGTTGGCCGATTCTGACGCTATGAAGGTTCCTTCGAGAGACTTGAAATACATGGCGAATTACCTCAAAGTAGCAATCAGGTATGAGCTTAGTAAAGCAGGTTATAGCGTCGGGGCAGGATATGCAAAGTCAGCGCTTCGGATGGAGTTTGTAATCTCAGGACTTGAAATAGTTGGTGATAGAATCCATGAGGATCAGATAAATGTGAATGAACGGTCCGAAGGTGCATGGCTCAACTCATTGCGTGTCAGTTCGCTTGTTGTTGAGGGTGCATTTATTAACGCGAAGTCAAATCGGATTGATGCAGTTGCTGTGAGTGAGACTAAGCCGCGTAGATTTGAAGATGCTCGATGGTGGTCGACATGGGAAGATATTGAAGAATCTCTCGATGTATGGGCAGTTGGTATTCGTGAAGCTGTCGATCGCACTCATTCAAACAGATCGTTCCCAGAATAGATTAAATCATATTCCACATCATAACTGCTACAATAGTGTCTATATGCTGATGCGAGGGATGAGATATCAACCTTTGCGTCGTTCGTATACTGTGAGAATCTGAACAGGTTGACTACGAAGTACAAACTTCACGATTGTGAGATTAAACATGAGCAAAGAGTTCGTGAAAATTGGTGTTCGCGTTGTTGAACGGCCTGCGCCCCCACTCCCTCAAAAAGACGGCGAATATCGTCCGCCCAAGAAACCGGTATTCAAAGCAATTGCGACTTGTAGGGTAAATGGGAAAAACTTGAGTAGGACTGCAACCGCGGAGACTGAGACTGAGTCAATTGAAAATGCTTTTAGCAAGCTTGCGACACTTGTTGCAAAAAATGGTGCTGTGCCTTCCCCAGGATATGTCGTTTCGAACTAGATAATCCTTCTCGATCAAATCCCTTCAACGAATAAGTAGAGTTCAATCGCAGGAGAGATGAGGATCATGTCTGAGTTATTAATAAGTTGACATGCTCAGTTTCGCTCCGCGAATGTGAGTGAAGTTTGAACTTATGGACATCCAGCTGCGAACACTGATAGGAATGCTGAAACGTCGAAGAAGTTGAAGGTGCCGTCATTATTAAAATCTGCGATAGGATCTTGGAATCCGAACGCGGATAAAAAACCTGATACATCGAAAAAGTTCAGCGTCCCATCGTTGTTAATATCCGCGCTGCAAAACGAGGTAAATATATCTGCATTCGAGACAAATCCATCACCAGATAAATCATTCATGAGGAAGTTGAATCCGTAGTTTGAGATCTCAACTTGCCCATTGACAATCCCATCAGCATCATTTTTTGATCCATCCGTGTCTTCGATAAACTCTTCAACGATCTTTGCGTCATAATCAGTTTGTAAGTCATCATTGTCAAGATCTCCAAACACTTCATCAAAACCAGTGTCTGTCCAAATTAACAACGCACTCGAATCTGGTTCAATCGGAGCGGTTCCCAATATTGCCCTGACATTCCAGTCACTCGGTTTGCGATATTTTTCGACTTCAGAGCTTTCCCATTCTTCAACAAGAATACGCAAAGGTCCAGTTGCAAATTTTGCACCAAAGATGAGATCGTCCAAAACTTCTTCGATAGAAGTTTGATTCGATATGTTTAAATCTAGATCCTCTACTTCTTCGTCGCCTCGCATAGCAGCTGAGCCTGCATTGGTAATTGGGAATACAAGTGTAACTGTTGTCTTATCGAAGGCTTCATTGTGTTCAAAGAGTAGATTGACTTCTGGATCAAAAATTCCGAAATCAGATCCACCATAAAACCCGCTTTCGTCTGCAAATGATTCCATCCGTTGGAAGAATCGTCCGCTGACAATCCAAGTTTCACCTATGTCAAAAATTGAATCATGATTGCCATTTTGATATTCAACCTTGGGTTCAAAGCATCCACATAGTTGAAGTGCGAACTCTCCCCCGCTTCGTTCAAACTGTGGTTCAGTGTAAAAGTTTGAATCAATGTCGTTTCCTCTTCGTGCAATACGATCTGAGATTGAGCCCTTTGGACTCAATCCGAATCGACCTACATTCGCAAGGTATCTGTTGCGAGCGATAGGCATGAACTCGCCTCCAGAGTTCTTCTGGTGATCGATATCTATCTCAAAGAAACCATAAAGAGGGCGATCTCCGAACTGAGTTGGGTTATAGTCTGATCCACTCAAAGCAAGCGGGCCAGGCGGGGACACAAGCCCATCCACTATAACCTGGATTCGTACGAGATCAGCTTCGTAATTTACTACTTCGCCTTTGTATGGGTCAGATTTGGGGGTAGATGTCTTCCATCCCTGTATATTGACTGCTTTCAAATCTATTGCTTTGAAGCCGACTGGAAGCTTTGCATTATTCCCGTCATCTGTTCTGCGGATTGTTGCATCTCCCAATGGGTCAGTCCAAACACCAGATGACTCATCAGAACCGAATGTCATCGTCACAGCGATTGATGTGATTACCAGGATGGGCCATCTCAGTATCATCGTTGAGCGATTTTCGCGATTCGTGCTTCGATTCCGTAACGTTCGATACGATAACGGAAACTTGAGCGTTGCATTCCAATCAAACGAGCAGCCTTCGAAACATTTCCTCGAGTGTATTCGAGTGCTTGAAGCATGAGCAGTTTTTCAATTTCGTCTGCGGTATGAATTCCATCAACGAAATCAAATCGAATTTCATTTGAGCTTATATTCTGGTTTTCAGACTCTGGACTGTATTGTTCTGAATCGAAAGGTAAACCGAGATCACTTATCATAATTTCGTGGTGATCACAAAGCATCGCAGAGCGTTGAATGATGTTAAACAACTCACGCACATTCCCAGGCCATGAATATCTCTGAATAGCTTCAGTCGCTTCAATGTTTAAGTTGATCTGATCTAGGCCGTATTCCTTGCGCAGTCGTTGAAGCATGCTTTCTGCAATTAGGACTGAATCGGCGCCTCGATCACGGAGTGCAGGAAGATTGACGACAAATGCGTTAATTCGAAAAAGTAGATCTTCGCGGAAGGTGCCCTCACGCACCTTCCGCTCTAGATCTCGATTCGTAGCGGCAAGCACTCGCACACGAATCGCCCTCTCCTTCGTCGAACCCACCCGGCGAATTTTTCCTTGTTCTAAAACAGTGAGTAACTTTGCTTGTAACTCAAGGGGAAGATCCCCAATCTCATCCAAGAAGATTGTTCCCCCATCGGCCATCTCAAAGAGACCTTCTCTTGCTTCCTTTGCATCTGTAAACGCACCTTTCGCATGGCCGAAGAGTTCACCCTCGATCAGAGTCGACGGTAATGCCGTGCAGTTTACATGAACGAATGGTTGAGTAGGGTCGGGTCCTGATTCATGAATGTGTCTTGCAATGACACCTTTGCCAACCCCAGTCTCTCCAGTGATAAGAATTGTTGTTACTGCACCACCTGATGTTGTTCCTAAATCTTCAGTGCGATTGACTACTGGGATTTGGGCAAGTCGCTCTGCGAAATGAACAGAGCTAACCCAAGCTTCTGATTGACCCAATGGGCGTTTTGATTCAGTTCTGGATTTATGGATTCGTTGATAGAGTCTGAGCTGCTTTGATTGCTTGCATTGGTCGAGCAAGCGGCCCGTAAGCAGTGTGAGTTCATCTAGTCTGACAGGTTTAGGTAGGTAGTCATCTGCACCTAACTTCATTGCGCTGACTGCATCGTCGACTGTTGCATATGCAGTCATCACGATGATCCCACCAGTGTATCCGTTTGTACGAATTTCATCGACAAACTCAATTCCTGATTCTTGTCCCAGATGTACATCTGAGAGTACAAGATCGAAACTCTCAGCATTGAAACTCGCTCGAGCTTCGTCGAGTGTTTCCTTGGCGACAACACTGTGCGAAGCTTTCTCAAGCGCTCTCGCGATTGTGAAACGTAAAGTTTCGTCATCTTCGATGATCAGAATATTGGCCAAAACACTCCTCGATTGGCCAGTATTGACCAGTTCTATTCTACATATTCTCCCCAGCTTGTATAGGAATTTTGAGAACAATCGTCGTTCCTGTGCTGGAATCAGGATCAATTGGCGATTTCACGATGATTTCACCGTGATGTTGCTTCATGATCCTCTTTACCATTGCAAGTCCGATGCCAGTTCCGCTCTTCCTTGTTGTGAAGTATGGCCTGAATATGGATTCATGCAACTCGGGTTTGATTCCTAAGCCGCGATCTGTGATTTCAAGAGTCCAGTAACCATCCTCTTGATCAACATGGATCTGAATTGTTTCATCATCAGGCGAAAAATCAATTGCGTTACTAAGAATCGCGGTTATCGCATGCTCCAAGTGGTGGGCATCACCGATGGCATGTAAGTCTGACTCAAGTAATTGAGTATTGAGAGTGATCCCTCTAGCTCTCGCCGCATCCCGATGATTCTGAGTCACCAGTTGGATAAGTTGAGTAGGTTCATACTCAAGATACTGTAACTCAAGAGGAGCGGAGACTCTCAACATACTTTGTAACCAACTCTCAAAGCGATCTATCGTTGAGAGGATTCGGCCTTGAATATCTCGTAGGTCAGAATCGGGATCAAGCTCGTTCTTTGTCGTCTCTGCGAGTGCTCGTATTCCTGCTAATGGTGTCCGTAGATTGTGAACAGTTCTCTGCGCCATCTCACCCATTGCAGCGAGCCTCGCTTTTTCAATCTTCTCCTTCTGCATGTTGTAAATGAGCGAAGCCATGTGATTAAACTCATCCCCGAGTAGTCCAAGTTCATCGTCTGAATCTGTATGGACACGGTGCTCAAAATCTCCCATTCCGAATAGTTGGGTTGCTTCACGCAGTTGTCCGACTGGTTGGATGATCCATCTTCGAATCAAAATCGCGGCGTAAATTACGCATGCGATTGCGCCTGAGAGCGAAGTCGCAATGATTGTATAAATGACAAACTGGAGCTTTGAACCGTAGTCTGCTGCGAGTCCTGCGTCCTGTAGAATTCGACCCTCTACTCGTTCAATGAGTTCATGTCGTTCATGAATGTGATTAATCAGTGCTTTGTATTGAGAGCTTGATTTTGTCTCAGTCCAACTGTTCAGTGTATCGATGATGAGTTTCGATCTTCTATGAAGGTTGTCCGAGGTTGATCCACCCGATCGGACTCGCACAGTTGGAAGGGATTTCAGATCTTCAAACTCACGAATTGCTTCATGTTCAAGATTGAGAACTTGATTGCTAATGTCAGAGATTGCTTGATCAGAGTATGTATTTTTCTCTTCTCTTGCGCCAAGTGCTTTGAGTTCGTCCTCACCGATTCGTTTGATTGAATGGAACTTGATTAGTACTGGTTGAGCATATCTCAAAGGCCATGAAAGCTCTCGTTCGAGAAAACGAATACTCCAAACACTCAGTACAACATTCACGGCGATCGTGAAAACAAGCAATGAGAGCACGAAAGAAAACTTCAATCGAAGTGACATGGTATTGTGGTATCAGTCCATTGAAAAGGTGTTAACGGGTAGGTTGATAGTCCCATCGCCATGCTTCATTTGCTTCGGGTTTTGAAGAGCTCTCAACATGTCCGTCTATAAATGCAATATTCGCTTTGCCGTTGTGTCTTAGATCTGGGAACCACATTCTCTCATTTGCATATGGTCCTTGCGAATCGAGAGATGGTGCAATGTATATTGGATTTACGCCGCTCTCTTGGGCAGCTTGTCCATCCACATCGATTAGAAGCGGCACATTTGATTGGGACAATATGCTTGGGCGAAGTTTTACTTTTATTGCTCTGGGTCGTCCCCGAGAATCGATAATCTCTGCTCGATCGAGCCGTGCATTGAATGCATATGAAACGCTTTCGCCTGGACCGACTGCCCCGCTGCTACATGCGATGTTGTTGCGTAATGTCAAAGGCTGGCGAACTTCTGGGCAACGCATTGGGTCATTGCCATAGGCGTCTGGTAGTTCGATTGAACCAATTTCGTCGCCGTAATCCCAAAACTCATCTACTCGATATTGATTCTCTTGAAATGTTTCAATACTGAATCGTTGTCCATCTCCGTCATCACCTCGATCGCCGTGCAAATTCACATCTGCGAATATCTGGAAATCGAATGCGACGGATCTCTGGGACATTTGGCATTGGAAACTACGAGATTTCGCAATTGCACCACTTATTGTTGGTGCAAGGATACTAATCAATATCGCAATAATTCCTACTACGACAAGTAACTCAAGCAGAGTAAACCCTCTGAGTTCTTTATATCGTGTTTGTGATCCTGTGCAACGATGCATTTTACTATCATATCAAATTTGAGGCACAAATGTCAATAGCGGGCATGTATGTCCACTATTTAGTTGGATTGCTCTGTATCACTACTGAATGTCATAAAGAGTTCGATTCAATAATCACACTCATGAGTCAGTTTCGATATCTGCGATTACCATTGCATGATCAGAAACTTCTAGTCCACTCTGACGATCGATATGGCAATCAGTTAGTCTTTGTTTCGCGGCCTTATTGAGCAACAAATAGTCAATGCGCCATCCCCGATCAAGAGCTCTTGCTTGTCCACGATTTGACCACCATGAGTATGGCCCATCTATTTCGCCGTACTTTTCACGAATGACATCATTCCAACCCATATTGAGTAAATCGTCCATCCACGCACGCTCGTGGGGAAGGAACCCAGAACTCTTAGCATTTCCCTTAGCGTAGTACAAATCTCTTTCATGATGAGCAATGTTTAAATCCCCTCCGAGTACAGTTGGGATCTTCGATTTGAGAAATTTGCTTGACCATTGTGCGAAAAAATTAAGCCAACGATCCTTCTCTGCTTGCCGAGCTTCACTCGATGAACCAGAAGGCAAGTACACACTGACAACACGGATTCCATTCGTGCGAGCGACTACAACGCGACCCTCAGGGTCAGGTTCACCAGCGCCACGTTCTTCGACCTTCAATGAGTCCTTTGCCCAAATCGCCGTTCCGGAATAGCCTTTCTTTTCAGCGGGGTGCCATGCAATGTCCCATTCTTCGGGGTTTTGCCAATCTGCAGGCAACTGCTCCGGGAGAGCTCGAACTTCTTGGAGTAACAGAACATCCGGGTTGATTCGTTCCAGATGATCACCATACCCCTTACGGAGTGCTGCTCGAAGTCCATTAACATTCCATGTTGCTATTCTCATTCCCAATCGTAGGAGCTCGACCTACCCTTCTGCATGAATCAGTCAACCAATACAAATCAAGCAATCGTCCTGGCGGGAATACCCCAGACGAACCTCTCCCTTTTTCACAGGATCCGTTTCTCAGTTGGGGATCCCACGGTGTTTGTTCAGTTGCCTGATGGAACTCGGATCATGATTCTTAGAGATATTGAGATTGCTCGAGCAAAGCAAACAGCGCACGCAGACAAGTTCTACTCGAATGATGATTTCACACCAGAGGGAGGTTTGTCAGGAGATCGAGAGATCGCGACAGCTCAAGCGCTTGCTCAATGTCTTAAAGAGCACCAAATATCAAGTGTTGTGTCTGATCGAACACTTCCTTTGGTATACCAGCACATGATGAGTAAACAAGGGATCCAAGTGACATGTGATCTGGATCTTGGAATTCTTGAGCGCCGATCCAAGGACAAGATAGAACTTGATCATCTCAAAGATGCTCAGCGTATTACTGAAGATGTGATGAGGTACGCGTGTGAACTGATTTTTAGTACCTCTGCAAATTCACAAGGGCAACTAATCCATGAGGGTGAGCCGCTCACTTCTGAGCATATGATCTCGTTGATTGATATCGCGTTTTTGCAAAGAGGAGCATCTACGCCGCATGGTTCAATCGTCGCTGGTGGAACGATTGGTTCAGATTGTCATCATCGTGGTACTGGGATACTCCATACTTCGCAACCCATCATAATCGATCTCTTCCCACTCATTCGGTCAACTGGGTATCACGGCGATTGCACACGAACCATCCTCCATGGAGATATCCCAGAATCTGTTGCGAAGATGCACGCAGCGGTGTTAGAAGCGAAGTCCGCAGCCGAAAAGGTAGCAAAAGCAGGTGCAAGCGGAGAAGATGTTAACCATGCCGCGATTAGTGTCATCAAAGCGCATGGGTACTCTGTCGGACTCCCCAAAGAATCGGACCCAGACACACTCTGCACGATGGCGCACGGCACAGGACACGGGATCGGACTTGATGTCCATGAACCCCCACTGCTTGATGTTAACGGTCCTGAGTTGGTTGTCGGCGATGTCATTACCATCGAGCCCGGACTCTACTGTAAAGCAATCGGTGGATTGCGAATCGAAGATATGGTTGCTGTGACAGAAACAGGATGTGAGAACTTCAACTCACTGCCGATGAGTTTGCACTGGTAATGGGTGTTGTAGTATTTGAGCTACTTCGCTTTGCCTTGGCTTGCGACTGCAGCCATTGCTTTTTCTACTGCTTCAGCATCGCCGAGATATCTCTTTGAGAGCGGTTTGAGATTCTCATCGAGCTCATACACGAGCGGCATCCCAGTCGGGATATTCACTCCAACGATGTCATCATCACTGATTCCATCGAGATGTTTGACTAACGCACGCAGTGAGTTGCCATGTGCGGCGACGAGCACGCGTTTCCCAGCTTTGATGTCAGGAACGATCTGTGAATCCCAATATGGAACTACTCGCTCCACTGTGTCCTTGAGACATTCCGTTGCAGGGGTCTCATGTGTATCTAAATCCGCGTAACGACGATCATGTCGTGGATGACGTTCATCATCGCTTTCCAGTGCCGGCGGCGGCGTGTCATAACTTCGGCGCCAGACGAGAACTTGTTCCTCGCCATGCTTTGCAGCGGTCTCAGCTTTGTTCAATCCTTGGAGAGCTCCATAGTGCCGCTCGTTGAGTTTCCAAGATCGAATAACTGGGATCCACATCAGATCCATTTCTTCCATGACATACCAAAGAGTTCGAATCGCTCGTTTGAGAACAGAGGTGTAAGCCACATCGAACTCAAATCCTTCAGCTTTTAACAGCTGTCCAGCGGCGGCTGCTTCCTCATGCCCTTTGGGGGACAATGGGACATCTTTCCAACCTGTAAATCGGTTCTCTTTGTTCCAGGTGCTTTCGCCGTGACGGATTAATACAAGTGTGTACACAATCGACTCCTTCAACTGTCAATCTGATGATCTTGAATCGTATTCTAGTCCAAATGGATCTCGCCTACCCCAGAATCGAATAGGGGAACCGTCAAACTTACACCGATTTCGCACGCGAACTGTACGTCTTGAGCAAATCCGAGATTGATCAAGCGCTTTGCATGACTGCTCGATTCGATTGCAAATCGAACCCCATCAAAGCGATTCACTGCACTATGCATCGCATGATACATCAATGCTGCTGAATCCGTCGCTGCATAACCAAGTCGATCAATAATCAACCCAGCCCCAATGCAATCTTCGAGGGAGACCCGACGATCTGTCCCTGAGCAAACAAGAACAACATTTCGGCCGTCGGTTTTGATCCAATCACACAATGCGTCCAAGTTTCTAAGTGATCCAACAACGACTTGAGCTGCATCTTCTGACATCCGAAGAGCACGAGTTCCATTTGTTGTTGTGAGTATACAACTCTTCCCATCGACTACTTTTCGAGAATACTCGAATGGGCTATTCCCGAGTATGAACCCTTCGGGTTTGATTCCCCCTCGTTCGCCGCAGAGGATGGAATCGGGGTTATCTTGGGCGAGTATCCGAGCGCTATCAACAGAAGCAACAGGAACAATATTCTTTGCACCTTGTTCCATTGCGTTTACGATTGTGGTTGTAGCCCGTAAGATGTCGATAACAACCGCAACTCGATCTTGAAGTTGTTCATGTACTAGGTTATCAGGTAAAGCAACTGCGTCTATTTTTCTCATCAATCCACTCTATCGGTGATCTATTGCAATCTTATTGAGCAAACCATTTGTACAAAGATTCAAGAGGCATTTGCTCAGGTTTAACTCTCATGAGAAATGCTTGTTGAGCTCTTTGAATTTCTAATGGGGTTAGCTCTAACAATGAAATCGCATTCAATACCATTTTTATTTTAAGAATCGATGTAAGATTCTCCGGTGCGTGTTCATTTGTAAATTGCTGAATGGATTCCATTTCTTGTTGATTAGAGAGGATCCAGAGCCATCCGATCTGTTGTTTGATCAGTTGGTCGTTTTCTCTTGCGTTTGTATCAAGGGATGAGCGATTCCCTAAGAGAGCAACATATGAGTTGGTGAGGCGGCGGACGCTTTTTTGTGATAATCGATCGATTGTAATCCCGAATGTTGCCGCTCCTGCTTCGTCATATTTGTGGACTCCTGATCGAGTACCACTTCGTGTTGTTGCTATCGATGGGTTTCTGGGATTTAGGGTGAGTTCTTGGAGAACCTCACGAGCAGCAAGGTACGGATCGTCATGGCGAATCTCAGTATCCCTCTCTGTGAGAAAGCTCGTTGCGAGGTCCGCCTCAGAATCTTCAGGGCCGAAAGTTGCAGGGAGTGCTAGATCGTATGGGTAGAGCAAGCCTTCGGATCCTGCGAGAATGCTTCGGAATAGATCGATCGAAACGCCGCCTGGGAATAAATCAATGTCAAGACCAGCGCCTTCTCCGAGTCCGCTGTTATTGAGTAAGAAGACTTCGCTCGCACCCAGGGTTACATCAGCATCAAATACAAGTTCTCCATCAAGTGTGATCGAACCAGATGCGATGAGTTCAGTATTCTGATCAATTAGTCCATCGCCGTCGCGGTCGGACTCGTTACCTGAAAAATCAACTTCACCAGATTGTCGATCGAGGATCCGGATGATGCCTCCTTGTCTGCCGATTGAAGTTATGGATAGATCTCCCAGGACATTGATGTCTCCTACTTCCACGAGGGTTTCGCCGTTGCCTTTCGCACTCAGGCCCAACGATCCGAAGGAGAGCATTTTCTGTCCATTCCCCATCACAATTGATTCGCGCGCGGATACCTGGAACATCCTTGACAGATCCATCAAACTTGCATCCCCGAGCTCTGTACCTGACATTAATCCAGTCCCGAACACGAATGCGCTTGAGCGTGAAGGTCCAGAGAGATCATCTCCGAACTGAATGTTTCTAAAAATGCCAGAACTTGGATTTGATGAGAGAGTTGGACCAACTCCAATTCCGCCGCGGAACTGGAAGGGTGTGCGAGCTTCGCCGCTACCGACCCATGCATCGCCAGAGTACAAGAATGCAACATCACTTAATCCATTGGTTGAAGAGAAAATGTCATCCCCAAAGAGTGCACTGCCTTCTCCTACATCAAAGACGGTTGAATTGCCTCTAATCTCTACGGGTGCATAGAAGTTCATCTCCTGATTGACAGCGATATTGCTAGAGATTGACACTTGATTCGCAGTGACATCGAGAACACCGAGTCTTGAAGCTTCGTTGCTTTCACCCACTGCGTCGTTCAACTCAACATACCCTGTGCCTGCTTCAATAATAAGGTTGTGTTCATCGTTGTCGCTTGAATCGACTGTGCCGTTGAATTGAACATGCCCTTGATCACCTTTGGATGTCATCGTTACATCAGCAGCTAATACTAAATCTCCATCGATAAAAATTCCGTCTCCAGTTGAATGCAGATCAGAACTCAACTCGATGTATGAATCTCCCTGTGCGATTAGGGTTATATCTTGAGCAGAGATTGAATGATCAATAGATGAATGCCCACTGCTGACAGCTACCGTTGTATGAGCAGCATCGATTGTTCCAGTATTCCAAGCAGCGAGTGAGAAGACATCTCCTGATGCAAGATCGAGCCCTTCGAATCCATCAGTGTTTAGATGATCTGTGTTTGCTAAATCGGTCGGTTTTTCTAGTTCAACAAATATATGTCCAAGGTGCTCTCCGATGAGAATTTGCTCGCCTGCAGCCATTATCACAGTTCCACCAGGAGCGGAAATCGTACCGTGATTCGCAACTCGTCCTCCAATAAGAGCTATCAGGTCTCCTTGGAGATGTCCTCGGTTTTCGACGACACCGCGAGCATCACTGAATCGATATACGCCGCTCATGAAATCTGATGTTGAGATGTTACCCGCCGCGGCGTACATCGCTCCGACATTGACCACTGCGCCTTGTCCGAAGATAACTCCCGAAGGGTTCACAAGAAAGACTTGTCCATTTCCGAGGATCGTTCCCATGATTTCAGTAGGGACTCCCGATTGGATTAAGTTCAATACCCTTGAGTTTTCGTTAGGCATAATAAACTCAACCGTTTCACCTGCAGCGATCTGAAAAGAGAGCCATTCAATAACGGTAATCTCTCCTGTGACGACTCGGGTCCAATCGCCATAGTCGATGTCAGCATCGCCTTCAGTTACATCTCCGCCTTCAGGGGCCGCGAGCGCAGAACCATAACATATCGCGAGTGATACGATCGCAGTTGTTGTGAACTGACGCCAGGATTGATTCTGTGTTTGGATGCTCATGTTGATATCCTTTTAGAAAACAAACTGTGCTGAAAAATGAAGTCGTGTGTCACCGACTTGGGTTGTTTGAGAAGCGCCTTGCCCGATATTGGTGAATGCCATTCCATAATCAAGTTTTAAAGTGATATTGGATTTTAACTGAGTCTCAATACCCACCCCTGCTCCGACGAGCGTTTCTGATTGTTCAAAGAATGGAGCGTCGTTGACTCCAAGTTGTGCAATGTCGACGAATCCTTTGAGAATCACATCCCAATCTGCTCGGCCGTATGGTCGAGCCCGTGCAGTTCTGAATGTATTACCAAACAACGAAGTCGTTTTATCGCTCGCAGGCATTGATCGACCTAGATGATAACGATATTCAATTGACCCGAGAAGTGCATCGTCACCTACTGCTGCAGATTCTGGATATCCACGCACAGAGTAAAATCCGCCTGCGACGAACTCATAGTTAGGAACCAGCCGACTCTCAAAGCTGTATTGCCCTCTAAAGTTGAGAGCAATTTCATGAGCAAGGGTCATTGAGTCAGTGCCGCGATCGCCTCGAAATCCTTCGGGGTCGAATATTGGTTCGAGATAGAAGGAATGCGATAGTTGTCCTCGGAGAATTGAGAAATCATCATCAGCGCCAAATCGTCCAAGCCTTTGTACTTCAGCTTTGCTTGATCCAACCACTGATCCCCAGTTTGACTCGAATATCAGTTCCCCTCTTGCAGAATGGAGCGGAGTTGATTTTTCGAATCGCACTCCAAGGTATGGGAGTAAGAAATCTTCATCGCCTTCAATTAAGAATAAACGGTTCTCAACATGAATATGTTCAACTCTCGCTCCAGCAACCACGTCCACGAACTTTGGTCCGCTTTGCCATACATTGATCGCAGCTTCTGCACCAATACTGAAACCTTCTCCAAGGAAGTTTTCAAATCCTAACCCAACATCTGTTGCGGTATATTCGTTCCATCGGCTATAAATTTTTGCTCGAGCGTGTTGACCGAGATCGAATGAATATGAGCTCAGTACTGCATTTGATTCATCGAAAGCAGTTGTTACATAATCAAGAGTGAAAACATCGTCTTGACGAGTTAACTGACGATTGATATACCCAAATCGTTGTTGCCATTCGTCAGTGCTCTTCGTACCAGTGTTGCTCGTTTGAATGTATGCATTCCAGTTCTTTGGTTCAGTAATCAAGTAATCTACAATTACTTCTCCTGGTTCCGAGGTTGGAGCGATCGCCGCATCTACCCGTCTCCCTGGATGTCTATTGAGTCTATGGACTTGATCGTCGATCTCTACGCGCGTGAGTAACGCGCCTTCTTGTGTATCAATTCGATCACGAACCCGTTTATGCTCTTTATGATTTACATTTGATTCAGGTTCATCTAGGTTCACTTTTTCAGCAAGTCGATCACCGTGAGCAACAGTACGAACTTCTCCAATCACTGCTCTCCAGATCATAATCGTAAGTTGATGATTCCCTTGTTCACGAATATCAGCTCTTGTAGTTCGATATTCGATCTCAGATGCATCAGGAGTTACGAGATGGCCGATGAGTCCATATTCTGACTCCATATAGTCACGAACTGATTGGTTGATTGCCGCAAGCGCACTTCCGTAGAGCATTATCGATTCTGGTTGATCGATTGATGTTTGTATTTCTCTTATTCGTATTGGAACAATTGATGCATTCTCTGTTGGAGAAACCCAACCGTTATTTGTTGGACTCAACAAGACAGTTATCTCGTTGAGCAACTCTAGATTTGGAAGATCTGGATGCTCAAATGGATATGTAAATACTATTTTTGATACTGGATACGCATAACCATCACGATCAAGGGTTGGGGTTGCGAGTTTGCGTTGAGCAACAGGTTCGGTAGTAGATTCCTGAGCGATGCAAGGTTGGGAAATGAGATGGGTGAGAAAAAAGGTCAGGAAACAAAACATCTGACAATTCCATCTTCTGATTTTCCATTTCGATCTCAAACGAACTACCTCGAACAATCACCACCTCATCACGAGGTTGATGTGGCCTGATTCTTCGTCCCAATCGAATTGTAACACAAGATTTACGTCTTGATCAGTCTCCGTCCGAGAACCTCGATGAATTCTAGCTTTTTCCAGTTTGTGCGAACCAGAATCGGCGATTCTTGCACAATTACAAGCGAGGATCTGTTTTCAGTCCATCGAAGTTCATTTCAAGTCGATTTCGCATGTATGAATATGAACCGGATATCGCGTGGATTGAGTAGTTTGCTAATACTGAGCCCAATTGCACTTGTTGGGTGTTCGGCAAATCAATCGGTTCTCTCTGAAGGGATTTCTTGTCTCTCTGAGACTGATTCCCTTCAAATCGCCGAAGCGAGATCTCCAGTTGTAGTCCAGCCTGAATCAAGATTGATTGAAACGAACTCAGTGCAGATCTTTGACGAGTTGCTGATAATTGCGTATTCAGAGTTCAGTAAATCCAACGATCAATACATAAAAGCTCCTGGACCTGAGTTGGTCGCAGGAGATTGGCTCGCATGGGAATGTGCGATGGTTGTTGAATACTGGGATATGCCGTTGGCTGGAGTTGAGTAAAACTCACCCGCCTGATGATTGAGTGACCATATCGCGATAAGCTGCTAAATCTGCAGTATCGACAACTCCATCACCATTTACATCTGCACTCATGTCACCGTTTGCAAAGTCGTTTGCAAATGAGTCATAATCATTTGGACCCATCGCTCCATCGCCGTCGGTGTCGAACCGATTGACGAATCGTTCAATTTCTCTTTGTGCGCGATACGCATTCATCGCATCTTGTGATTCTTCAATATTGAGTTGGCCATCTCCGTCATAATCAAACTCAAGAGTTGCTTGTTCTTTCATGCTTTCGAATCGTGATTTTTGCTCTTCTCTCTGTAGGTTTCGCTCTTCTCTTGAGAGTTCGCCGTCGCCATCGAGATCATATTGAGCAAGTTGTTCTGTTTGTCTTGCAGCACGTTGTTCTTGGTTGTACTCATCCATCGCGGCTTGTTCTTCTGGGCTGAGAACGCCATCGCCATCGAGATCAAAGCGACGCATGAGCGCTTGTCCTCGTTCTGAGTTTTCAAACTGCTGTTGTCTTGCAGCTCTTCTTTCTTCGCGAGAGATTTCTCCATCGCCATCGAGATCCATCATGGCCATGCGTTCTTCTCGCATCGCTTTTCTCATCGCATCTCGTTCTTCCTCTGAGAGAATCCCGTCTCCGTCAATATCAAACTGGCTCATCCGATCAAACATATTGTCCCAGCTGAACGCTTGCTGACTATTGTTTGGGTTCGCTTGATCTGGGACTCGTTGCTCAATTTCTTCAATAGCGATCGGTAATTCATCACCCGTCGAGGATAAATCGTAAGAAGAGTTTGTATCCATCGCAAGTTGTTTATTTTGGATACTCTCATGCCCGGCCTCAGCCAAGATACTCTTGTCTTGTCCGCCGCCGAAGACGACAATTGCTCCGATTGCGGCTGCTCCGATTCCGAGTAGGCCGACGATTGCGATTTTACTTTGCATATTGAGAATCCCCGCGTAAAGAGTGTGATGTGTAAGTTAAACGATCGAGATTGCCCAAAATGACAGGAAATCGAAAAAAAGAACGCATTGAACCAAAAATATCGGTCAATGCGTTCTTTTTAAGTCAAATAAATGGCGAGAGAGAGACTTGAACTCTCGACCTCAGGGTTATGAATCCTACGCTCTAGCCAGCTGAGCTACCTCGCCAAATTGGGCATGTATCATAGCCCAAGTTATATACAAATCGAGCAGAAAACCGATCAAACAGCCAATCAATCGTCGTTTGACTTGGTTTCAGAATGAGCTTTCTCAGTAACGACTGTTGAACTCGTATGTGCAGAACTCAACATATCCGGGTTTTTGGGTGGCTTTGCAGAATCAAATTTAGCACTATTAGAGCTTGATGATTTGCTTGAATCAGCTGATTCTTGCTTAATATCATCAGTTACATCCTTCAAGCCCTTCTTGAACTCAACTATTCCTTGTCCCAAACTTCGGCCTACTTCTGGGAGCCGGCGTCCAAAGAGCAATAGAAGAATAACACCGATGACGATCGTTTCGGTAGTTCCAAGCGGACCTATGAGTGCGAGTGTGTGTTCCATGGGGTGATTCAATGGTGCGTCCTCTCAAGAGTCAACGATTTTCGCTGTAGCATATTTCTTCTTTGGAGATTACAGGACAGATATTGCTCGTTGTTCTGCAACTTCGATGACATTATGGAGCAAGACAGACACTGTCATCGGGCCTACACCGCCGGGAACAGGACTAATCCATCCTGCGATGCTCTTAACGGCCTCAAAGTCCACATCGCCGACTGTTTTTGACTTGCCTGTCTCATCTGAAACACGATTTACTCCAACATCGACAACAAGTGCTCCAGATCTCACCATTTCATGAGTGATCAATCCTGCAACGCCTGCAGCGGGGATGAGGACATCCGCAGAGTGACATATTTCTGTAAGGCCTTTGGTGAACTTGTTACAACTGATGACGGTTGCTTCCCGTTGCATGAGTAGAACAGCGATCGGGCGTCCAACAACTGCAGAAGCACCAACGACGACACATCGTTTGCCTCTGAGATCGTATCCTGTTGAATCGATCATCTTTAGGGTTGCAAGAGCAGTGCAAGGAGCACGCATTGATCGGCCATAAACCACATTCCCAATGTTTGCAGGATTTACGCCTTCTACATCTTTATCAGGATCAATGAGCTCTTGGATGTGATAAGCGTCCACCTCGTCAGGGAGAGGCATGTGAACCATGATCGCATGGACGGAGTCATTTAGGTTAAGTTCAGAAACTTTCGACTCGATCGAAGCTTGGTTTGATCCTACTGGGAGGGAGTGGAGTTCATATTCAATCCCTAATGCTTGACAAGTTTTTGCTTGATTCTGAGCGTAGACACGGGCTCCATTATCGCCCGATTCAACCAAAATTGCATCGAGCTTTGGGGTAAATCCCTTTTGTCTCAGCGCAGCTGCTCTCTGTGCGACTTGTTCGCGAAACTGGCTTGCTAATGCTTTCCCATCGATGATCTGTGCACTCATTGGAAGATGATAGCCTCGTAGGCCTATATCATTGTGACAATGTCAGACAAAGCACGCATTCTTGAACTTCGATCCCTCCTTGAACGAGCGAACTCTGCGTACTACCAAGACGCGAATCCGTTTATGTCTGATACTGAGTTTGACACTCTGCTCTCTGAGCTTGGAGAACTCGAAGGACTACATCCTGAGTACCATGATCCAAACTCTCCAACAGTCCGCGTTGGAGGCGAACCCATCGACGGGTTTGAAACGATCCCCCACTCGTTGCCTATGTTGTCGATTGATAACACATACAACGAACAAGAAGTTCGCGCATGGATGATCAAGACGCTGAAGGGGTTAGGGTCAGTTTCTTCAGAAAACTCGGGATTGTTCCAATCGGACCCGACTCGGTTTGTTTGTGAACCCAAAATCGATGGAGTCGCTCTATCAATTCGATATGAATCCGGAGTCTTTATTCGTGCGCTAACTCGTGGTGACGGAACGCAAGGTGACGATGTCTCACATGCTGTTCGTACGATTCAATCGCTCCCATTAAAATTGAATCCTGAGGATGTGCCTGAAGTACTCGAAATCAGGGGCGAAGTTTATATCCCTCTACCCGAGTTTGAGCGGATCAATCAAGAACGCGAAGACACTGGTGACGACTTGTTTATGAATCCTCGCAATGCTTGCGCTGGGACGATAAAGCAGCTTGATCCAAAGGTTGCAGCTTCACGAAATCTTGGGTTTATTGCTCACGGAATCGGTGAAGTTTCAGACACTCATTACGCGGTTAATTTTTCATCGTTCAGTGATCAAATACAATCTCTTGGAGTACCTACTACGACACTCCGAACCATTGCATGTGATGAAGAAGAAGTTATCGAAGCAATTCATCGTATTGATACAATTCGACATGATCTTGATTATGCAACTGACGGGGTTGTGATCAGGATCAACTCGTTTGCGCAGCAATCACAACTTGGGAACACTTCAAAGTCACCTCGTTGGATTGTCGCGTTCAAGTTTCCAGCAGAACGTAAAACAACGAAGCTCATCGCAGTTGATCATCAGGTAGGGAAGACTGGGAAAATTACTCCTCGAGCGACTCTCGAACCTGTGTTGCTCGCTGGGACTTCAGTGTCTCACGCCACACTCCATAACTACGGGATGGTTCGTCAACGAGATTTGCATCTTGGGGATGTCGTTGAAGTTGAAAAAGCAGGCGAAATCATTCCACAAGTTGTCGGCGTGCGACTCGATGAACGGCCTTCAGACGCTGAGCAAGTGCTACCTCCTGATCATTGTCCGACTTGTGAATCTCCACTTGAGATTGAGCCGCCTGAGTCTTTTGAAGATCCAACTCTTGAAACAACTCGAAGATGTATCAATCCTGAGTGCCCTGCTCAGATCCGAGAGAAGTTAGTGTGGTTTGTAGGCCGACGACAAATGGATATAGATACACTCGGCGAATCAACAATCGATGTAATCCGTGCATCTGAGATACCACTCGATCATTTCGCAGACATATATCTACTCAAGGATCATCAAGAGGAGTTACTAAATCTTGATCGGATGGGTGAAAAGAAAGTTGAAAATCTCATTTCTTCAATTGAAGCATCCAAAAACCGAGGACTCTCCAAGTTGCTTTCGGGTATGGGAATTCGACATGTAGGTGCTTCAACATCGAAGGCGCTTGCGAAAGTATTCCGAAACTATGACGAGTTGCTCAAAGCAGAAGTATGGGAGTTGATGCCCATGGCGGTCAATCGATTGAGTCAAAAGAAGCGAGAAGAATATACCGGATCAAAGGACAAGTTAGAAAGAGAGTACGAGACCGGGCTCGGAGCAGACACAGCGCCTTTGTTTTATTCATATCTTCATTCCCCCGCTGCGATAGATACTTTCACACAATTCCGTGATTTGGGAATTGATCTCAGTTCTCATGATTTTGTTGATCCTGATCAGGAGTTTGATAACCCATTTGCAGGGAAGACAATTGTCCTTACTGGGTCCCTTGAGCATTACACTCGTCCGCAGCTTTCAGAGATCCTCGAGTCGATGGGCGCTAAATGTTCAGGTTCAGTCTCGAAGAATACAGATTTGCTCATTGCAGGCGAAAAAGCAGGGTCAAAGCTTACCAAAGCTCAATCTTTAGGAGTTGAAATCTGGGACGAGTCAAAAACACGCCAAACCCTTGATTCCATCAACGATTCAGAGTGAGTTGACCGATAAATTAGTCAATGAAGAACCTCGAGTATAAAGCTGAACTCCGCGATCCGAATCTAGCAAGGCTCATCTGCAACAAGATCAATGCGAGTCAGGTTGTAAAGCTTCGTCAAACAGATACTTATTACAATGTTGCGAGAGGCCGTCTAAAAAAGAGAGTCTCGATCGCGGTTGATCGCGCGGTTGGATCTCCTGAACCCATTGAGTTCATTTTTTATGATCGCTCCAACCGGGTTGATCCAAAGATCTCAGATTATCACCTATACACACAAGCGCAAGTACACGAACGATTCGGACAAGCAGCGATTCCTGTGTGGCTCGAAGTTGAGAAGAATCGAGAGTTATACCTGATGGGTTCAACACGGATCCATATCGATGATGTGTTGGATCTTGGATGGTATTTTGAGTTTGAAATTTTAGTTAATGACCAGACGGATATGGACAAAGCGAATGAACAAGCAGAGATGCTTCGTGCTACATTTTTGCCAGCTTTAGGTGAACCAATTGCGAGTTCGTATTCAGATTTGCTTGCTCAACACAATGGGTTAGTTGAGAATGAAAAAACGACTTGATAGCGTTTTTTTAAAGTACCTTCCGAGGCGGAATCACAACATTTGCAAGCAGTAATCCAACCACAATTGCAACCGCAACGATGACAACAGTGAAAGTCGATTGGACGCCCGTCACGGTGTTGTTGTCAAGAAACAATTGCAAGCTCTTGAGTCCGAGTGATCCTGGGACCAACATCAACAAACCAGGAAGCATTAGGGTTAGAGCAGGACGATCAAATGTTCTCGCATATAGGTTGCTCGCAGAACCCACAGCAACCGCAGCAGCGAGCGTACCAACTTCTGTTCCCAACAAGCTTGAACCATATCGAGCGGAGTAAAAAGATAAAAATCCTGCAAACACCATCACCCAAGCATGACGGAAGTTTGCTTGGAACAAGATGGTCATGCAAATGGTTGAAATCAATATAGCAGTTGGCTCAACATACCAATCCATTCGCGTCGCCGCAACTGTTTCGACAGTTCCCACAAGCAACTCTGCAGTTCGTTGTCCAATGACGAATCCAAAACCGATCACCAGCAGGACCATGACTGCTCCTGCTAATCTTGCAGTTCCTGAAACGACATGTTTAGTTGCGAGCTCAACCATTGCAATAGTAAATGTGAGTCCTGGGAGAAGAATGATCATCCCTGAAATAGCGACAACCGCAGGCATAAACCCGCCCATTGGAGCAGCTAAAACTCCTGCGAGTAATGCAGCCATGAATCCTGAAAGAAACTCCATCAATCGAGAAAACTCACGGTTTCTTCCTGTGAATAAAACGAGAATCCCAACAACGAATCCCACAAGCCCTGAGGCTGCCATTTCCTTTGGTCCGCCTCCAAGGAAGTAACTCACACAACTCGAAACAATCAAGAATGAACTGATTATCATCCAACTAGGGTATGAGTTTGGGAGTTGGACAACTCGTTTGATTTCTCGGACTCCATCATCTGGAGTGAGTGTGTTCTCGATCACCTGATTGAAGATGCGATCAATTTGCATCATTTTGCAAAGATTGACTTCTCCAGGAACTATTCGGGCTAGATAAGTAGAGAATCCGTGTTCGCTTTCAACAGATACGAATACTGAAGTTGGAGTACTAAAAGTTTGTGCTCGAAGTCCCAGATCATCGGCGCATACAGCAACCACTTCCTCAAGTCGATTTGCGGAAGTGCCATAAGTTCCTAGAGCTCGTGCAAGCTCCAGAAGGAATCTTGCCCGGGGCTCCTCAGGTCGCGGCGGGCTGATTCCTGCGATCGGGGTCATTTTTACATTGCTCCACCGTCAAAGGTGATTCTTTCAGCTTTTCGATGCGGATCGGGTTCAGGGACCGCAGAAAGCAGTGATTGTGTATATCGATGTTGAGGATTGTCGATAATCTCGTCACGAGATCCTTCTTCAACTATTTTGCCCTTGTACATAACTGCAATACGTTTACACACATGTTGGATCACAGCCATATCGTGCGAGATGAACAAGTAGCTCAAGTTGAACTCTTCCTGGAGATCCATGAGCAGATTGATAACCTGAGCTTGAATCGAAACATCGAGCGCACTGGTAGGTTCGTCACAAACAATAAACTTCGGTTCGAGCGCTAGGGCTCTTGCGATACCTATGCGTTGTCGTTGTCCACCTGAGAACTCATGAGGGTATCTGTCAGCGGCTGCTCTTGGCATTCCACATCGCTCTAGGATTGATTCAACTCGTTCACGGAGTTCAGCTTTCGATGAAACCATTCCGTGAATGACTAGAGGCTCACCAACAATCGCGGCAATCCTCATACGAGGGTTGAGAGAACCTGCGGGGTCTTGGAAGACAATCTGCATATCCCGGCGAAGTTTTTGAAGTTCATTGCCTGTTGCATTGAATACATCATGTCCATCGAAGATGACTCGACCTCCCGATGCAGGTTGCAGACGAAGCAATGTTCGGCCGACTGTCGTCTTACCACAACCTGATTCTCCTACGAGTCCGAGGGTTTCGCCGGGCTTGATATGGAATGAGACACCGTCAACCGCTTTGAAATGGCTTGTAACTCGTTGGAGTAAGCCTGAACGGATCGGAAAATGTGTCTTGAGATTGTCAACAACCAATAATGGATTCTCGGTCGTTGGGTTATCTTGCTTCGATGATTCTGCATTGGATTCACTCATGTAATCATCTTAGCCGATCCAATCTGCGTCCGAAAGTCGAGATTGAAGAATCAATAGAGCATATTGACACATCAAATCAGTTGACGCAGCCCGGTTCATGCGTATTGTTACCCCCGAGGCTTGCCTCGACCCAAGTGTGCCGCAAGGTGCCGATGGGCATATAGCTCAGTTGGTAGAGCACGGCATTGAAAATGCCGGTGTCCGTGGTTCAAGTCCGCGTATGCCCATTAAATGGTTCTGCAAGGAGCCGCAAGAAAGAGAAGGGGTCTGCATAAGTGCAGGCCCCTTATTCTTTTGCAAATGTTAAAATATGCCCATATCTGAACTGGAACGGATTTTAAGCGATCTGACTAAGTGATAGAGAATATTGATTTTTCACTTTGATTAAATCTGGGGATTACACGAATGAGGGGCATGATTGTCACTTGATTCGTAATGCGTATTTTTAGCCCAAAATAGATACAGAGTCAGTCGACATATGCAACTCTGTACACAGATCTTGGTTGTACTTAGTATGAATATGAACTTTACGATCTATCCGTTACTGGCAATTCTTAGTCATTCAATCATTTCTTCCACAGCTCTAGCTTTCGATGAGTCTCCGCCGTATCAGATGAATTTAAGTGCGGTGTTTAC
>JARGPA010000004.1 GCA_029213305.1 Phycisphaerales bacterium
ACCAAATGGGTAACCCGAGTGATGCTATCAAAAGTCTTGAAAGAGCTCATTCAATATCAAGTGAGTTGCTTGGGTCAGAGCATGCACGTTCACTTGAAACTCAAGTGTATTTGATTAAATCATATCAGTTGCTTGGAGAGTTTGAGAAAGTACGAATTTTGGTTGCTGAAGTACTCCCCAAAATGAATGTGGCATTTGGTGTGAATGACCCTAGGACTTATCGAATAAGAGCGTTTCTTACAATTGCTGAAGTTGAGACAGGGTTTCCTGAACGAGCGCATGAAAGAGCGAGTGCAATGCTCAAGAATAGTATTGAGCTATTTCCAGATGGACACTGGGATGTAACTCAATGCAAATTTTTGCTAGCGCACTCTTTGTTAGCTCTTGGAAAGCCTCAAGAAGTAGTCGATTTGATGAATCCTGTGATGAAGTTTATGGAGTCCTCTGAGAATGTAAGACTCATTCGGAAATATCAACCACGCTATTGGTTAGCAAAGTCGCATAACGAGTTAGGAAATCATCAGCACTCTATAGAGTTGCTTTCTGTAGTGCTTGAAGAGTTATCTTTAAACTTGGGTTCGAAACATCCACATGTATTGCAATGTCAGTTCGAGTATGCAAAGGCCCTCGCTGCTACTGGTGATTCTGACGGCCTAGATCACAGGATTGAACTCTTAAAAGAAGGGTTTCAAGAATCATTCGGCCCTGAACATCCATATACCAAGCGTGTCGAGGCATATGAGTTCATCTCTGCTGTCATTTCAGGTCCTGCTGACTGATATACAATTTTTAACTATTTTCATATTTGTTTGTCCAATTCAGGCTCTGAGCTCACTATTGCTCATTGCAGGCCTTTGGGTTTTTTGATGAGTAAGAGCAGCGTAGAAATGGGCAATCGTTTCTACTCACGCTCGAGATATTCGTGTGATTATGCTTACCTTGACAATGAGATTCATTTGTAATTTCAAGGAATTATTGATTAGCTGGGACTCGATTTGGGTCCCAGCTATTTTTTTAATCAGGTGTAATCGTATATGCTGAAAAGGATTGACGATATTACGTGATCAAGCAAGTACTCTAGTAGAGATCAAAGTTGTGTTTACCCTGTGATTACACTATATTCCTTCTATGAGTGAAGAAATCCTTAGAAGAGATGCCCTTAAAGTCATCGGTGCGGGCTGTTTTACTTCGATGATGATCGCGAACCCCTCTAAGGGGATAAATATGGACATTTGGAGAAATAAACCACTCTTTGAAATATCAATCGCTCAATGGTCACTCCACAAGCTCCTTTTTGCAAATGAAATCACTACAAATGATTTCGCGAAAGAAGCAAGCATGATGGGGTTCGGCGCGATTGAGTATGTGAATAGTTTCTTCAAAGATAAAGCAGAAGATGAAGATTACCTTCGCGGTTTAAACTCAAGAGCCAAGGATCATGGGGTTTCCCAGCTACTCATCATGTGTGATGGCGAAGGGGAACTCGGGAATGCAAATGCTAAAGCAAGATCAAATGCAGTTAAGAATCACCATAAATGGGTTCGCGCTGCAAAGGAGCTTGGGTGTCATTCAATTCGTGTAAACGCTGCGAGTTCAGGGAGCTATAAGGAACAGCAGAAACTTGCTTCTGATGGCCTTCGTAGTTTGACCGAGTTTGCGGCACCGTATGGAATCAACATTATTGTTGAAAACCACGGCGGGTATTCATCAAACGGGAAATGGTTATCCAAGGTGATGGACATGGTCGATCATCCAATGTGTGGTACACTTCCTGACTTTGGAAACTTCTGCATGGATTGGTCTCGTTCTGACGACCCCGAAGCTTGGTATGATCGGTACAAAGGGACAGAAGAACTCATGGTGTACGCGAAAGCAGTCAGTGCAAAGTCACATGAGTTTGATGATGAAGGCAACGAAACAAAGACTGATTATCGTAGAATGCTCAAGATCGTTACTGATGCAGGATACCGTGGTTGGGTCGGAGTCGAGTATGAGGGATCAAAGCATTCCCCTCGTGAAGGCTGCAGACTGACTAAAGAGTTGCTTGAAACAGTCCGAGACGAACTCATGCATTCTACAGATTGATGAAAGTCAGGATGCGCTTGCATCATTCCCTGCAGGAAGTACACAATCAATAATCACAATGCAACCAATGAGCATTGTTCCAATCGCGTAAAGTCCGCCGCCGACCACAATCGCGAAAGCAAATCCTGCAACCTCGCGAGTGATCCACCACCCGGCCATATCAACGAGTAAACCAATCCCGGTAACAAAGACTACAAATCCAATTATTCGATTTGAGAATCGAGTCATCGCTCCGAGTAAAGCAAGTACAAGCATGACGATTGCCATCATTGGGGCATGAGTATGCTGACTCGTCGCAACGATATCTATTCCCGCAGGTTGGATATCTTTCGAAATAGCGATTTTCTGGATGTCATCCCAATACTCTAAAGGAACTTCAGGATGTGTGTTCGCGCCCGATGAACTCCGTGTATGACAATCCAAACAACTCATCGCGATGAGTTCAGAAGGAGCATCTTCTCCAAGATCAAGATTGTCATAATCTTGCGATACCCGATCGCTTCTGAGCCAATCCAATAGAGTAGTTCGCTCAGTATCAGGTAATGTATCAGGGTGTCCATTCTCAAGTGCAGAGATCAATGGAGACGGGGTTTGCACTCCGTGATAAGCGCCGATGATGTCATTCATTGTTAAACCAGGTGTTTCATCGCGATTGTCATAATGCCAACGAAGATGTAAACCTGAAACAACATATCCACCCAGAAGGGTGATGATCAACGATGCAATCCCTAACCTAAATAAGTAGGGGAGTGATCGGATTGAAAGCGAACATGTATTCGACATCATGAGACCTTCTATAAATAGATATCAGATTGAGTTAGAGCCCTGTGAGATCAATATCAACACTTTTGCCATTCATAATTGCTTGATTCGCAGCGATCCCAACTACAGTAGCACGAGCTGCTTCTGCGATAGAACAAGCAGGAGATTCACTCGTTGCTATTGAACTGATCCAGTCTTCTAGAGCATAATACACGGAAGGGTTAGGGAGTCCGATGCCCTCTTTGAGTTTCCCTTGTTCTGCAAGCTTTGTTGCTCCTGCGATCAGAGTAATCCCTTCATCGTTGTGGAACTGTTGCCTATTCGCATACACTTCCCAGCCTTGCGTGGGCGCGTCTGCTTCTTTGAACAACCAGCCGTGCGACCAACCGAGTTTGATTGCAGCATTCGATCCGAAGAAGATTTCTTGTTTCCCGCCGTATGAGTTTGCGAGAGTTGCATCGTACCCGAGTGTTGAACCATCTTCGAACATCAAAGAGCATGCGATTGTGTCATGGATCTTTCGTCCGTCTTGATAGAATCGGTTGCCGCCGTTTCCGATGACTCTTGAAGGATACTTGCCTGTATACCAATGGAACACATCAAACTGTTGAGTACCCCATTCCCCTGCGAGTCCATTCGCTCGTTCTGGATCGAGTTTCCAGTTGAGTGCCGCTTTACGGACAGGATCATTTGATGGAGTCACCCAGCTTGTCTTCCGGTTGTTCTGTGCACGCATTGAAATCAAATCGCGTACAGAGTCAGATCTAAAAAATCCCCTTGCAAGTTTATATACAGGATTTGATCGTCCATGTAATCCAGCGGCGATCACTCCCGCGGAGGAGCGAGCTGCTTCTGATATTGCGATACAATCTTCTTTTGTATGTGCTAATGGGCATTCAAGGTAAACATGAACCCCTGCATTGATACATTCGAGAGCAACTTCGCGATGTGTATGGGTAGGTGTCGCGATCGCAACTGCATTCACAGTTCCTGATGCGAGTAGTTCTTTAACCGTTGCGTATCCAGTCGCGCCAGAAGCTCGGCGTAGTCCCGAGCTTAATCTGCGTTCGTCAACATCACAAACTGAGACTACCGATACGCCTGCGATTTTACCGAGTTCCCCCATGATCTCTCGGCCTTGGCGACCCACTCCGATCACTCCAATGCGCATAGGATCTTCGTTTGAGAATCCGCCGAATGCTTTTAGATTCGGGATCAGCGCCATCGCGGCCATTCCGCCTGCAGTATGGGTCAGGAATTTTCTTCGATCGATCTCATTCATAACAATCCTCTGAGTATGTTCTAACAACCCCTAGTGGGTCAAAAATAGTTGGTTCTTCGTCATTCTCAAACACAATCAACGAGCATGAGTCGTTGTTGAGCTTCTCTTTTAAACTTGGAGATACACAGCACGCAGTAGAGTATGCATCTGCGATCGTTGCGCTTCGATGGATACACACAACGCGTGAAACATTGTTGTCAACCGATGCGAGAGTTTGCGGGTTCATTACATGTCCGTACTCAATGCCATTTTTTGAAATGGTATTGCTGATGTTTTCCGAAACCCCAATCGACAAATCGTTCAATTCAACAAAGTAGTTGTTTCCTATGTCTACTCGCCAATGTTTGTTGTGTTGACCCAATCCAATGCCTGTGGCGGATGATGTTCCTCCATGAACAAACGCATTTGTGATTCCATTTTCAATCAGTTCAGATTTTATTTCATCAAGAACAAACCCCTTGGCAATCGCACCAAAGTCGAGTGCGATTCGATTATCGATTTTCTGAATTGACTGTTGTTTCGGATCAAGCTCAAATGCCTTATTCAAGTCGAGACCAGCTAAATCATTCAATGACTCATTTTGAAATCCATGAGCTTGCATTAGTGATCCCGCGGCGATGTTAAACATGCCGCCAGTTTCAATCCTTAAGTCTTCACACATCGAGATCAACGAATACATGTCGTCATCCAACACTAAATTTGTCTCAGAGTTAGATCTATTGATCTGAGAGATGATGGAACCAGGTTCGAAAACAGATAGTCGTGAGTGCCAATCAAATACGAGTTCGCGTAAATCTTCGCAAACAGCAATACAATCGCCCTGATCAAAGGGCGATCGATTGACATCAACGATTATCTCGAATCGACATCCCATCGCATCGAACGCGAGTGGGGCATAAAAGTCTTCCGAGAATCGGTTGCCTTTAAGACTTTGATGCACGCATGGTTTTCGGGTCAAAGGTGAATGCATGGCCTTCCCACATTGATCGGGTTGCGAGATCCACCGCGACGAGCACCTTTGATGCAAGGTCGATGTTGCTCTTTGCAGGTTCGCGTGTTCGGATACATTCGAGCCAATTGAGTCGGAGTTGATCCTGATCGTTTCCGATATCTTCACATTCAATGCGTTCTGCATCAATGTCATCAACGAAGATCCGCTCTGGACGAACTTCGCAATGGCGCGAGTTGAGATACATATTTGCTTTGTGGCCTCGGATCATGGTTTCAAGTCCAACCTCATTTGCGGTAGACCCTGCAATAACCATCGTGTGTCCATCTTCGAACTGGATCGTTAAGTTCACTTGATCATGATTTTCCATATCATGATCAATCACATGAGCCCCGGTTGCAACAACTCGTGTAGGCCAACCTGAGTCAAGTGCAAAGATGAGTGGAGTCATTACATGTACTAAGAGGTCGCCGATGATACCTGTTGAAAAGTCTTTGTATCGGCGCCAGCGTGCATACACCTTTGGATCCCATTCGCGTGGGCCAAGATCTCCAAGCCATGCTTTCCAATCTAGGTTAACTCCTGGTTTCCACTCAGGATCAATCCCGTAGTAGTTCCATTCTCCAGTAGTTGAGTTTCGACAGTAACTTGTCTGCGACCAGACTGGTTTACCAATCATTCCAGTTTTGATCACTTCGCGTGCCTTGTTGTACTTGGGCAACATGATCATTTGTGTACCAACCTGGAAGATTCGTTCAGGATGATCAAGGACTGCTTTTCGAACTTCCAATGCTTGATCGAGTCGGAGTGTCATCGGTTTTTCAGTGTACACATCTTTCCCCGCGGTCAACGAATCGATGATGTGCTGAGCATGCCAATGCTCAGGAGATGCGATGAGGACTGCGTGGATGTCATCTCGTTTAAGAATTTCTCGATAATCGCGATAGATATCAACATCAATGCCCTGTCGATCTTGTGCAGTTTTGTGTGCACCTTCAAGTCTTGAATCACAGACATCGGAGAGTGCGACAATCTTTGTATTTGTTTTACCAGATTCTGTGAGCGAGATAATCGAGTTGAGATGACCCCCGCCCATACCCCCTGTCCCGATGATCGCCATTCGGATCGCTTCTCCAGCTTTTGGAGGTTTGCCAGCAGCTGCTTTAACAGAGGGAACAAGTCTTTGAGCAGTATTTGTATTATGGCCGGCGCCAAGCATGGCTGCGCCCGCAACTCCAGCGAGGGCCGCAGTTTGTGCTAAAAATGCCCGGCGGGAATCGTTCGCCCGGTTGGTGTCAGTTGAGCCATTGTCATTATTCACGGATGAAACCTCCAAGATCAGATGAGCGATGATGTGTTTGGGAGCGTGTCAGCGTACCATGATCTCACATGCTTTACAAACCCGAATGGAGTGTTCAATGGTAAAAAACATTGCTGTTTGCTCTTGGTCGTTACAGCCTGCCAATCCAGGTGATCTCATCGATTCAATAAATGAATGCGGTTTGTCACAGACTCAAGTCGCACTCGACCAGTTTGTTTCAGGAGATTGGGATACCACATCATTTATAGATCTATGCGAGCCCTCAGGGATTTCCCTTTGCTCTGGTATGTTTTCAACAATCGGTGAAGATTATTCCACTCTTGAATCAATCAAAATGACAGGTGGGATATGTCCAGATGATCTATGGATCGAAAATCTTGAACTTGCAAACAACGCAGCGATTGCTGCATCTCAACTTGGTATTCACTTAGTTTCTTTTCATGCAGGATTTATTCCCCACCAAGGGACTGGTGCGTATAGAACGATCGTGGATCGTATTAAACAGATCACAGATGTATTCGCAAGTCATGAAATTGAACTTGCACTTGAAACAGGGCAAGAGCGTGCAGAGTCTTTGCTCGAAATGCTTGATGAACCGAACATGTCATCAGTTGGAATAAACTTTGATCCCGCAAACATGATTCTCTACGGCATGGGAGATCCTGCAAAGGCTCTGATGCTCTTGCAGGAAAGAGTCGTTCAAGTCCACATGAAAGATGCAATCAGTTCGAAAATGCCAGGACAATGGGGAGAAGAAGTCCCTGCGGGAAATGGACAAGTAGATTGGGATCATTTCTTTCATACGATACATAAGGTTACTCAGCCGATCGATGTTGTTATCGAAAGAGAAGCAGGGTCCAAAAGAGTTGAAGATGTGATCAAAGCGGTTTCGATCACGGATCAATATGGATGCACTCGATGAATAATCAAAGCGAACATTTGAATATGATCAATGTAGGAATCATTGGGTATGGGTTCATGGGACAAACCCACGCGAAAGCATATCAACTTGCACATAGTGACGATTATCCTTGTCGACTTTTTGCAATCGCAGATTCAGGCATTCAAGATGTTCAGAATGTACCCAAAGCAGGCAATATTGAGATAGAGCAACATGATGTAGATCTTGATAGTGTACTTTTGTTTGAATCCGCGAATGATATTCTCAAAAATCCTGAAGTAGATTTAGTTTCCATTTGCACACACACAGATTCGCATGTCAACCTTGCGATTGAGGCGCTAAAAGCAGGCAAGCATGTCGTAGTTGAGAAGCCCATAGCGATTGATACAAAGGATGTTCAGCGCTTAGCAGACGCTGCGAAAGCATCGGATCTACTTTGTGTTCCCGCGATGTGTATGCGCCATTGGCCAGCGTGGATAAAGATACATGAAATTGTCAGATCAAACGAACACGGAAATATCCGCAGCGCCGAGTTCCATCGTCTTGGTTCGCAACCAACTTGGTCTACGAAGTTTTACAAAGATATCACGCGATCCGGAGGCGTCCTCCGTGATCTCCATATCCACGATACTGATTTTATTGTTCATTGCTTCGGAGTTCCTGATGCTGTGACAACAGTTGGAGATCCTCTTCATCTCACGACACTGTTCAAGTATCCATCGAACTCAGATTATCCGATACATGTCAGCGCTCAAGCAGCATGGGATCATCAGCCCGCAATCGGGTTTCAGATGCGTTGCACAATTGTATTTGATAATGCAACACTTGATTTTGATATCAACAGAGATCAACAACTGGTCCTGCATCAGGGTGATGATTCAACAGTGATCGAAGTAGGAACCCTGAGCGGATACGATGGGGAAGTCCGCTGGGCAATCGAGCAGATTCGCGATGGAAACAAAAAGGGCTCTACATATATTGATGAGGCTGTTCAAGTCTCTCGTGTACTTGATGCAGAACAGAAGAGCATGTCCGTAGGACGACAAGTTCAGATACGTTTATGATTCTGATACAACTTCTGATTCAGTTTGCGCGACAGGTTGATTCTTAAAAAGTAAAACAAAGATGACTAGGACAGTAAATGAGAAAATAGCTGGATACATCCAGACTTTGTTCCAATCTGTTGTACTGACATCATCAACAGTAGTTGAATAATGTCCCACTAGTTTTCCAGATAGTTGTGCTCCGATAAACATACCTAGGCCTTGAGTAATCAGAACAAGGAATCCTTGAGCTTGTCCACGGATCTTTGCTCCTGAAACTTGGTCGGTGTAGATCTGTCCTGTGACAAAGAAGAAGTCATAACAGATACCATGGAGCACAATCCCACTCAGTACCATCCATTTAATTTGCTCATCTGCGGCCCCTGCGAAGAAGCCATAGCGTGCAACCCAAGCAAGCATCCCGATCGCGAGCATCCATTTGACTCCGAGTCGAGCGAAGAATAATGGCATTACAACCATGAACATAACTTCGGACATCTGCCCGTAGGACATGGTTTGCCCAATATTCTCGATACCAGAATCTCCGACAAACTTGCCTGCAAAGCTGTAATACGCAGCGAGGGGGATGCAGATTAAGAATGAACAGAGTGCGAAGACAGCAAATGATCGATTCTTCAACAATGAAAGAGCGTCAAGACCAATCGCGTCTCTTGCAGAGAACTTCTGCCCCTTAGAAGGTGGGGGAGTATGTGGAAGGAAGAAGCTGTAGAGACCAAGGAGAATTCCTGAACCACCTGCGAGGTAGAACATGTTTGGAGATTTGTCGAAACTCAATTTCGAAATTGTAATACCAGCGAGGATCCAACCAATCGTACCAAAGACTCGGATTAAAGGGAACTGCTTTTCAGCATTCGTCATATTGTGCATCGCGAGCGTGTTCGTTAATCCAAGTGTCGGCATGTAGAAAAGCATGTGCAGAAGGATTACCCAGATAAAGAACGATGGATTCTGTTCTGCTGCGTAAGGAGCGAGACAAAGACAAGCGCCTCCGAGTAAATGCAAGATTCCCAAGATTCGTTCAGTTGCAAAGTACCGATCGGCAAAAAGCCCTAGAATAAAAGGAGAAATGATCGCAGCGATCGGACCTACCGAATATGCCCAACCGATGGTTTCGTCAGCCATCTTTGCTTCGCCCATAAACGGTCCCATTGTGACATACCATGCTCCCCAGAGGAAGAACTGCAGAAACATCATCACCGAGAGTTGTATCCCGACGATATTGCCGAGCCGTTGATCATTGAGAGCCATTCTGGTGTATCCTCTTGGGTATAAACAATGGGGTAGAGAGCGTGAGACTACCAGAATCTCATCTCAGATGCCAGTCGAGTCAGTCTTTCCGGAGTTTGCAATGTCTAGACCCGTTACTCTCTTTACAGGCCAATGGGCCGATTTGTCACTTAACGATCTCGCTGAGAAAGCAGCAGAGTGGGGATATGATGGCCTCGAACTCGCTTGCTGGGGAGATCACTTTGAAATTGATCGTGCTCTCTCAGAAGATGCGTATTGCAAAAACCAACTCGATATTCTTGCTTCTCATGGACTTTGTTGTTACGCGATCTCAAATCATCTTGTAGGACAGGCAGTGTCTGATCCAATCGACGATCGACACAAAGCAATTCTCCCAGATCGAATCTGGCTCGATGGGGACCCTGCCGGAGTCCAGAATCGAGCTGCCCGAGACATGATGGACGCCGCGGAAGCTGCGAGTAAACTTGGAGTAAATACAGTGAACGGTTTCACAGGTTCTCCGATCTGGCACAAACTATATTTCTTCCCTCCGACTTCGAGCGAAGAAGTCGAAGCTGGATATCAACACTTTGCAAAGCAGTGGAAACCGATCCTAGACCAGTTTTCAAAGCATGATGTTCGCTTTGCTCTCGAAGTTCATCCAACCGAAATTGCTTACGACATCATTACCTTTAAGCATGCACTCGAAGCATTAGATGAGCATCAAGCGTTTGGGATAAACTTCGATCCGTCACATCTTATTTGGCAAGGACTTGATCCTGTAAAGCTCATCAACGAGTTCCCGGATCGTATCTTCCATGTCCATATGAAGGACGCATCTACAACGCTTGATGGGACCAACTCTATTCTTGGAGGCCATCTTTCATTCGGGGACCATCGTCGCGGTTGGGATTTCAGGTCTCCAGGTAGAGGTGAAGTTGATTTTGAATCGATCATCCGTGCATTAAATCGTATTCAGTATACAGGGCCTTTGAGTGTTGAATGGGAAGACAGTGCAATGGATCGAGAGCACGGAGCGCGTGAAGCTGCTGAGTACGTTCAGAACATTGATTTCCCATCTACAAACCGAGCTTTTGATGCTTCATTCGATAAGGAAGATCAAGCATGAGCAGGCCAATGACTTACGCAATGATCGGTGGTGGAACGGATGCATTCATCGGAGAAGTCCATCGACGGGCAATCGCTTTGGACAACACTGCGGTTCTAGTTGCAGGAGCATTATCTTCTACTCCTGAACGTTCGATTCAGAGTGCAAAGCAACTTGGGCTCTGTCATGATCGTTCGTATGGAACCTATCAAGAGTTATTCGAACGAGAACAAGCACGGCAAGATCGAGTAGATTTTGTGGTGATTGTAACCCCAAACGACACACACTTTCCTATCGCAAAAGCTGCGTTAGAGTATGGGTTCCATGTTGTGATGGATAAACCATCTACTCATACTTCTGAACAATCCCAAGAACTGAGTGAGCTTGCAATAAAGCAAAACTTACTCTGTTGTGTGACTTACAACTACACAGGGTATCCGATGGTTCGACAAGCACGAGCTATGGTTCGAGATGGTTCATTAGGCACAATTCGCAAATTGATTATTGAGTACCATCAAGGTTGGCTCGCAACGGATCTTGAATCCTCCGGACAAAAACAAGCTGCGTGGAGAGTGGATCCTTCACGAGCTGGTTTGGGTGGAGCATTAGGGGACATTGGTACGCATGCAGAAAACTTAGGCTCATTCATCACAGGGTTAGAAGTGGACTCTGTATATGCTGAACTTAATGCATTTGTTCCAGGCCGACAATTAGATGATGATGCAAGTGTACTTCTTAAATACAAGCATGGAGCGCATGGAGTAATTACTGCTTCTCAAGTATGTATCGGGAGAGGGAATGGTCTCTCAATCCGAGTTTACGGCGACCAAGCTGCAATTCACTGGAATCAAGAATCTCCTGATGAACTTCTATATACGCAAATCGATGCAAACACAATGACATACACTCGTGGGGGTCCTGGGTTAAGTTCTGATGCTCAAATTTCGACACGAATCCCGCAAGGACATCCAGAAGGGTACTTGGAAGCATTTGCGAATATCTATCGTGGAGTAGTCGAAGCAATCCGTACAAAGCGAGATGGAACGCCAGAGACAGCGCTGTCGCAACTCATACCCACAATCAAAGATGGAGCCCAAGGTGTTCAGTTCGTTGAGCGTTGCGTTGAAAGCGCATCCAAAGGGTGTTCTATCAAGTTTTAATCAATTCAGCTCGAGCACGCGAATGTCGCGATATTCAATGACATTCCCATCATGATGACCTTGCACCGCAAAGTGACCACGGTCATACTCGCTGAGTTCGGTATCGACCATGAGTTGTCCATTGATCCATGTTCTAATCCAATCACCTTCGACTCGAACTCGGTAATCAAACCAAGCATTGTCGCGTGCGAGTGAACTTTTGTGTTCTACGGACCATGCTTTATCATAGACCGATCCTGTGAAGTTCTTCGGGTCGTGATTGTCCACTTGTGCTTCGTAACCAATCGGCCAAGGATTGTTGGGGTCAGGATTTGGTTTCACATGGAAATACATTCCAGAGTTCCCGTGATCGTTTACCTTGACGAGCGCACGCATTTCAAAGTCTGCGTATTCACCTTTGGTGAATAGGTGTCCAGGTCCCTTTCGGCCGACCAAACTTCCACCTTCATTTGCCCATTCTGCATTGTCCTCTGCGAACCAACCATCGAGGTTCTGATCAATTAATGCAATCATTCCATTTGGTTCAGGATCAGGTGAGAGGTCCTTGATTTGGATGTTGCGATATCGGAACTTATGGCCATGATCTTGTAGAGAGATATATCCAGTAGTAGCGCGATCACTGAGTGGAAGAGGATTATCTGGGGATCGAAAGTAACCTCGATGATCGAGTTTCTCATTGTTAACAATGTGAACACCGTTGAGTTTCACATCAATCATGTCTCCAATTGCTTTGATGTGATATGTATTCCATTGGCCTGCTGGGTGGACGGCCATCTCCGTTGCAGTAATTGCGGTGTACACTGATCCGCATGTATGATCGGCGGGGTCTTCACCGAATGTGTCAAGAATCTGTACTTCGAATCCTGTGAATGCTGGATCACCGTTTGATGATCCACGTAGTCCTACTCCTGAGTTTCCGCCTTCAGGCATCCAGAAATCGAGCTTGAGCTCAAAGTCTCGATACATTTTGTCGGTTCGTATCCACCAGCCTTCGCCGGGTTTGAGTGTGACAAGTTCACCATTTTTGACTCCCCATGCATTTAGATTGCCTTCACATGCCCATCCACTCAGGTCTTCGCCGTTGAACAGGTTAACCCATCCATCATTTGCTTCGTCATCTGCGATGTGTGTCATTGCACAACCGTTTGTCAACATTCCAAACAGCAATAAGCTTGTCGCGATGAGTTTCATATGAGTTGGTATCCTAAATATGGTTCTTCGGGTGATAGGAGAGCCCAAAGATACCACAGTCATTCAAATGGGTCAACAGAGCTCGGACGAGTCAGTCTGATTCATGTGAACTCAATAATGAATGACAATGATTACTCATCGCATACTTGAAAGTGTTCAACGAAATTGCTTATCTCTCATCATTTTCGATAAGGAATGACATCTTTGGAAATTGTAACGATTTACGACCTGAGGTAATTGTTCGAATGGAATCAGAATATGAATTCTGCTGAATACCTTTGGTCTCAATCGTTAAGAACTCGATGGTCTGATAAGTATCGCAAATGCAACGACGGATTGTAAAGGCTGTGCTTAAACACATTTGGCCTTTGTCGATTGAGAGTCGAATTCACCTGAAAACATAAAAAACGAGCTTTAAGCTCAATAGAAGGTGCGTAACTGTTAGGAAAATTGGTATCTATGCGTTATCATACGATCCTTATTGACCACTGAGATACTTTGACTAAAGGGCTATGAACAAATGCCATTCCCAGACCAATTCACATGGGGCGTTGCATCTGCAGCGTATCAAATCGAAGGCGGAGCAAATTCCGATGGCCGAGGTAAAAGTGTCTGGGATACATTCTCAGAGACTCCCGGCAAAGTCTTCGAAGGACACACGGGAGATACCGCGTGCGGTTCATATGAACGAGTTGATGAAGATGTAGATCTAATCAGTCAACTTGGAGCAAATGGATATCGCTTCTCGATCTCATGGTCAAGACTGTTCCCAAACGGTGTCGGTGAAAAAAACGAAGCAGGTTTCGCATATTACGATCAGTTGATTGATGGGTTACTCGCAAAGGGTGTTCAGCCATGGATTACACTGTATCACTGGGACATGCCTCAAGCGCTGCAGGATAAAGGTGGATGGCTCAACTCTGAATCGCCTGTGTGGTTTGAAGAATACACGCGTGCAGTGGTTGAGAGATACTCGGATCGAGTACAGTATTGGTTTACACTCAACGAGCCTCAGATTTTTCTGGGCCTTGGACTCAATGAAGGAACCCACGCACCAGGCCTAAAACTGAGTCGAAAAGAAGTCCTTCTTTCGACGCATAGAGCATTGCTCTCGCACGGCCGAGCAGTCAAAGTTATCCGAGAAAACGCGGTAAAAAATCCAATTATTGGATTCGCACCAGTTGGTTCATTGCACACTCCTGAGACGGATTCGCCTGCAGATATTGAAGTAGCTCGAAAGGAAACTTTCAATATCGACAAAGAAGGCTGGACATACAATTATTCTTGGTACTGTGATCCAGTTTTCTTAGGACACTATCCTGAACAAGGGATTGAGCTCTTCGGAGATGATGTCCCTGAATATACCAAAGCTGATATGGAGCTCATTCATCAGCCTCTCGATATCTGTGGTGTAAACATCTACAGCGCTGGGGTTGTTCGTGCAGACGAAAAAGGTAATCCCGTAGCAGTTCCAAATGAAACAGGGTTCCCGATGACCATGTTCAAGTGGACGATCAATCCGCGATCATTATACTTTGGTCCTAAGTTCTTAAACGAAAGATACGGTCTCCCGATCGTGATCACAGAGAATGGTCTTGCATCAATGGACTGGATCCATGCAGACGGCCATGTTCATGACTCAGGTCGAATCGATTATCTCACTCGATACTTGCATGAGCTTCGTAGAGCGTGTGATGATGGAGTAGATATTCGTGGATATTTCCACTGGTCGATTATGGATAATTTTGAATGGGCTGAAGGGTACTCTTTGCGGTTTGGTTTAATTTATATGGATTATCAGACGCTCAAACGATTGCCTAAAGACTCGTATAAGTGGTATAGCGAAGTAATCCGAACAAACGGAGAACATGTGCCCCTAAAACTTGCCCCTCTAATGTAACAGACGCTTTCATGCGATTTGATTTACAAAAATATTCGCAATTTAGGGGATTTTAACATTTCAGATCAATGATTATCCTGTATCTTGATGTAACAGTTACGCTCGTATGAACTGAGTATTACGCAAATACATGAGATAAGGAGATCACTCATGAAAGTTTCGATCCTGATGCCCGTATTGTTGGGTTGTGCCGCATTCACTGCAAATGCCCAGAACTTGATATCAAATGGGAGCTTCGAGACTCCAGGCCCAGGCTTCACCCTCTTTGAGGATTGGCAAAACTTTGGAAATGTCTTCGCTTCTGATGCAGGCGAAACTGCACCTCAAGATGGAGTAGCGACAGGCAAAATGTTTGGAGCATCTAGTGGTCTTCAAAGTGATCAAGTTCTACTACAGACAGTTGATAACATTGTTGAAGGCGAACTCTACACACTTTCAGGATTTACTCAGAATCTCTCATCAGATGCATTGGGTATGGAAAATCTGATCTTGATTCAGATGAATTTTCAAGATGCAAATGGCGAAAATATCGAGACTGTTGAAACAACAGCAATCGATGTCATCATGGATCCATTCGATACATGGATCTTCTCATCAGTAGAAGGCATTGCCCCAGCTGGAACATCACAGATTCTTGTTGCTCTGCTCCACATCCAACTGGGTGCGGATCAAGGATTCCCAACCCAAGGCGGCGGCGCATCCTTCTGGGACAGCATTGAGCTCGTCGGCGGCGATGCTCCATGTACGAATCCTGCTGATATTAACGGCGACGGAACTCTGAACTTCTTCGATGTTTCTGCGTTCCTTGCTGAGTTTGCGAACGGCTGTCCGTAATCAAGTCCATATGTAGTGGAGGAGAACACTACTTTTCTATCGAGTCCTCTATAAAAAGAGGCTCATTCAACTTGTGAAGTAACAGATCCTACTTTGCTTCGTCACTTACTAGAGAGTCTTCGACAAGTGTCGGAGAATCATAAAAGGAGAGAAAAATGAAAACTATGTACACAGCTCTTTGTGCGGCAGCATTGCTCAGCACATCTGCACACGCAGCGAATGTTTCAGTTGAGAACTCATCAGGCGCTTGGTTGGGCTTTATGAATGTCTTTGAACTACCAGCAAACGGCGGAGGTTTCGTCTTCGGTAGCGGCTGGGGAATCGGAGACTTGGTCTCAGAGTTCGATGATGGCGCAGGCACATTAACAATGTCACCCAACACAATCGGCGATCCAGATCCATTCTGGTACCAAGGTGGAGGCGGACCAGGCGCTCTTGGAAACAAGGTCATGGAAGCAAACCTCTTCCTCCAAGTGGATGACGACTCATTGGCAGGACAGACTGTGACCTTCGAAGGCATGATCGATTCAAACTCGTTCACAGCTGCTCACGAAAGCTTTATCTTCATTCGTGACTTTGCTCCTGACTTCTCATCATTTACAGAAACCATCGTTGCAGCATCAGTTGGTGCATTCAGCATCAGTCTTGATACAGATGCAGGACTCGGCCGTCATGTTCAGTATGGTTTCCAAGTCAAAGGCGAGAATGTTTGGGTAACTGATACTGCACCGTTTGGCAATATGGTGATCTCAACAGTTCCAACTCCAGCATCAATGGCACTCTTGGGTATGGGCGGAATGATGATGGCACGCCGTCGTCGCAACGCTTAATCTTTTACATCTAAAAATGTCTAAGCCGGCCATCGGACTCTCCCCTCCGATGGCTGGTTTTTTAATTATCTATCAAGAATAAAACCGTCGCTAGTTGAAAATAATTACCAGGCCATGTTCAAAGAGTAATTCGTTTGTATCACTGAGCCTTAGGGGTGTCAGAGCAACACGGATTGTGAGAAACTGACCGTAACTACCAAGAAGAGGCTTAACCCTTCACTGCTCCACTCGTGAGCCCTGAGATGAACTGCTTCTGGAGTAACAAGAAGAGCGCTGCTACTGGTGCAACTGAAACGACTGTTGCCGCCATGAGCAAACCATAGTCTGTTCGATAGACGCCTCGGAGTTGAGCGATCGCAACTGAAAGTGGTTGCTTAGATTCAGATTGAAGGATGATTTGCGGCGAGATAAAGTTGTTCCACATGCCCAAGAATGTGATGAGCATAAATGCTCCGATCATTGGACGAACGAGTGGAAGAACAATCACTAGGAAGATGGTGAGTTCTGAGCACCCATCAATCCTTGCAGCTTCAATTAGTTCATCAGGTACTGATTGACTCACTGCTTGACGAAAAAGAAATACTCCGAACGCTGGTGCAAAAGTTGGGAGTAACAACCCCCAAATCGAATCGAGTAATCCAAGAGAGTACAACAACTCATAACTAGGTGCAATAAGCAATGTTGGGGGAATGATCAGAGCACCTAACACGATAAGCGTGATGAATGATCTGCCTCTAAATCGTGACTTCGCGAGGATGTAACCTGTTGCAGCCGAGATCAGGGTCGCAAAGAGAGCGCTCGCAGAAGCATAAAAAACTGAGTTGACAAGCGAGTTGCCAAATCCAAGCTTGAACAGAGCTTTGTAGTTGTCGAGAGTGAGTTTGTCCCACCCTAATCCGAATAAGCCATCACCAGGCGGGACAAACATCCCACTGAAAAAATCTTCTTGGGATTTGAGAGATGCAATGATTAACCATGCGAATGGGAATAGGACAATTATCGCAAGCAAAATAAGAAACGCGTGCAGGCAAAGGATCTTAAAGTTGAGATTTTGTAGTTTCACTTCGCAAGCTCCTCGCTCCGCACCATACGGATCTGGATGAGTGCAAGCCCTATGAGCATAAACGCGAGAGCCCAGCCTATTGCGCTTGCGTATCCAAGATCACCTATCTCGAACCCGTTTTGATATAGGTACATAACGATAGTGAGTCCTTTGTTGTTTGGACCGCCGCCCCCATCAAGTAAGACGAATGGGAGTTCAAAGAGTTGGAGTGATCCAATCATCGAGAGTAGCACTACGAATGTTGCAACTGGACGAACTGAAGGGAGAATGACATGGATGAGTTTTTCCCACGCGCCCGCGCCATCAATTTCAGCGGCTTCAATGAGTGATTGATCAACATTCTGCAGCGCTGCAAGAAAATAGATCATGTTAAACCCGACATACAGCCACAACGAAATCAAGATTAGAGTTGACATGATGTTTGACTGGAGCCAATCAATCTCGAGAAGAGCAGGGTTTGATGTGATCCATGCGAGAGCGCGATTTACAAGCCCAGCTCGTTTCTCAAATGCGAGAACACCCAAGATTGAAACGAAGACGAGCCCCATGAGTTGTGGGCTAAAGAAAATAAGGCGATAAATAGATCGGCCTCGAAGTTTCTTTGAGTTAAGTGCCAGCGCGAGACCAAATGCAAGCGGTAACTGGATAAAGAGCGAGCCCAAAGCGTAGATTATGGTATTGCCGATAGATTTCCAGAAGAGGGGGTCCTCTGTGAGATTGGTAAAGTTGTCAAAACCAACAAATGTTCTTGTGCCAGGCCCATAAGTCTGATTCGCAGATAAGAATGCAGATTGGATAAGTGGATACACCATAAAGATCGTGAAAAGGATCAGGAATGGAGCAAGTGTGACCCATGCAAAGACAACTCGTTGTTTTGACATGTCTTGCATTAGTTCTCCACGCCTGTAAATGCATTTCGAGCCATCTTGCGAACAATGTTCTGATGAGCAATCTCCAAGAGCTCCAAAGCCTTTGCTTCAAGATCTTCGGGTTGGTACATTTCGTTAGACTTTGCCCAACTTGCAAGATTTACAGCTGCGTCTCTGACTTCGAGAACTGCTGATGTGTTGTATGGGGACGAAGTCCTGGTCGGGATGTTGGGTGCAAGGTCAATGTACATTTGTCCCTTCCGCTGATTCATAAAGAACGGGTCCGGTTCATCGTAAACTGGATCATCCCATAATGAACGAACCGGAGTAATGATGTCAACAGATCGATATAGTTCTCTTGCGATTTCAGGAGAGGTGTATAAAAGCTTTGCGGATTCCCAAGATGTATCAAAGTTCTCAGAAGATCGAGGGAACCCAAGCATGGTCCCGCCTCGGACGCTTGTGCGGCGCCCTCCCTCTTTGAAGGCGGGCAAAGGAATGAGTTTCATTTTTCCTGCGATCAAAGGTACATGCATTTTCCAGATTGAACACATCCAATCTGGACAGAGGTATGCAATTGCTTTTCCGTCAATTCGAGCTTGATGCCCTGCAGCACTAAACTCATCAATGTCTATGACTGGTTGTGATGGATCAACACACCACGAGACGATGGTTGAGAGGATTTCAGCATTTATACTACTATTGAGCGTCGGTTTGCTTTGAGCATCAAAGAGATGACCGCCCCCCTGAAGTAGCAACAGTTCTACATTGTCAGGTTGCGTATACCAGAATGACATTGCATATCGATCATTGATTCCGTTACCATCCGCATCAGTCATCATCGGTGCGAGTGCGTCGAAGAACTCTTCCCAAGTTTCGACCTGTTCTAGATCAATGCCCGCGGCTTCTACCAAATCTGCTCGATACGCGAGCATGACTGGATGCACATCATGAGGTAATCCGAACACTCGGCCTTGAACACTCCATGGACTGAGTGAAGGTGGATTAAATAACTCGAGTAACCCTTCACTCTCCATGCGATCAGTAAGGTCACGGAACCCAATCGCTTCGATTGGACCCATAAATGCTTGTCCAACAGTGGAGCGTTCAACTTCAATGAGATCCGCTGTTGGGAGGCCTCCGAAGAAGCCGCTCATCATTCGACTTTTGATCGCCGCGATACTCAAGAGAGATAGGTGCGGCTTGATTCTTTCATCGCCTGATTGAGACTCAATCATCGGGAGATACATTGCCTGATGTTCTGGTGAAAACACCCACATCTCAAGCTTATGTGATTTCGATTGAGTTGAAAATAGAACTCCGATACCACTCAACAGAAAGAGCGCCACGATTACCCAGATTCCGGCCGAGAGTGATCGGAGTGAAATCAATGCGACTGAGATTGAGTGCAGCATGCGATGACCCCACGCGTATTGTCTGTATTCAGACAGATGATCAAATGGATTTGTCATAAATCCATCTAATCATTAGACGATTCGTTCAACTTCACCGTTGTGGTTGATTCTTACCGGGGTGATATTCGCAAATGATGTTGATTCCAGTGCTTCAAATGTTGTTGGACGAACTTCTCGGAATACTTCACCAGTTTCAGATTGAGCAGCGCGTGTAATCCAACGAGCGGCTTCAACTCCCAATGCGATCGCATCTTGGCAAACAGCAGTATATCGAGGGAAGGTTTGATAGCGGGTCACGGAGTCATCGAATCCAATGATTGAAAGATCTCGTGGTACCTTGATCCCAAGGCGCAGACACTTATGGAGCGCGCCGATTGTGGACATAGGGTTTGTAAAGAAGATTGCAGTAGGGGGATTCTCAAGCTCGAGCAATCGAGTAAGCATCATGTCTCCGCCAGCGGTGTTCGCTTCAGCTTGGACGATGAGTGATTCATCAATCTCGATATCTGCGGCGAGTAACGCGTCGCAGTATCCTGCTTCTCGATCCATATGATCGGTATCAACAACACTGTGCATCGCGAGTCCGATTCGTTTGTGTCCCAGACCGATGAGATGTTCAATCGCTTTCTTGGATGTGTCACGAGATACAGAGTCAATGTAGTTTACTCTGGGATCATCAGTTCGATCTGCAACGAGTAAGATCGGGAAGTTTTCCGCTGCGATCTTCTCAATCAATCCTGTGTCTCCAAGTGATCGAACAATAATCGCTCGTACACCTTTGCGATGGAAAAACTGTGTGTAACTCTCATCGACATGCTTATCTCTAGCGGCACTAATGAAAGTGAGATCATGCTTCTTCTCGTATACACCTCGCAGGATTCCTGAAAGCAGCGCCGCCTCGAAATCTCCAAGGTCAGATTTAACAGGTTCCTCTGGATAGACCAAACCGATAACATTCGTAGGTTTTCGACCAGTGGTAGGGCGGTAACTGTACCGATCTGCAGCCATAAGTACTTTTTTACGGGTTTCTTCGCTGACACCTGCGTGCTGGTTAATCGCCCGTGAAACGGTAGCAACAGAAATACCTAACTCATTTGCGATTTGTCTTACTGAACTCATGGGTTATTTCCAACACGACCTAATTCGCGATCCTCAACCTGTTTGTCGATTGGAGACCAAAGTACATTGTATTTGCTTCGTCCTGAACCAGACTCGAATAAGTCTTGAGGCGAATAGTAGTCTACATGTCCATCAACGAAAGTGATATTAAGTCCGCCTTCGACTTTGAATGGATCATTTCTGCGATTTGGGTGTCTGTAGTAGGGTAGGTAGCTTGTCGGATCAACATCGAGATTCGAGCCCATTTCAGGAGCACGAGGGAAACTGCCGTTCCCGCGCCAGTTTCCGATATTCCAATCGGTTACGCCCATCCCGCCTCCGAATCGTTCGCCGGGAAGGAACTTGGATCCGATACTTCCGTTTGTGAACCAGGTTCGTTCGTCGTAATCATTCTCGATTTCAGAAGTCCAGAGACCCCAAGCTTCTGCGTACAAGATCGTCGCGCTCGAACGATCCACAGTACTATCGAATGCTCTTCCCATTCGATAAGTATCTGGATTGTTTCTATTTGCTCCCGGTTTTAGGAACGGGATAGTTCCTGTATTGAAGTTTGGTTGGCCTTGCTCTGCGGCTGAAGCTGCCCAGTAGTTCATCGTGTAGGATCGAGCGCCATCAACATGATTCGGACAGCTCATGACTGTGCCACCGATTGTTGGGTTCTCTGCACTTGTGTGAGCCAAGTTCCGGAAGTCTTCCTGAGGTAAGTATTCACCCATTCTGTTAACATCGTACCAAATCATGTTCCGTTTATCATTCTTAGGATCAATGACGAATGGGCCTCCCAAAATAGGAGCATACTTGTCCTTGAAATCAAACGCATAAACCTGTGTCGCAACAGCCACCTGTCGGAGATTTGATTTACACAGCGCATTTCGCGAGCTGTCTCTTGCAGACCCGAGCGCGGGTAGAAGGATTCCGATCAATAAAGCAATGATCGCAATGACAACGAGTAGTTCAATTAGTGTGAAAGCTGAAGAGTTGCGATAGGTTTTTTTATCTGTTTTTCGATAGAGCATTTTGGATCTCGCATGAGAAATGACAATGTAACAGTTACTTAAATATCGCAGGTACTGAGTCTCTTGTCAAGCGATAGTTTTAGGATTTGCCCTAACGAAACAGGAAAATCGATCAAATAGTCCAAAAAAAGCTTGAAAGAATAGATAAAAAACAATAAATAGAAAATATTTATCCAAAATAGACCTTCCTAGTGACACTGAGAAATGAAACTGTTACGCTCAATTATGCAAAAACGAAATCTCATCACAGCACTCACATTTCTCATAATGTTCACTTCTACAACAATTGGGTGTCAAAGTCATACCAATCGAAAAAGTGTGGTGAAGATCGTTCCCACTGAAACTGGATATCAACTTCTGAGAAATGGGGATCCATACATCATCCACGGAGTTGGTGGGACTACTCATCTTGACAAACTCAAAGAGTTTGGTGGAAACACCATCCGGACCTGGGACGCGGAAGATATTGGGCCACTCATGGATCAAGCAGATGATCTGGGAATTGCAGTCGTTGTTGGGATATGGCTCAAGCATCTCCGTCACGGCCATGATTACAACGATCCAAAGGTTCGTGCATCAGAACTTGAGCGAGTTGAGAAGTTCGTCAAGATGTACAGAAACCATCCTGCGCTTCTTGCCTGGGGAGTAGGGAACGAAGTAGAGCTCGGGAGTGATTTAGATCTTGCAATCCGGCAGATTAACGAAGCTGCGAGTGTTATCAAATCATTCGATCTTGATCACCCAACGATGGCTGTCATTGCTGAAATTGGCGATGACAAAGCTGTTAGGATCCAAGATGAATGTCCAGATATCGACATGATCGGTATCAACTCATACGGCGGTATGGCAAGTGTTGCAGAGCGTGCTAAAAAACAAGGCTACACAGGACCTTATGCAATCACCGAGTTTGGTCCTGTTGGACACTGGGAAACTGGAAACTCTCCATGGGGCGCTCCCTATGAGCAACCAAGCAGTGCGAAAGCTTCATTTATAAAAAGCAACTACACAAGAACTGTTCAAGCAAATCTAGACAAGAACTGTCTCGGATCTTTCGCATTTCTCTGGGGATATAAGCAGGAGAAGACTGCGACTTGGTATGGATTGCTACTTGAATCAGGAGAGTCTACCGAGAGTGTTGATGTATTATCTGAGTTATGGACTGGGCAAAAGCCTTCTAATCTTGCGCCAATAGTGACAAAGATGATTTTGGAAGTTGATCCAAGTTCATTGGCTGCAGGACAACAAATTGCTGTGACATTAGATGCTTCAGATCCAGATGATGATTTGCTTATCACACAATGGGAAGTGATTGCTGAATCGGATCGTGAAAGTGTTGGAGGAGATTTCGAGTCGAAGATCAAGCCTGCAGATTCACAAATCGAAGTCACTGGACCAGTTAGTGCTTCGATTACACTCCCCGAAATTGCGGGTGCATATCGAATCTTTGCAATTGTTCGTGATGGGAACGATCACGCAGGGACAGTAAATCTACCAATCTATATTACAGCTGATAAATAAACTGCTTACGGACAACCTTGCCCAAACAGCGTCAGGAATCCTGAGACATCGAAGAAGTTGAACTGTCCATCCCCGTTGATATCAGCGAGCGAATCGTTGTCGTTAAGCAAGGATAGGAATGCGGAAACATCAAAGAAGTTGAGTGAGCCATAGGGTTCTGCAACGTCTGCGAGCGAACATCCACCCATTTGAGTGAATGTGAGCAAGTTAAAGTTGTATTCTTCATTCGAGTTTGAGTCATTTACAAATCGGATAACGTGTTCGCCTTCTTCCAGGAAGAGGGTGCCGCTTGTCGTTTGCCAGTTTTGCCAGCCATTTGTAACTGGGACTTGGATGGGCCCAGTGAGATCAATTCCTTCAACTTCGATATGGAATGAGCCGCCGGTAGTTTGTGATGAAACGAGTGCATCAACTTGGTATTCACCTGTAGTTTCGACAAGTGCCGTGTATTCAATCCATTCGCCTTCGCATATCCATCCAACATTAAACCCTGAGACAGTCGCAGCTTGGATATCGACTGCAGTTTCTCTGTAATCGCCACCGAAGTTTGTTGAGTCGCAGTCTTGATAACTCTGGCCATTCATTCCAATGTCAAAGTCTTCTGCTTCAATTGTGCCTGGGATTGCGTGTGGAGTACCTCCAAATGGAGTCTGTACACGCTCATATACTCGTACATAATCGACTTCGAGAGTTTGTGGGTAGTTTGCAGATCCGTTTGGATTACCTGGGAAATTTCCACCAACAGCAACATTCAGAAGAATATGGAATGGAACATTAAATGGAGCTTGGACATTTCCTTCTCCGAGTGATGAAAACCATTGAGCACTTGTTACGCTGTGGTATTGTTGGCCATCTAGGTACCAACGGATTTCATCTGGATCCCATTCAACAGCATACTCATGAAAATCTTGCGAGAAATCGGTTCCATTATTCACGGTGCTACCGTTCGCTTGATTGTTCGGCCATGGTGCTCCATGATGAATCGTTCCATGGATCGTTGTTGCTATGTTCACAGATTCCATGATGTCGATTTCTCCGGATGATGCCCATCCACCGTATGGGGAATCAGTGGGGAGCATCCAGAATGCTGGCCAAACTCCGGAAGTAGACGGGATGATCATTCGGCCTTCAAATCGGCCATAAAGAAAATCTCGCATTCCCTTCGTTCTGATCCGAGCAGATGTAAATGGGAGGCCTCCGAAGTTCTGTTCGCGAGCGACAATCTTCAATGTTCCGCCTGATACGGATACATTCGAGGCGAAGTTGGTGTAGTACTGTAATTCGTTGTTGCCCCACCCTGCTGGAAGGTTGTACGCAGTACCGTTCCCTGTTTGGTACTCCCAGGATGTCAAATCCAATGTGTTTCCATCAAATTCATCTGACCACACGAGTTTGAGCCCATCTTGGGCCTGCAAAGGGTTAGAAATCATTGATACCATTCCCAAAGCGAGGATTGTGGCGGTCTTAACTGACAAGAAACGGAATGAAGTCATTTTCTTACCTCGAATATGAATGCGTAACAGTTACATTTAGCATATACTATTTATCGACTAACTGGAATATAGATGTACCGAAATACAGTAACAAATTGACCAATCTTGGGAGAATTGAGCGATAAAGTTCAAAATCCAGAAGAGGTTTCAGAACGAATTCAGATCTTGAAAGGTCCTTCATGGCCGGAATGAAGCTCGAAAAACTAACTAAAACCTACCCAGACGGGTTTACTGCAGTTGATGAGTTGAGTCTCACGATTGATGACGGCGACTTTGTCGTACTTGTTGGGCCTTCAGGTTGTGGAAAGTCAACGACTCTTCGGATGATCGCAGGACTTGAATCCATTAACTCGGGTTCTCTCAAGATCGGAGATCGAGAAGTAAACAAGGTTCGACCTAAAGATCGAGACATCGCGATGGTGTTCCAAAGCTATGCGTTGTATCCACATTTGACAGTTTCAGACAATATGGGTTTTTCACTCAGGATGAGTCGGGTTCCAAAGAAGGAAAGATCTATCCGTGTAAATGAAGCTGCGAAACTCCTTGGCCTCGAATCGATACTCACCAAAAAACCCGGCCAACTCTCTGGAGGTCAACGCCAACGAGTTGCATTAGGTCGAGCAATAGTTCGTAAGCCGGCAGTATTTCTCTTTGACGAACCTCTCTCAAATCTCGATCCTGATCGTCGAGTTGCAACACGAGCAGAAATCCGTCGTATCCAGAGGGATCTGGGAACAACAACTGTGTATGTCACGCATGATCATGAAGAGGCAATGGCGCTGGGCGACAAAATCGTAATTATGAAGGATGGAATCATCCAACAAGCAGGAACTCCAGAAGAAGTCTATGAGAACCCTAAGAATGAGTTTGTAGGGATGTTCCTTGGCTCGCCCCGTATGAATGCGCTGCCTGCAACCATTTGTCTCAAGGACGGATTGTGTCGAGCAACGGTTAAGAACTCACTTAAGGATATCGACATCTCCCTTGATCCGAGTAGACTACCTGCTGGAGTTACGGATGGCGCTCAAGTTACGCTCGGAGTTCGGCCTCACACAATCTCGGTAAAACCGTGCACTAAATCGTCTGAGACAAATCAATCAGCCTTGACAGGCGCAGTAATCGATGTCGAGCAACTTGGTTTTGCATCAGACATTGTAGTCGTAGTAGGTTCATACGACTTGCGTGTCCGAATCACAGGGGAGTGCAAGTTGAAAATGCACGAAGAAGTGGAACTCGTTCTAAATGCAGAAGACATTCATTGTTTTTACGATTGATAGTCTCCCCTTAGTTGTTGATTGTTTAACAAAGTGAAATTTATCTATGATCAACTGTGTTAAGGCATGTGCACTTAGGTGTCACCTTGTAAATGAAGTTGAGCCCAATCAGAGTACAATGATTGAACCACAGAATGATTCATTCCCAATATCTCTGCAAGTGATTCCATATTGAGAATGAACTCCTCAACAAGCACAGAAGACGAATCGCCTTTTGCGTACTGGGAGATCATCAATTGCGCATTGCAAATTCTCGATTCATGATGATTCTCTCCGAGGATTGAGATCATCTTTGAGCTTGCAATCAAGTGAGATTGAATCGCTTCATCAACTTGTTCATGATTGAAATAGATGTTGCCAAGTTGTCGATATCCCCAGGCAACATGAAAGAGATCGTCATTGGTTTGAAGTTGATTGATCGCATTCTCAATCATTTCAATCGCTTTATCGAACTCAGAAGAATCAGCATTCCTAGCAAGATTCATACCGATCTTAAGATCGATCATGGCGACTTCGATACCAGTCGGGTTAAACACAACAGATGAGATTTTTCTTGCTTCTAAGAGTGATTCTCTCGCATTCGATCGCTGGCCTACAGCATTGAACAAGTTGTTGAGTTCGAGAAGGCGTTCAATCTTTTCAAGGTTCTGTGACTCAGTTATTGATTCAATCAGGGTTGTAGTGTACTGGATCTGACTCGCTGCATTGTCAAATAAACCAAGCGCGATCAGAGTATTTGATTCTGCAATACTCAAATCAACGAGAAAAATAGGGGTTAAAGGGATTGTGCGATTCAGTTGTGCGAGTGTGCTCTGCGCTTGATCGATTCGCTCTAAAAACAGTAGGGTTTGTGCAAGCCCAAGCATTACCCAATTGAACTCATCATCTGACCCGATTGATTCAAACAGACGAGCTGCTTGTTTGTAATGCTCAATGGAAGAATCGTAGTTGCCTGCGATTCGCTCATGGTCAGCTAGTGAAGCGTGCATGTTTGCTCGCTCAATAGGTGTTAGTTTTAAATCTGTTTCAATCGCATTCGACAAACTATTGATTACATTTGTTTGAGACTCAGAGTACTTTGAGCTTCTCGGATTTTGGGATGAGATATCAATTGCAACTTGTTGAGGGATTGAAAGTGTTTCAGGCTCATTCAGGATAGATGGATGAGGGGTGTTTGATGTTGGGCTATAGATAAGGAAGAGAATCGTGATAAGACATGCGCCCACGGCAAGTAGAATGAATCGTTTGTCAAATGATGCTTTGGGAATGTTCTGCGAGTCAGCGATGAAGCTCAAGACTTCAGTGACATACTGCAATCGTTCATCTGGATCAACACAAATCATAGAGTCGATGAGTAGCTTGTAGTGATTTGGTAATGATTCTATTTCTTTGAGTAGCTCTCTTGCTTTTCCAATCGCAATAAACTGACAAGATTGTTGAGTTGTCGTGTTGGGAAACGCTTGGAGTTGTATGCCTGTTAACAACTCAGCCAAGAGTAATCCAAGAGCGTAAACATCTGTTCGTTCATCGAATGAACCATCTTGAAACAGCGTCTGTTCAGGGGCCATTGAAGTGCGAGTGCCCACGAAGGTCGGAGAGGAATTCGATGAGCAATGCAAGATCCCAAACAATCCGAAGTCGATGATCTTAGGAAAACCGTGTGGGTCAATTAAGATGTTTGATGCATTGAGATCAAGGTGCAAGATGCCAGCCTGATGTGCTGCTTGGATCGCGTTACATACTTTAGAGAACAGGTCAACTCTCGCGTCGAAGCTGAGGTTCATCGAGTTCGCATACTCAACTATGGTCTGTGAACCTGATATATATTCCATCGCGATCCAAGGCACTTGAACTTCGCCAATCGTATAAACCCCGGTTTGATAAACATGGGCAATGTGTGGATGCGTTAATGAAGCGAGCGCTTGGGATTCAATTTCGAACCGATCTTTCATCTCATTTGAAACTAATCCGAATCGAAGCATCTTAACAGCAACTTCTCGCTCAGGATTCGTAGCATTGGCGCGAAAAACTGAACTTGAACCGCCGATACCAATTCGTTCTACAAGGGTATAGCGATCCCCGATTTTGGATGAACCGTCAAGTGCAAGTTCGATATATTGGGGGATCTGCGCTTCGAGTGACGAGGTGTTTAGAAAGTTTGGAGCATGAGACAAAGAATCAAACATCGATTTGAGTATCATGCCTTTTGATGGATCTGATTTGATTAATGATTCGAGACGAAGGGTTAGTTCATCATTGTGAAGTTGATTGAGTTCGTGGAACAATATTTCAACTTGTTTAAATGAATCATTATTCATTTGGAATCACTCAAATTGATCTGGGATGAATTTTGTCGACTACAAAGCCAAGCTCTTGAAAACGACCAATCTCTTTCAACGGTTCTCAATGGCCTGTTGATTAATTCCGCAATTTTGACCATAGGGATTGCTCCAAAGAATCGTAGTTCGACGATCCTTGCTTTTTGTGGGTCAATTTTTTCGAGTTCAATCAGGGAATCATCTAGGGTAATCAAATCAATGATTAAATCAGATACGCAATCGTAACACCCTTCTACATATTGCGCATATTGATCATTCGCATTGATTCTCGATTTCCGTTTGCGTGCATGATCAACAAGAACTCGTCGCATCACTACTGCTGTTAACGATCGCAGATCTTGTGATTCAAGTTGGTTCAGTTTGTTAGTTTCTTTGTAAGTTGAAAGAAGTCGAGTATATGTTTCACTAATTAAACCATGAGTTCCAAGGGTGTGGCCTGCCCTTTCATTGAGCATTAAGCTGTGAGCAATCTGCTCTAGCTCACAATATACAACAGAGAATAGTTGGTTAAATCCATCTAGTTCAGATTGTCGAGTCGTGCCCATTTGTGTGAAGTGCGTGATATGAAGAGGTTGATCCATCCAACTGCCTGACTGCTCTCGTTGAGCAACATGTTATAGGGCAAAGAAACGAGAAAAACCGAGATTATTCTGGCGGGGTTCCCTGGTGCCAACCGCTTCTATCTCGGGCGAGAGTAGTTCATCGTTTCAGGAGGATACACAGTGTTCGGACATCATCATCAACGGTTCCTTAGATTTCAGTTGGCGATCTACTTGTTGCCAATATTTTGTGCGGGATCATTCGCTCAAGTTCAACTGAGCGGTTCTGCAACTCATTATCGGTCACTCGCTGCAGATAGGAATACTGGAAACGAGCAGCTCACAATACTTGGTATGAGTACGGATCCAAACACGGAGACGACATACTTTGTTTGTAAATCAAACTCAACACAGAATTGCCCAACATCGGATCAGCTTCGTGTGTATATTCATAACACGACGTCGAATCAGTGGGATTATCAAACTTCAATTGATCACGGGCGTTCAGTTGATATAGGTTGTATCGCTGTTGAAGGAGATACCATCGTAATCGGAAGGACCTTTGCGAACTTCGGAGAAGACGGTGTCGACATCTATCGCAGAGGAATCTCAGGGCAGTGGACGCACGAATCCTCTTTGTTACCTGCAGATAACTTTCCGGGGAATCGATTTGGGATCAGTGTTTCAATCGACGGTGATAAGCTTGCAGTTGGAGCTTCGAAGGATGATCCCGACGATCTCACCCATGCATGGGAAGGGAAAGGATCTGTATACATCTACGATCGTGTTAACACGACATGGAGTTTGACAGGCCGTGTTTCTGCAGCGGATGGTTCACAAGGCGATGAGTTTGGTTCTTCCGTTGCAATCAAGTCTACATTGTCGGGTTGGGATTTAGTTGTCGGCTCACCAGATTTTAGTGCAGATTCGAGTGGGATTAATGAAGCAGGAGCACTCTATGTCTTTCAAAATCAAGCAGGGCAATGGAATCAGACTGATCAAATACTTCATACAATTGATTCGCAGATAAGTGGAGATTTGGGCAACTCAGGAATTGGATTTGATGGTTCAATTGTTGCTGCGATTGATTTTACTGATTTACATCTTTTTGAAATCAATGCTCAGGGAGAACTTACACCAATCGGTATTTGGGCAGGATCAAGCTCGATCAAAGATCCTGTTGTTGTTAACAGAACGGTAATTATTGGAGATCCCCAGGGTGGACTCGATGTTTCATCAGGACAATCCAATGTCGTACTCATTTCTGAAGATCAAAGTAATGCCTGGACTGAATCACACTATGTAACTCCAGCCGAGATTGGCCCAAATGCAAACTATGGTTCAGCCCTCGCGTTTAACGGCGGTGTATTCCTTGCAGGCGTACCTCAGTTTGATGGTGCAGGAAACAACGCAGGAGGTATCTGGTCTCAGTCTGTTGTTGGGAATACATATCCGTCTGGATTAATTCTTGAAGGACAATCAGATCCATTTGGAAATTTCGGCGAAACTATCGTCGCAAACGATGAGTGGGTGGTTGTTGCAACTCCAAATACAGTAAGGTCTTGCACACCTGGTGCAAGTGGATCAGTCCGTGTCTATCGATTGATAAATGGGCAATGGACTTTGCACCAGAACATAGATCCGCCTACAGCAGATACAAGTCATGGATTCGGGAGTGCGATCTCTCTGGATGGAAACTTATTGGCAGTCACTATTCCTCAGTATTTCCAAGCAGGAGATACAGATCGTTTCGGGGCGGCCATCATCTACGAGTTCGATGGTCAACAATGGATTGCGATCCAGTTCCTAGAAGGGACTGAATTTGATCAGGGGTTTGGGGATTCGATAGCAATATCGGGTAATCATCTTGCGATTGGTATTCCAGATACTCCTAACGGTGGGAGCGCATTGTTGTTTGAACGGGATATCTCAAATAGATATCAGCCTTTCCAAACAATTCAATCAAACGCAGTTAACAACTTCGATAGATTTGGTTCTGTGTTGTCTATGCGAGCAGATCGTCTAGTAATAGGATCGCCTCTTCATAATGCAGAGACTGGATTCGTTGTTTCGTGGGATTTCGATACTCAAACGAACTCATGGGTGATTGGGCAAGAGTTCACTGATCCAACCCTCGCGGCAGGATCAAGATTCGGTTCTGCGATAGTTCAATCGTCCGACTTCATCGGGATTGGAGCACCCGGTAGTACGGTTGATCCAGGGCGGGTATTGCTTTTTCAACAAGTTTCGCAAGGAATGAATCAAGCAAATATAATCACTCAGCCTACATCGACAACTACGAATGGGTTCGGAGCATCTCTCGCAATTCACGATCATATTTTGCTAGTTGGACATGACGATCCTTCATCTTCTGAAGCTCATTTTATGGGTTTCAATGGAAACAACTATCAGCATCTCCAGACGATGTCCATCCCAACTGGAGGTGCTGGTGCGTTGTTCGGATCCTCAGTTGCGATCGGATCGAATACGCTCTTTGTAGGTGCACCAAATGAATCAACTTCTCTCGCTGAGAATGCGGGGGCTGTACATCTCTTCGAAACTGAACTCAGATTCACAGTTCCAGAATGTGATATGGCAATGGAAAGTGATCGGATTCAATGGATCGAGGATGATTTCGTAAATGGGAGTGAGTGGTTTGGATACTCGATTGAGGTCGATGAGGGATATGCGATCACAGGGGTCCCCTTTGAACATCACTCATTTGTTTATGACGGCGTACCCATTAACGGAAACAATGCAGGAAAAGCGACAATTTACGAGAGAACGGGATTGCGCACATGGACTCCTGTCGCATCGTTTCGAGGGGGAAACTTCGATGATCCAATTGGAACATCACACACTGATTGGCTTGGGATATCAGTAGATATAGAAAAGACAACCGGAGTTGCGGGAGGGCCCCAAGGAAGGTTCGAGAATCAACCGGTCGCGACGGGGTCAGTACGAGTTTACGAAAGAGGATCAGGGGGGTGGGGTGAGACTATTGAAATCTTCCCGTCTGGAACAGGTGTGCAAGGTGCTCCAATAATCCGGGAGTTTGGTACTTCAGTTGATCTTGACTCGTCAGCAAACATGATTGCGATTGGTGCACCAAACTCAGCGATTGGAGTGACCGGAACTGGAGCTGGATTTGTATACGAACGAAGCGGATCTGATTGGATGCCCTCGCAAATACTAATCCCGCCAACAGCACAAGTTGGTGATCATATTGGTGATAGCGCTTCGGTAGAAGAGGGATGGGCAGCTTTCGGTGCTCTCGATGATGATACCATTGCGTCATCAAGTGGTGCAGTTCATATGTTTAAGAGGGCAGGGCTCGGGGATTGGGTTTTCCATTCTACGATTCTCTCTCCAACTACAACCAGTTCTGCAAGGTTTGGTTATTCTCTTGAATTGAGTAGGTCAGATCTTGGGTTGACACTCATTGCAAGTTCAAGGTATGAACGAAATGGAACAGACAATAGTGTTGGTGCGGCGTTTGTCTTTGTTCTTGATGAGATATCGCTGCAATGGAATCTCATTCAGAGACTTGATCCAGAAATCATTACTACGAGCGTTCTTTACGGTACGGATGTTTCTGTTGATCACAACACGATTGCAGTTGGAGCACCATACCTACACGATTCACCGATAAGGCCATCGGTTTGGTCAGGTGGCGCTGAAGTCTATAACCTAGACCAATCAATCGGACAGTTTGTTCGCAGAACCACTATCCGTCCACAGTCTAATCAGTGGGGTTCAAATAATGGATGGGGAAGTTCTGTAGGACTCTCAGGAGGAACTGTTTTTCTAGGGACTGAACTAGCAGATGGCGAGTTGTATGATCCCGCGAATGTAAACCAGAACTATGGTGCGATGGTTGCGCATGACATTATTTGTGTTCCAGATTGTCCCGCAGATATGAATGGTGATGGCATTCTCAACTTCTTTGATGTCAGTTTTTTTCTCTCTGCATTCAGTGCTCAAGACCCGATCGCAGACATCAATGGCGATGGGATCCTGAACTTCTTTGATGTCAGTGAGTTTCTTTCAGCTTTCTCCGCTGGGTGTTAAAAATGTTATCCCGATTAGTTCATCTTGTTCTCGCCATGTTTCCTAATAGGAGGTACAACATGCGTTTGTTTACAACAGTAGTTATTTCTCTCGCGTCGATCACGGCACAAGGTCAGGTTGAATCTGATCAATGCGCAAAGAGTGGGATAAATCTTTCGCATATTCCAAGCTGGACTCCCAGTTGGCCGTTCGTTGATGCGTTTAAAATCCGTCGGCCGTGGTTATCTAGTCCATTGGATCGCTCAGTTTGGGATGATGGACAACCAATCTCAACTGACACAGATGGTTGGGTCAACTCCATCCTCCCAGGGCAACTGATACACACGCTCATCTACGACAATGCGCAGGGGCATTATCCAAGTGGCCGATATGTCGTTTTGTATGAAGGGCAAGGGCAACTCAACTTAAGAGGTGATGCACAAATCGTTTCAGATACTCCAGGTCGGATGGAAGTTGACATAACCCCTACGAATGGGGGGATTCATTTTGAAGTTCTCACAACTGATCCTCAAGACCACATCCGGAATATTCGTTTGATCATGCCTGGGTTTGAAGATACATATCAAGAGCATCCTTTTCATCCTGCGTTTCTTGAGTCTCTCAGTTCGTTTGATGTGATCCGATTTATGGATTGGCAGAATACAAACGGAACTTGGAATCATGATTGGACAATGCGTCCTGAGCTAAACGATGCAGGATTTAGTCTCGGACTTGGAGTCCCTATAGAAATAATGGTGGATCTGTGTAATGAGCTCGATGCAGATCCATGGTTCTGTATGTCGCATCTCTTCGATGATACTTATGTTGACAATTTTGCATCGGTTGTTGCGTCAAGACTCGAACCTGAACGCACTGTCTATGTCGAACATTCGAATGAAGTATGGAACTCGATTTTTAATCAGTATCAATATGCAGTGCAAAGATCAGCAGAACTTGGAATACCAGGCGGAGATGATTTTCAACGAGCGATGAGATACCACTCGCAGAGAAGTGTTGAGATCTTTGATCTCTGGGATGATCACTTCAATCAAGATCAACTTGTGCGAGTGATGGGAGGATGGCAAGTGAATACTTGGGTGACAGAGCAGTTGCTCGACTGGAACAATGCCTTCGAACATACAGATGTGTTTGCAACTGCTCCATACTTTGGTGGATCACTCGGTGTCGGGAACAACCCCAACCAAACACTTCAAATGACTCCGGATGAAATCATTGATGTTTGTTTAGAAGATATTGCGGCTCAACGCATACGCACAAGCGCACAGATCACCACTCTTGAGCAGTACGACGGAGTTGATTTGGTTGCATATGAAAGCGGACAACACATTGTCGGTGTTGGAGGACAATGGACAAACAATGCAGAGTTGACAGCTTTGTTTCATGAAGTGAATCGTCATCCAAGGATGTACGACGCGTACATCGACGATATTTCTGGATGGAACGAGATAGGAGGCGGGTTGATGACCGCGTTCGCGTCCTGTCAAACACCCTCTCGATATGGATCATGGGGTCTTCTTGAGTATCAAGATCAGCCATTGAGTGAAGCTCATAAGATGCGAGCATGGGTTGATTTCAATACGAATCCTGCGGATTTCACAATGGATGGGCAACTCGATTTCTTCGATGTTTCCGCGTTTCTCGCAGCATTATCCATCCAAGATCAAAGTGCAGATATGAACTCTGATGGCGTATTTAACTTCTTTGATGTGAGTCAGTTTCTAATTGCGTTTGCAAAGCAGTGTTTGTAGATCCCATGAATTAATCATATTCATAAAGAAAAAACTGACCCAAGTTTGACAAAGTGCCGATAAGGGATATTGTTAACCCACATGATCAATATGCAGTCCAACTTGAAATCAGCTAAATCGAAAGCTAAAGACGCAAAACGCGTTGGGGCTGCGACATTGGCTGAGGGCTGTTTGAGGTAACTATCTCAAATCAGAATCAGAGTCAAACGCACCCCTGAACGGTTTTCAGGGGTGTTTTTTTATGTCAATCAGAAATGAAACGAAGTTAGAAGGAAATCAACATGTCACAAACAGCAACAATCCAAGCAGTATGTCCAGAATGTGCCGGCGAAGTTCAGTTCGATCGTCCGCCTTTGAATGGGGAAGTCGTCCGATGCTCACAATGCGTCTCTGAGCTCGAAGTTATCTCGCGTGAACCAATCTTGCTTGAGCTTGCACCTGAAGTTGAAGAAGACTGGGGCGAGTAAATCCGACTCTGAAAGCACGAGGTACATCACATGCGTATTGCAATGACCTACACCCGGATTCGGCCTGAAGAGCGATTCCTACTCGATGAGTTTGCTCGACAAGGAGTTGACATATCCCCAGTGGATATCCGTCAACATGTATTTAATCCAGCAGATTCGTCTGAATGGGATAAATACGACGCGGTTTTTGATCGATCAATGAGTCTTTCCAACTCGATCACATCTTTGAGTATATTGGAAGGGTTTGGTCTTCGATGCGTCAATTCACTGAAAGCAGTCGAGCTCTGTTCAGATAAGCTGTTCACATCGATTGCACTGAGTCGAGCAGGGATTGCAACTCCAGAAGTGCGAGTCGCGACAACTTACCAATCAGGGCTCGATGCGATTGAAGAGATTGGTTATCCCGCTGTTCTCAAGCCAATTGTCGGTTCTTGGGGGAGATTAGTCTCGAGGGTCAATGATCGAGACGCAGCAGAAGCAATACTCGAACATCGTGAGACACTTGGGTCAGTCCAGCAAAAGGTGATGTATGTCCAAGAGTTCATCGAAAAGCCTGATCGAGATCTGAGAGTATTTGTCGTCGGCGGAGAACCGATCGCGGCGATCGCTCGATCGAGTGAGCATTGGGTGACGAATACTGCGCGCGGGGCCACCGCAGAGGGTGTTGAGCTCACTGATGAACTATGTGATATATCGAGACAGGCAGCACAAGTTACAGGTGCAGATGTCGTTGCTGTTGATTTGCTCGAATGCCCACGCAGGGGATTACTCGTAAACGAAATGAACCATTCGATGGAGTTTCGTAACTCGATGGATGTTACCGGCGTTAACATCGCAAGCGTGGTTGTAGAGCACATAGCAGAGATTGCACAAAATCTTGGTAGACATGATTCGATGAATCACTCGCAGGGAGTTGTTGTTGTATGAGTATTCGAGCATCAATCATCGGGGGGAGTGGGTACACAGGGGGGGAGTTGCTTCGTTTGCTCCATTCACATCCAGAGATGGAGATCGGGCAAGTCACATCGAGAAAACTCAAGGGTCATCCAGTGTTTCGCTCACATCCCAACCTACGCGGACATGTCAGCACGATGTACTGCACGCCGGATGAAGTGGAGCCTTGTGATGTACTATTTCTGTGTATGCCTCATGGGAAAGCAGCGGGTGAGATTGAAAGATGGAGTACGTTGGCGCCATTGATTGTTGATCTCTCTGCAGATTTTCGATTAAATGATCCTGAAAACTATGAATCTTGGTATGGAGAATCGCACCCTAATCCTCAAATGCTTCAGCAGTCTGTTTATGGGTTGCCAGAGATTAACAGAGATCAGATGCGAGGCGCAAAGCTGATATCTGGAGTTGGTTGCAACGCGACAGCGATGATTACCGCGCTCAAGCCGATGGCTCAAGCAGGGCTCATTCGCAGCGCTATCGCTGATATTAAAGTTGGTTCCTCAGAAGCAGGTGCAGATCCAAGCGCAGGGTCACATCACCCTGTGCGTGCAAGAACAGTTCGTACTTATAGTGTTTCAGGACATCGACATATTGCTGAAGTTCAACAAGCACTTGGAGAGATTGATATCGACGCGACTGTCTCTGCCGTCGATATGGTGCGAGGCGTGCTTTGTACTGTTCATGTCACTCCAACAGAACCAGTTGATCAGAAAACACTTTGGGGGCTTTTCCGATCTACTTACGGTGATGAACCGTTTGTCAGAATCGTCGCAGATCGGAGTGGTCCAAATCGATTCCCAGATCCACGAGTATTAGTTGGATCAAATCATGTCGATGTAGGATTTTCTGTCGATGAACGATCAGGGAGAGTAGTGTTGCTGAGCGCGATCGATAACTTGATGAAGGGATCTGCAGGCTCTGCGATCCAAGCAATGAATGTGGCCCTTGGATTTCCAGAAACGACCGGGCTCGGGTTCCCGGGTCTCCATCCAGCATAAAGAAGTGAGTTCACAATGAGCACAGAAAACTACACAGTCGTAATCAAAGTCGGAGGCGGAGAGGGTATTGATCCCACAATGCTCAGCAAGGAAATCGCAGAGCTCACTGAAGCAGGCACAAGAGTGGTGCTTGTCCATGGGGGATCACACGATACCAATGTACTCGCAGAGGCGCTTGGGTACCCCGCACAAACCATCAAAAGCCCAAGCGGGCACGAGTCGCGAAGGACAGATCGCAAGACGCTCGAAATCTTTATGATGGCGTATTGTGGAAGTGTCAATAAGACGATTGTCGAGGATCTTCGTAGGCACGGGGTTGACTCAGTAGGGCTCAGCGGCATTGACGCCGGGATCTGGGTAGGTCAACGAAAGGGTGCAATCCGTGCGATAGAAGACGGTCGAACTGTACTCATCCGTGATGATCTCTCAGGGCGAGTTGAGTCTGTGAATGGAGATTTTATTGAGTATCTTCTTAGCACAGGAAAAGTCCCTGTGTTGACACCGCCTGCAGTTACACCCGATGGTATTGCGATCAATGTTGATGCAGATCGAGCAGCTGCTGCAACTGCTGTTGCGATCGGGGCTGATGAGCTGCTTTTGCTTTCAAATGTTTCTGGGCTCTACCTAGATCATCATGATCCAGAATCACTTATTGAACAAGTAGATGCGGATTCTCTTGATGAAGCAAGATCCGCTGCGAAGGGGCGAATGAAGAATAAGGTTCTCGCTGCAGAAGAAGCACTCACAGGTGGAGTCTCTCGAGTTGTCATCGGATCTGCAGGCGTTGATCGTCCGATCGAGTATGCGAGGGTTCAAAATGGCGGCACTGTATTCTCTCACGGGGTTACTGCATGAGTCAGAATCCAGATCAATCAATCGAAGAGCAAGTGCTCATTGATCTTGTTTCAACTCCCAGTTTATCTGGTGAAGAGGCAAACGCAGCTCAGGTGTTTTCTCGTTACGCAAACCAACTCGGGTACAAAGCATCGATTGATCAGGTGGGGAATGCAATTGCAGATCGTGGAGAGACTGAGTGTCCAAAACGCCATATTGTGTTGTTAGGACATATCGATACCGTACCAGGGGATATCCCTGTTCGTGTCGAAGACAGAGTTCTTTATGGGCGCGGATCAGTCGACGCAAAGGGCCCACTCGCTGCAATGCTTGTTGCAGCATCTCGCATTGAGGTTCCTGAGCAAGTACGCGTTTCCGTTGTTGCAGCAGTCGGGGAAGAAGCCGCAGAATCTATCGGAGCAAATCACATTGTTCATCAATGGAATCCTGACGCATGCATCATTGGAGAGCCAAGTGGGTGGGATGGGGTCACACTCGGATACAAAGGGCGACTTCTCGCGGATGTTGTCGTTGTTTCTAGTAATGCTCATTCCGCAGGACCAGATGGATCAGCGAGTGATGATCTATTCACATGGTGGACGCAATGTTTGTCTCAATTAGGCGAGATCAACAGCCAGATTAGCTCAGTAATTAATCAAATCCAATCAACGATCCTGAATCTAGAAACACAGAATGATGGTTTCGAAGAGAAGGCTTTAATGACGATTGGTTTTCGTCTCCCAACTACTCATTCACCTGAGGATGTTCAAGAACTGCTCAATAGCTGTGTCATACCTGGAATGAAGATTAGTTATTCAGGTTCTATAGAAGCATCCATGACGGGTCGCAATGACGCGGTTGTTCGATCAATCTCAGCTGCAATACGAAGTAATGGCGGGCGCCCAATGCCCAAGAAAAAAACTGGGACTGCGGATCTGAATGTAGTCGCGCCAATATGGGGGTGCCCAATTGCGGCGTATGGTCCTGGTGACAGTTCGTTGGATCATACTCCGAATGAGCATATTCATCTCGATGAACTAAGTAAGTCTGTAGATGTACTCGAAGTTGCGATAAAGAACTTGATAGAAGAGTTGCTTGATCAAGAAGTTGTTCAAACTAAAAGTGAAAGCTGTTAACCTTGAGTGATGTATTCACGCATTGCTTTGACTTCGATAGTCAAATCCGCATTTGATGCAGCATTGAGATCTCCAATTGAAATCATCCCGACAAGTGATCCTTTGTCAATCACGGGTAAATGACGGATACGCTTCTGGCGCATCATGTCCTTTGCTTGCGCAATTGGTGTTGCAGGTGTGCAACTAATCAGATCAGAAGTCATCACATCGCTCACAATCGTTTCCGTGGGAGAGCGCTCGCTCGCAACTACACGGGTGAGAATGTCGCGTTCGCTGACGATACCTGAAACATCGCCGAATGTGTCAGTTGCAATAAGTGATCCGATATGATGCTCATTCATCATTCGAGCAGCATCGAGGATTGAAGAACCCTGGGGGATTGTATAAACCCGTTCGTCGCGATGAGCGTTATAGTGTTCGTCGTTCCAATGTTGTTTGTTGTTAAGTAGTTGCGATACGGTATGCATGATCGATTCCTTTCGATGCGAGCAATCAGCCGTATACAAATTCATCAGACCACAAGTCACAAGATGTGATACGGCTGATCAGATTCATCATCTATTATGCATATTTCAGGATTTTATGAAAGCATATTGTCTTGTAAAAGCGCCGAAACTGATTTCTTGGGCCCAAAAACGCCTGAATTCGCAAAGTATTTTTTTGAGAGTTCGAATCATATTATGGAGTTTGTAGAAATTAGAGTATCGAGAACGCGACTGTCATAGAGTTACAGATCGTGATTTGAATACTCGATTTATTTGTATTCAGGTAGTGTGAGACTACCAGATTGAGCTGAGATAATGCACCCATCAGTGCTCATGAACTGCAAATGGAAAACAGCTGCTCAGGTATCTGGGGTGCAAAGATATGCAATGGAAATGCATAGTGCCATGTTGCGGGCAGGGTTTGAGTTTGATAGCGCAGCGCCAAAGAACACAAATAGATTGATGACTGTTGGCTATGAACAGTTTATATTGTCAATGAAATCACGAAAGTACAAATCGCTCTATTGTCCTGCAAATATGGCGCCACTTTTTATGTCAGATCAGACTCAGCTGATTTTCACACTTCATTGTCTTCGGTTTCATTATCATCCGGAAAATTACTCTTCAGCATTTGTCAGATGGTATCGATTCGCTATTCCTCGATTGTTATCACGCGCTGATTCGATTGTGACAGTATCAAAGACTGCTGCAAATGAAATTGCCGATGTCTATCCGCAATCTATCGGGAAGACACAGGTGGTCTATCCCGGAGTATCAGATACATTCTGTGTTGAAGGTGAACGGGGAGATCAAAGAATTGGAGAGCGTCAGTACTTTGTGTATATCGGGAATGCCTCGCCTGCAAAGAACCTAAAACTTTTACTCGAAGCGTTTGAGTTAATCAAGGGCGATTCAGTTCTTGTACTAATTGGAGTTGATCAATCCCAACTTGATTCGATGAAGGTGGACTATTCAAGTGATCGGGTCATCCCTCTTGGGTATATAGAATCCGATATTACAATCGCATCTATCCTACGAGGAGCTCAAGGATTGCTTGCTCCCAGTATGTATGAGAGCTTTGATTTACCAACAGTTGAAGCAATGGGGTGCGGGTGTCCGGTTATCGCATCTGATACTTCTGTTCATCATGAAATTTGCGAGAAGGCTGGAATCTTTTTATCAGCGAATGATTCTCAAACTTGGGCAGACACGATCGACAAAGTGTGCGCGAATACCACATTGTCGAAACGACTCAAAGAGATTGGATTATTACAAGCAAAGAGATTCAGTTGGGATACAGCGGCAACTCAGATCATCAAGATCATAAATGGAAAACCCTTCTAAACGATGGACAAGCAACTACCTAGAGTTTCAGTTGTGATTTGTACTCGTGATCGAGAAGCGGATTTGTCATTGTGTCTCACTAGTATTGCTCTACTAGATGATGTACCGGAACAAGTAATTGTTATTGCTGGTAATCAAAGTTCTTGTTCACAAGATCTACTTGATCGCTTTCAATCTCTCAATATCTCCATAGAACTTTGCGAAGAGAACAACATATCGATTTCACGGAATCGAGGATTGGAACTCGCAAACCATGAAATTGTACTGTTTATCGATGATGATGCAACTGCTCGAAAAGAATGGGTAAGCGCATTCAGAAACAAGTTCTTAAAGGATTCGGATGTTTGGATCGCGGGTGGGCTCGTTTTTGATTCAAGAACCGATCCAATGGAAGTCGAGTTTGAGAATGGTGTCATTTCATCTTCAGGAAGACAAGTCGCGGTCCGTAAATTAGGCTCACCATTACTCCATGGATATCTCTCGAATGTGAAGGGGTGCAACTTTGGTGTGCGCAAAAATGAAATTCAAACTGTCGGCGGATTCGATCCGTTCTTCGCGTTTAGTTTCGATGAATCTGATTTGGTAATGACGGTTCATAAACACTGCGGCCAAGTGTGTACTGTAAACTCAGCAATAGTTGATCACGCTCATTCCCCTGGTCATTATCGACAGAGTCATGAACTCGAGCGAGATTGGAAAACAGAGTTTGCCAGCCACACGATGTTTATGCTTAAACACTCAGAAGGTGTGTTTAGATTAATTGGTTGGTCTGTTTTAATTTCGCGCCTAGTAAAATTATCTGTTCGATGTATCTTGAGTTCAATCATGAATCCGAAACAAACAGCTTCTCGATTGGGTCGCCCCATTCAAGCGGCCCGTGGGATTCAAAATGCATGTGCAATATTCAAAAACTCGATTTCTGCGCATTATTGAGCAAATGCAGTTTCGCGATAACGAGAGATTGTTTCATCTGGGGAAAGCTCAGGTAGTGATCGTCCGTGTTCAATTTGGATGACCCGGGAGCATGTACTTTGAATAAGGTTCATCGAATGGGAGACAATCACCACAGTGAGATCAGAGCTAATCTTTTCACGGATGAGTCCACTTGCTTTGTCACGAAAAGCTTCATCACCTGTCGCGAGAGCTTCATCGATTAGCATAATATCCGTATCAATGAAATAGGCGATCGCAAATCCGAGCCTTGCTTTCATACCACTTGAGTAAGTGCGCACTGGTTGATTTATAAAGGCGCCAATATCAGCAAGCTCAATAATTTGATCCATTCGCTCGATGACATGTTGCTTGTCCATTCCGAGTTGAAGACCGTTGAGGATGATGTTTTGCTTTCCAGTAAGGCGATCTTCAAAACCTGCACCAAATGAAAGCATTGTGGTTCTAATAACTTTTGAACGATGGAGTTCGCCTCTATCTGGGAGGATGATTCCTGCGATAATTCTCAGGAGGCTGCTTTTTCCAGCACCATTTCGACCTATCACCCCGATTGTGTCTCCTCGTTTGATATCAAAATGAACATCTTCGAGAGCCCAAAATATATCCTTTTTCCAAGGGAGGCCTCCTTGTTTTCGGTATCCGAGCCCGATGTGGTCAAGCCTCGAGATGCAATCATCGTCCATGAAACTGCCTCCTCATTATCCAATCTTCGGATAAACCTTGTCGTATCGATGAATGAGTAGAAAAGACAACGACAATACGACGATTGCCTGGGAGATTGGGATAAGAAGCACTCCCCAGTTTGGCATTTGGTTATACATTAAGACTGTTCGAGTTTCACTGATCACAATTGCCATGGGGTTGAGCCCAAGGATATATTGAAGTCGATCAGGGAGCATTGATAAATCGTAGATGATCCCTGAGATGAAGAACATCAGTTGAAGAACTGTAGTGAGGATGTGTTGAAAATCAGGAATAAAAGGGGAGATCATTGCAGAGAAACAGCCTGCAGCCAAAATGACTAGGAGTTCGATGATTAAGAGAATCGGTAGTGTGAACCATGCAAGGCCTGGTCTGAATCCTTGTAGCTGAAGAACAGCTATTAAGATGACAAGTGTGATCCCAAACTTTACAGTGTTCACAAACACAATCGAAAAAGGGAAAACTGATTTGTGTAAGTTTACCTGCTGCATTAATGGTCGGGCAGCGATCAATGAAGTCGAGCAACGGAGTGTGGATACGGAGAACCATTGCCAGAGTACGATTCCGGTAAAGAGAAATGTTGCAAAGTGCTCTGTTCTGTTTGCCATCACATAATTAAATGCGATGTAGTACACGCCGAACATCAGAAGTGGATGAATAATCCACCAGAGATAACCAGCATATGTGCGTGAAGCTTCTGAGCGAAGTTCAGCAAATGCGCGATAGATAACAACATGGGAAAGATGGCGTAGGTTCATCGGATTCTTGCTGACTGATTCCATTCAGTGATCATATCCGTCGTTTGATAAACTTCTTTGTCGATCGATAGACTGGTCTAAGAGCTGTCCTTAGGACTGGGGTCTTTCTTGCTACCGCTTTAGAGGTTTCAAGTGCTGCTCTGAATCTTCTTTCACGAACAACTTGTACGCATCTTTGTGGATCATTGATTTGTTGTAAATAACAATCGCATGCAAACAAGAGTTCATTTACTTGATTCGTAAGATCTGCATTCTCCTTCGAGAGTGATTCTGCCCAGTTGTTAGAATCTTGAACAAGTGAGAGAGCGTGATCTCTCGCCTCATATGCAGTTTTTGATTCAATCTCGACAGCCTTTGCAAGAGACTCATTCTCTTGTTCTTTCTTTAAAAAACAATCACATGTGAATAGTAACTCATTCACTTTCATATTGAGATCTTGTTTTTCTTTCTGAAGTGTCAATGCCCAGGTTCGGGTTTGTTTGAGCTTCAGTTCGATCTTTGCTTTTTCATCTTCAATGTGTTGCAGTTTAGATTCGTGATTCTCGATATCTGCTTGCAACTCTCTTTGTTTAGATAACTCTACATCACATGTGTAGAGTAACGAGTTGAGTTGTTCCTTGACATCCGCTGCGTGAGCATGCTCTTGTGACAAAAGATCTTTTAAGTTGGATATATCTTCATTTCGTGTTGTAACTTGCTCTTTGAGATCCTCAAGTTCGGCACTATTGTCTGTGTGATCTCGATAATGCTCGATCGCTTTTTGAAGACGATTCCTGAGCAAAGGATAAACATTTTTATAGTAACCATCAGGGCTGTAGAGAACATCTGGATATCGTACTTGGATATCTTCGCAGTTCTTTGTGGCGTGTATGATCATGGTTTCGCCGAATGAATCGACATCGATTCCGAAGGCAGAAGCAATCTCAATCGTATCTTGCTCATTCGCAACTTCTGAGTATGCATAAATCGTTTTGAATGCATTTTCTTGCATCCCTGCGCTGCCTATGAGAGTCTTGAAAACAATTGGTGTATATTCAAAGCAATGTCTAGGTTCATGTGAAAGATCGGGTTCATAGAACCAATATGTCCAAGGCGGCATCCCAGCTAAGAACTCATGGAATGCTTTGTATGAAATTGCATTCGGAACTGACATCATGAGTGTGCCGTCTAACTTCAATCGTTCGTGGATTTGAGCCATAACCCCCATAGGGTCTTGGTTGATATGCTCTAGTACTTCCAAGAATAGTACGGTATCAAACTCTTCATCGATCGGCCAAACAGATTGTGTGATATCAAAGTTGTATGACTTGAACTGTGTCGACTTGTCGTTTAAACGAATTTCACGATGGATGATTTTATCTTCGACATCTGGGTGCCATTCAATTCCGATTACTTCTGAGTATCCCAAATAGATTGTGAGCCACAGTCCCATGTATCCGTATGAACCAACATCTAAGCATCGTTGCCCTTCTACGTTCGCTTTGGGGATCATGGACAAGGTATGAGCTAGGCGCTTTCGATGCCCTTTGATATATGTGTATTCTGTCTCTAATTCGTGACTATTGCTGTGAGCGCCGAGGTAGTTGAGAGTTTCATCAACTATCGCCTCGGCTTGCTCATAACTCAAGTAGTCATGGTCTGTGTTGGGTTCAGTTGGGACTGAATCCAAATCCTTGAGTACGCGTTGGGTGAGCCAATCCTGATTCATGAACTGGCTCCGCCGATCATTCGAGTAACTTCTTTTGGAAGATCGAACTGAGGGAATCGATCTTTCGCTTCAAGATAGATTTGGTGGCCCTTTGCGTGCTTATTCATTGACCAATAGTAGAGTCCAAGTACTTGCAACATCACCCAACGATTCTCGTCATACAACATTCCTTCTGCAAGATTCCGCAAGATGCTTTCATTGCGAGGGATATTGTTGTACCAGTTTGAATCAGTTCCAAATCTCTCTTCGATTAGTTCATTTGAAATTTTGCTTTTAGCTGTGTATGAAACAGATCCGCCCCATTTTACTTCAGTATCAAGCTCAAAGTAATCGTCGAGTAGACCCATCGAAAGGTGAATATGTGGATGGTATTGATGGATGTAATCTTGTTGAATTACCAGAGCTCCCTCAATGAGTCTTGGGAAGAACTCTCGCACAACAAAGTCAGTGACGGGTAATGCTTTACAGAGATCAACTCCGAGAATCTCTATCGGTTGTTCATCATGATATCCCGCAGCGATGACATCTCCAGGGCGGACATCAAGCATGTCGGAGTACTCATTCATGTTCTCTTCAAATACACCAAGGAAACTTGATTCATTCGAGAAGTCATGCTTTGGGTAGTTTCGTCTGAGATGTTCAAGAATATAATCATCGTCAATCTGGAAAAGGTCGTATACACGAATGAGTTTGGTGACATCTTTGTTGTCGCGAGTAACTGAGGAGTTTTGTAAGAGCCCTTGTACAAGACTCATGGTGGTGCCGCCGATGAAACAGCCGGCGTCGACAATTGAACCCTTAAACTGATATTGTTGCCCTGCATTAAAGTACAAAGCTTTATCCCCTTCGGTAAGCATGGAAGGGAATTTTTTTAGAACCTTTGGCGCATTCTTCTTGAAACGCTTAATAAGATTTTGAACTTTCACATCATTTGATTGATATGCAGATTGAGCAATGTGCTTTCCAAGATCTGTTGCCGATTCTGGTTCTGTAGTATCGGGTGTTGTTGGCCCATGTGGTATATCGAGTTCAGTTGACACTGGAACCGCGCCATGATCAGGTAGACCTGTGCCTAACCGATGACGATAGTATTTCACCATTTGCGATGAAGGGATATTGCCAATCAACTTATGATAAAGGTTGTAATCGTATTTCTGGAAATCGAGAACGCCTCGCAAACTGTCAAGCATGTAGAAGAAGAGTTCGTCATTGAGATCGCCTTGCGCATCTTTGAGGATTGATTCAAGGACATCGTAAACCGCGGATTCAGCACCCGTTTTGATTCCATTCTGGCGCAACTTCATGATTAGGTGCTCTGCGGTTTTAACTGCTGAGTTCCCAATCAAATGCTCAAGTTTAAAACAAACTAGGTTAGAACGGATCTCTTCCCAGATGAGTCCCTGTCGGCGGATTCTTACCGAATCCCATCCAGTATTTGAGATGCTATCGCTGCGATCTCGATATGTGATAACAACTGGGCTGATGTAACGAACTTGTTTGGCATAATGATACAAGAACGGCGTATGTGGAAGATCCTCATGTTCCGCCGCGGGATACTCGAGCTTTGATTCAAGATACATAAACCGATCAATCAATGTTCCCCAAGCACGCATTGGGACATACTGTCCACCTGGTATGAAGGAAGCACCGAGGAATGCTTGATCACCTGAAACTGTCGAATCAGGATTACCGCCATGTGATTCATCAAACTCTCGATCAAAATCACGTTTGTGTCCGTCGGACATTACCCGATCACAACTCCCAACAACCACTTGGCAGCCGCTAGATAGAGCTTCGTTGACTAGGGTTGATACTGCTTTTGAGTTGCTGAAGTAATCGTCAGAATCGAGGAAGAGAAGATATGCGCCTTCTGAATGCAAAACCCCCGTGTTGCGTGCAGGCCCGAGCCCTTGATTCTGCTCGTGTGTGATTAATCGAATACGGTTATCTTTCGCAGCATGTTTTTCTACGATTGCTCGAGATCGATCAGGTGATTGGTCATCAACAAAGATAATTTCTATATTTGTATAGTCCTGTGAAAGAACGCTTTTAATACAATCCTCAATGAATGGTTCAACTTTATAGAAAGGGATTACAATCGAAACCTTAGGGTTGAGTCGATTGGATTGAACTGTGGATTTTTCGCTTTTATGAGTTAACCAAACACGTAAATTCTCAGTCCGGAGATCTTCCTCAGAATAAGTTTTTCGTGCAAGGTCAAAGTATTCATTTGGCTCGTTTGAACTTAAAGAAATGTCAGAATCAACATCGAACACAGAGGACATGGCATCCAATAACTCAGATGTTGAGTTGTATTTAGAATGCGATTCAATTGATGATCCATTTGAGTCATTGATACTCTCAACTGTATCAGTTGCTTCACTCTGTGATGATCCTTGCTCTACAAGTAGATTAGTGAGATCGTCATTTGAGAGTGCGAGATGTGCCCAATCAGGAAGTCTTGAGGTTGTTTTGTGGTTCGATAGAAGCTCTAATGATGAGGTTGTTTGCAAAACTTTATCACCGTTGAGTCGTGGGCCTTGAGCCCCTGTCCAGAGATGAGATCCCTGGAGATAGATCACCCCGTCTGGTTTCAACAAACGCTTGAGAGTTACACAGAGATCATTGAAGTTTGATGATCCATCCAAAGACTCAATGCCATAAATCACATCGAAGTTCGACTCATCGAAGTTCGCTTGAGTTACATCGCATTTGTACAATTCAATGTTCTGTGATTCGATATCTTCAGGAATTGTTACAGATGAGTTCGTTACAACAACGGATTGTGCCCCATTTGCTAAAAACATTTGTGCATTCGTTAGACTGTCATCTGAACCGATATCCAGGATTTTCAAGCCAGTTACATTCACCCTTGAACTGAACTCTTTAAACTCATCTTGTATAGATTTGGACGCTGATGCTTGAATATCCTCAGGAATCGTTGCAATTTTATCTGTCGCGTTGAGACCTGCAGATCTGTTGGGTTTCGATTCAATCAATACTGAGCGTTGGTTATTTAGATTCGATCCTAAGTCCTCAGCGTTTCTCGGCGAACCGAGCAGTTCGTTCATCCGTTTTTGTTGAGTTTCAAGATATGTTGAATACATAGATTGGCATTCATCTCTTAGAGAGTTTACCAGTTTAGGGTTCGCGACAATTTCAGTGGTAAGCTTTGCCAAGCTTGCGAAATCATCTGCAAGGTGGAACTTGTTTGTTGACCCCAAACCAACTGAACCACCCTTGGTCGTCATAATCGGCATGCCATGAGCAAGGGCTTCGAGAGTCTTGATTTTGATCCCTGTGCCACCCCGTTCTGGATTTACAACAATGTCGCAAATTGAGAAGAAGTCTCCAGGTTGTTCAACACGTCCAACAAAAGTTGGATTGACTTTCTCTAGAAGAGATTTAGAGACAAAGTTTGAAAGTGTTTCACAAACTCCTCCTGCAATAAGAATCTCAGTCTTCTCTCGGAGTTGAGGGGTATTTGCCCAGCACTTGAGATACTCACCTAGGTTTTGTTCGTTCACCCAGTTGCTTGAACCAAAGTATCCGATCTTGAGTTTTTCAGTTTTAGGAGCAAAAGGAATTTTTTGTTGCTCGAAGATAGGAGATATTACTTGCACTTTACTTGGATCACAGATTGCTCGGAATCCATCTGCTTCATCTTCTTGCATAGCAACAACTACATCAGATCGGTCGCATGCTAGTTGTTCGCCTCGTTGGTCAATACTGATCCAGCCTGATTCTGGATACCCCTGTGCAAGCATTCGTCGATTTCGATCAACAAAGCTATCGTGTGTAAGTAGGATTTTCTCGGTATATGCATTGAGACGATCAAAGATCGCAGACATGAACGGATAGTTCGTCACGGCAATGTCGTACTCATATTCCGCCGCAAGTTTTTCTACCACATCGAGTGCTTCATGACCGCACCAATCATCGACATGTAAGTTCAACCCGTTGTAGTTTGCGCCAGTGAGCTTTGAAGTCACAGGGATCTCTCGATACAAATCAAAGCCGTGAAGCGCTTCACGGCGCATATCAGCACTTACTGAACCAATGTCGTACATGTAGTAGACGAGATGGGTAATGTATCCTGCTTGCTTCATGTGATCGAGCCACAGGCGCATCAAAGTAGAGTTGCCCTCTTGTTTCCCTGGATGAAAGGAAGTAAAGAACATTGCGTATTTTCGATCGCAAGGAACGGATTGTTCGAGTTGTTTTTTGAGATAATCTGGAGTTATTAGATCGCCGGGTGTGTTTCGGGAAATCCAAACATCGCATTGTTGTTTCTTGAGTGGGAAAGATTCGCATCGATCGTAGTAGGGGAGAAACTCGACACGCTCTGTGAGATCATGTTGATCGACAAAGTTCCAGACGCTGTAAATCTCTTCAGGGCATCTTCGGCCGCTAAGTACAAGTTTTACTTGATCATCTGAGGATGCAACTTTCTGAAATGCTCGAAGCAGCTGTTCGACAGGGTACTTATCAGTGAGTATGGGCATATCCGCCGCGATCACTTTCATAGGAGAATCTGTCGAGATCCGAGAGTTGCTTTGGATCATAAATCTTTTTCCCGTCTATAAATACACCACGCATGCAGACATGTTCCCCTCTGGATATGTCTGAAGTGATTATTCGCTCAACGCATGAAACTGTCAATAAATGATCCCAGATCCAAGCAAAGCGGCAAGACGAATCGTAGGAAAATGCGTGGAATTATTGAAATGGGAGATGTGATTGCCAAGAAGTGAGATTAGGTAAGAGTTGAATCAGCTCATCGCTTTCTTGTGGCGTTCAACCCAAGATTCAACATGATTCGGAAACAAATCATGAAGGAAGTCATATTGAGGCTGAAGATCAGTAAAAAGCTTGGCGCGTAACTCGATAGGGAGATGAATCTTGTCTCCCGTGAACACATTCTTGGTAAGGCTTTTCTTTGGTTTGAATCGATCTACACCGACAAAATCAAGTATTTCATCTACAACTGACTGTGGTTCTTCTCCGATTCGATCATACACAATTGCTCGAAAGTTCCCATTTCCAGTCATCGATTTCCACTTGCGGATAGAGCTCGCGTAGTCCGTATATTTCATATACGCACCAAGTTGAACTTTACCAGCCATCACAGTGTCTAAATCAAAGTCGAGAGCACCAGTCTTCGTGTGCATTCGCATATGCGACCAAGCTCGATCAACTGGATCACGCACTAGGACAAGGATCTTCATCAATGGATTGATACTCATCACATGACGTACGCCTCGTGTTGGCATACTCATATAGCAAGGGCAGATTTCGCCGCAAACATCATTGTTCGAAGCAAAGTCGAAAATACCTTTATACCAATCATCACTCGTAGAATCAGTTTCAAGATGATTTAGTTGCTCAAGTAGTGACTCTTCATAAGGAGTACGGGATTTCTTAGAGGATTGAAATTTTCTGATTTGTTCGATTTGTTCAGCGCGATGAATGGGACCAAATCGCTTCGCGTCTTCATTGTAGAGTTCTGAGAAATAATGGAGCTCTTTGATTGGAGGCAGAAACACCCCAGGAACCCAACGAATGGCGCTGTATAACCAAGTGGTCGCAGCCTTCTGAGCGCCAACACAGATAAAATCAGGGTAACTTGCCATTCCAACTCCAACTAATAGGCATCTGAACCAAAGATGATATCACGCTTTGAGCGTGTATGCATCTGAATTCTGTGCATATTCGTTTAGAGTTCAAGCCTTAGTTTATTCGGATAAGACACTGCTTGGTAGGCCCTCTTCAGAGTCGAGATACATCCGAACACCTGGATTAGTAGTTGCTTCGTCAAAGTCCTTCAGGGTTTCTTCTATTCGTTTGATGATGGCCGCGTAATACAGTTCTGTATGGAAGAAATACCTTGCAACATCCGCGTCAATAACTGAGACTGAATCAGAATCAATGTTTGGAGTATGAAGAATTTTACCAATTGAGAAGTTGTTGAGTGAAAGAGATTCAATCCCGCCGTTGAGTTCGATCATAAATTTGAGCATCAATGCTCTTTGGAGTCTAAGGATGTCAGACGGGCTATGGATGAGGATTGTGAACTTTTCAATCCCATCTGAGCTTGGTTGATTCATGTCCCAGAGAAGCTGTTGCCATGTATCACGATCAGGACAATCAACAAGTGCAATCTCAGGGATGGGTTCTCTACCGAGAGAATCTTGTTCGAGTGAGTTCCGCGAGTAGGTGTATGTGAATGCGACTGCTTTTCCTGTATTGCGCTCAAAGAAACTCTCTGCGGTGATTCCATCTCCAAGCTTGGACAATGCATAGTTGAGGAAACGGACATTATACCCTTCGTAATCTTTTTCCTCAAAGAAGATGATTCTCTCAGCGTTCACTCGTTCGCCTACATTTGTTCGTTTGATCACTTCGTAAATCATCCGTTGAATCAGGATCTGTTCTCCAGGGATGGTATCGTTTGCAAACTCACTGAACGGGTAGGTGTCTGCGAACATAAAGTTGTTCTTGATCAACTCATGTGCAAGCTTGCGATAGATCATCAGTCGTTTGTTTTCAGCTAAGAAACGGAGATCGAATACATCTTCGCCACGAATGCGATATGCATCACGGAATAGTTTGTTGCCGTAGTTGTCGAAGAGAGAATCATCTTTAGGGAGCGCACGAGTAATTGGTTTGTCTTCAGGAAGTACATAAGGAGTGAGGACAATAATTACTTCTCGTTTCTGAGTGGATGTACTCTCTGATCGGAAAGCATGTCCAATCAAGGGGAGATCTCCGAGCAAAGGGACCTTGTCCTTTGCTACGGTTTCATCGTGACTGACTAGACCACCGATAATGAATGGAGTCTTGTTTTCAATTCTTGCGTAAGTCTGTACTCGTCGAGTCGAGATAGTGGGAGCCGTCGCAAGCAAATCCCCCGTGCTTGATCGGATTTCGAGATCTCGTCCAGGTACACGAGCAGATACAACGGTGTCTATTAACATGCTTACTTCGTCACCCTGCTCACTCAAGCGAGGTCGAATGTTGAGCAGAATGCCCGTTGGTAGATATTTGAAGTTGAACGCAACCTTGTTTGAGTTGTTGAGAACACCTTCTTGGCTGGTTGCGATCGGGATGTCTTCACCGACCCGGATTGTCGCTTGCCGATTGTTCATCGTGAGAATACTTGGACGAGAAAGAATCTCCGCTTTACCCTCAGTAAGAAGAGCACGGATCTTGACGCCCCAATCATTTGCAACATCTCTCGAATCTAAGTTGGAAAAATCGATCGTATCAAGAAGTCCAGTTGGATCAAGGGATCCGATTACCAGGTCCGCAGCGCCTTGCTCGTATGACCATTCAACTCCAAGTTCATCGAGTCCATCTTCACTGATCTCGAGTACTAACCCTTCAATAAACACCTGTCTCGCAGGCCGATCAATGTATTCATCTAAGATGGAGCGAACCATACTAAACTGTTCAGGATGAGCAGGGTGAAAAATTACAATCAGTTGTGAAGTTCGACCCGCATTAACATCTGCATTGAGTGAACTTGCTTTTGTTGGAGTAGTTGTCTGTCCAAATGCACCTTGACTCGAGTTTGAGTCTCCGACAAGCCCAATTTGAGCCGCCGTCGGTGAAGGCATTGTTGTGACCATTGGGAGCTGAGCAAAGTCTAGAGTTGAAGGAAGTCCTTCAACTGCTGGGATGGTTTGGATACCAAGCCCCTTAAGCGCGTTGAGTGCGCCAGTTGTATCGACATAACTGAGTTGAATAATTTTGCGTTCAAGATCATTCTGCGTCAAGCTCGTTCTCATCTGAGCAACTTGACTCACAGAGTTCTCGACCATCTGCTGAATTTTCTCAAGCTCAGGATTCGATACCAAAATCCCATCTGGACCAATCACAACTCCCTGCGACCAGAGCTGAGGCAACTGTGATAAATATCTGACATAGCTAAACCGCATGAGTGAAGTGCTGTTATCTTCGTTTACTCTTGCAATGACAGGGCCAGCAGAAACTCCTGCAGGGAACTCGCCGAGCAACGCGGCTTCATCAGGTGTAGCAAGGTGATATCCATGCTCTGTTTGGAATCGTAAACTGATAGATCTGAGCAAATCGTAAATCTCAGAGTGACTCATTCGTTCCAAAGAAATGAGTTTCCCTGAATCCGCGGGTAGGGTAACTGATTCCAGTTTCTCAGGAACACTGGGAGTTTGCTCCACTTTGGTTTCTTTGGTACGGCTCGACATGACGGAAAGCTGATCAGAGCGATCTTGATATGACAGGAAATCACTCTGACGATACATCGCTGCGAGAACTTCTGGAGTAACAGCAGGGGAGTCCAATCCATCAAGTGCCATTGCGATTTTCTTTAGGCCATCATCCTCTGCTTCTTCGAGCATTGTGCCAGTAGATATGCGAGGGGATTCCATCTCAACAGTTTGTGATCTTTCCTCACTGTGTGTACATCCTAAAACCCAGAGTGAGATCACAGTAAGCGATATCGTGCTCAGATGAATCAAGCTTGATCGTTTCCCGAGTGAAGCAAAGACAGAGGCGCTCTCAGATTGTTCTCGTGTCATTCGGATTCGAGTGTTCATCAATTCTGTTCCTTGTCGTGGATCCATCGAGAAGTCGTCGGTGAGTCAGTGCCGTTTCCATCGTTCAGAGGTTCGTGAACCTCTGTATTTAAGCTGGATTCGTCGGTCTCTGACTCGAAGTCAGCGTCCTCATCCTGAGTAAACTCTGCATTCTCATCAATGTTACTTTCATCGGCTACCAAGGGTGTTTCACTCCCATATACCGCTTTGCTCAGCGGGGAATCCTTGTCAAACCCCAGTTCTAACCCAAATGCGACAGAACCGCCATATTCTCGCATAACATATTCAGCTGGTGATCCGTTGAAATGGACCCGCCCATCACGGATACAAATGACCCGATCTACCATATCAAGCAGATAAGCTTCATGTGTGACAAGGATGATCGTCTTGTCAACCATCGAGTTGGAGATCGTGTTCATGATCGCGTGTGAAGATTCTCGATCAATTGATGCAGTCGCTTCGTCGAAAATGAGAATCGGAGAATCCTTGAGTAGTGCTCTCGCAAGAGTAATGCGTTGTTTCTCGCCGCGGGAGAGTTCCACTCCGTAATCTGACAATCGAGTCTCAAACCCCTTGGGAAGTCGAGCAATCACTTCGTCAGCGCCAGTGAGCTTGCAGGCACGCTCTATGTCATCGAGTTTAGCATCTTCTCTTGCGTATCGAAGGTTCTCAAAGATAGTCGCATTGAATAGAAATACTTCTTGGAATGCAATCCCGATCGCAGACCGAATCATCTGAATCGGTACCTCACTCGAATCAACTCCCCCGATACTGATCGTTCCATCGGTAGGTTGGATAAATCGAGGGAGTAGGTTGATCGTGGTACTTTTGCCTGATCCACTGGGGCCTGTAATCGCGACTCGTTCACCCGATTTGATCGTGAAGTTGATATCAGTCAGGACATCCGTGTCGTCATCATATGAGAATCCAACATGTTTGAACTCGATATCTCCTGTAAGTGATTCAGTTGAGAACTTTGTAGTTACAGGTGTAAGAACACCTTTGTCCTGGATCGGTTCATCGAGCATGTCTAGGACACGACTCAAACTTGCGGTAGCTTTCGATGAATGCCCAACACCGCTGATGATTTCAAGGACTGATGGGTAAAGCATCATGACATATCCGAAGAACATCATGAACTCGCCGCCTTTCATGTTGCCCTTGATGACTTCAAAGGCTCCATATGCAAGCAGTAAAATTGTGCCCAACCCAACCAAAAGATCCGCAGTCACTTTTTGTGCAAAGTGGTAGCGTTGAGATCGTATCTGGCTTTTTCGACTCTCATCAATCGCGTTTTTAAATGTCGCGCTCTCACGAGCTTCGGCAGAGAATCCCTTGACAACTTCGATTCCGAGAAACTTTTCTACAACTCCACCATACGCGAGCGATAGATTTTCTTGAGCTTCAGAGTGACTCGCTTTGATCGGTGCTCTGAAGAATCGGTAAGTCACAAACTGTAACGGCAAGATGATAATTGATGCTAATGCAAGCTTGATGTTAACAACACTGATTACGACAATCAGAATTTGAAACTTCAACAAGTTTAAAATCAACAACGGAAACTTGTCCTGGATGAATGATTGAATCTTGTATGTGTCATCCATCACTCTCGCGCCGACTCGGCCCGGTTGGTTCGAACGATAAAAACGTAAACTGAGTTGTTGAAGATGATCAAAGAGTTGCTTTCGCAATGAAAAACAAACATCTTCACTCGTTCGGAGCGAAAGCATTCGACTCGAATAAAACAAGAGATTGCGAGCTATGTAACTAAGAAACAAACCGCTGAGCATGACTGCGAGGAGTTTCCATTGTCCTCCAAAAGAATCGGATAATGATGATGGCGTGAACACATCATCGATCAGAATTTTGATTGCAAAAGGAGGAGTAAGATCGATAAGAGCAAGCAAAATGAGCAATAAAATTACGAGAAATAGTCGATGAGACTGTTGTTTCATCAATGAAAAAATCGACACATTCGTTCGTGTATCGCTTACTCGTGATTCTCGGCTCGTTGACATTTGCTCAAGCGACTCCTTGAGAATCTCAGTGCAATGATATAAATACTTTCACTCAATAGTCTTAAACAAAAGATCTATCGGTCGAATCAGAGTTGATTCTCAATGATGATACCTTTTTCATCGGCTCAATGCACTCTTTTTTCACACACTTCAATGCGGCGTATAGATGTATTTGAGAGAAAGATTATGTTAAGCAATGAAAAAACCGCCTCAGAAGCACTGAGGCGGCTAGGAATCAACTTTAAAAGTTCAACTTAGAGCGGGCGAATAACAGGGTCATTGTCGCCGAACCCGCCTGAGCCAGGCTGCGGGCGACCATTCGTGAATGGGTTGTTTCGAACATTACAGAATCCAGGAACCCATAAACCTCGGAAGATTGTGAGATCGGCAAATGTCACTGATCCATCTCCGTTCAAGTCAGCACGCGGATCGGTATTGAGGAACCAATCAATGAAGATCTGAAGATCTGCAACTTGAACAATGCCGTTACCGTCAAGATCGCCTGGGCATGATGTCAACTGTGGTGGACATCCTTCAAACACAGGGATGTTTTGCTCTGTCCCGAACACCTTGAGTCGGTAACTCGCAAGTAACTTTTCAGTGTGATTTGGATTCCCTGGGAGTCCAAACGATCCAAGGAAGGTTACTTGCTCTAAACCGAGATCGTCAGCATCAAACGGGTCTGCAGGTAGATCACCTTCTGGGCTTTCATCGTCAGGACGGAAGTCTTGGATGACGAGTTGCCATGTACCACCTGAGATTTCGCCCCAGTGCTTATAAGTAGAGAAGGTGTGATTGAAGTAAGCATTATCATTCAGGCCATTGGAATCACCACGAGGTAACGCTAATGGAGAGACAGTGCCTCTTGGGCTAATCAATGCGATCATCAGATCGCCTGCTCCATCGCCTTCGATGTTGAGTGTAAGTTCAACACTCTCAATTGAGATGTTATCACGTACACATGAGATAGGAATGACAAGTGGAGCACCTGGGACAAGAACATTTGTTTCAAGGTTTTCACTGATTGGGAATCGAGTTTCGAATGTCGCGTCAGCAACAGTACCATCAGTGAATAATGGATTTTGATCCATTTCACCTTCTTCAACAAGACCTGAGTCAAGGAGAATCAATTGTCCAGCGCCACCCCATGTTGATGCAAGATTTACAGCTGCTTCTGCATCGATAACACCGAACCCGAATTCATCACTATGCAGATTGTTTGCAGAGTTGGTAGTCCAGAAGGTCGGTGTTGGGTTATTTGGATTGTCATCAGGATCGAGTGAACCCAATCCAAGAACAACACCAGCCCAATAGCTATGGGTCGGATCGAATCCTACAGGAATCGAAGTTTGTTGAACAATGTGTTGAATGTCGCGGATAGACAAGTCAGGGTTTGCTTCGAGCATCAAAGCAAATACGCCTGCAGCGATTGGCGCTGCAGCGCTTGTTCCATTAAACATGCAAGTTTCAAGATCATCATCTGCAAATGAAGTAGAGAATAATGCGGCACAATCAACGCCAATATCCGCGTCGTTGTCTGCACCATCTGCTTGTTCAAGAGTTACTACGCCTTCTCCAAGAGCCGCAAAGCCATATCCTTGCATTGGAGTAAACTCAGCACTTAGAACTGCGTCTTGTACATAGGTTGAAGCAAGTACAGATGTACCAGTTGTTGAATAACCAGTGCGAGTGTTGCTCATTCCTGCAGCGCCGATTGCGAGCGTACGAGCGAATCCTGCGAGCTGGTTATACTCAACGCGATCACCGAGATGACCACTCCAGCGTGATCCAGTTCCAACAACACCAGTGAGATCAAAGACATCTGGGATTGCGTCACCGTTTCCGTCTGCTTGGGTCGGGTCAGTTCCTGTAATATCTAGGTATCCGTATCCGGGGACCATTGGGTCAGTTCCTACGCCTGGAAGACTGATAGCATTACCAGTTCGTAGACGATCAAAACCTTGGAAGTGACTTCCGTTTCCTGCAGAGAAGACGAAAATTCTTCCCTTGCGTCCACGGCCGATTCTGATTCCTTGGTCAACCCCAAGCAACTGACTTCGTGTAGTGCCTGAATGGGTCACCTGTGGGATATCGATTTCGAAGTCATCTGGGAATGCTTCGATATATTTACCATTTGCAAAATCTGGGAAACTCTCATTAACTGGGCCCCAAGAGTTATTGATAATATCAATCTCTTGGAGTTCGTGTCCAAGTGATTCACCTGAATCAATCCCATTTCCATTTTTCAGCGAAACAAGCTCTGCACCATATGCGATCCCTGCACTTGCTAAACCATTATTACCTTCTGCAGCAATCAATCCCGCAACGCTCACGCCGTGAGAATAGCTGACATTGAATGCGCCTGTCGGTACGGAAAGGTCTACGTTGAGTTTATTCGCAAGATCAGGGTGGATGAATGTCGTTCCATTTTGATCGACATGATAAAAACTGTTTTCGTCAGCTTCGAGAACACCGACAACTACTCCTGCGCCGGAAATACCTAAATCGTAAACGGGTAGGACATTCTGGTCACGATCAGTAAAACCTACAAAGTTATTGAGCATGTGCCACTGATCGTTCACCGATGGATCGTTAAGTACATCGGAGATGAGTGTTGAACCACCGAGATTTTGAACTGGGTTTTTATGATCAACTTCAGTCCAGTTGACGCCTTCGACATCTGTGAGTTTATCTGCAAGATTGATAGCATCTTCAACTGAAAGCGCGTCAACAACAAACACATCATCCATTCCGAGGTACGGACGATATGGATGAGCGCCTGGACGATTTGTACCGAGTGCTGTTGCAGTTTGGTTGATTGCTTTCTTGAGAGTTGCTTCGTTAACTACACTAACGAGTAGTCGAGCATAAAGAGTCTTCTCAATATTATGATGAGGGAGTGCAGGGTTGACGACACGGACAGCAACTGACTCACGCCAACTTGGGTTCTTTACAATGTACTCAACTGCTTTGCCGTCACCAAGCTTTGGTTTGAGGGCTTTACCAGTGATTACATTTTGATTCGCATTGTGGTTTGTTCCACTTTGAGCGACAACATTGGTGCTCGTTGATGTGCTCTGTGCGAGGGTGGTTTGTGAACCAATTCCTACAACAAGACCAGCAAGTGTAAACAAAGCGAAAGAGCCGGGGCGCCCACTAGTTGGACGGCAGTTGTTCGGCGAGTTAAATCCGAGGTTCATTGTTATCTCCAAGATCGGGAAATGACTGACGAGGCAGGAGTCAAGTATAGAGCAAATTGCTTGTTTATGCTCATTCTTTTCTATATATCTACAGGGATTCCAGTTGTCTTCCGTGTAACAAGTTGGATATTGAATGCCGTGATACAAGCCCCTCGACATCACCTATACGCTTGATTTTACACCCGGTTGCGTCATTCTGGGTAAGGAATGAGCATCAACAGAGCAGGGAATTCATTCCATCGGCGAAGTCATCGACATCGGATCAAGAAGTGAGTTGAGTTTCTCTGCATCAACCACTCCAAGTTCAAGCGCGAGCTCACGAACGGTTTTTCCTTCTGCATATGCTTGATATGCAAGTTTAGAAGAAGCGTCGTAACCGATTACAGGAACAAGGCTTGTGCACATTGCCAGACTGCCTTCAATCAACGCATTGCAGCGTTCGCGATCTGGTTCAAGATCCGTGAGGAGATTGTCAGTAAATATCTGACAGGATCCAGTCAATATTTTGATTGATTCGAGCACATTCGCAGCCATCATCGGCATCGCAACATTGAGATCCAGAAGTGATCCGACACCACCCATGCCACCGCAGGTCACGGCAGTATCGTTTCCGATGACCTGGCAAGCGCCCATGACGACGGCTTCGCAGATCACAGGATTTACCTTGCCCGGCATAATACTTGATCCAGGTTGGACTGCAGGGAGTTTCAGTTCTCCGATTCCACATCGAGGACCAGACCCCAACCAGCGGATGTCATTTGCAATTTTCGATAAACTGACTGCGATCGTTTTGAGCAATCCTGAAACTTCAACGATTCCATCCTTGGCGTGCTGAGCTTCAAAGTGATTTGAAGCTTCGCGGAAATGAATACCCGTAGCATCAGTGAGGTTTGCAGAAACCAGCTCAGAGAATCGAGGATGTGTATTGATCCCTGTTCCGACCGCTGTGCCTCCAATTGCGAGTTCTCCTAGAGTGTGCAACGCTCGATGGAGTCTTTCTTCTGCATGATGCATTTGAGACGCGTATCCACTGAACTCTTGTCCAAGTCGAATAGGTGTCGCATCCTGTAGGTGAGTGCGCCCAATCTTGACGACATCATCCCAAGCTTTCGCTTTGGAATCGAGATCCTTTGCCATTCTCGATACTGCGGGGAGAAGTGATTCCTTGATCGCGACCGCCGCGGCAATATGCATCGCAGTGGGGAATGTATCATTCGAAGACTGCCCCATGTTCACATGATCATTTGGATGGACTGCTCGATCGCCTTCGAGATAAGCAGTGTTCTTACTTGAACCCACAGGAGCGCCATTAGCAATACAAACAAGATTGGAAACAACTTCGTTTGTATTCATATTGGTAGATGTACCGCTTCCGGTTTGGAAGATGTCGATCGGGAAGTGTCGTGTGATCCCACCTCTATCTTTGAGTCCTGCTTGGATCTGAGTACAAGCATCTACGATTGCTTTTGCTTTGGAATCGCTGAGCTTGCCTAGTTTTTGATTTGCTTGTGCAGTTGCAATCTTGAGTTGTGCAAATGCATGGATCATGGGTTCTGGAACAGGATTTCCAGAGACTGGAAAATTGAGAACTGCTCGCTGCGTTGACGCTCCGTAGAGGACATCTGCGGGCACAGGCATTTCGCCCATCGAGTCTTTTTCGATACGAGTCTCGTTGCTTGCTGAGTTGATGACTGTAGTCATTGAACCCTCCTGATCATCTGGTTTGAGATATGGTACAATGAATGGTAGAACCTGACAGTGCAATGTTCATAGCAACCGCACCGAATTTCAGCCGTACAGTCGGATACACACAACGATGACAACCTTGTAGAAATGAGAGCGTGACCATGATGCCTTTGAAGCTGAGATTATCGAGTCTAAATACATCATCCACTGGGTTACTGTTCTTACTTGTTGCAATCGGATTTTCGATATTCACTCAAACAAGCTTTGCACAAAGCGCATCGCACCCGGAAGCAAAGTCACCTTTACCTGATAACCCGTATCTCAAATATACAGATCCCTGGAGATGGGATATTCGCACACAACTCTTTCTCAGTGCAGGGTTTCGGTATTACGATATTAAGAATCCTGTAAACAATTCTAGCTCCGAGCGAATTGAATCCGTCCGTTGGTATCTCGAAGATTTAGAACTCGTGTTTCCAATTATTCGCGAAGGCAGCTTCTACTGGTCCCCGAACGAGGAGATCGATGCAAGCATCCGTACGGATTCAAGGACTGAACTTCCTAATCCGAAGAGGATGTATACAAAGACCTCGGGGGCTGAATACTCACAATGGACATCGAATATTGACGAGTATGTCTACCAACTCCATATCATCCACAACTCTCATATCGTTGTATCTGATACTGTATTTGATGAGAAGAAGGCACGTTTCTTGCCTTGGCCTGAGCAATGGCCGGCAACCCCAAATCGGTTTCTTTCACCCGTAGTCGATTCTGTAGGGGATGATGTTGCTCTTGATGCAGATGAGACGGTTAAAAAACTACTCGATTTCTGGATCGAAGATAACGATCCAGAGTCCATTTCACAACTTGATCTCGTCAAATTTTTGACCGGGAAAGTGATCGAGCATGTTCAGGTTCGAGGGCCGCCTTCTGAGTTTGCAAGTCAACCAACGAAACGTTACGAAAACGCAGTTGTTGTCGCAGGCACTTCTTGGTCAGGATTTGTTGTGCGACCTGCAGATGAAGTAGCACGCGATCCTAAAGGGACCAAGCACGATCTTGCGACTCTTTTAACATCAGTTTTGAGAAGTGCAAATGTCCCTGCAAGGACACTTGTTTGTGTAGATCAAACAAACGACGATGTGATAGAGCAAGTGGTAAGCCTTGTAGAGTTTGCGATGTATGATCCCGAACGAGATCTGACGCTATGGATACCGATCGATGTGGATCGACTCAGACTTAACGGCAAACGATCTTCGCAATATAAACAGTGGTGGAACTACTTCGGTACCCACGACATGCTCAATGACTATGTGCCAGTAGCGTACTATTTTCATCCGCCAGCTGGATACATCGCGTACGACTTGCCTGCACTCTACGGTATTCGTTCATCAAGTCCGTTGCCTACCTATGCAGTGCAAACCCTTCTGATCGATCCGATCTTGTCGCCTGTTTCAGTGCCTAAACCCACACAGAATGAAAAGCCATGAGTTCAGTTGATTAAACTGATGCAGTCTTTGAAAGACAAGTTTCTTGTATAGGTACAACTACCTCAAGGATGTTCCGAAGTACTGCTCCGAGTGATCCGATCGCATTGATCTCGTGTACGATTGATTGATCGTAATGATCAAGCACTGGTCGTGTTTCACGATGATAGATCGCAAGGCGATTCCGAATGACATCTTCTTTCGCGTCGTCAACACGTTTTTCCTGAAGTGCACGATTACGCAATCTAGCAACCATGTCTTCTGTGTTTGATGCAGAGAGATGGATAATGCCATGAACATCGATGTACTTCTCAATCAACGATGTTTGTGCGACTGTTCGTGGGATCCCGTCAAGGATTAACAAATCTGAATGAGGCTTAAAAAGCCCAAGCGTCGTTTGTGCATTCACATATGTGTGCCAAAGTTCGATCGTCACTTCGTCTGGAACGAGCTCGCCTCTTGTTGAGTAATCATAGAATGTTTTGCCCAGGTCTGATTCTCGATCAAGAGATCGGAACATGTCGCCGGTCGACATATGAAAGTATCCGGGGATCTTCCCGAGGATTGCTCCTTGAGTTCCCTTTCCTGCGCCCGGTGCTCCAAAGAGCAGCACTGTCTGATACCGACCTGCCATAGCAGACTCCTGTCCCAGTCCCATCCCTCATTGGTCGACCCGATGCATTGCATCGTCCGGTAAGCCGACCCCATATCTGAGGGTATAGATCATAGGTCGGCAATCTGTAACACAACCTTCATATGCGTACATTCATCGCAGAAAGAAAACGGGCGTGATCTTTCGATCACGCCCGAGAATAACGAAAATACTTGCCCAGACTGAGTCCAAGCGAATCTAAGCTGCTAAGCGATTAAGCTCCAGCTTCGATAACCTCTTCTTGGAGGTTGCGAGGCATCTCGCGATATTCTTTGAACTCCATTGAGTTCGCCGCACGACCCTGTGAGAGTCCACGAAGAACAGTGGTGTATCCGAACATCTCACTCAATGGGACATCAGCCGTGATTTCTTTAATCATGCCTTTGTCTTCTGTGTCCAGAATCATGCCTCGGCGTGATGAAAGGTCACCAGTTACATTGCCCAAGTAATCTTCAGGAGTCACGATGACGACCTTCATGATTGGCTCAAGAAGGATGCTGCCAGCCTTGGAGACTGCTTCACGGAGCGCCAAACGACCAGCTTGCTCGAACGCAACCTGTGATGAGTCAACATCATGGTACTTACCATCAACAAGGGTGACCTTGATATTGATAAGTGGGAAGGGTGCTGAAACGCCGCTCTTCGCTGTGTTTCGTACTCCGACTTCAACTGATGGGATGAACTCCTTAGGGATCGAACCACCAACGATGCCGTTGACAAACGCAACGTTATCCTTGAAGTCCACCCCTTCAGCTTCTGCTTGTTCAGCAGTGTAAGGCTCAATGTTGACTGTACAATCGCCGAACTGTCCACGACCACCTGATTGCTTCTTGAAGAGTCCGCGGCAACCGTCTGCTGCTTTCTTGATCGCTTCGCGGTATGAAACACGAGGGCGACCAACTTCAACGCCAATCTTCATGTCACGGATCAGCTTATTCTTGATGATTTCAAGATGGAGCTCACCCATTCCCGCGATGATTGTCTGTCCAGTTTCTTCGTTGTACTCTGAACGGAAAGATGGATCTTCACGACGAATAGTGACCAGAGCTTCAGAAAGCTTGCGCTTGTCATCAGCCGTCTTAGGTTCAATGGACATCGAGATAACTGGTTCTGGGAACTCCATACGCTCGAGGATGATCGGATCTTCACCCGAGCACAGGGTATCACCTGTGATTGAGTTCTTGATACCTACAACCGCAACGATGTTGCCCGCTCCTACTGAATCGAGTGCTAGACGATCTTTCGCGTGCATCTCGAAGATACGCGACGCGATTTCACGCTTGTTGTTTGATGGGTTGAGAATACGAGTACCTTTTTCGAGTTTACCTGAGTAAACACGGATGTAAGTAAGGTCGCCGTGTGTATCTGAAACAACCTTGAACACCAAACCACTGAATGGAGCAGAGTCATCATGAGGACGAGTGAGCTCGATTGTCTTATCCTTGGGATCTGTACCGTTCATGTCTGGTACTTCCTGAGGATTTGGAAGATAGTCAATAGTTGCGTCGATCAGCGCTTGGACACCAATGTTCTTGAGTGCTGAACCACAGAATACTGGGTTACATTCAAGTGAGATAGTGCCCTTACGGACAGCTTTCTTGATCTGCTCAACAGTGATCGAGTCTTCGTCTTCGAGGTACTGTTCCATCAGATCGTCATCGAGCGCTGCTGCGTTTTCGATCAACTCTGCACGCCATTTATTCGCATTATCAAGTAGCTCTGCAGGAATCTCTTGTTCAGTAACGATCGCACCCATTGACGCTTCGTCAAAGTGGTAAGCTTTCATTTCGAGCAAATCGATAATTCCGACGAGTTCGTTACCCGCACCCCATGGGAGTTGCATCGCGATTGCGTTTGCGCCAAGGCGCTTCTTAATGGTTTCGAATGAGTACTCGAAGTCTGCTCCGAGTTTGTCCATTTTGTTGACCATACACATACGCGGAACGTTGTAACGATCAGCTTGGCGCCAAACTGTTTCCGATTGAGCTTCAACGCCTTCTTTGCCGTCGAATACTGCGACTGCACCGTCAAGCACGCGGAGTGAGCGTTCAACTTCGATTGTAAAGTCAACGTGACCAGGAGTGTCAATCAGGTTGATCTTGTACTCTTTGCCCTTGTGTGTCCAAGGGCAAGTTGTCGCTGCAGACTGGATCGTAATGCCGCGCTCTTGTTCTTCCTGAAGGAAGTCCATTGTTGCAGTACCTTCGTGTACTTCACCGAGCTTGTAGTTCTTGCCCGTGTAATACAAGATGCGTTCTGTCACGGTTGTTTTACCCGCGTCAATGTGAGCACAAATTCCGATGTTACGAATGTTTGAAAGGTCGGTGGCCATCGCCTAATTCCTTTGGGGGTATTTGGTACACTTATTTGCACCAGGTATCGTCTTCATTTCATGGCTCATTGATTGGGAGGGACTATCCCCGCCCGGTGAGAACCGATTATTGTTGGGTTTGATTTTGTTTGTTGCCGGTAATGCTCGGCGAGTGCATTCAGATGAACAGAACGCGTAGAGTGCAATCTCTAGATATGCCCGGCCGGTTCTGGGTCGGATGATTCTTCCATTGTTGCACGCTCCTCATCAATCTACAACATTGCACTTCTTTGCAAGTTGTTCGCTCAAAGTCTCATCTAAAAGAGACTTATATTCATAATGCCAGCTTCAAACCCGTGAATAGGTCTGAACACTTGAGACACACGAATCCTAGCCCGACGATATCCCTAATCAAGCGAAAATATCTCTCATAGCAGATTCTCGGACCTTGAGGGAGATTATCGAGTCGGGACTCATTGGTACAGAAATGAGGTTGAATATTCGTCTAATCGAGACTCTTTGCTCGGACACGCAATAGATCAGATTCGTTGAGTCCACGAAGTGGATCGAGTCGAGACTCTTTATGGAGTTTTTGAGCGATGAGAGCCCATGTACGAGATTGTTCGAGATTGTTGCGTTCGTCAGCAAGATCCATCAATCGAACAGCAAGTTGGACAGAGTGTGGTGATCGCTCAAATGCTTTCTCATATGCACTCTGAGCTTCAACTAACCAAGATTCTCTTCTTGGATCATCTATATAGGTTTCAGCTCGGCCTACGAGAACACTTCCAAGCCAACGATAAGCACTTGACAACTCAGACATTTGAGCACCAGTTTCAAGAATTGAAATGATCTGTATCCAGAGCTTTTCAGATTCTTCTGTATTTCCATCAGCAGCCTGGCGGGCAGAAAGCCATAGCAACTGCTCTGAAGCCGCGATGTATGTTGGGCTGTGTGTAGAGTATAAAGTAGTTGCATGGATCAAATGCTCAGCTGCTTTGATCCGAGCATTGAACTCAACAGAATTGAGTGCATTGATTACTGAATCTATTGTTGGTTCAACCGATGCATCAAGAATAAATGAGAGTTCTGTTGAGATTTCTTCGAGCAATACATTGGGTCGATTACTGAACTCGAGTTCGTCGAGTTTACTCCGAATAAACGCAATATCACCTGCTGCATTTGAAGCAAGCTCAAGCTCTTTCTCCCATGCACTCAAGGTCGAAACTCGAAGTGCAAAGAGAGTGCCTACAACGAAAAGTGTGAGACAAACCAATATAGACATGTATCTTCCAAGTGTAGTCGATATCGATTTCTCTATGGATTGTGTAGATGAGAGCCCAACGATGAGCGCCCAGAGCATCCCTGATACATACCAAGTGCCTGTGACTTCAATCATTGAATGAATCACAATGACAGATGCCGCTGTGAATATACAAACACGTACCGTGGATCGGGAGAGTTCTGTAATCGTATTCAAACAGTTGAGAATCAGGTATACGACACCCGCCCAAGCAAGCGTTGCAAACACTTGAATGATGAGTGAGTTCGAATCAATCACTCCTGCAGCAAATCGGATAGAGATCACCGATGCAAGTGCAATTACTCCGAGTGTGATTTGTGTCTGAATGCGTGATGGAAGAAGTTGTTGAGTGGAGGATTCGTTGCAAGTAGATTGTTGAGGCCGAGCACGCCATACCGTGTTTATCAGAACCCAAATACACGCAAGTCCACCAATACCGAGCTGAGCGAGTAGATCGAAGGGGACACTGTGTGCGCTTGCGACATCTTCAGGACTCAACGCAGGTTTTAAGATTGCGTAATTCTCTTGGAATGCTCCGGGACCAACCCCGATTAGTGGGTGCTCAATAAACATTCTAAATGAGCCGACGATGTATTGGGAACGAAAGAGCAAGCTCAACTCGCCGACCCGTTCGCCGATGATTCCACGAAGTAGAACTAGTGCGATAATTAAGAATGAAACGACAACGGTTGCTCGGCCATCAATCTTAAATTTCTTCAACAATTGAGCGAATACAAAAATACTCATCCCAAGTACAAAGGCGCCAATTCCACCCTTCGCTTGAGTGAGCAGGAGTCCTGCGAAACTGATCAAGCCTGCAAGGAAGATTACGCTCCAGAGTTTTGATGATGACTTGAGTCGCCAACCCAATACGAGCAATCCTGCTGCTCCTGCACCAACAAAGCTTGCAAAGACATTTGTAAGGCCGAACCATGCGATAGGTTCAGGTTGAAAGAGTCTGCGTTCATAGGATCTGGTCTGGAAAGAGTCACTCGCCCAGCCTCTTGATGCAAGGAACGAGTCTCGATTGAGTTCATAGTTCTGAACGGTCAATGGATGTTCAACGAACATCTCGTATCCACCTTGAATCGTGAGCATGATTCCAAAGCTCACAACAAGTGAGATCATGATTTTGTGTATGCTCTCTACCTTATGAGCAAAGGATGTGACAAACAAAACCGACATGATTGCAAAGAGATTACTTCCATCAAGGGAAGTGTCGAGTTGTTGATAGTTGTGAAATCCTATAACGATAATCCCGAGGACAACCATGAGACTCGTGATTACTGGTAGTTCATCTCTTCTGAACATCATTCCTATGAGTGACAGACAACAACTCCCAACAACGGAGATATTGAGTATCAATGTCAGATTCGGAGTGAGTCCAGTGATCGGCAATGAGAATAGAAATGGATCTGAGTCCCAGTACGGGAAAGCATCGTGCTCAATCATTGCTCTGATGAACACCATGAGTGTCATGCTCACGAATCCGATCATGAGCAAGATTGACCCGAGTCGATTTCGTTGACTGATTGGTTCGGCCGGATCAGTCACAATCTCATACTCCATCTCTCTGGGGCGAGTTTGGTGATCGATATTCAAAGAGTGCTATCGCTGCAAGTAAAAGTACAACTTGAATACCAAGAAGCGCTGCTTGCCATTGATTTGCACGAGCAAGTAACAACCCTGAGATTGCAGTTGCAATTGTTAAACAGTAAATCACGAGGATAGTGCATCTCCCTGATAAACCTCTATCTCGAATACGATGAGAAAAATGCTGCAGATCTCCTACAAACGGGCTTTTCCCTTGCATGATTCGAATCGATGTTACTGAGAAGAAGTCATAGAGCGGGATCGCAAGGACAACAACAGGCATTAACACGGCATACCAGTTGCTTGCGTTTGAGCTTGTCTCAGAAATTGGAAGATAGGTTGTTCGTACGGTCAGAAAAGCTAAAAGCATCCCAATTATTAACGACCCTGAGTCACCCATAAAAATCTTGGCCGGCGGGAAGTTGAAAACCCAAAAACCAAAGCATGACCCGATGAGTAATGCGAGTATCGCCGCGACAAACCATTGTTCATTGAGTATCGCAGCTGCAAGCAACGATCCGCCTGCGATGATCGCGATTCCACTCGAAAGCCCATCCATATTGTCAATGAAGTTCATTGCATTGGTAATTAATGTGAACCAAAAAACCGTAATAAGAATGCTTAGCCAACGGCCTCCAACATAACTGTCGAGCATAGTCATCAATCGGGTATCAAAGAATGCTGCAAAAATAATCCCTGGGATGAGCATGATTGCTAGTTTGCCCCACGGACCCATGGGACGACGATCATCGAGTAATCCTAAAAGATGGAGTCCAAGTAAACATCCGACAAGAGTCCAACCTAAAGGCATGACCGATTTGAGCCCTGAAATGTGTTCTTGAAGTGGAGCAAGGAATGCAGGATAGGAATTTGGATCGAAAAGCGAGATCCCAATAATTGCGATTATCATTGGAATCAGAATCCCGAGTGCGATTGCGATACCACCTGTGTTTGGGATTCGTCTACTTTCCTCCTTGATTTGGCCTTCAACTGCTTTGGAATCCACCAATCCGTACCGTTTACTAATCCGGAGTATGCCCCAAGTCGCCGGGAGCGAAATGCAGGCAGAGATTCCAATCAAAATGAAGATCAAGAGTTCCAAGATATCGAGTGTAGGGAGTTTCTAACGAGGATTCCGAGGTTCTGCATCGATCCGAGCAGGGAGTGGTTTATTCAACACCCGTGTTCGCAACGTGAGCATTCCAACTGAGAAAAAATAAATCAGGACAAAGATCAGTTCAGAACCCAAAATCATCCAAATCAATCTCTGCGGATAAGGCCCCAGCTGATCGACCACAGAAGTTGCGGTATATCCCCCCGAACCGAGGTACGAATAGTTGGTGTTGAGTATCCAGTTTAAGGCGATAACGAGAATCGCATACATCAAACCCCAGAGCATCGCAAAGTAAAGATCCCTTTTGTTGGGACGATATCCGAGGACTGCAAGATCATAAATCGCGGCCCCGACGATTTGAGTGTGGTTCACCCAATAAATCCAGAATCCCCATGATGAGAGTCCGTCAGTGATCATTGGAGAGAAAAATGCCTGTGTACTGAGTCCAAGCCCCCAGAACAAGAGCAGAGATCTCATCTTCGGATTCAGGGTGAACATTGCCCATGCTGCAATCCAAACACTCCATCGACACATATGCAATGGTAGAGAGTCTTGGATATCCCATTGTCCAGGAGTGAATCGACGAACAAAGAAGAAAGCTTGTGAAAGGATGATTGACCACGCAAGGATTCGTCGAAATTTCTCTTCGCGATTTGTGCCATTCTTCAAATCTGATTTGATGAGTGTTCTGCCGGTTACACAAAAAACAATAAATGAACCAATACAAATCGCAAGCATCAGATAGTGAAAACTTGTAAACGCGTGGAACTCTTCGATCCAGTTGTAACCTTGGGATTGAGTTGAGGGTAGTTCACTCATTAGAATTAGAGTTTATCAGGAACTCGCGTTCTCGTGGCGGAGTTGGCCACACGCGGCAGCAATGTCCCGTCCTCGACTCGCACGGATGTGACAGTTCACTCCTTGTTCACGCAAAACTCGTTGAAAATGATGGACATCATCCCCAGTAGGGCGTTCAAACTTGAGTCCACGCACTTCGTTGTATCTGATCAGGTTGACATTTGCTCTGAGTTTTTTCACGATCTCGCTCAGTTCCCGAGCATGCTCGGGTTGATCATTTACGCCTCCTAAGAGAATGTACTCCAAGGTAATCTCTCGTCCAGTTTTCTGAAACCAGCTACTACAGGCGGTGACGAGTTGGTCGATTGTTGTGAACTCAGCCCAAGGGATGAGTTCTCTACGCAGATGATCGTTGGGTGCGTGGAGAGACAGCGCGAGAGTGACAGGTAGATCAAGCTCCGTCGCGAGTTTCTCGATTGCTTTGTGCATTCCAACTGTTGAAACAGTGACTTTGCGTGCACTGATTCCCATCCCCCATGGAGCAGTGAGTGATTTTACTGCGTTGATTACAGGAGAGAAATTTGCTAAGGGTTCACCCATTCCCATGAAAACGATATTTGAGATTCGATCAACGCCCTTGAGTTGATTCAATCTCCATACCTGTTCAACGATCCGTCCTGCAGATAGATTGCCGTCAAGCCCACCTATCCCTGTTGCACAGAACTTGCATCCTACTGGACATCCTATTTGAGATGAGATACAAGCAGTGCGTCGATCAGAATCGAGCGCCGGGATCATCACGCACTCTGTTTGTCGAGCGGTATTAGAGTAAGGCATTTCCTGCGACAGAATGGGTAATCGAGCTTTGTGATCTGTTTTTGCTTCACCCGCGTGAACTTTGGATGAATCAATGTCATCAGGCCATTCGATAAGAAGCTTTTGAGTTCCATCAGTTGCGAGTTGATGCGCAACAGTTGGGCCAGACAAGAAACACATCTCATTTTCGAGAAGTTCACGATCTCGACGAGACAAGTTGCTCATCTCTTGTGGATCGACAATGCCCTTTTCATATACCCATTCAAAAATTTGCTTTGCTCTAAACTTGGGCAACGAGTGTGCAACGCACCATTCTTGTAGCGTGCTCGGGGTAAAACCAAAAAAATGATTCGTTGGATGGTTCATGAGAGCTCAAGTTCTGTGGATATCGTGAGTGCGACAGGGACACTACCGTATTCTGCTTCGGTAATCATGGGAGGCTCAATATGGACGCGACGATTCTTATGATCGATTCCGTGCTCTTCCATCAGTCTTTTTAGAGTTAGTGGGAGTCCAAACTCGATCTTCTCTTCGAAGATATCCGCGAGATGGAGACTAGCTTTGTGAGACTCAACAAAGTGTCGACATATCTCAGAAACCAAATCTTCAGGTGCCGAAGCGCCCGCTGTCAGCATGATCACTTCATTGCCCTCTGGGAACCATTCGGTTTTCAACTCGTTGACATCATCAATGAGGTGCCCTTTTGTGCCCACATTCTCAGCGATCTCTGTGAGTCGAACAGAGTTTGAAGAGTTTCGCGAACCAACAACAATTACCGCGTCACAGTGCTTTGCGATCTGACGAACCGCTGTCTGTCGATTTGTTGTTGCATAACAAATATCTTCAGTAGGCGGTTCTTTGATTTTCGGGAATGCATCTTTGAGTGCTTTGATAATTTTTCCCGCATCATCGACAGATAGTGTTGTCTGTGTGAGATACACAAGTCGATCTGGATCAATAATGTTGAGATTTGGAATATCTGCAGGAGATTCAACCACCTGAGTCTGATCTGGAGCTTCCCCGAATGTGCCGACTATTTCTTGATGATCTTTGTGCCCGATGAGCAAGATCTGATATCCCTGTTGCGCGTACCGGATTGCTCTCGAATGGACTTTGGTAACCAAAGGGCAAGTCGCGTCAACAGTTCGGAGGTTCCGATCTTGAGCTTGTTGACGAATTTGGGGGGATATCCCATGGGCCGAGAAAACCACAATATTGCCAACAGGAACATCTTCTAGATCATCGACGAAGATGACTCCTCGATCGATAAACCTCGCAACGATGTGTCGATTATGGACGATTTCGTGGTAAACGTAGATTGTTTGATCAGGAAGCATGTTGACAACTTGATCAACAACATCGATCGCCATGCGTACACCGGCACAGAACCCTCTCGGATTGGCAAGAATGATCTGCATGCTGATATAGGCTCCAATAGCAAAAAACCATGAAAAGGTGTCGAACAGTATCCTAGCCGGTATCTCGTGTTCAATCGGACACATTCGTTAAGCAAGAGCCTAAACTTTGTGCTGGGCTAACGGTATACCGAAGCAGAACGGCATGAGGAGATGCTCGTATGAGAACTTGTCCGAATCAATCAAGACATATCCTGAGACCAATGGTGATATGTCTCGTAACCCTGTTGAGTTCAGTTTCTGGAGCATGCGCAATCGAGCATTCGATTGAACCAGATCTAGATTCTACAGTTGAAAATGAGAATACTGCTCTCATCGAGACGATTGCACTCGCTGAAAAAAATATGCAGCGATACGGGATTTCAAATGCTCCTGAGAAGACAGAAGACGCATTTCGAGTCACAACATACAACATTGAGAATCTGTTTGATGATGTCGACGACCCAACCCTTAGTGGCCGCGATGAAGATATTGACGATACGAAACCTGAACATCAGCTCATCGCAGTCGCACGAGCAATTCATAAGCTTAACTCAGACGTGATCTGTTTACAAGAGATCGAATCACTTGATGCGCTGATGTGGTTCAAAGATGAATATCTCGCAGATATGGGATATGACCATGTCATTTCGCTTGATGCAGGGAACTCAAGAGGGATTGAGAATGCAGTATTGTCTCGATTCCCACTTTCCAATCCAGAGCTTTGGGTCGGGAAAGAGCTGGGTGGTGTCCATCCAGAAAAGTATGGGAGTGGGAAAAACTTCCTTGCAGGCGAGAAGGTAGCATTTCGTCGATCGCCGCTCAAACTCGATGTCAATATCCCAGCAATGGGGGATCAAGACGCATGGACATTGACTCTTTTCGTAGTTCATCATAAATCTGGACGGTACAGTCAGTACTGGCGCGAAGCAGAAGCAAAGATGATCACAAAACTTGCGAGTGAAGTCGAAAACGAGCATCCCGAACGTGCAATCATGGTTCTGGGCGATTTCAATGCTCAAAATACAGATGAGAGCGTGAAAATCTATATGAAAAACGGATTTCACGATATCTTTACAAAATCGAAATCGTCCGGCCGAGAGATCATCACCCACGAGTCAAATCGTCGGATTGATCTGATACTTGCGAATCAGGCCGCCAACGGGTATGTTGTAAAGGATACAGCTTTTGTCCTTGGAACTGCTTCTCGACCAGAAGGAGTCGATTGGCGCATGATGGACACCTTTGAGGGCTATGCTTCTGACCACTATCCAGTCAGTGTGGATCTCGAGCGTTGAGTACCCAAAGCGAACGGTCCGTTACAAAGGCGGATGATACGATATGTTTCGAGCAGGCTCGATTCATAAAACCCCTTGCAGGAAGCAATAGATGGATAATGTGAAGCCTTGGCAGATTATCTTAATAGTGTTAGCACTTGGTGCTCTCGTTTTTACAGTAATGAAGTTTGGATTTAAGCCTTCGGTTGAATCTCAAATGGCTAATTCAATGACATTGGTCGATGTAGAAACTGGCCAGTTGTATGTCGCGAACCTTGGCGGTAAAAACACGATCATCGTTCCGATGAGGCATCCAGATTCTGATGAAGTAGCGTTATTACCTGTTTTCGAAGAAGATGGTGAATGGTTTCTCTGGGAAAGGTACAGAGACGCAATGGGACAGATAACGGTCACTCCAAATGCAGTACCGAATATAGATGGTCCAGTAAACGTACTGGAAGATTCTCCTATCAAGTTGAAACAATAAATTAGTGTTGAATAATAATTGTGGTTTGGGGACCAGAAGAAAAGAGATTCAAAATGAATTGCCAATACAAAGCACAAACTAGATCACGTGCATTTACCCTGATTGAGTTGTTAGTAGTTATCTCAATCATTGCCTTGTTGATTGGGATATTGCTTCCGGCCCTTGGAAGCGCCCGAGCAACTGCACGGAAACTTACTTGCGCGTCAACGTTAAGAAGTGCAGGCCAGGGCATGCAGCTCTATGCATTAGATAATAAAGAGTATTTCCCTGGCCCAAACTCAAGTGGTGCAGCGTACCGCATCAACAGAGGGGTTGCAGGCGGGTTTTACGGGATGGCAAATGAAACATCCTCTACAACTCCAACAACAATCTGGGATTGGATTAGCCCTACATTGGGTGATTCTCTGGGGCTATCAGTAAATAGAGCAACCAGAACATCACAGATTTTCAGTGATTTTGGATGTCAAGAGGCAAGATTAACGATCGACACTTTGTTCGGTGGTTGGATTGACACTGCAGATTTTCAAACAGAGTTAACTGAAGGTAGAAGCTTTAATCAGATCAGTTATTTAACACCTGGATCATTCCATTACTATTCATCAGAATGGGGTCAGAACGCACCAAGTATTGTTCGAAATCAACCAAATACTAGGTATCTAACAGGCTTTGAAAATCCTGCAACTACTCCTAAGTCATTCAGGCCTCAACTAACACGTGTAGGCACTCAGGCTTCAAACAAAATCTTCGCAGCAGACGGTACTCGATATGTAGCCGAAGAGCGTGGATCATTGATCCTTGACTTTGACTTGAATCCTGTAGCTGCAACATACAGTTCATTTGGTACAAGCGGCCCTACATTTGATGAATCAAGAGCGTATGGTAGAGATACGATCGAGTCATCAGATTTAAATGTAGACTTATCGATTCGCCATGCTGAAACCATTAATGCCCTTTACTTTGATGGGCATGTGTCAGGATTAACTAAAACAGAAATGTATTCTGATCCAAACCCTTGGTTCCCAACTGGCTCAATTTTCACTGAAGATCGTGCAACACCTGAATCCGTTTCATTCATGGAACGCCAACAGGGGAATCGCCGAGAAGCGAAGATTAACTGATAATCTCATCAATCGAGTGAGTTCGCTAATAACCCCACAAATGAGTGGGTTTTTTTTATGCTAATTCTATAATTGCCAGTTACTTGTGGATTGCGGACTGAATTTGTTTGTTAAAAATAGGGCCTATTATTCCTAAAGTGCCCAAATTGACAACTAAGGGATAAAATTTTGATTATCGCCCAATTTCTCGAAGAAATCATTTACACAGAGGCCTCGAAACCTGTATACTTATCTCAAGTAGAGAGTCCTTGTGCAAGATCCGTCTTCACAGGGTTCATGTTTATCTTGCTCAGGTAGGGCAAGAACAAACAAGAGATAGAGAGAATGAAACGATTCGTTTCTGGAGGGTATGAGATGAATAAGACACTCGCAATCGCAACCATCGCTGGTATTGCAGGCCTCGCTCAAGCAGGCGGACAAGTCATCGCTTTCACAAGCTTTGAAAACTCATTCGTTGGTGACCAGTACATGGACACAGGCGACGCAGGAGTTGATCATGACTTGGTAAACAATGCTGGCCAATCAGTAGTAGACTTCCTCGCTGACGGCGTTGAAATCGGATACGACTCAGAGTACTTTAACACACGCAATGATGTTGGACTGACTGACGGCGACTTCGTCGGTGCAACCAACTTCACAGGTACTGTTGGTGCATTCACCGACGGCGTTCAGGGGTTTGAACTCCAAGATGCTGACGGCATGATGCGTACAAACTTTGACACTGTGACTTCACCACTTGGTGCACCTCACAGCCGCGTTGAGTTTGAATGGTCACTCTGTATGGACTTCTTCGTTCAGGAAACTGGCTGGGAGAGTGATGATCACATCCGTATCTGGGTTGATGCAGACGGAACAGAAATCGATATCCTTAACACAATCGGTATGGATGTTGATGATCTTGGAATCGAAGGTGCTTGGATCACTTCAGTTCTCGACCTCACAGGTTACGCAGATGTAACCCTTCACGTTGAGCTCGATTCGAACTCAGGTTCAGAGTCACTTTACCTTGACAACATCGTATTCAAGACAGGCGTCCCTGCTCCAGGTTCACTTGCTCTTCTCGGACTCGGTGGAATCGCAGCGACTCGTCGCCGTCGATAAGAGTTGATTGCGAGAAATCGCAAAGCACACTCCGGAAAATCTCCTCTATCTACCCGCTGCCAGAATATGGCGGCGGGTTTTTTTATGCGCTATCCTCCTAGGTAACTAAAGGAGATTTCAATGAGTACGCAAGATGCAATGAACTGGTTAGAAAAACATGAGTCAGAGTCTATCGAGAGACTCATGGATTGGTTGTCGATTGCATCTGTTGGAACTGATCCTGCGCACGATCAAGATACCACCCGAGCAGGTCAATGGGCTGCTGATCATCTTGCGGCGTCAGGGTTCTCTTCAGAGCTCTGTCCAACTGGGACTGAATCAAATCCAGGGCATCCTATCGTCATGGCGAGTTCACCAGGGAGTGAAGATTACACCGGGCCTCATGTCCTCTTCTATGGTCATTACGATGTTCAACCAGCAGATCCGATTGAGCTTTGGGATTCAGATCCTTTCTCTCCTGTGCTCAAGGGTGCAGATGGCGATATCGGTGAACGGATTGTCGCTCGTGGTGCATGCGATGACAAGGGACAAGTGATGATGTTCCTTGAGGCAATGCGTGCTTGGTATGAAACAACAGGTCACCCTGGAGGCGGAGTGAAGTTCACTGTTATGCTTGAAGGTGAAGAAGAATCTGGGTCTGTCAATCTTGAGAAGTTTGTCGAAGAAAACTCTGAACGACTTGGTAAGACGGATGTGTGTCTAATCTCAGATACTGGGATGCTTGGTAGAGGGAAGCCGGCGATTACCTATGGCGTGCGCGGACTAGCGTATACAGAAGTCACGCTCATTGGTCCAGATCAAGATCTTCACTCTGGATTGTGGGGAGGAAAAGTTCCAAATCCGATCAGCGAACTTGTTAAAGTTCTATCTCAACTTTGGGATGATGATCGTCGAATAATGATCCCTAATTTCTATGACGGTGTTCGGACGTTGACACAAAAAGAGCGAGATGAGTGGAATCAACTCGGAGTCGATGAAGCAGCGGCATTGCGAGGGATCGGACTCAGTCCTGAAGCAAGCGTAGGTGAAAAAGGCTTTACATTTATTGAGCGAGAATGGGCAAGACCAACCGCGGAGATCAATGGAATCATTGGGGGATACACAGGTCCTGGTGCAAAGACCGTGATCCCTTCGAAAGCAAGCGCGAAAGTATCGTTCAGGTTAGTGGACGATCAAGACTCAGCAACGATCACCAAAGAGTTCTTTCAATGGCTTGAACAACGAACCCCAGCCGGGTGTCGATGGGAGTTTGAAGATCACGGCGGCGGAGCGCCAGCAACATGCGCTACTGAGTCTGCACCGCTTGTCGCAACCGCAAAGGCGATCCAGCGAGCGTGTAACGAACCTGCAGCGATGATTAAATCAGGCGGGTCAATTCCTGTTGCAGGATTACTTAAAGACACACTCGGGCTAGAAACAATCTTTATGGGATTCGGGCTCGAGGATGATCGAGTTCATTCGCCAAATGAGAAGTTTGAGCTCGATTGTTATCGAATGGGTGCTCGATCACATGTGGCATTAATTGAAGAGCTCAAATCGCTTTAAACGAGCTCGACGAGTTGATTCATGCAGCCGCGGCGGTTTCAATCGGATCAGCCGAAGGCTGTAAAATTTGCGCCTTCGTGTTCTCAACGCCGTTTGTAGTAGATTGAGTATCTATGTCTTCGATAATTTGTACATCACCATTCTCTGAATCAAGCTCGGTGGTCTTTGCAGAGATTTGGCCGCTAACTCGTGCGAGATACACTGCATGTTGGAAATGGAGTTCTTTTACATGATTGCGGAGATCATGAAGTTGTGTTTCATGTCCAATAGTGTAGGAAAAGATGTTGAGCATAGAGATCGCAGTGAGCAAGCCTGCTCCGCAAAGAATGATTGTGATACCAAGAGTGAAAGGTTCCATGATCTAGAAGATCGGATAGTTTGATAAGAATCTTTCAACTGATGCACCAGAACAGCTGTTTAGCCGTAGAATAATGCAGATTCGGTCAATTTTGCCTACATCAGGCACTTTGATACTCGATACAGGAGGCGATCTGAATCGTGCAATCACAGTTTCGATTTCTTATTCAATTATTGTGTTTCCTGTTTGTTCTGACTTCGGTATCACCTAGCGTTGTTGCTCAAGAACAATTGGATATCGCGAGTGGTGATGTTCAGTTGACGCTTGCAAGCTTTGGTGTTGGCCGACTCGCTCGCGAAGGCGATTGGGCAGGTATTCAGGTTCAGATGCTCGATACAGGTACAAGCGGACGAGACGTTGTTCTGCGCGTTTCAGTCCGAGACGAAGATGGTGATCAAGCACAGTATGATCGCATTGTCACTGCGAACCCGGGCGTACTCCAAAGCTTTTGGATCTATTGCAAAATTCCATATCGAGGTGTGAATGTTGATTATGAGATCAGAGCATTTGAGGCAATCGACACTGGCAATGATGATGTAGGCCAGTTCGGGTTTCGAGTCGGACGAATGCTTGGGCAGTTGCCAATCTATAACCCACAGATTCATGAAGCAACCATCGGGCTCGGCGGGGTCATCGGGAACAGCAAGCTCAGTTTAGATAAATACGGCATGACTGTTGGTGGCCGAAAAGCAATGCTCTTTGGGCATGAACTTTTTCGTATCGACTCAGGTTTAGAACTCGATAATCTTCCCGATCGTTGGCAAGGTTATAAAGCGCTCGATGCATTGTTCTGGTCTGGAGCAGGACGAGCAGCTACATCCCCGGGAAGACTATCACCTGAAAAAGCAAGAGCAATACGGACATGGGTAAGTCGCGGCGGACATCTCGTTATCGTGATGGAAAGCTCAGGGGATCCTTGGTTCCTTGCAAACCATCCCTTGCGAAGTATTCTTCCAGATATTCAAACGCCTCTCAGACAAGAGGGAGTTGATCTCGAAAAGTATCGTTCTCTCATTACCGAATCTGCAACTATTCCATTACCTAAGAATGGCGTTGTATACTCGTTTGAATCAGCAGATTCAGAAACGTTAGATTCTGCGTATCCAGTACTGAATGGACCTGACGGCGAGTGCATTGCGATTCGACGATTTGTTGGTTCGGGGATGGTGACCGTGATCGGGCTGCCATTAACTCATGGTGGAATGAAAAGAGTTGGATTACCCGATCCTCAATCATTTTGGCATCGCATTCTTGGTATGCGAGGCGAAATTCGAGGTGGGGAACAACTATCAGATGAACTCAAAAACGAAATTTCGACACGAACCCTGCTTCACTTCGACGAAGGGATCAGTGGAGCCATCGCGAAGACAGGCCGAGCAGTTCAAGGGATCCTCTTCGGGGTTATTGTCTTCGTACTCTATTGGCTAATCGCGGGACCAGTTGGATATGGGATTCTCAAGAGCAAAGGGAAAAAGCAGCACGCTTGGATGTTCTTCGTCGCGACAACCGGTGTGTTTACAGGTTTCGCTTGGATTGGCGCGACGACAATGCGTCCCAAATCATCAAATATCACTCACTTGACTCTTCTTGAACAAGTATTTGGGCAAGAAACTCAACGAGCTCGGACTTGGATGAGTGTCATGTTACCTTCATATGGGACAGCGGTAGTGTCTCTGCGTGAGCAACAAGAAGACGGCGCCTTCCAACTTGAAGATTCTACCAATCTCATTTCTCCTTGGTCTTCACCTGAATCGTTGGTTTCTCTGACGACTGGTTTTCCGGATAACTCTGGGTATCGAATCGAGTCTAAAAATCCGAGTGCGATTCGTGTCCCTACGCGTGCAACAGTGAAATCGTTTGTCGCGGATTGGGAGGGAATGTCTGAGTGGAGGATGCCCTACCCAGTTGGAACTCCCGGAGATCTGAATGATCCCGAACTCATACTCGATGATCTGGTAGTACGCGGAGAGATCGTCCATGATCTCCCAGCTGCAATGACTGATGTTCGTGTATTCGTCATTGCTCGAGAGTTTCCAATTTTATCAAGCGGGCAAAAGCTCGGGCGACGCTCTATTGCATATACATCTGTGTTTTCACCCGACTTTGGACCGCAAGGATGGATTCCAGGACAAGCGCTTGATCTTGCTCTCGTTACTGAAGTGAAACCAGGTTCTCAATCCGCAAATCGGAACAACTACTTCTCTGCGGCGTTCCGATATGGTGTTGACCCTTCTGGGCTCAACTCAAACAACGGTCAGTTGGTAGATCGGTTAATTGCGAGTCGATTTATATCTCAACTCGAACCACCACGCTTTAACGCGGCTTCAAGCGATGTAGTCGGGAACCGATTAGCTCAAAGAAGAGCAGTACACGGGTGGGACCTTGGCCGATGGTTTACGGAGCCAACACTCATCGTAATCGGTATGGTTGAGATCGACTCGGACAATGCTTCTATAAATGCAATTCCAGAACCCGTATGGATTAATGGCCAGCAGGTTCCTGCTTCTGGTAAAACTCTAGTGACCTGGATTTATCCATTCGAATCCAAGCCTCCAGTGTTTGTGAGTTCATCCCGGGAAGATGAAACGACAAATGATACATTGCAAGATGATGATACAGAATTAATAGATGATGAAGGCTGAACCGAAAGCGAGTTTCCTATGGCGATGATTGAAACAATCAACTTGACCAAACGATATGGGGATCTGACGGCGCTCAATGCGTTGAATTTGACGATCAATGAAGGTGATTGCTTTGGGTTCATCGGCCCCAATGGCGCAGGGAAAACGACAACAATTAAGGTGCTCGCAACTCTGCTCAAACCATCCTCAGGTCAGGCGCAAGTTGCAGGGATGACTATTGGATATCAGAATCGTCAGATTCGCCCATTAATCGGATATGTCCCTGACTTTATGGGTGCGTATCAGGACATGGTTGTGCATGAGTACCTTGAGTTCTTCGCCGCAGCATACAACATCAACGGTTCTCAACGAAAGAAAGTTGTGAACGATGTTCTTGAGTTGACGGATTTGACCTACAAACAAACTGCAGAAGTGAACTCGCTTTCACGAGGTATGCAACAACGCTTGAGTATCGCGAGAGTCCTCTTGCACGATCCTAAAGTTTTGTTGATGGATGAACCTGCATCAGGACTCGATCCACGAGCTCGGATCGAAATCCGTGAGTTGCTCAAGGAACTCAAGAAAATGGGGAAGACGATCCTCATCTCTTCACATATCTTGCATGAACTTGCAGAGCTTTGTAATACCGTCGGCATCATCGAGAAGGGTGAGTTGTTGTTCAACGGGTCAGTCGATGAAATCCTCAAACGCGCCAAGGTGGGGCATGTCGTTCACATCGGGGTTGCAGAACGAATAGAAGCCGCCACGAAAATTCTTGAAACCATGCCCGGCGTTGAGAAAGTCGGAATTGTTCAAGGAGACGGCACCGCACTCGGTGGCGGAAGCGGACAGGTCATCCACGCGCATTATGATGATCGACTCGGTGGTAACTTCACAGATATCCCCAATGTGCTCATCAACAACGGGTTTCGTGTGACGCATTTCCAAGAGGAACCAGTCAACTTGGAAACCGCGTTTATGCGATTGACCAAGGGGTTGGTACAGTAGAACTCATTTGGGTTTAGGATCTGGTGGCCAAACAGTCGAGATTGATCCATCAGGGTTCATTGGTGGTGGGAAGTTTTTGCTCGCCGCGAGCACCATCCGTTTAATCTCTATCAAGCCACTGTCTTTGTTTGAATCATGTATTCCTTTATTCTTCAATGATCCGAATTCTGAAACTCGTTCTGTTACTGTCTTCCACATGCTTGCTCGAATGTTTGGATTTGCACCTCGATTCAAGAGGAACTCAATCATCTTCAAGTGTCTGTTTTCTACAGCTCTTTCTAGAGCAGTGCTACCAATCAAGCTTTCAGAATGAGCATTGATGTCAGCGCCGTGTTTTAACAACCACTCTGCGAGTACTCTGTCTCCTTCACTCGCAATTGAACTAAGCGGCGAATCGCCGATGTCATCAAATACATCAATAAGCTCTAAAATTCCAAACGGTTTGAGTAGTTCAACTTTATCGAGCAAGCCTGCTTTTAAAAGCTCTGTAAGAAGATTGTCATATTCACTAGTTTTCTCATCGATCGGAGTCGAGCGGTACTGCGAGCTCAGTCTAAATCCATTCTCCATTAATCGGATAGTTAATTCGATTGGACCCAAAACAAATAAATTAGTTAAATAAAACCCCAACGATTCAATCGGTTCAACTTGAACTCCATTATTGAGTAATAGATTTACTGCAGCATCAGATTTCTGATCATCAAAGACACACTCTCGCCATGCGGCTTCAATTGGAATAGTTTGAGCAATGTAATCAAATGCGTTGAGATCTTCGCCAGCCTCGATCAGTTCTGCGATCCATTTCAATGACTCTTGCTCATTGTCCATGAAAATTGCTTCAACGAGCGGAGTTGATGCTTGATACTTTGTTGGATCTTCATTCGTCATATCGAATAGTATAAATGAAACAAGCTGAATTCGGAATGATTCAATCACCAAACATGCATCTTTGAGACCGAGATCTGGTACTATTCAGTACACGATTTCTTGTATGCGAGCTTATCTTGCAGACACACTTCAATGGAGAATGGACAAATGAGAACGATTTCTACTGTACTTCTGATTGCTGGTTTCGCAGCAACCGGGTTAGCGGGGCCTCCAGAGACTGAGGTGCGTCCAGTTACTGAAAAGATTCACGGCGAGACAGTGACTGACAACTACCGATGGATTGAAGGCGATAACTCTGATCCTGCAAACATGGGAAAGATGACTGAGGAAGTCGCAACTTGGACAGACTCACAAAATGAGTACACTCGATCAATCCTCGACAATTTGCCAGGACGAAAAGCACTCGAGAGTCGTTTGCGTGAGTTGATGGAAGTGCCTTCGATTGGATCTCCAAGCGTGTACGGCAACCGATATTTTTACTCCAAACGCGAAGGCGCTCAGCCGCAATCAGTGCTGTATGTTCGTGATGGACTTGAAGGTGATGATCGAGTTTTACTTGATCCACAAGTCATCGATCCAACTGGTCTGACAACAGTTTCTTGGACTGCTCCAAACAAAGACGGTTCACTGATGGCGTTTGGTATGTACGCATCTGGTGACGAGAACTCGACACTCTACTTGTTGGATGTAGAGTCAGGTGAATGGTTTGCAGATGTAATCCCAGGTAAAGTAGGGTTCTCACAATGGCTCCCTGACAACTCGGGATTCTTCTATGAACGACTCGAAGATATCGACGATGCTTATTCATCTGTGATGAAGCTTCACAAAATCGGAACACATCATCGTGAAGATCAAGTGTTGTTTCGTCAACGTGATATTGGATTCTTCTATGACGATCTGAACAAAAGCGAAGCAGAAATCGAAGCACTCAAGACAACTTGGGGTCCATTTGGAATTCCATCGGAAGATGGCCGATGGATGGTTGTTGGGTACTGGACTGGTACTGCAGGCGTGGACATGTGGGTTGCAGATCTCGACGCATGGTTCCGCACAGGCGAGTTCAACATGACTCCAATGGCGATCGGAAAAATGGGCAGAATGGGTGGAGCTCACTTCGATGGCGATCGATTCATCATGCAACATTCCTTTGATGCGCCTAACGGGACGGTATCATCGATTGATCTGACCAACCCAGGTTTCGAGAACTGGGAAACAGTTGTCGCGGCAAATGACAACCTCGTGATCGACGGCGTTTCCTTTGCAAGAGGGATCATTGCAGTTGATTATCTTGAAAATGCAAAGACTCGAATTGCACTGTATGACTTCGCTGGTAAATCTTTGGGTGATCTTGATCTCCCAGGAATCGGGTCAGGTGGATTAAGAGTTTCTGACGATCGCACAGACGCGTTCTTGAGTTTTTCAAGTTACAATATGCCTCGCAGTATTTACCATGTCGATTTGGCAACGGGTGAACGCGAGCTTTGGGCTCGTCCAAATGTTCCTGTAGATCCTTCAACAATCGAAGTGTCGCAAGTTTGGTACGATTCAAAAGATGGCACACCGGTTTCGATGTTCCTTGTTCATAAAAAGGGAATCGAACTCAATGGTAAAAACCCGACAATCCTCTATGGATATGGCGGCTTTGACATCTCGATGACACCTTACTTCTCGTCGACGATGTTCCCATGGTATGAAAACGGCGGCGTGTACGCAGTTGCAAACCTGCGAGGCGGCGGCGAATATGGCAACGCATGGCACGAAGCTGGGATGCTTGATCAGAAACAGAATGTATTCGATGACTTTATCGCAGCAGGTGAATGGTTGATTGATAATGGGTATACCAATCCTCAACAACTCGGAATCGCGGGTGGTTCAAACGGTGGACTACTTACTGGTGCTACCGTCGTTCAGCGCCCTGATCTATTCAGCGCGGTGATCACAGCAGTACCACTCCTCGATATGGTTCGCTACCAGAACTTCCTCATGGCGAGGTACTGGGTACCAGAATACGGAACCGCGGAAGATCCGAGTCAATACGAGTACATTAAGAAGTACTCCCCATATCAGAATGTGAAACCCGGGACCAAGTATCCAGCGGTGCTCTATACCGCAGGAGAGAATGATACTCGAGTGCATCCTCTTCATGCTCGAAAGATGGCTGCATTGATGCAAGCTTCGACTGGGTCAGATCAAGAAGCAGAACCGATTATGCTCTGGGTTGATCGTGATGCAGGGCACGGAGGCGGAAAACCACTCAACTTGCGTATCCGCGATGTTGCTGATCAGCGAATCTTTATGATGTGGCAACTCGGCATGTTTGAAGAATAAAAACACACAGATATCACACCAAAGCGGGCATTCTGTTGAGTGCCCGCTTTTTTCATACTTGGTAAACGCTATTCTTGTACCAATGGAAGGACCAACAGTCGATCTTGTCGTTGTAGGAGCTGGGGCCGCAGGTCTGATGACCGCGATTTGGTGCGCTCGTCAATGTGCAACTGATGGAGTTCAATCACGAATCGTTCTTGTTGATGGCGCCAAGAAGATCGGCGCAAAGATACTTGTTGCCGGCGGCGGGCGATGCAACGTGACTCACGATCGCGTTCTTCCCAAGGACTACGCAGGTACATCTCGAAACACAATTAAAAATGCTCTCAAGGCATTTTCAGAAAAAGACACTGTTGAGTTCTTTAGTGGATTGGGAGTAGATCTCAAAAGAGAAGATACAGGCAAGTTGTTTCCTGTAACCAATTCCGCAAAGACTGTCCTCAACTCATTGTTAAACGAATGCGATCGATTAGGGATCCAACTGCTCCATCCATGGCGAGTGAAATCCATAGAACCAACTATCAATGGTTTTCGAGTTGTATCAACAGACATATCAAAGAATCCACTTGATACTCGTTTTGTTGTGATTGCTACTGGAGGTATGGCACTCCCCCGAACGGGATCAGATGGTGCAGGGTATAGCTTTGTAAAAAAACTTGGGCATCGTGTTACAGAACGAATTGAGCCTTCATTAGTTCCGATGATTACTGGAGAGAGTTCACGATGGATAACAGAGCTCTCTGGTATATCTGCTTTAGTTTCAATCGAAGTCCATTCAGGTACAGGTAAGCGATTGGTTCGATTTACGAATCAAGTTTTATGTACACATTTTGGACTATCTGGTCCTGCTGCTCTTGATGTGAGTCGATGGTATTTCGAATCAAAGTTTGATGATCCTAACACGAAACTCGTGATTAATTGGCTCAACGATCAAAAATTTGATAATCTCGATGTACAACTTCAAGAAATAGGAAAGCAATCTGTCAGCGGATTCCTACGCACATTGATTCCCGATCGACTCGGAAAAATGTTGTGTCTTCGTTGTGATATAGATCCTGCATCGCCTGGGCATTCTATTAAACGCGAGCAACGAAGAGCATTGGCGCATATGCTTGTTGATTGCGAAGTTGAGATTTCAGGAAATCGTGGGTTTACATTTGCAGAAGTGACGGCGGGGGGGGTTCCTCTCGACGAGATCCAAATATCGACTATGCAGAGCAGGGCGTGTGATGGGCTCTGGCTCGTAGGCGAAGTTCTCGACGTTGACGGCCGAATTGGAGGATTCAACTTCCAGTGGGCATGGTCAAACGGGTTTATTGCGGGCAAATCAATCGCAGATAAAATCGCTTCAACTCAACTCTGAATGTGTGTTATTCGATGGAATCAGATTGGTTCTCAGTTGTTTCGATTATTATAATTTCGCCGATGACTGGATCAAGAATACAGTCTTGAAGTTTCCCTGCTTCCTTGCGCAATCGTTTCATTGGAGCATCAACTGGTTCGTCGCTTAGTTCAAATGTCGAATGATGAACAGGGAGTAGATATCGCGCGTCGAGTTCTTGGAACATCTTCCAAGCTTGCTCGGGAGTAGCGTGCATGTGATCCCAAGGGTCGTAAGCGCCAATACCAAAGACGGCGAGATCTATCGGGAGAGATGCAAGATGCTTGTAAGCTTTAGTTTCTGCAGTATCACCAGTGAATAACACACACTGATCCTTTGATTCGAGTACATACGAGTTAACCCCGCGTTTACGATCAAAGAGTGATCGGGCTCCCCAGTGTTTCGGTTCGATCGCAGTAATTGTGAGATTGTTGATCGTGATCGAGTGATTGGTGCTGAGCTCAACAACGCGATTAAAACCTGGAGGTATAAGCTTTGAGCATCGGTGCGGCGTGATTACAGTTGTATTCGGATCAAGCATCCTTTCGAGTGTTGGTTTATCAAGATGATCAAAGTGTGCATGGGTGATCAAAACGATATCAGTACCAATCAATGACTCTGGTGAAACTGGAGCGGGAGAGAGCCTTTGGACGCCGATCGTTTTTCCTTTTATTCTCATTCCAATACGATCGGATAACACTGGATCAACAACCACTGTCATATCATCGAGTTGTGCTGCGACAGAACCGTGTCCGAACCAGAGAACGGCTAAATCATGGTTTGCGAGTTCTTCGAGTATTTCAGGGATATGAACCGGTTCATTCGTTGAGTTGTTTGGTTTGAAGGAACTGTAGATCGCACGAGGATATCTACGGAATCCAGAGCGAACAGCTTTCACGGCGCGGCGGATCTTCGGGGAATGTTTCGAGTTGGATGATCTGAAAGGGTTCATCTTCGTTCTCTGTATATCAGCACCATTGAAGAATATTCGATAGGATTATAGAAGTCGGATAAATCAGCTTCAAAGGAAATTTATGGATCCAACTGAACTCATCTCTCTTTCATCGATTATCGCAGTGCTGATTTCATTGTCGCACTGGGTGATTGTGATCGGGTTGGGATTGAGAATAATTCTCAAAAGAAGATCAACAGGAGTATCACTTGCATGGTTGTTGATTGTCGGGCTTGTTCCATTCGTAGGGGCTGTGTTGTATCTCTTTGTAGGAGAGCTCTGGCTGCCACGTAGAAGGATACATGCGTATGAGATTTTCAAAGAATCAATCAGTGCGGATCTTACAAGGATTAATGAAAATTGGGATATCACGAGTGATCAGTTACCTCAACTTGCAAAGTCGCTCAATGCTCAATCAAGCAGTCTTCTCAACATCTCAGCAATCGGAGGAAACTCAGTCGTCTTGTATGACAAGAGCGATTGTTGTATTGACGCAATCATTGCTGATATTGATAGTGCATCAATATCGATTCATATGTTGTTTTATATCTGGGAATCGAGCGGCCATGTTGAACAAGTCGAGGCTGCACTGATTCGCGCAATCAATCGAGGAGTCTCATGTAAGTTAATGGTTGATAGTGCGGGGAGTAAACATTTCCTCCGATCGAAACGAGTGAAGGAATTACGAGCTGCTGGTATAGAAATTGTTGAAGCACTACCAGCGAGTATTCTTCGAGTGCTTTTCTATCGGATTGATATTCGAAATCATCGAAAGATAATTTCGATAGATCAGGAGATTGCATATACAGGTTCGATGAACATGGTCGACCCTGAGTATTTCGGGGTTGGTAAAGGGGTAGGAGAGTGGATTGATGTAATGGTCCGAGTTCGTGGCCCCGCAGCGTGTGTATTAGATCTCGTTGCAAAATTAGATTGGGCAATGGAGTTTAGTGATAATGCAGGGCGAGATGCAAAGTCAGAAATCAGATCTGTTCATCAGTTTGAAAACTTGGTATCGCATGGAGAAGTCCCTACACAAATTGTTCCCTCCGGACCAGATCAGGCGCCGCGAATCGCTCACGATATGTTGTTGACTCTGATTTACAATACAGAAAAACGGTTGATAATTACAACTCCATATTTTATCCCAAGCGAAGCAATGCTTACGGCGATGACCGCTGCTGCTCTGCGTGGGGTTCAAGTGACTCTTGTTGTGCCTGAGAAGGTTGATTCGATCTTGGTTCGATTAGCATCGAAATCATATTTTGAAGATTTACTCGAGACAGGAGTTCAAATTTGCACTTATCGAGGCGGGTTGCTACATGCAAAGACAGTTACCGCTGATGATACAGTTGCGCTGGTTGGCACGGTGAATATGGATAAACGAAGCTTTTGGATAAATTTCGAAATCAGTCTGTTTGCGTACGATAAGAGCGTGGTTAACGCTCTTCGTGGTGTTCAAGAATCTTACATAAACGATTCCAGCATTGTTCTTTACGATGATTGGGTAAGACGATCTGTTGGAATGAGGGTCTGTCAGAATACAGCACAACTCATGGCGCCGATTCTTTAATGGTTATGTAGCAGAAGTTTATAGCGAGTGTGAGTTTTGAGATGGTTCAAAGATTTCAGTACGGACACGATTCCTAAGTTGCTTGATTCGGATACCATCTTCTATGCACAGTTCTCGGAATCAATCTTCAAAGATAATCACGCTTGAGCAGATGCTCGCGAAGCGGGAAGAACTCTCAATTGCAGGGTATTCGCTAGTTCATTGCCATGGTTGCTTCGATATTGTTCACCCTGGTCATATTCAACATCTTAAGTTCGCGGCTGCTCAAGGGGATCGACTTGTAGTTTCTGTGACTGCTGATGAGTTCGTGAACAAAGGGACTGATCGTCCAATGTTTGGTCATAATCTGCGAGCTGAGAATATTGCTGCGCTGGAGTTTGTTGAATGGGTTTGTATTCATCATCAAGAAACTGCAGTCGATTTGTTAGATCAAATAAAACCTGATATTTATATCAAGGGTGCAGAATACGCACAAAAGCGCGATCCGAGATTTGATCAAGAGCGAGAAGTTGTCGAATTGAATGGCGGCCGAGTTGTGTTCTCAAGTGGTGACATCGTATTCTCATCATCTGCAATTGTTGATTCGATCCGCAACAGTTCGCGGTCTGACCCGGGGGTTGGGCAAATCAAAGCTTTGTCAAACCAAAACGATTTTTCATCGAGTCGAGTTGCTCAGATGCTCGAACGAGCCAAAGGAAAACGAGTTCTCGTTGTAGGGGAAACTATCCTGGATACCTATGTGCAATGTCAGTGGCCTGAGATTGCTGAAGAGCACCCGATACTATCGCTTCGTCCAACATCTTCGAAACAGTATGATGGTGGTGCCGCAATTATCGCAAAACATCTTCATAGTTTGGGTGCAAGTGTAACACTGGCAACTCCCGTTTGTTCAGAAGAATGGATTGAGCGAGTTGAGCATGACGGAGTTCAAGTTTTCCCTATTGAGACAAAAACAGAGTTGCCTGAGAAAATAAGATATTTAGTTGGGCGAGAAAAGGTCGTCAAACTCGATTGCACAAATCGAATCAATCTTGAGCAACAACAAAGATCAGCACTCATAAATGCGATTAGCGAAGAGAAATTTGATGCAATAGTCCTTGCAGACTTCGGGTTGGGAATGCTCAGTGATGGATTCGTCAAACATGTTGTCGAATCTACTAAAGGCCGAGTTGAGTGCATCGTTGGAGATGTGTCGGGGACACGATCAGAACTTCTTTCAATGATTGGGTTTGATATATTGTGTCCGTGTGAATCTGAGATTCGATTTGCAATGCGAGATCAACACTCGACTCTCGAAGATGTTGCTCGAAGATTCCAAGAACATAACAAAGTACGTTGGCTCTTCGTCACACTCGGGCAAGGCGGGGTGATGATGTTGGACGAATCAGGACATATTGTGAGACTTCCAGCTCTCTCCAATGATCCTGTCGATGTGCTCGGGTGTGGAGATGCGTTACTCGTCGGTGTGAGTCTATCGCTCCTTGGCGGCCTCAATATTGTTGAGTCAGGATATGTTGGTTCACTCACAGCCGCGATTGAAGGGGCTTCATTGGGAAATGTTCCTGTATCAAATAGTCAACTCTTAAGTAAAGCTCAACAACTTGCAGCGATGTACGCACATGAGTTGAGTTCTGAAGAAGCATTTCAAGTGATAGAAAAGGCAGACTCATCACGATGTTGATACAATCTTGACTATGCAGATCAGCTTTGTCATTCCAACTCGAGATAGGACCCCTGAACTTGAGTATTCACTTCATGAGCTCGGACAAATCCCTGCAAAGAACCTTGGGGATCATCCAGAGCTGATTCTGATTGATAATGCATCGAAAACACCAATCTGCTGTCCTGATGCACTTCCTAATGGGATTCGAGTTGTTTGCATCCGTTTAGAATCAAACATGGGCGCTGGAGCTCGCAATATTGGAGTTGAGCACGCACAAGGTGATTGGGTAATTATGCTCGATGATGATTCTCATTTACGAAAAGATTCTGATCTTTCTTGTTTAGATCTGCTTGATAAGGGAGTCGCCGCGTTAGGTGGAGAGATCTGGTTACCAGATAGGTCCCACGAAGCAGGAGGGTTAACTGAGGTTGTTGTCGGCTGCGGATGTGCAATCCGTAGAAATGCATATTTAGCAGTGGGTGGCTATGACAATAGTTTCGGGTATTACGCCGAAGAATACGATCTCTGTGCAAAGTTGATCGCTGCAGGATATGAAGTTCGACATTCAAAGCAGTTGCAGTTTGAGCACAGAAAGAGTTCTTTTGGTCGAGATATGAATGAGATCTTGTTTCGTCTTGTGCGAAATAATGGTTGGGTGATTCAACGATATTCACCCGAGCATTGTCGAGAGCAATCGCTTGAGTCAATGAAACGGCGCTATAAAAAAGTTGCAGCGATCGAGAACGCAGTAGAGGGGTATGAGCGAGGCTTGTCTGAGTTAGACGAGACTATTTTGGATGAGCGCAAATCTACATTGAGTGAAAAACAATGGGCACGCTTTACTGGATCACAAGTTGTTGAACAAGGATTAGACGAACTAAAGAGAAAATCGGATTTTCATTCGATACAAATAGTCGGAAAACCCAATGGCAAAGGTCTAGAAACTATCTTACAGATTGTCGACAAGCTCGGGTTTAATCTCATTTCATCTGATGTGCGATTTGTGAAACAGACAACAATTCAAGTTGTGGGAACACTCTCACCAGGTCCAATAGCAGATACATTGGTTGAGTATCCCGATGCGATATTCTTTGGAGGTTTGATCAATGAATCTACATTCACTGAAAATTCATGCCATCGAACTCCAAACACCCCTTTACAAGTACATTGAAAATCTCGTATAATTCGCATTGATTCATTTCAGTTCGAGAAAGGAACCCGATGGCAGATCTGAGTGTTGTAGTTGATGGACTCAAGATGCCCAATCCGTTTGTGATTGGATCAGGCCCTCCAGGAACAAACGCGAATGTCATCGGTAAAGCATTCGATGAAAACTGGGGTGCAGTAATCTGCAAAACAGTAAGTTTAGATGCATCTAAAGTTGTTAATGTTGCTCCGCGATATGCAAGAATGCGTGCTACTGGAACCAAAGAGGTAATCGGTTGGCAAAACATCGAGCTGATTTCTGATCGTGATTTTTCTGTATGGGAAGACGAGTTCAAGAAAATCAAAGACAAATACCCTGATCGAGTATTGATTGCATCGGTTATGGAAGAATGCAATAAAGATGCATGGGTTGAACTTGTTCAAAGATGTCAAGCATGTGGAGTTGATGCATTCGAGTTAAACTTTTCATGCCCTCATGGGATGCCCGAGCGAAAGATGGGCGCCGCGATGGGACAAGATCCAGAGTTGCTCGAAGAAGTATGTAGCTGGGTTAAGGGAGCAACTCCTCTCCCGGTATGGGCCAAAATGACCCCCAACATAACACATATCGTTGATCCTGCAAGAGCCGCACTCAAAGGCGGTGCTACAGGGATAGCCGCGATAAATACAATCCTGAGCGTGATGGGAGTAAATCTCGATTCTCTGCGCCCAGAACCTACTGTCGAAGGTTACTCTGTTCCAGGAGGATATTCATGCAAGGCTGTCCGTCCGATTGCGTTAAGAATGGTCATGGAACTCGCGACCATGATGTACGGCGATGGTACAACCGATGGCGAGTATAAAGATCGATCTCTTTCTGCAATCGGTGGAGTTGAATCAGGAGAAGATGCAGCTCAGTTCATCCTACTGGGTGCATCAACTGTGCAAGTCTGTACTGGGGTTATGATTCATGGGTATAAACTCGCCGGGCGGATGTGCGATGAACTAAACGCATTTATGGACAAACATGGATTTGCCAATATTGAAGATTTTAGAGGACACTCACTTCAATACTTTACATCCCACGCAGATTTAGTTCGCAGACAGATCGAAGCAAAGGCTGCGAAGAAAGCTGAGAAAGCTGGCATGGTCACAAAGGATACTGCATGGGAAGGTGACAAGTTCGTCGAGCAATCCAATAAGCTTGTATCGAATGATGATGATTGACTGTTGAAGAGTTGACTAATGTGTAGGCTGTCTTTTGAGTAGTTGGCCTCGTCCTACTGTGCCGACAAATTTGCCATCTTGAGCTTGGATTTGGCCTCGCACTGTTACAACTGAAGATCTTCCTGTTAGTTCCCATCCTTCGTATGCGTTGTAGTCAACCTTGGATAAACTTGAGTCTACACTCAAAGTGTGCTTTGCATTCGGGTCATAGATGACGAGATCTGCATCTGCTCCAACACTGATAGATCCTTTTCGTGGGTAGAGCCCGAACAGTTGTGCTGCATTCGTTGAGCAAGTTTTTACAAATCTATTGAGATTGATCTTCCCTGTTAGCACACCAAAGGTATGAACTAAATCGACGCGCTCTTGTACTGATGGAATTCCATTTGGAATTTTGGTAAATGCGTCTTTCCCCATATCTTTTTGCCCTGCAAAAGAAAATGGTGCATGATCCGTTCCAATAGTTGAAATTGCACCAGACTTCAGGCCGTTCCACAATGTTGCTTGATTGCTCTTTTCACGAAGTGGGGGCGACATGACATACTTCGCGCCCTCAAAGTTTGGTTGTTGAGCATATGTCTCATCAAGGACTAAATGAGGAGCTACGACTTCAACCCAGACATTGACTCCTCGGAGTTGTGCATCGATTGCTGCTTGCACCGCGGGGGCACAGGACGTATGCACAATGTAAATATGAGTGCCTGTGAGCTCTGCAAAGGTTGAAAGATGATGGACGCCTTCTGTTTCTATATTGGTTGGGCGTGATGGTTCGTGCCATTCAGGTCCCGTTTTGTCTTCGTTAATTAGCTTGGTTTGCATCGAATCGATAGCGTCTGCGTTTTCGCAATGTGCAGTTGTGATCACTCCCATGTCCTTGGCCATAGTGAGGAGATCGAATAGATTCGAGTCATCAAGATTCAAGGCGCCTTTGTATGCGAGAAAAATTTTGAACGAAGCAATTCCGTGATCTAGTACGATACTTTTTAGTTGAGATTGGGCAAGATCATCGAAACGAACAACTGCCATATGAAATGTGTAATCAGTCGCACAGCCTGTTGAAGCGAGATCATTCCACTCATTAAACGCGTCGAGAGGTTCGTCGGTTGGACCAGGGCAAATCATCTCGATGAGAGTTGTTGTTCCGCCTACAAGTGCAGCTTTCGATGCTGATTCATGATCGTCGATCGCATTTGATCCCATAAATGGCAAGTGGATATGCACGTGAGGATCAATGAATCCGGGGAAGATATATCTGTTCGATGCATCTATTACTTCGGTTTCTTTAGGTAGCGTTGAAGGATCAATTGCAGAACCGATCTGAGTAATGGTTTCATTTTCGCAATATATATCTGCAAAATAGTCGTCTTGTGCAGTAATGATTCGCCCGTTTTTTATGAGTAATGGCATTCGAGTATCCTGTCTATTACTTGGTCGATTGTGTGAAAGCAATGTCGAGTACGCGGATCAAGAAGTCGACATCCTCTCGAGTAATGCACATTGGAGGTTTTATTCGGAGTACATTGCCGTACAAGCCACCTTTGCCAATCAATAATCCAAGGTCTTTCGCTCTTTCAAAAACATCAGCACAAAGATCAGATGCAGGAGTTTTCGTCACTCGATCTTCAACGATCTCCACCCCGATCATGAGGCCTTTGCCTCGGACATCACCAATGCATTGATGACTTGATCCAAGTGTATTGAGTCCATCAAGGAGATAGTTTCCAATATCGTGTGCTCTTCCTTGTATATTTTCATCGAGGATAACATCAAGGGTTGCTTCGCATTGTGCCATTGAGACGGGATTGCCGCCGAAGGTGTTGAAATGTAGTCTTTGAGATAGAGCTTGCGAGATTTCTGGGCGAGTTACTACCGCTCCGCATGGTGCGCCATTACCCATTCCCTTTGCCATGGTGATGATGTCAGGTGTGACTCCATGATTTTCAAATCCCCAGAACTTAGTTCCAGTCCTACCGAATCCAGTTTGGACCTCGTCAGAGATACAAAGCCCTCCCGCATTGCGGACTGAGTTGTACACAGATTTGAGATAGTTATTTGGGAGTTCAACAGTGCCTCCAACTCCTTGGATAGGTTCAGCGATAAATGCAGCTACTTGTCCCGGGGTTGAGAATCTGATAACTTCGTCTACATCGCTTGCGTATTTGACGCCTGCATCTGGATCATCGTATCCAAATGGTCCTCTATATTGATCAGGGCACTTAGCATGATGGATACCAAAGCCTTGCGGGACAGGAGTCTTCCAAGTATTGAGTGCAGTTAATCCCATCGCAGTAGGGGACATGCCGTGGTACGCGTTTCGGAGTGCAATAACATCGTAGTTGCTTGTATATGCTCTTGCCATTAAGAGAGCAAGATCATTGGATTCGCTTCCTGAGTTGGTAAAGTAACAAACAGAAAGGTTTGAATCTTTCGGAAAAGTGCTTGCGAGTTTCTTTGCATAGGTAGCAATATTTGGGTGTAGGTAGATTGTCGTTGTGTGTTGGAATCGTTCGTTTTGTTCACGTATAGCGCTGATGACTTTGGGATGACAATGCCCAACAGAGACAGTGACGATCCCTGCAAACCCATCGAGATATCGTTTGCCTGTTTCGTCATATAGGTATTGCATTGATCCTTCAACAATCATGACTGGATCGCGATAGTACATTAAAATTGCAGGAGAAAGAAACTCCTGTCTCATTTCGAGTGTTTCTGTTTTTGATGGGCCTGTATACTCCGAAGGTGTATGGTCATACGCAGGCAATATTGGAGTAGATTGATTTGTCATATAATTGAATCCTACTTTGATTTCGAAAAAATTGTCATCAATATCCAGTACAGAACAACTGAAAGCGAGACGCCCACAAACCAGGCGTATGTATAGATGGTGTCGAAGTATACAGGGAAACTAAACTGTGTAGAAGCTGCGTTGAGGAAACCGGGTACATTTGGAAGTATCGAAATGATCAGAGTGACAATCGCAATCCAGTTTATCCCTTTGTGTAAACCGTTTGCATTGTAGAGCTCTTCAGTATTGATGTTCGTTTTACGAATGATGAAGTAATCACAGAGCATGATTCCCAGGATAGGGCCGATCAGGGCGCTGTAACCGATGAGCCAAGTAAAGATATATCCATCGGTATTGCTGATGAGATTCCAAGGCATCATGAGCACGCCGATGAAACAAGTGATTAGGCCGCCAGCTCGAAAACTGATTTTGCTCGGGGACAAGTTCGAAAATCCATTTGCAGGTGATACAACATTCGCTGCAAGGTTTGTCGATAGAGTTGCAATAAGCAAAGCTATCATCGAGATGACAACTAGAATAGGTGATCCCATCTGAGCTACGAGATCTACTGGGTTCCAGATTGCCTCTCCGAAAATGAGAACGGATGCACCCGTAACAACAATACCTATAAAACAAAACAGCGTCATCGTGGGAGGGAGACCAATGAGTTGTCCCATTGCTTGGTCTCTCTGAGATTTACTATATCGTGTAAAGTCAGGAATGTTTAAGCTCAATGTTGCCCAAAACCCAACCATAGCAGTAAGTTGTGGGAAGAACACTTTCCAGAAGTTTGATCCTTGAGCAAAGTTGGTGTCTGAAGAAAAGAGTTGTTTGGGTTGTTCAACTTTGATCATTGCCCAGATCAAGAGTGCAACACCCGATGCGATTAAGAATGGTGCTGCCCATGTTTCTAGGATTTTAATAGATTCCACACCTTTGATTACGATGAGGACATGGATTAACCAAAAAGCGATAAAGCTTGCAAACTGAATCCAAGTGATTCCGAGGACTGGAAGTTGATGTGTATCTTCAAGTGGATTGAAGACTCCCAAAACACCCAGAATTGTATATAGAGCTGCGCCACCAATCCAAGTCTGAATACCAAACCATCCACAAGCGACAAGCGATCGAGCAATAGACGGAATATGAGCGCCCCGTATACCGAAACTCGCACGAACTAGAATGGGGAATGGGACTCCAAGTTTTGTTCCTGCATGACCATTGAGGATCATGGGGATCAGAACAATAAAGTTGCCAGCCATGACTGTCAAAGTGGCCTGCCACCAATTCATGCCTTGCTCAACCATGCCTGCAGCGAGCATATATGTAGGGATACACACTGCCATCCCGATCCAGAGCGCAGCGATGTTCCATGAGCTCCAAGTGCGATCTTCAACATTCACAGGTGCAAGATCAGCATTCATCAATGGATTGTTTGGTGCATGATCCATTTATATGTCAGTGAGTTGGTTGTAAGATTCCGGACGACGATCACGGAAGAACTGCCATGTGTCTCTAACTTCACGAATCATATCGAGATCGAGGTCCGCGATCACAACTTCGTCAGAATCACGAGATCCTTCAACCATGATTTGGCCGCGTGGATTACATAAATAAGATTGGCCATAGAACTCACCAATATTCCAAGGCGATTCCATCCCAACACGATTGATAGCGCCGACATAATACTGATTTGCAACTGCATGTGCAGGCTGCTCGAGTTTCCATAGATACTCACTGAGGCCTGCGACTGTTGCTGATGGATTGAAAACGATTTCAGCTCCGTTGAGTCCTAGTGCGCGTGCGCCTTCAGGGAAATGTCGATCGTAACAAATGTAGACTCCAATTTTCCCAAAGATCGTGTCAAAAACTGGGTAGCCACCGTTCCCTGGTTTGAAATAGAACTTTTCCCAGAATCCGGGTTGGCAATGCGGTATGTGATGTTTTCGGTACTTGCCTAGATAGTTCCCTTGTTCATCAATTACGGCAGCGGTGTTGTAATAGACTCCAGTCATCGCGACTTCATAAATCGGTACAACCATGACCATCCGATGTTTCTTTGCAAGCTCTTGCATTAGTTTAATCGTTGGCCCATCAGGAATTGGTTCCGCGATTTCATACCAGCGTTTCTCTTGCTCAGCACAAAAGTATGGGCCATAAAATATTTCTTGCAGACAACAGACATTCGCGCCTTTGTCTGCTGCTTCTTCTATAAGTGTGACATGTTTGTCGATCATTGCCTTCTTGATAGCATCAAGATCATCGGAATCGGGCAATGCATTAGCTGCTTGAATGAGTGCGGTTCTTGTAATTCTGGGCATGAATACATCCATATTATGTTGAAAAGTGACGAAGTACTTAGATCCACCGTCGGACAGTTACCCTAGATTTCGTGAAGAAACGAACACCATCTTCACCGTTGGTGTGTAGATCACCAAAGAATGATTTTTTCCAACCCGAAAATGGGAAGGCCGCCATCGGAGCAGGGACTCCAACATTGATACCGATCATGCCTGCTTGGACTGTCGTTTCAAATCGATGAGCGGCATGGCCAGAATCAGTAAACATGACGGACATGTTTCCATACTCAGATTTGTTTACCTCTGCGACTGCATCGTCAAGAGAAGATGCTCGAATCACCGAGAGGACAGGTCCAAAAATCTCTTCTGCAACGATGCGCATATTTGAAGTTGCATTGTCGAATAGGGTTGGTCCTACAAAGTACCCCTTGTCAGGCATGTCGTGATTTCGTCCATCTGTCAACAAAGTTGCGCCCTCTTCGATCCCCGCTTCGATAAAATCATGGACTCGATCGTATGCTGCTTCATCTTGGAGTGGTCCCATTTGTGATTTTGCATTGCACCCTCTCCCAGTCTGAAATGACTTCGCTTTTTCAGCAAGCCCTGGTATTAACCAATCAGCTGCTTCTCCAACTGGGACTACGACTGAGCCTGCAAGACATCGTTGCCCGGTGTTTCCGAACGCAGAACCAAAGACGCCGTCGATCGCAGCTTCGCGATTCGCATCGGGCATGATGATTGAAAAGTTTTTTGCGCCACACATACATTGGACTCGTTTGTTGTGTGCACAACCGGTTGAGTAAATGTATTTGCCTGCCTGAGTAGAACCTACAAATGAGACAGCTTGAACATCGTCATGTTTGATTAGGTGATTGACGACATCTGGACCGCCGTGCACAAGGTTGAGTACTCCTTCAGGAAATCCTGCTTCATGAGCGAGTTCCATCGCGCGGATTGATGACATCGGATCCCGTTCGGATGGTTTAAGTACAAATGTATTCCCACATGCAACAGCCATCGGCCACATCCAAAGTGGAACCATCATTGGGAAGTTGAATGGAGTGATTCCGACACATACTCCGATTGGCAAACGATCCACTGATGAATCAATACCAACTCCACCCTCATCTTGAGTTCGACAGAAAGATGACGATACTGCGATCTGAGGAAGTGTTCTGCCCATCATCAGGATGGGGGCGCCACACGCGTGTTCAATACAATCGATCCCTCTTCGAACTGATCCGATTGCTTCTGCAGTAGTTTTTCCATGTTCTTGAACAATGATCTCTGCAAGTTCATCTACATGTTGCTCGAGAATCGTTTTATACTTAAAGAGATGTTGGATTCGATCACCAACAGGAGTTGATGACCATGCAGGGAATGCAGCGTGCGCTGCCTGAACCGCATTCTCTGCTGCAACAACATCATCAAGGGCAACCGAGGAGATGGGTTCTTGCGTTCCCGGGTTGAAGTTGGTTCTCATCTGACTGCTTGATGGGGCATGGCTTTTCCCAGAATACAAATGATGAAGAACTGGGGTTTGTGATTCAGGCATAAGGGAAATGTCCTTGTCTTGAAAATCTTTGATGATTCCGATCACGAGTTTTTATACTGCAATCGTGATTATGGCACAAAAATCAATAATCTGCAAGTAGAACTTGGGTTCGAGACAACAATCCAAAGGGCTTCATTGCAACTGATCTGTCGAAATCTGGTAAGATATTGAATCGGCGACTCCGCTGAATCGGGTTTCTCAATCGACATTTTGACATTTTTCTTAGGCGAACAGCCAAAGGATAGATATGCACAGATTTCAATTCGTAATTAAACAGTCTGGGCTCATAGGAGCAATTGGCGCGATGGCCATGATCCCAAACAGTGCTTATGCACAGTTTGATGGTTATCTTGATCATAATGGATTACGCGATGCAATGAGAACAATCGCGAGCAAAAGTACTGACGCAGAACTCCGATCACTTGGTAAGAGTCTTGACGGTATTCAGATTGAATACCTGACACTTTCTGGTTCAATAGATAATGCGGATAAAAAACCAGCAGTGCTCATCACCGCTGGAATTGATGGACGGCACTTGGTTGGAACCGAAACTGCGATTCGACTTGCACGGCGCATTCTTGAAGAGCACAATGACATCCTTGATGAAGTTACAATTTATGTTGTTCCCAGATTGAATCCTGATGGCGCAAACCAGAACCTGAATTCGATGACGAGGGGGGCAATAGGTAACAATCGTGTCATTGATGCAGATCGGGATCGTACGATTGATGAAGATAGATTTGATGATCTAAATGGAGATGGATTCATTACAACGATGCGCCGACTGAACCCTCCGATTGATGATCAACCTACCCATCTCGTAGATCCAGAGGATCCTCGTCTATCTATCAAACCTGACTTAGATGAGGGGCAAAGAGCGACATTTACTCTGTATAGTGAGGGGTTGGATAATGATGGTGACGGTCTATTAAACGAAGATGGTACAAATGGTGTGAATCTGAATCAGAACTTCATGCATATGTGGCCAGAACATGAAACCCATGCGGGGCGATATCCGCTTTCAGAACCAGAGTCGAAAGCGATTGCGAAGTTTGTGTTTGATCATGAAAATATCGTGATTGCTTATACCCTTGGAGAACACGACAACCTAGTTAACTTACCTGATACAAAGGGGAAAGATATCTCGGGAAGAGCACCCAAGGGCATCAATGAAAAAGATGCAGATCTATATAAGCGCATCGGTAAAATGTACAAAGACATTTCGTCACAAGATTCAGCTGAGAAAGAAAGTGTCGCAGGAAGTTTTCATGCATGGCTCTACGCCCAAAGAGGAATTCCAAGCTTTGCTTCTTCAGTCTGGAGTTTGCCTAAGTTAGAAGCAGATTCTGCAGAGAATGATGATGGCGCTTCAGAAGAAACAACACTAGATTCAGTGAATGTCCCCAAACTCACTCCATCTGGTATTGGAGATATCAGTCAGGAAACTGTTGATGAACTTATTGCCGCGTATGAAGCTGAATACGGAGAGCCTATCGATACAAGTATGATGGATATGGTGACTCCAGAGATGATCATTGGTTTCGCGGCACAAGCAGGAATTGAAGTTCAGCGAGTTCCTGAAGAACCAGAACCAGAAGCAGAAAAGACTCCAAAATCGAAGAAAGCTGGACAGAAGAAAGAGCTCAGCGAAGACGCAAAATGGCTAGCGTATTTCGAACAAGAAAACTTCCAAGGGTTTGTTCCTTGGGAGCAGATTAATCATCCAACATTTGGTTTAGTTGAAGTAGGAGGATTTATTCCACTAGCAAAGACGAATCCTCCATCTTCTAAGTTAGATGAGATAGCAGCAGAGCAAACAGACTTTGTTGTTCAACTGATCGAAGCGAGGCCGATGGTTACGACAGTTGGTCCCGAAATCAAACGACTCGCAGATGGAATCTTTGAGATAACTATTGCGATTGTAAATGATGGAAAAATGCCTACATCAACTGTGTTCTCTCAATCAAGTCGAACTATTCGTCCAAGTATTGTTAGTATTTCTAGCGATGTTGATCACATCATTGAAGGGAGAAGGGTTTCTCGCGTCTGGGGAATTAATGCAGATGGGGGAAGATCCGAACATCACTGGATCATTCGTTCTACTGACATTGATCAAGAGTTCATCACGATCAATGATCCACGATTCGGGAATCACACTCTTCGTTTGGGAGATCAACAATGAAAAATACACTTCGTTCTATCACAATCATGGGTGCTTTGGCAGTATCAAGTTTGTTTGCTCCCATGACATTGGCGCAGCAGCAAGTTCCGTCCAAAGTTGATATTTCTTGGAATCGATATTATGACTCAGACGAAACCACAGAAATAGTTCACAAACTGGTCAAAGCATATCCAGATCTACTCAGTGTTGAATCCCTTGGAAAATCCGAGCAAGGGCGTGATTTATGGGTAATCACACTAAATAACAAGAAAACAGGTAAAGACACTGACAAGCCTGCAATGTATATCGATGGAAATGTGCATGGTAATGAAATTCAGGCTACTGAAACCGTGCTTTACTCGATATGGTACCTCACCAAAAGCTATGGCGAAGTGGATCAACTTACCGAACTAATTGATCGTGTTGCATTCTATTTTGTGCCATCACAAAATCCAGACGGGAGAGCAGAATGGTTTGCAAATCCAAACTCGCCTCACTCTGCGAGAACAGGCCAGAGACCAACGGATAATGATTATGATGGACAACTAGATGAAGATGGTCCCGATGATCTCGACGGAGACGGACATATCACTCAGATGTGGAAGATTGATCCAAATGGTCGTTATCGAAGAAATGAAATAGATCCACGAATCATTGAGCGAGCTCCCCAAGGAGTGGATGGGAATCTAACAAGACTTGGATCTGAAGGCATTGATAATGATGGGGATGGTCAGGTCAATGAAGACGGTCCAGGTGGTTATGACATGAATCGTAATTGGGCAAGTGATTGGCAACCCAACTACATCCAGTACGGAGCGGGTGAATACCCTTTTGATAGTCTTGAAACCAATGTGGTCGCTCAGTTCATACTTAAACATCCGAACATCGCCGCTGGACAAAGTTACCACAATACAGGTGGGATGATGCTTCGTGGTCCTGGTGCAAGTTATCTCGATAAACTCTATTCAAGAAGTGATCGGAATGTGTATGACCAACTAGGGAAAGCGGGAGAGGATCTCTTACCGTATTACGATTACATGGTTATTCATGCAGATTTGTACACAGTCCACGGCGGATTCGTGAACTGGCTCGCAGAGGGGTTGGGGATTGTGAGTTTCACAAATGAACTCTGGACAGATTCTCGAATCATGCCTGATCCAAGTCGAGAGTTTACTCAAGAAGAACGAATGCATTGGCAAGATCGAATGCTCTTTGGCCAGACATTTACAGATTTCACTGAGTACGAGCACCCGCAACATGGCCAAGTTCTTATTGGTGGGGGAACAAAGTATTCATCACGAGTAACTCCTCCTTTCATGTTGGAAGAGGGATGTCACCGAAACTTCGCATTCACTATGTTCCATGCACAGAATATGCCTGATCTACAGTTTAAATGGGCAGGAGTAAAGCAACTCGAAGATCAACTATGGGAAATCACAGTTGAAATTGAAAACACAAAGATCATTCCTACCCGCCTAGGGATTTCAGCAACGAAGAAGATCGGATTTCCAGACATGCTCACTATTGAAGGCGTGACTCCTGTACTTGCTGGGACTGTGAGCAATCGTTACGACCGAACATTGAATCCTGTAGATGAACGCCCTGAACGGATGTTGATCGAAAGTGGGATTCGTGGTAAATCGATGAGCACATTCCGTTATCTCGTAACTGGAAAATCGGGGACTAGAGTCAAACTGGGTTATTCTGCAGAGAAGGCAAGTGACATTCACGCAGAGTTCCATTTAAAACCAGGTGAGATCGATTTCGCTGATTGATATCTATTTTCAGATCTAAAGAAGAGCAAGGCCGAATTGGATGATCAGTAGATCATTTTTCGGCCTTGTTTAACAATGCATGAGATTAATGCACTCTTTAAAACCTTTGTTAGATAGATTTTCATGTGTCAGTCAATGGAATCCTAGTCTTTTTTAGTGGATAGGAAGTTAGATCTAGAGAAGTAAAGAGCTTGCAAAAAGAACAAAACCCCGTAAAACGGGGTTTGTGAAGCACGCGCGGAAGGATTCGAACCCTCAACCTCCTGATCCGTAGTCAGGTGCTCTATCCAGTTGAGCTACGCACGCATCAGCTGATTTCTCAGCGGGTATAAGGGTAAGCTGGGTAGACTCAAATTGCAAGTTCATCAGCCCGTAGAGGTTGATTTCTTTGATATTGAGGCAACAATATCCCTCCGAAGGGAGAGATCTCCCAGATTGACTATATTAGGAAAAAGACCACATGGCTCATTCGAACTCTGCTAAAAAACGCATCCGTCAAAACCTCACTAGCCGCGCTCTCAATCGCTGGCGTATGAAGTCAATGCGTGAGGCAATCAAAGGCTTTGAAGTTGCTCTCGTCAGCGGCTCAAACGATGAAGCAACTAAGGCATACCGCGCTGCTTCAGCAATCGTAGATCGTACTGCTCAAGTTGGTGTCATCCATGGCAATCAAGCAGCACGCAGAAAAAGCAGAATGAATACTCGCCTCAAGGCGAAGGTTCTCGGCTAAAAAACTTGCGTGTTGACAGAGCTCAACGCGGAAACATTTACAGCTAATACAGACAATATATCTCGCTCGATCAAACATGGTCGAGCGATTTTCTATATATTGGCGGTTCAACTGGGGAGATATGCCATTTTCATGGCTTGAATATTCGGGACGATGAGCCAACGAAGTAATAAACAACCTGCGATATTGCCGACTCAAATTAGGTCGGGAGCCCGGCCCGCATACGGCGGATATTTCTGGCTGTCTTCACACCCATTACACATCCTTGTTTTCCTTCTACCAGTCATCGCATTTTATGAAATTGGTTCAGTTGGTTTGTTTGGAGACGGCGGGATTGCGAAGTTAGAAGCTCAAGATTTGCTTGTTCGATTCTTTGATTTGTTCGGAGTGCTTGGACTCCATCTACCAGCCTTCGCACTCATTGTGACGCTTATTGCACAACATGTGTTAAGTAAGGAACCATGGAAAATCGTTCCGATTGTTCCATTTGCAATGATCGCTGAATCAGCATTCTTGACTGGGCCACTCATCGTCATGGTGATCATCCTGAACCCACAATCTTCTGTCATGATGCAACTCACGACTCAAGTGAATCCAGTTTCAACACCTGAATCTCATACTTTCTTGGAAGGGCTCTATCTCTCGTTCGGAGCAGGATTATATGAAGAGATGCTCTTCAGGTTGGTATTCATCACGATCCTTCATTTCCTTGTTACAGATGTACTTGGATTCAAGGACAAAGTAGGGAAGACCTTTGCGATTATCATTTCTGCAATTGCATTTGCTTGGCTCCATGACGGAGTTTATCTCCGAGGGAGCGGCCTCAACTTCAGGCTCGCGAGCTTTTATGTGCTTGCTGGAGTCTACTTTGGGATTCTGTTTTTATCCCGTGGACTCGGAATCGCAGTTGGAGCTCATCTGATGTATGACATACTTGTATTTGTTGTTATGCCTGGAATCCAGGATCAATCCTGAGAGATTGATGCTCAATATTTGCCCGTTCTATCACAGGAATTGAGGTAAATGTAAATCATGCAAGCATTCATTCGAGCATTCTGATACATTGAGATTGAGATTACATCTTTGGGGTCGCGAAATGTCTGATTTAGGATTCGCTATCGATGATTTGTACGCCTCAGGTTGGTGGCCAGCCTCGGGGGATCGCTGCATCCAATATGATGACGGGCGCTGGTACCCTGATGAATCATTGATAGGCCAGTATTTTGCACAATCTATTGCTCATCCGAAGATAAAACCCACAGGATCATCTCATACTGTGGAAGTGCATTGGTACTCCCCAACAAGTGGTCAACACTCAGTTCTCGGTCGTTCTCGAACCGAAGCAATGATTCTCGCATTTACGAGTCTGTATAGAGAATCACAGGCCATGCAGAAACAGCTTTAGAACTGTTGGTATTTCCGTAAATCATCAGAACTTGTACTCCATGAAACTTGACGATCGACTTTGATCGCGTATTATTCCCCCTGACAACTGTCCTTGGCCCCATCGTCTAGTTAGGTCCAGGACACCAGGTTTTCATCCTGGTAACGCGGGTTCAAATCCCGCTGGGGTCATTGGCCAGAGATTCTTTATTGAGTCTCTGGCATTTTTAATTATCTAGAGATCCAGTTCGTCTATTGCAGTTCTAATCGTGTCGTAATCGAAGCCTCTGCGTGCGAGCCGGCCTGTGATTCGTCTGACTCGAACTTCCGGTTGATGACGATCTGAAATCGATCTCGCTGCAGACTGTGCCAGTTTGCGTGCATCAGCTAATGAATCACGATCTTCCAGGGCTTCATCTAAAACTAGGTTGATGATTTCAGTTTCAATCCCACGTTCACGCAGTTTGCCTGTGAGTAGTCTTCTGCCTGCGGGTTTTCGTGCGAGTTGATTCCTGACAAACACACGGGCGTAGTTTTCATCATCTAGAACTTGCAATCGAGTAAGTTCGTCAATTGCCCAACTGATCGCGTCGGATTCGTAGCCGTACTCTTTTAGTTTTCTGCTCAGTTCAAACTTTGATTTTGATCGCTTTGTGAGGATCCGTACAGCTGCTCGAAACGCATTCCCTTGATTGAGTTCGTTCGTTAGAAGATCAGATAGATTTTGATCCCAACGAGTCCCAACTTCGATATCATGATCAGCCTTTGTTTCAAGTGAGATTCTGCCAAGCCGTCTTCGATCAACAAAGAGAGTGACGCGAGCAGGATCGTCCCTGCATGGCCGTAGAGCAGTTACAAGCACACTTCCATCAGTTGGGAGTGGTTCTATTGTTTCTGTAGTGTTCTTGCGTTTGTATCGGTAATACGAACTCATGTTACAGATTGTAACAGTGTTGACAGCTCTGAGAGGGCTTTGCCATCTTGAACTTGTTTCGCGGCTTCAATGCCCTCAGCAATGATCGACTTTGCTTCAGCTTGTTTACCAAGTTGATCTAGAGTTTGCCCTTTGAAGTAATATGCGTAACAGTAGTTCGGATCGAGTTCTATCACCTTGCTATAAGACTCGATCGCTCGATCTAGTTCGCCTGACTTTGCAAGTTCTTGAGCAAGGCCATAGTGAACAAATGGATCTTCCGGATCAATCGTGAGTAGTTTTTCGAGTTGAGCAATAGATGGCATTATTCCATCATACCCAGTATGGAACCACGATATCTTAAGCAACGAAGACTATACATGTATAATTGTAACATGAGGATTAGCCTACCTGTATGTCTCCAATGAGATGTAGATAGGACTATTACTTCGAATAGTCGAATACACCATGCCCGCTCTTGTTTCCTAAACGACCCGCGACAACGAGTTGCTTGAGTAGTGGGCACGCACGATATCGATCGTTGTTTAATCCCTCAGCAAGAACTTCCATGATGTGAACACAGGTATCGAGTCCGATGAAATCAGCAAGTCGCAACGGGCCCATCGGATGTGCCATACCAAGTTTCATGATTTCATCGATGTGCTCAGGTTCTGCAACACCTTCCATCCATGCATAAAACGCCTCGTTAATCATGGGCATGAGCACGCGATTGGAAACGAACCCTGCTCGATCATTTGCAGGAACCGCAACTTTTCCCATTGCTTCAGAAAGTGCGATGGTTCGTTTGGTTGTTTCCTCGGAAGTTGCTAAGCCGTTAATTACTTCGACAAGTTTCATCACCGGGACTGGATTGAAAAAGTGCATTCCAATAAATCGATCCGCTGCGTCACCAACACTTGTTGCGAGATCTGTGATCGAAATGGATGAAGTGTTCGATGCAAGAATTTGATTTTCAGTGAACTTGTCTGCAAGATCTGAGAAAATTTTCTTTTTGATATCAAGATCTTCCACAACTGCTTCAATAACGATATCAGCGTCATACATCGCATCCTGTGATGATGCATAGGTCAGTCTTGATTGTGTCTTTGATACATCATCATCAGTCATTCTGCCCTTTTCAACTGCTCTTGAGAGCAGTTTGTTGTGCAAAGACTTGCATCGATCAAGCGCATCTGTTGAGAGATCATACACGACGGTTTCAAACCCGTTGACAGCTGCGATCTGGGCGATCCCGCCGCCCATTTGTCCGCTGCCGATGATTGCAACTTTGTTGATACCGTGCATGATGCTCTCCTTGAATATGAGCGATTTGAGTTGAGTGATCCCGGGTCAAAATAATAGACAATCAGGAACTGATTGTCCCATTTTCAATGATGAACGCCATGGATCGGAGTTGAAGGTGGAGTTGGGATAATTGAGTCTTAACGCATAGAATACCCCCCGAGCTTCGCTCGGTTCGTATTTGATCAATGCACCCTAGAGGACTCGTAAATGGCTCATCAACTCGGCGAAGCAACCAGTGCATTTGAGAAAATGGATCGGTGCTCAGATCTCGATCATCGTCCTCGCGTGCTTCTAGGCAAAATGGGACTCGACGGCCATGATCGCGGAGTGAAAGTCATTGCACGAGCTCTACGAGACTCTGGTGTCCATGTGATCTACTCAGGCCTCTGGCAAACCCCTGCATCTCTTGCGATCTCTGCAAGGGATGAAGATGTGGATGTTATTGCTGCTTCGATGATGTCAAACTCGCACCTTGTCCTTGGGCGTCGTCTAATAGATTCCATGAACGAAGTTGGCCGTCCTGACATCCCTGTCCTGATGGGTGGGATTCTTCCACAGGAAGACATTTCAAAGCTAATCGAAATGGGTGTGAAGCAGTGTTTCCCAACAGGGACCGGATTGATGGATATTGTGCACGCAGTTCGCGCAGCTGTACATCCACAAGATGCAGTTGTGGGATCAGGAAATGCGAGCGCTCAACTTTCGCGTGACATTTCATTAATGCACAATGAAAAGAAGATGCGTGACAATGCAACAATGCGTAGACCAAAGCGAGTAATCGGATTTACCGGATCTCCAGGTGCAGGGAAAAGTACTCTAGTTGCCCAATTAGCAAGAGAGCATTTCACACGAGCACAAGCAGATCCGTCGATCGGCCGATGTGCAGTTCTCGCGTTTGACCCGAAGAGTCCAATCACAAGCGGCGCTTTACTCGGCGATCGTCTCCGTGTAGATTTCAACAACATCGGCGAACATGTGTACTATCACTCGCTCGCAATTCGAGGAGAAGATTACCACGGACTTCAAGGCGCTATCGAACTTATCGGTGGAGCATGCGAAGGAAATGATGCATATGACACTTTGTTTGTTGAAACGGTCGGTGCAGGACAGAATGAAACAATGATCCGTGATTTTGTGGATACCACTGCCGTCGTCCTCACTCCTGGAATGGGGGATTCGGTCCAGATGGACAAAGCAGGGATTCTTGAAATTGCAGACATCTTCGTTTGTAATAAAGCAGATCATCCTGGAGAGGATGAGCTCGTCCGTGATTTACGAGATATTGCAGGGAAGACACCGATCATGGAAACTGTTGCGACTCATTCTAAGGGTATTCCAGAACTCTTTGATTTGATCATGAGTACATGAGTACGAAACCTACAAACTTAGATCAGTCTTCTCAACTAGTTTCTTTACTCAAGGAACGCAACGAGTTACTCGCAACTGTTGAGAGTTGTACCGGTGGTATGGTGGGCTCAATGCTCACTTCAATATCTGGCGCTTCTGATGTGTATGTGGGGGGGGCGATCACTTACTCCAACTGGATGAAATGCAAATGTGTTGAAGTAAGAAGTGACACACTGGAACAGTATGGTGCAGTAAGTTCGCAAACTGCAGTAGGCATGTCCCAGGGCGCTCTCAATGCATTCGAGGCGGATGTTGCAATTGCGATCACAGGAATCGCTGGGCCAAATGGAGGGACTCCTGATAAACCCGTTGGGACTGTATGGATTTCTGTCGCTCATAAGAATCTTCAACCAGATACGAGAAGGTTTGTATTCTCTGGGGATCGAGAATCTGTTCGTCAATCAGCAACTCACTCAGCAATCGAGATTGCGATTCAGTGTTTACTACAGGACTTTCAATCCATCAACAATGAACAAGAACGAATTGTTGGATACACTCACTTATGAAATGCATCGTTAACGGCGAATCAAAGAATCTACCAGATGGTCTTACTGTTGAAGGATTGATCGAACATTTAGGACTTGCAAGTGCAATCTGTGCAGCTGAAGTAGATAAAAAAATCGTTCCCAAACGGGAACGATCGAGTTGTATTCTTATTGAAGGTCAACAAGTTGAAATCGTAACACTCGTTGGTGGCGGATAAGAGATTGCATTCACAATCAACTCAAATGAGTTGATTATTGAACCGGATCTTCTTCAGAATCGTCTTCATCCTTCTCTTTGATCTGAGTCAAACCAAATCGTCTAGACAAGGATTCGAAAGAGAACGGATCGTTTTCAAGCATCCCTGCATCAATTAGTTCGCTTTGTGCAGCGTTGTTTGTGACCGCACGTGCGATAGTTCTAAATCGTTCAATCGTGATCGGGCGAGGAGCGACAAGATGAGATACTGCAATCGCTTTAGACGCAGGAAGAGCAACAACAGTTGATGTCGGTGATTCTTCAAGTGTAGTTGGAGGGGTCAGTGGATCAATCCCTGTCGCAGCGTCGAAGACTGCGTTCCTGAACTCTTCTACATTGAGTCTTGGATCTACAAAGGCTGCAAGGCGACCTTTCCCGATTGATTCTCTACCAACAAGCAAGTTGCGAAGTACACCAGGGCGAGTAATCGCTGATGTATCAGTGTTCATCGCGATAACCATATCAATTGCTGGTTCAAGAGTTCCGCTTGCAATGATTGCGGAGTTGAGTTCGTCAATCTGACTTTGGAGTAACTCGTATGCTTCGATTGATTTGTAATCACTGACAACTTGGTCGCGAGTGACATCTTCAACAGTATCTGCAGGACCTTGTTCACGAACAGCAAGGATTATTGCGAAGTAACGATTCCCAAGTTGGTCCTCAGCTGCAGGATCAACTAGAGGTAGTCCAATTTGAACATCAAGCCCTGTTGTGTTTGCTTCTTCGAGTTCAAAGAAAGCTGGGAGACCGTACGCTGGTAGTTGACGAGATCCGATCCGATATGCGGAACCACCAATTCCTGGAAGTGAAGAGATCGCATTCGCGTTTAGCCAACGATCACCAACCATTGTTACAGATGGCAAAGGAATAGTTACTTGGAACTGTTCCTTAATTCGATCTACAACTGTTTGTGCAATATCCTCGAGCTTCGGCCTGCGTGATTCCCAATCTTCCGGGAGTGTCAAGATTCCATTGGTTGAAGGGAATCCATTTGTCGCACTGACGACTTTAGCGCGGATTGCACGATCAGCTTCAACCATCATGTCAGTTGCATTTTTTTCTCTGAACTGTGCTTCGAGCTTTGGACGTTCAAGAGCAAAGTCGCCGGGGAACTGATCTCTGCTTGTTCTCCAGAGTTTGTTCAACTCAACACGATCAACAGGAACCGCATTCATGAAAGTATTTTTGTCGAGTGTTAACCATCCCATTTGAACGCGTGTTGGTTGGGTGTATCCAATTTGGAAGTCATTGTCGCTTGGACTCTGAGCTTTGTAAATATCAAAGAAGGTTTGGATTTCTTCATCTGTTGGATCAGGGATTGTCGAACTTACCATAGTCGAGTCGAGAACCGCTGCATTCACTGCAATCGCGTCCCATGACTCATGTGCAGCTTTGATAGCTCCAAGATCACTAAATGAAGCAAGCTTTGGAACAGAACCAAGCAATCGGTATACACCTCTTGCTTGAGCAAGGATTTTGTATACATCTTCCATAGTTCCGCCTGCGTTACCTGCAGAGAGGGTCGCGTTGCGGGACATGATCTGAATGATCTGATCTTTCAAACTAGCGAGACGCTCTTGTTCCTCGAGTGGACTAAGCTGGAGTCCGCGTTGTTTCTCAGTGAAGACTTGAATGTACGCTTCTGCAGTTGCTAGCTCACCGATCCAAGCTGCTCCATCGCCCGATTCTCCGACGAGTCCTGCGTTTTCTGCTTGTTGGACAAGCAGCAACCAGTGGAGGGCAACCGTTGATTCACTCTCAGTATTAAGGCCCATCCCACCTGCAGATCGAGGTCCAAGAGCTCTAGGGTTAACCCGTTTGAGTAAGCTGATTGCGACATTGGCATTTTGAACATCGCCGCGTGTGAACTTTGTTCCGTCTTCCAATGTTGCAACCTTTGCTTTGAGTGGCGAAGGAGACAACCTTGTTAGTACAGGTTGAAGCAAGAACACGACCATCAGCAATGAACCACCGATTGCGAGGATGATCAACTGATATTTTCTGATGAGCTTGAGCATTGAGGGTTCCGTATTGGTGAGAGCCAAATCTAATAATGAAAAACGAATCCGCGGGGATTATCCCGAGGATTCGCTTGGCTTATCCTCGGCGTCCATTGCCCGAGCAGGACGCGAGGTTGGATTTATTTATCGATAGAATTCGATGATCAGGTTGGTGTTTACATCGAATGGAATTTGATCCGATGTTGGTAATGAACTGATCTTCGAGTTGAGTTCGGAAGGATTAAATGAGATCCAACCTGGGACTTCGTGACCGCCCATTGATTCCATGTTCTCGCGAGCGAGTTTCTGAATACCTGTTTTAAGGGTGATTACATCACCGACTTTGACGCGGTATGAAGGGATGTCTACTTTCTTGCCGTTAACAAGAATGTGTCCATGTCCAACCATTTGGCGTGAAGCCCAGATTGTACGAACGACACCCATGCGACGAACGACATTGTCCAAACGAAGCTCTAAGAGCTGCATGAGGATGTCACCTGAGTTACCAGGGCGACGCTTCGCTTCGTCAACAGTTCTACGGAACTGCTTTTCGAGGATGTTGTAGTGGTAACGAAGTTTTTGCTTCTCTTGGAGACGAATACCGTAGTCACGCAAACGGCGACCGCGATGTCCGTGCATACCAGGTGCATTCAGCATGCGCTTCGATGTGTGCTTTGGGATGTCAGCGATTGGTACACCGACACGACGAGAGAGACGAACCTTGGGTCCAGTATAAGTAGCCATAAGGCAACTCCTTTTCATCCGTCCGCACACGATCTTGGATTCGATCCAGTTCGAATGCGGTGCTACGCATTTCGTAGCGACCATGTCGGGTGGCCGAGACTTCGGTCCGACGAGTTTGGCCCGGGCACAATGCCAGGGAAGAGACGATTCAAGCCCGCTAGGGGCAATAGGTCAAGTTGAATTCAAATCTGTTTGGGTAATCTAAACTCCAAACAATCTGAAACGAGTCAGGGGTATGGTCGGGTCATTCCGCAAGAGGGTCAGGACGATAGAGCTTGACACCCAATGCCCAGTTTTTCTCAGTGAAGTTCCCACCCAAAGAGAACTGCTCGTCACGATCAGGACGAGTTGCTGAGAGAGCCATGATTGTCTTTGCATCAAGATTGTCAATCAGTGATACAAGAACCGCTTCTGGTGATGAAGGGATCTTTGCGGCGCCATATTCTGGCCGTTCATGATGTGAGATGATGATGTGCTGAAGGATAGTCAAAGCACCTGCAGGCATTCTCGTACCGGTCTCATGCATCATCTGTTGAGCCTTATCGTGGAGCATAATCGCGCCTTCAACAAGGTGTCCAATCAGTTCGCCACGATCTGAGTATCCGAATCCTCGATCAAAGTAGAGTTCTCTGGTTTTGCCCAGATCGTGTAGGAAAAGCCCCATGAGCACGATATCGCGATTGATCTTTGGATACAACGGACAAATGACATCGCAAAGCTGCATTAATGTCAGAGTATGTTCGATGAGTCCGCCTAAGTATGCGTGATGTAAACGAACCGCTGCTGGTGCTGTTCTAAACCCGTCCATGAGATATTCATCTGCGAGATAAGTATCTGCAAGCGCTTTCATAGAAGGATGTTGGAGCGTTGCAAGTAGTGCTTTGACTTCTTCGAACATCTCCTTGGGATCACGCTGCGATGCAGGGAGAATCTCGCGTAGTTCTTCGGGAGTCGGATCGTGTGAGTCGATACGGTGGATGATGATCTGAAGTTCACCCTGATATGCTTGGGTTTCGCCTTCGACCCAGACGAAACCGTTGGATGGAAGTTTCCTGAACATTGATTCTTCGATTGACCACATTCTTCCCGCAGCGGTACCTGAAGAGTCTCCAAGGAGACATCGAAGGTAGGGTTTCCCCTTTTGAGTGGTGCCGAGTTGTGCATTTGCGATGGAGTAGATCCCATCGAGTCGTTCAGCAGGTTTCATCTCGGAGAGTGTTCGTCTAGCGGTGTGTGTGCTCATAGATTGAGCATAGTTCTCTTCGGATAGATTCTCCATGTTTGAGTGTACTGATCTCAAATGGGGTACACTTGTGATTCATCTCAAAGTTGGTTGCTTGGGGATGATGGAGAATGGAAAGGGCATTCCAGGGTATGGGGCAAACGCAGGCATTCAATCAACTGGGATTTGGACGGCATGGGTATCGATTCTTAGCAATCGCTGCAGGGACTTGCCTCTCGATGAGTGCAGCAGCTTCTGAATATGAAGTTGATGAAGTTCAATATCGAGATACTTCATCAGTTCAACCTGTTCAAGACGAAGGCTTCTCATTCGACTCTATCAGATTTCCTATAGAATCGATCGCAGGTGATATCCGTCTAGCTGCACGTGATGGTTGGGTCTGGCGCGAAGGTAAAACCCATCGAGTTGTGCTTAGACACGATGTCGATGTCATCCTTGCCTCTCACTCGTTCAGTGCTGAGTCTGCAAATATTTGGATCCGTAAGCTCGATCAAAATGTCGAACAAGGAACGACACGATATCAGGTCTATGCGATCTTTGAAGAAATGCGATCCGCAGACGGAACCATCACGACGAGTGCAAAGACACTTCCAGTTCGAGGGGTGATTGAAGTGCAATCATCCATTTCGCTCAAACTCGATGCAAGATTCGAAGGACTCCCCCAAAAGGGACATGCAGTCCATGAGTTTATTGAGCAATCGAATCTCTTGTACGCTCAACGGGTTCTAGGACAATCGAATACTGAGAATTCTACCCAAGTTGTCGCACGTCCATGGTCTTCGCAAACTGATTCAGTTGGACCTTTATCCGATGAAAGAGCGTCTCCAAATATTGAGGTAACTACAAATACACCATTGAATCCTGTAGATTCAAACAAACCGATTTTCCATCCTACCGGTATTTTTTCAGTTTCGATTGATGGCCGAGTCGTCGTCGATGGAGCAAGCTCGTCGCAAGGTTCAATCATCACTGCTGACGGCGGGGTGACAATCCAATATCAAGATCCAACCAATCGACAATGGATTGATTTTAAAGCAGAACGCGTTGTTATTTACACGAGAGGCAATGAACCAATTACTGGAGTTGCTCGATTGGGTGCGACTCAGATTGAAGGGATATATCTCGAGGGCGGAGTTCTCGCCGGGGATGATCAATGGGCAGTCCGCGCTCCCAGAATGTATCTTGATGTCATTAACAATAAAGCGCTCATGCTTGATGCAGTATTTTGGACTGTTGATCAGAAAACCGCGATGCCTTTGTATGTTCGAGCACAGAGTGTGCGACAAACAGCAAAGAACGAGTTCAAAGCAATTAAAGCGAAGATTTCGAACTCCGCTTTTTTCGAACCTGATCTGACAATTGGTGTTTCGGATGTAAAAGTTAATCTAAGTTCAATCCAAGATAGCACCAATGCTGTTTCACAATCCGGCGCAGTCGTGGAAGGCAAAAATGTAACACTCAATGCAGGCCTAGTTCCAATCCTTTGGTTCCCAGGATTTAAAGGCGACCCTAGCTCATTCCCACTTCGTCAAATCAGTGTGGGGGATTCTAATCGTTCTGGGCTCGCTTTCAGAACACGATGGAATGCGCTTTCACTATTTAAAATTGATGGGCCTCCGGGTGTTGATGTTGATCTCAATATTGATTATTACGCAGAACGCGGATTTGCTCTAGGAGTGAGCAGCGATTGGCAAACGAGAGAGCATCGCGGGGAATTGTTCTCCTACTTGCTCTTTGATGATAATGGAACAGACATCACTTCTTCTGGTAGAAAGATTAGTCGAGATGGTGAAATCCGAGGCATGTTTGCGGCTCACGATCTTTGGGAGTTTACAGACGGTTGGACTTTGGTCAGCGAGTTGAGTTTTGCATCTGATGAAGCGTTCGTCCCGTCATTGTTCGATGAGTTCGGTCGAAACGCTGTCGCATTCAGAAACAGATTACAACTAGAGCGACTCGGAGATAACTCACAGTTTACTTTAGAACTGAGTACGACGCTCAATGATTTTATTGTTCCAGAACATCTACTCCAATCACCCGGGTACCAGGTCAACAAAGTCCCTGAAGCTCGATTTATTTCTTTATCGAAAGATCTACTTCCAGAGTTCGATCCAGGATTGTTGACTTACTCTTTCGAAGCAAGAGCTGGTATGCTCCGACTTTCCTTTTCAGAAGTCAGTGCGAGTGCTTATGGGTTCACGACTGATTCTTTAGCAGACGACGCATTCGGAACAACTGCAAGCATGTCGTTGGGTGATAAGTTTAGAGCGATCGGTTTAGACGAATCGACGTTGCTTCGTCTTGATACCCGCCATGAGCTTGCGGCGAGACTCGATTTAGGACATCTCAGAGTTGTTCCTTTCTTAGTGGGACGAGCAACAGCGTACGATGATTCATTCGACACTTTCAGTCCAAACCAAGATGATGAAGTTCGATTCTGGGGAGCGGCAGGGGTAACGGTATCGACTACGATCTCCAAAGTGAACGATCATATCGAAAGTCGGTTTTTTGATATTCACAGATTACGACATGTTGTTGAACCTTCATTAACAATCTGGGGCGGCGATTCAAACTTCGATGATTCAGATCTACCAATCTTCGACGATGATGTCGAAGGACTACTCCGTGGTGGGGCAGTTCGAGCGGCAGTAGATCAAACATGGCAAACCAAACGTGGCGGCATTGGAAGATGGCGCGATGTCGATATTATTAAAGTTCGTAGTGAGTATGTTTGGACAAGTCAGAATGCAGGACAGAGCGCGATCCCGGACTTCTTCTCTTCGAGACCTGAGCTATCGAATCCTGGTGAATACATTGGGACTAGTGCGATATGGCAACCAACCGAAGTGCTCGGTTTCGCTGGAGAAGTCGTCTACGACTTGGATTCAGATCGGACTGCAAGAGCGAGCATCGGTGCAATCATTGAGCATCGCCCTGGGTTTACAACTTCAGTTGAATACAGAGAAGTACAACCATTAGATGCGACCTTTGCTTCGTTAAATGCTCGTTATCGCCTGACCGACAAATATGCGGTCAATACTGGGCTCAACTACAACTTTACACTCAATGATTTTCAAACGTTTAACGCTCAGGTTCTTCGTCGATTCCAGATGGGATCATTTGGAGCAACAATTCGTTACGATAATATTCGAGGCGAAACCAGCTTTGGATTCGTTTTCAGGCCTGGTAACTCGTCAGGTGATATCCCAGTGGATCACACCTGGGGCGGTTAATCGATGTCACTAAGTTCGAAACTTATACAGGGTTGAACATGTCAAGTTGGGCTTTCGTCGCAACTTCGCATGCGACAGGATGATCAACATCCACTCGGTATTTTCCTGAGAAACAACCAGTGCAATAATGTTGGGGTTCATGCTTCATCGCGCTGAGCATCCCTTTAATACTGAGGAAGTGGAGTGAATCAACTCCTAGATATTCTCTAATCTGTTCAACAGTTCTGTTATGTGCGATCAGTTGTTGACGATCCGCAAAATCGACCCCGAAGAAGCAAGGGTGCTTGATTGGAGGGCACGAAATTCGAAGATGAATTTCGCTCGCACCTGCTTGGCGAAGCTGAAGCATTTTCTCTCGAGTGGTCGTCCCACGAACGATTGAGTCATCAACGATAATGAGTTTTTTGTTGTTCACAATTTCTGAAATGACATTTAGTTTTAGACGAACCGCAGCTGATCGTTCTTCCTGGGTAGGTTTAATGAATGTTCTACCAACATAACGGTTTGGAACAATTCCTTCACGATATGGGATGTTTGACTCGATTGCATACCCATTTGCGGCGCTTCGACCTGAGTCAGGCATCGGCATAACATAGTCCGCGTCAACCGGAGCTTCTTGAGCAAGTTTGGCTCCGAAGGTTTCACGAGCGACTTGAACATTTTGCCCAAACACATTCGATGCAGGATTTGCAAAATAGACATGTTCGAAAACACATTGCGCAAGCTCGGTTGAAGGTGAAGCAAATCTACGAGAGGTTACACCGTCATTGTTGAGTGTGACAATTTCACCTGGCTCAACTTCTCGAACAAACTTGGCGCCCATGACATCCAATGCAACAGTTTCAGATGCAACAACTGGTTTTCCTGATGGGAGCTCCCCTAAAACGAGCGGCCGCCAACCCCATGGGTCTCTTGCTGCTTCGATTCGATCGCAGAAAAGAAGAACGAGTGAAAAAGCGCCGAGCAAGTTGCGTAGTGTCGCAGCAACAGGATCAGGAGTGTCTCGTTGCTCCGGGGATGCAAGAAGATGGACAATGATTTCAGTATCTGAAGTTGTGTGGAACAAGCGTCCAACTCTTGAGAGTTCTTTTCGCCATTCTTGTCCGTTGACGAGGTTTCCGTTGTGTGCGATTGCGACCGGGCCATTGAATGTTGTCTCAACGAGTGGTTGAGCATTGCAAGATTGAGTTCCACCAGTTGTCGAGTATCGATTGTGACCAATCACACCATGGTTGAGATCCTCCTCGGTTGTGGTGTTGTATGAAGCTTCTAGCTTTGCAATCACATCTTCTTTGAAGACATCAACAACAAGACCTTGACCAGTGTGCGAGTCAATCGTGGATCCATCGCAAACAGCAATCCCAGCAGCTTCTTGTCCACGATGTTGTTGTGCGTATAACCCGAGGTATGTTTTACGAACTGCATCGGGATCATTCCAGATACCGATGACCCCACATTTTTCGCGAGGTTGATCGTCTCGTCGAGTTGCGTATGAAGGGCAAGCGCATTGGCCCGAGTAATTTGAATTCGATGAGACGGGCAAGTGGAAACTCGTCGGCATGAATGGCTCCGTTCGGGGCAATGTCGCATTGGGGACAAGGGAGTGAAGGAGTTTAGCACCGAGTTAAATCAAGAATCAGAGAGCGGCGATATTTTCCACTCGATCGCAAAAACCTTCTTTTGCAGCTTGTCCCAAGAATGCTTGAATTGCAGCTTGCCCAGTTTCTCCCATATCGAGTGTTAACCCAGATACATACATCGCTAGATATCGATCAACAAGCTCTGGGTCATCCCATTCTGTGCGATCTCCTTTGTTGAGTTGGAGATACATTCGTGAAGCGTCACCCATTTCTACACAACAACGGACTGATGCATTGAGAACGGCTGCGAGTTCTTCGCAGGTTCCAGAACCATATCGAGTGTCGAGGCTTCTACTGATGACATTGAGACCCAGTGGGAGGGGTTGAGCGGTTTGTGAGAACCACCATTTACCCATATCACCAATTTCTCGGAGCCCCATTTCGCTGTAGGTGAGTTGGGCTTCATGAATAAGCAAGCCTGCATCAAATTTTCCAGATGCAACACTCTTGGGAATCTCTGAGAATAGGAGTTCCGAATAGTGGATATCCCCTACAGCAAGTCTCAAACACATAAATGCGGAAGTATTGATCCCAGGTATAGCAACAGTGTACTCAGAATTTTGTAAGTCATTTATGGATTTGATAGGGGAGTCTTGAGCGACAACCAGTCTTGGTCCGTAGTTCTCTCCGAATGAGCCGCCCGATTTGGTCATGACATATCGATCTGCAATTGCCGGATAAGCTGCGCACGAAATAGCAGTAATGTCGTATTGTCTTGTATTGGAATCATCAGATCCAACAACGATTTTATTGAGTTCTTCAACATCACGCGCGATTAGATTAAATTGAAATCGTCCAGTATCAACCTGAGGCTGACCAAGTGGACCAACAATTGGAGTACCATCAGGGTTGTGAACTCCGATGAGAGGCCACCACATGACGAGATCGTCAGAGTCCGGAGAATGGGCTAAGTTCAACTCGATTGTATCAGTTTGCATCATTGATGATCCTGCAGATTGTGTTGAATGCTACTTGTTTAATACTGTTTCAAGCTTGGATCGATTCTTTGAGCCCACCAGTTGATTCCGCCTGCGACTGATCGTGCTCCATCGAGTCCTTGTTGTTGAAGATACATCGCAACATCGAGTGATCGTTTCCCTGATCTACAGAGCACCGCGATAGTAGTATCTTCGTCAACATCAAGTTCGTTGATTTTGCTTGGTATATCACCCATGGGAATATGAATCGCACTTTGAATTGATGATATTTCAAGTTCATGTGCTTCACGAATATCGATGATTAAGAAGTCATCCTTTGAACTCGTGTTGAGTTCATGTGTTCGAGGCACAGAGATCTCTAAGTTTTCTTGAAAATGCCAACTCGGGGGGTTCTCTGTCAGTTCATTGGGTGTCGTCATGTTGATGATCCTCAATTTGGTTTGGTTCAGATGGAGCTTCCGATGGATGGCCTGAAGACCAACTCGAATAGTCACTTCGTTTCCATGGGAATATCGGAGAAAGTACCGGATCAGTTGCTTTGAGTTCGAGCAATCTGATCGTGATGAAGTAAGGAGTCCCGATTAATGATCGTCCGAGTTCGTCAATACTGATCATTAAGTCATTCATCCAACTTGTATCTTGTGCAGTCAGAACATCTTCCGTTGTTGGGTACCTTCCATAGCGTCGAGGACGGTCCTTCTTTTTCAGTGGGGCTGAGACGATGAAGTTGGATCGATGGGTGACTCCATCAAAGGGGGTGATGTACTGAGTTGGTTCCCATTGATTTCGAGGAGTCACAATCTCTGAAAGAAGTTCACTTGAATCACTTGCTCTGGATTGTTCTGAGTTTTGTTGTGGACAAAAGGACGGGGAGAGGTATGAGCCTCCAAGAGTGAGTCGACTCTGATTAGAAGATTGGCATCCTGTTGATGGGATCAAAATCCCGAGTATTAAAAACTTCCAAATTTGAATCAGTTTCAATGACATTGCGTGGATGATACGCACTCAGCAACAAGTATTTGTGCAGTATTTAGGCTATGCTTTGATTAGATATGGCCAAGAGCAAGAAAAAATCCAAACAAGGCCCGCCAAGCTTTAACAATCGGCGTGCGCTCTATGACTACTTCATTGTTGATACCGTTGAAGTTGGAATCGTATTGGAAGGCTCAGAAGTTAAAGCAATCCGAGAGGGAAGTTGTTCCCTCAAGGAAGGATACATCAGTGTTGATCTAGAACCGCCTCGTTTGACACTCCATCAGGTTGATATCGGGATGTATCAACCAGCAGGGCAGTTGAACCACATTCCAAAGCGAGATCGTGTATTGCTCGCAAAGAAAAAAGAGATTCTCAAGCTTGCTCGAGATGTAGATCAAAAGGGAGTAACTCTCGTCCCTCTTGAGATGTACTTCTCGCATGGACTTGTCAAAATCAAGCTCGCAATTGCGAAGGGCAAAGCTCAGCACGACAAACGCAAAGCGATTGCAGATCGTGAGAATCAACGAGATATGCAACGAGCGATGTCGAAGTTTTCTAACTAAATAAAAAACCTGTCATTGACAGGTTTGTAGTTCAAATCTTTTAGTTTTTTTAGATACCTGCGGATTTAGAATTCTGAGCCATCGCAACCATAAGCTTTGCTCGCTCTTTTTCACGAGTAACTCGTGCGACTGCTTCGAGCTTGTTTGGAGCATCTTCTGGAACAATGCGTGCTTCAGCTTCTGCGAGTTGTGCCTTTGCATCTGACTCGATGATCTTCTCAGCTGCAATAGCTCGCTGAGCGAGGATCACAAGCTCGTTGTTACCCATTTCAAGGAATCCGTCTTCGATGAGATACTCACGAGAACCTGATCCTGCTTGTGAAGGGAAATCGAGACGGAGTTTGCCCAGCCCGAGTCGCGAGACAAGTGATGCTCCGCCGTGCTGGAATCCGATTAGGCCGTCCCATGCTGGTACTGATGCATAAGTGACCTCCTCATTGAGGAGTTCAGCGTCTGGGGTGACGAGTCGGCATGTGATCGTGTTGTCTGCCAAGGTTAAATCCTTCCATAACCCGCTCTGTGCTCATTCACATCCATTGCCATGGGCTGAGTGGGGGAAATGATAGCCTGATTGTGCTCAAAGATCAGCTAGATCTATTCGAGATGTTTTGCTCAATTCGATGGAGTGAGTCCCTGATATTGGTCAAAAGTTCTGCAGTAACATCAGTCCCGGATTCAGAAGATCCTAGACCAGGTGATGCTGGGATCGCTGAAACGGCATTTGGGACACTCGAAACCCGATCTCGTTGTTCGAGTACCGCTTTCCTGAATCCTTTGGTATCAACAATACCAATAATGTTAACGAGTGAGCCTCCAGTTGGGGAAGATTGTCCAGCAGTCTCGACTTTGAACCCATGTAGTCCAAAATACCGCATGATCGGGCCTTGAAATAGCTGGAGATCAGTAATTTTCTCGAGTGGAATAGTGGATTCCGTCTTGTTGAGGATTCCTTTTTTGATATCCAAAGTTCTCTCTGTTAAAGAACAACTGAGATTTTCAAGGTACTTTTCGATAAAGAAGCTTGCGATGAAAAAGTACAAAATTGCAATAGGGATTGTAACTATAAAGCAAATTAGAAAAAAGACCGGTTGCCATACCCAGTATGATTTCACTTTGGGATCAAACTCTGCATTTCGTAGAAGTTGTGGTTCACTCATCGTTCGATTTTAACAGATTTCAGTATTCAATGGGTATAGGCTCTGCCATGAATCGTCGAGGAATCTTGACTATTTTGGGGTTGATGATCATCTGTGTCTTCGTTGTTGTCTTGAGACTGATGGTTGGATCAAATGGATTTGGGTTCTCTGAGAATCCTGTTGTCATGCAGTTTCGATTCAATCGTATCGCCGTGGGCGGCGTAGTTGGAGCATCGCTTGGGCTTGCAGGGACATTGCTTCAATCACTACTTCGCAACCCCTTAGCCGCGCCTGATTTAATGGGTCTCAGTGCAGGCGCTGGATTCGCAGTTACACTTGCTACATGGATGAGTGGAGTAGCGCTCGGAGCAGGGATGGCGTCTGTTCCTGCGATGATTGGAGCGATCGCAGTTCTCAGTTTTGTTTGGATTCTCAGTCAAAGAAGAGGGTTGATTGATCCAGTTTCGATGATTCTCATTGGTGTGATTGTATCTGTGATTTTGGGTGCAGCGACGATGCTCGTTGCATCCATGATGCCTGACAAGCAATATGCGATATCTAGATGGATGATGGGTGTGCTTCGTGAAGATATTGAGTTGTCGATTGTTTGGATATCAACTCTCGTATTGCTCATCATTGGAAGTTGGTCGATTCTGAGTTCGAGTGCCTTCGATGCGATGGCACTCTCTGAAGATGAAGCTCGCTCAGTCGGCGTTAGAGTAGGGTACATTCGTATTGGACAACTCTTGGGCGCAGGGATTCTCACAGCGATGAGTATCGTGCTCGCGGGACCGATTGGATTTGTTGGATTGGTCAGTCCACACATTGTTCGTGTGCTTGCAGGACCAACTCATCGTGTATTGGTCATCGGTTCTACTCTTTGTGGTTTCTCACTTGTCATTGGAGCAGACACCTTTGTTCGACTCGTAGCAACTGATGCAGGGCGAATCCCAATAGGTGTTGTTACTTCCCTCATTGGAGGCCCTGTTTTCTTGTTTTTGCTACTCAATCAACGAAGAAGAAACTAAGCATTAAAATATCGTGCTTCAGGGTGATGAGAAACAATGGCGCAAGTTGATTGTTCAGGATCAATCTGATGATTCTCTGTGAGATTGCATCCGATCCGTGTCGGATCGATAAGCTTCCAGAGTTTTTCGTGATCGCTCATATCTGGACATGCAGGATATCCAAATGAGTAACGAGATCCACGATAACGTTGTTTGAATAGTTCAGGGATGTCGTGGGCGTCTTCATGACCAAAACCAAGTTCGGTACGGATACGTTTGTGCCACAACTCTGCAAGGCCTTCAGCAGCCTCTACTCCGATTCCATGCCAATAGAGGTATTCTTGGTATTGATTCGACTCGAAAAGCTCCTTGGTGTGCTCAGTGATCTGAGATCCCATTGTTACGCACATCATCGCGATTACATCTCGGCTTCCCATCGCATCACACTCGGGTTGATCCTTGTAGTAATCAGAGATACACAAGTATTTGTTACTCGTTTGGCGAGGAAAACTAAATCGTTCAATTTCTTGATCCTGATTTTTAGGGTCATAGATAATCAGATCATTCTCTTGAGAAGTACATGGAAAGTACCCGTAAACCACCTTGGGTTGTAGGATCGGTTCATTGAGACACCGATCGCAAAGCTCTTTGAACTTTGGGCGAGCAATATCGTTGAGGAGTTTTTCGTAATCTTCCTTAGATTGAGAACCTCTTTTGAGTTGCCATTGAATGGAATAGAGAGCAGTTGGATTGATGTACGCGAATATATCTCTCAGATTGTGCCGATCAACAATTGTTGTACCCCAGAATGGAGGGGTGGGGGAACTGTTAGTTCGAGTGACTTGAGAACGAGATAAAGTAGCAGTTTGAGCTGCAGGTGTAGAGTTTCTAGATTCGAATCGAGCAACCGATTCGACGCGATTCTCTTGTCGCTCGTCAGCTGCAATCTGGAGGGCCGCAGTTTCACCCTTGACAATCGCGTTCATTGTGTCGAGTCCAGAAAATGCATCCTTTGCATAGAGGAGATCCCCCTCGTACACACTTCGAAGATGTCCTTCTGCATACGAACGAGTTAGTGCTGCTCCTCCAAGAATTACAGGTGCATCAATACCCTTCGTGTTAAGTTCTCGTAGATTGTCTTCCATGACATTTACTGATTTGACCAGTAAACCCGAGAGTCCAATTGCATCAGCATCTGTATCTGCGAATGCTTCAAGAATATTGTCAATAGGTTGTTTGATTCCCAGATTGTGAACAGTAAAACCGTTGTTTGTGAGCAGGATATCTACTAAATTTTTCCCGATATCGTGCACATCGCCTTTCACTGTTGCGAGCACAATCGACCCTTTAGATTGTGTGTCAGATTTATCCATAAAAGGTTCGAGTAGAGCAACAGAATTTTTCATTACCTGAGCGCTCTGTAGCACGAATGGAAGTTGCATTTGTCCAGAACCAAAGAGTTCGCCTACGGTTTTCATCCCGTCAAGCAAGTGTTCATTGATAATTTCGAGTGGAGTATAGTTTGTTCTTGCTTCTTCCAATGATTCGGGAAGGAACTCAGACTCACCGTCGATGATGTGTTTACGTAAACGTTCTTCAAGTGGAAGATCAGAGATTGATGTTGTATCAGATTCTTCTGTCGCATCACTGAAGAGTTCAATAAGCGCATCGAGAGGATCAAACTTCGTGTCACTCTCTCCATCTGGGAGTCCAGTACCTCCAACTGATTTGTCTCTTCGATCATAAATCAGATTTAATGCTGCAATCTTCTGCTCTTCAGGTATCCGATTCAAAGGCATGATTTTTGACGCATGCACAATGGCGCTTGTCATTCCAGATTGAACAAGTTCATGTAGAAAAACCGCATTTAAAATGGTGCGTGCGACAGGTTTGAGTCCAAAGGAGACATTCGATAAGCCGCAAGTAAGTTGCACATCTGGGTAGGATTGTGCAATTCTGCGTGTGCCTTCAATGAGCTCCGATGCAGATCGACGATCAGAATCTAAACCTGTCGAAATCGGTAAAACCAAAGGATCTATAAACAAATCAGATACTGACAGTCCATGAAGTTTGGTTGCTCGTTCGATAGCACGGGTTGCAATTTCAATTTTCCGATCCGCAGTCCGTGCCATTGCTTCTTCTGGGTCTTCATCAATGGTTCCGATTACGAGCGCAGCGCCGAAATCTTTGGCAAGTTTACAAAACTGATCAAATTTTTCTTCACCATCCTCGAAATTTGCAGAGTTGATAATGCATTTGCCTCCAGCCGATTTGAGACCTGATTCGATTGTAATTGCTGAAGTTGAATCAAGCATCAATGGGGCATCAGCTTGTTGGACAATCCGCGATACCACTTGGTGCATATCCGATCCGCCATCACGTCCCGCGACATCAACATTGATGTCGAGAACATGCGATCCATCCTTTACTTGGTTTTTTGCAAGTGAAGAGATTCCCTCATAATCCTCTGCTTCCAAAAGGCGCTTGAACGCACGAGAACCAGATGAGTTACATCGTTCTCCTACGATGAGAAAAGATGCATCTTGTCGATATTCAACTGATGAATAGAGAGAAGAGCAGCTCGGGATTCTGCTATGAGTTGGGCTTTTTCCTAGAGGTGTTTCTGAAACTAGCTTAGACAAATAACTGATATGCTCAGGCGAAGTCCCACAGCAGCCACCAATTGCGTTGATGAGTCCCTCTTCGAGAAAGATCTTCATTGCATCTTGAAAACCTTGCGAAGTAAGTGGGTAAATTGTCTCACCTTCTACGAGTGCAGGAATCCCAGCATTGGGCATTACTGTGATTAATCGATCCCATCGTGAAGCGAGTGTTCTCACGCTTCGAACCATTTCGTTTGGACCTGTAGCGCAGTTCAGTCCGAGTGATGCAATCGGTAGCGGGTGTAATGCTTCGATTGCTGCTTCAATTGAAGAACCAACAAGCATTGTTCCGGTTTGTTCGATCGTTATTGAAACCATAATCGGAACCGAATCGGGATTCAGTTCAAGCTCAATAGCAGCTTTTCGAATACCTGCAATTGCAGCTTTGATTTGTAGGAGATCCTGACAGGTTTCAAGAAGAATTGCATCAACCTTGCCTCGAATGAGCCCTCGTGCAGCTTCTGCATATGAATCTCGCAAAGCATCAAAGCTAATTTGTCCGAGTGTGATCAGTTTGGTACCTGGGCCGAGTGATCCGGCAACAAATCGGGGTTTTGTTTCAGTAGAAAGTTCATCAGCAGCCTCTCGGGCAATCGTTGCAGCTGCGAAAGATAACTCTTCAGCGCGATGTGCAAGATCGAACTCTCCAAGGGTATGAGAAGCGGCTCCAAAGGTGTTTGTTGTCACAACATCAGCACCAGCATTGAAGTAGTTCGTATGAATTTCTTTAATCACATCTGGACGAGTGAAGTTGAGGACATCAGGGCAGTTCTCGCAACCCATGTAATCGGTTTCGATTTCAAGGTCGTACCCTTGAGTTTGCGTTCCCATTGCGCCATCCCAGATCAGGACTTGACGATGTAGCAGTTCAATAAGCGATGGTTGAGAGTTCATGGCGTGACTATATCCGAATATGCGAATGAAAGAATGAAACATCACTTAAAATATAAAAAAACCCGCTTTGAGAGAGCGGGAGTGGTTAACTTAAGCTTTAAGTCTTGAGTTACTCAGATTATTTAGTCACAGTTCTTTTAGCACCGGTACCTGGTTTCATGTTTCGGGAAGATGAAGAGTTTCCACTTCTTGCTTCAGTCTTTGGTCCTGAGCGTGGATATCCATTCCCCTTCTTCGGTTTGCGAGGTTTGTTCGAAGATGATTTCATCGGATGAGGAGCTTGGCTAGATTTTTCGCCTTGCTTCTTGCGATTGTTTGATTTCTTCGATTTTGGTTTTGCAGTACCAGAACTCGCTTGTGGTTTAACTTCAAACTCCTTATTTGGAGTATAGTCTCTGTTGACTCTCGCACTAGGTGCAGAAGATCTCTTTGAAGAACTCGATTTTTTCGAGAAATCAGGTCTATCGGATCTATCAGAGATGTCAGATCTCTTTGGAGAATCTGATCTATTTGATGATCTTGAGTTTGATCGACGATCATCTCTTGGCTGATCCGAGTTGAATCGTGATCTAGATCTTGAGTTACGATTTCGATGATTACTTCTTGGGCCTGAGCCGCGTGATCCATGATTCGTATTGTATCGTGAACGGCGTGAAGGTGATGGAGCTTCGAATGTCAGATCCTCATGATCCTCTGCGACTTCGATCTTTGCTTCTGTTCGTCGGATGATCGATTGGTAGATTCCAACTTCGCTCATGTCGCACATAGAGATTGCAACACCTGTAGCTCCAGCACGCGCTGTACGTCCGATCCGGTGGACATAGGTTTCTGGATCGATAGGCATATCAAAGTTGACAACATGGGTGATTTCGTCAACATCAATACCACGCGATGCGATATCAGTTGCGACTAGGATCTTTGTGGATCCTGATTTGAATCGTCTCATCGCTCTTGTACGAGCATTTTGAGTTTTATCACCATGGATTGCTTCTGCATCCATATTGAACCTTCGAAGCATTTTGACAAGTTTGTCAGCGCCATACTTGGTTCGTGAGAAGACCAATGAACGACCAACTTCTTGTTCGCTGAGTAAGCGTTGCAGAAGTTCTGGTTTTCGATCACGATCTACAAAGTAGATCTTTTGAGAAATTGCATCAACGGTTGAAGATTCAGGCGCGGTTTCAATTCGAACTGGTTCGTGAAGAATCGATGATGCGAGTTTTCTGATTTCAGATGAAACCGTCGCAGAGAAGAACAAAGTCTGCCCTTCAGGGGGAAGCATGTCCACTACTTTACGGATGTCTGTAATGAATCCCATATCAAGCATGCGATCCGCTTCATCTAGCACGAGAGTCTCAATTTTACTCAGATCAATGTGCCCTTGATTTATCAGGTCTAAGAGACGACCAGGGGTTGCGATAAGAACATCTACCCCCGCGCGGAGTTCACGGACTTGCTTGCCTTGGCTTACACCTCCGAAAACAACTGAGTGACGAAGTTTGAGATGCTTGCCGTACCCAACAAAGCTGTCAAAGATCTGCATTGCTAGTTCACGAGTAGGACAGAGAATTAATGCTCGAGGAGCTCGACTCTGATGACTGCCTCGGCTTTTGCCTCTTCCTGCTTTCGAGTCTGAAAGGCGATGAAGAATCGGGAGCGCGAAAGCACAGGTTTTTCCTGTACCAGTTTGGGCGCATCCGAGGATATCCCGGCCTTCAATCGCAACTGGAATTGCTTGCGCTTGGATAGGTGTAGGGGTTGAGTACCCGCGGTCTAATACCGCGCGAACGATGGGCTCAGCGAGCCTTAGTTCAGTAAAATTCATATGTGTTTATTTCTTTATCCGGAGTATTCGGGTATCGGGTGCCCGTGAAAACCGGAATGACAAAGAACGCTTTGGTTCTTTAACGCCACCGGCGTGATTGAATGCCCATGATCCCGATCGTCCATGGTGCGAGGGATCTTAGGCAAATGGATCGATCATGTCGATCATATTCAAATTCACTTTACGATAAAGCCTTGATTAGCAGAAGACTAGATTCATTATTGGACTACATTCATTATGAATGGGCATAAAAAAACCGCTTCTAAGCGAAGCGGTTTTATAGTTTTATTCAGCGATTGATTTACCAGCCGCCGCCACGGTTTCCACCGCCGCCGCCGCCGTAACCACCACCGCCGCCGCCGCCACGGTTTCCGCCGCCGCCGCCGCCGCCGTAACCACCGCGACCACCGCCGCCGCCACCGAATCCGCCTCCACCGCGTGGACGCTCTTCGCGAGGACGAGCTTCGTTTACTACGAGTGCTCTGCCGTCAACATCTTGGCCATTGAGCTTTTCGATTGCTTCGTGTCCGGCATCGTTGTCTGCCATTTCTACGAAACCGAATCCGCGTGAGCGGCCGGTTTCACGGTCACTCATGACGCGTGCAGATTGAACCTCGCCGATCTGTGTGAACAGTTCGTTGAGTTCTTGATCATTCATCGAGTACGGGAGGTTCCCTACATACAAGTTCAGCATTGCTGTCTTCCAAATGCCCGTGAGTCATTTCTATATCGAGAGAGAGAGTCGGGCATCTTCTTCGTCGACCGCAACACCGGATGGCGATGCAATCAATCCTAGCCCAGTCAATGGAATATATGGAAGAAATATGAGAATATGATGCTCGAATTTAAGCAAATAAGGGGTATTTAGACATTTACAACGATTGAATTTGATCGAAAAAAAGCATGAAACTCAAATTCTAGACTATCGAAAATCAGAGATCAATCCCAGAAGCTCGTCATGTATGAGTCCATTAGTCGCAATGAGCTCACCAGATTCAGTTGATTCATTCCCTGCAAAGTCTGAACATTTTCCGCCTGCTTCTTCAACGATTGGTATTGCAGCAGCGAAGTCCCAAAGACTTAGGACCGGTTCAACTACTGCATCGACGCGTCCGGTTGCAAGAAGAACCCATGCGTAGCAATCACTCCATCCTCGGAAGAGTTTCGATCGTTTATCAAGTTGATCGTAAAGATTTCGGAGTGGAGGTGTATCGAAATAACTTATTGAAGTTGTGTTCACCATTGATTCTGAGAGTGATAAGTTTTTCGTAACGGATGCTTGTGTGGGAGTGTTCGCACCTTGGCGATGCCAACATCCACATCCGACTGCAGCGTAAACTACTTCATCAAGAGCAGGCATGACAATGACTCCGATGACTGGTTTGCCGTTTTGCAAACAAGCGAGCATTGTTCCATAGAGTGGGACGCCGTGGATGAATGAGATGGTTCCATCGATCGGATCAATTACCCATTCGTATTCGGAAGATCCGACTTTGTGTCCAAACTCTTCGCCGAGGATTGAATCATCGGGATAAATCTCCGATATTCGTGCACGCAGATCAGATTCGCAATTCCGATCCGCGATAGTGACAGGGGATCCATCAGACTTTGTGTTCTCACCCAGTTTTTGAGATCCAAAGTACTCAAGAGTTATTTTGGAAGATTCACTTGCTGCTTGTAATGCGAATTCAAGACGTTGTTGGAGATGGTTGTTCACGCGAGTGCTCCGCGGGGTTGTGTATTCATCGCATTTGAAAGTGATTCTTTCAAATAATGAATCTGATCAGGGGTATGCGAAGCGTTAATTGAAAGCCTGAAATAGATTGGGGCAGGTCCATTGGGATACTCCATCAAAGGTAGAATAATCCTTTGGTCGAGTAGATTCTTTTCCAATCGTTTCATGTTCGTTTCATCACCAATCGTAAACGCAAAGATACAGGTTGGTAGATCGTGTGCATCTATATCAAGTGATCGTAGAGCTTGACGGATAAGCACAATGTTTCGATTTAAGTTTGAGTTAAGTTGTGAATCAGTGCGCAAAAGATTGAGAGCTTCAAGCCCTGCAGAGACAAGTGCAGGTGATGCTGGAGTGGTACATCGGTATGCGATCGAATAGTTGCGTGCAGCTTCGACTGGGATTGAGTTACCCATGACAATACCACCTGCACACCCGAGTCCCTTTGCAAGAGTTGTTGTAATGATCAGTTGTTTCGATTCAAGATTGAGATAGTTCGATATCCCACGGCCTTGTTCCCCAAGAACGGCAAAACCGTGACAATCATCTAGGATGAGCCAATCTGTTTCTTTGAGTATGTCAAGCAGAGATTCAGATGGGGCAAGATCGCCATCGGTAGTAAACACTGAATCGGTTAACACTACAGCAGGTTCAGACAATCCTTGAAGAATCGATTGTGCATGATCTGCATCGAGATGATTGAATGTGTGAATTTGCATTTGAGCAAGGATCGCAGCATCCTTCAAGCTTGGATGAGCTCGTGAATCGATCACTGCATGTTGTACTCCGAGTTGTTCAAGACCTTGCAACGCTGCAAGATTCGCGGTGTATCCGTCAGGAACTAAGAGTCCTGATTCCTGGTTTGCAAATGTAGTGAGTTGTGACTCAAGTTGAGCATGAGGACGAGCGTTTCCTGTCGTTTCTCTACTTGCAGAGCTTGATAGTCCATACTGATCAACTGCTCGTTGTGCAGCTGCGAGGACTTTGGGATGATGAGCAAGCCCTAAATAGTTACAGCCTCCAAATGAGAGATAATCGATATCTCCTCTTCGGAGACTGGTCGCGTTACAAAAATCTGATGGAATATTTGGCATCTCAAGCAATTATCGTCAGGATAAGGTCTCAAAGCGCTGTAATTGGTTAGGAAAGCTGCGGATTGAACTTGTCGCAACATCATTTGCGAAGCGATCCTGTAGTCCCTAGACTAGTTAGAACCATCTGTATCGTTTGAACTGGTACAGTATTTGGTATACCACGAAATGAGGAGAATTTTGATGTCAATTTGGGCTCAGACTAAAAAGTATCTATATATGGCAGCCGCGGGGGGGCTTCTACTCGGATCATCTGCAATCGCAGGTAATTCAGAATCAGAAGATCTCAAAGTCATGCAATTGCCAATCCGAACAGATGGCCCAAAGAGTCTTGATCCGATTGAAGGTTCAACTACTTATGACAACATGGCTTGCGTTCAATTCTACGAAACTTTGCTCACAAATAAATACACGAACCCTATGGAGATGGAACCACTCCTTCTCTCTGAGATGCCAACGACTTCAGATGAAGGAACCACTTGGCACTTTAAGCTCAAATCAGGGGTGTATTTTCAGGATAATGAGTGTTTCCCAAATGGTAAAGGGCGACTGATTACTCCTGATGATGTTTTTTATTCACTCAAGCGACTCGCAGATGATCAATACCAACTCGAAAACTGGTGGCTACTAGATGGAGCCATTCTTGGTTTTAATGAGTACAAAGACACTCAGAATGCTGCAGACAAATTTGATTACAGCGCTCAGGTTGAAGGGTTTCGCAAAATCAATGATCTTGAGTTTGAAATCGTACTGACTAAACCTGTGTATCGGTTCCTCTATATTCTTTCGATGTTCCAGACTTCAATCGTTGCTCAAGAAGCAGTCGATTTCTATGGCGAAGATTTCGCAAGAAACCCAGTTGGGACGGGGCCGTTCGTGCTCGATTCATGGGTGCCAAAGCAATCATTAACTGCAAATCGAAACCCAAACTATCATCCAGTGTTCTACCCAGATCGATCTGAATGGTCTAAGGCTGACAAACGAAATCGTCTGCACAGAGCAGGCGGAGAACAAGTTCCTTTCGTCGATCGTATCGAGTTTACTATGTTCGTTGAGGATCAGCCTATGTGGCTCGAGTTCTCGAAGGGCAAACTTGGATATTCTCAGGTTCCTGAAGAGTACTACACAGAAGCGTTTGATCTCGCATCGAAGGAACTCAATGAAGATTTGCTTCGCAAGGGAATTCGTCCTCACTCAAATCTGTTGCTCGATTTTACTTTCCGTGGATTCAACATGGAAGATGATCTGCTCGGTGGATACACACCTGAGAAGATCGCACTACGAAGAGCAATCTCATACGCGATTGATCTAGAAGAGATTAACAAAACTTTCTACAACGGGCGACGGATTGTCTACGACGGACCTATCCCTCCTGGGCTTGATGGTCATCCAGAGAATCATCGTTCAGATTCCGCTGCTCGTGGACCGAATCTCTCAATGGCGAATCAGAAACTCGCAGAAGCTGGGTATCCAAACGGCGAAGGATTGCCTCCGATTCGATTTGTGACTTCTCAAAACACTTTGAATAACTCTGTTGCTGAAATGCTCAAGCGCCAACTCGCTCAAGCAAATATTCAGCTCGATTCTGTGTTCCTTGATTTCTCCACTTTGATTGAGAACATCAACAAGAAGAAGGCGCCAATGTTTGGTTTTGCATGGGCAAGTGACTATCCAGATGCTGAGAACAACCTTGCATTGTTCTACGGGCCGAATGAATCGCCTGGATCGAATCACTATAACTACAAGCGTCCAGAATATGACGCTCTGTATGAGCAAGTCTTGACAATGAGTCCAAGCGATGAACGCACAGCAATTTACGAGCAGATGAGGGATATGGTGCTCGAAGATTGTGTTTATGTAGGCGGGATGGCTCGTGAACGATTCTACTTGATCAACCCTTGGTTGACCAACTGTAAGCCAACCGAACGCTATTATGGATGGTTCAAGTTCCTTGATGTCGACGATGAGGCAAGGGATTGATATCTGCAATCAGTCGGTAACTCTACTGACGAAGGAAAACCTATCCATCAGGTTCCGGAGCTGCACACGTGTGGAATTATATCGTTCGACGAACGCTTTACAATATACCTGTCTTTTTGAGTATCGTATTCGTTGTGATGCTTGCGCTCCGGGTCAATGATCCGGTTTCTGCGCAGCTCGGCAAGAATGCAAGTGAAAAGCAGGTTCAGTTACTCACTGAAGATATGGGACTTGATCAACCATTCGGTGTTCAATACGCAATCTTCCTCAGAGATCTCGCACTGATCTGGAAACCGATTGAAGAGCGAGCAGACGATCAACCTGCGACTAAGTGGACTCGAAAAGTAACTCGTAGTTGGGATCAGCAGTTACCAGTTTCGGAGATGATCCTCAAAGCAATTCCACCCAGTTTGGCAGTAACCATCCCGACTTTGTTTATCACGGCAAGCATTGCGATTTGTGTGGGTTTAATATCCGCATTTAATCGTGGTAAGTTTGCAGATAAAACCCTGATGTTTGTCGCAGTCATCGGGATGAGTATCTCGGTTCTTGTATACATCATCATCGGGCAATACTGGGGTGCTTTTTTACCATCTCTCAGGTTTGCTGATTGGCCGTTCCAAGTATCAGTAGATGCATCCGCGGGATCAACAAGATGGTTCTTCTTCAATCCTTCTAACTGGGTTGCATATTGCATGTTGCCTGTCATGATTAATGTGACTGTGGCTCTTGGATATGACACTCGTTTTTATCGAGCAGTCATGGTAGAAGAATCTCAACGAGATTACATCCGAACTGCAAGAGCAAAGGGTGCGAGTACTCGTCGAGTCATGTTTGTACACATGCTCAAAAATGCGATGATTCCGATTATTACTCGGATCATGATTTCATTGCCGTTCGTGATTACTGGTTCGATTCTGATTGAAGTGTACTTCGGGATCCCCGGTATGGGCAGGACATTGATCAACGCGATCAACGCAAAGGATTTTCCGGTGATCCAGACCTTTACGGCTCTCTTCGCCGCATTGTTTATCGCCTCAAACATTCTCACTGATGTGCTCTACGCACTCGCAGATCCGAGAGTGAGGCTCTCATGAAAATTAAAGATCGCATTAACGAATCTCCTTCTCTGCGTAAGTTGTTTGCTAATCGCAGCGCCGTAATTGCAATGGGAATCATTTCGTTATACCTGATTCTCTTTGTCTGGATTATTTCGATGCAGTTCCTCTCATCGGTGGGGAATACCACGGGTTTGTTTGACATCAGTGATCGTCCAGTAATGGGCGCGATGCTCCCAGAGCGAGCTCTCGATCGTGTTGGAGCAAGCAACGAGCCAGGCTTCGGGATGACATCAGAGCCTTCTAAGAGAACAGAGCAAGCGAAGTTCTACTTCGAACAAGTTCGATCAATCTTTGTTGAAATGGATCAAGCTGAAGTAGAGAATGGGCATGCTCGTACACTTGAAGAGGTTCTTGAAGCAAACAAGTTGGCAGAGCTTCGAGTTGTAGATCGCCCGATCGAAGAGCTCCGAGAGATCTACGAACGAGGGATGAGTGTATTTGATAAACAGGATACGCTTCGAAAACTCAGACCAAAGATCGTTAAGATTGACATTGCTCTTGAAAAACTCGAAGGGTTCTCTCAAGAAATACAAAACACAACTGATCAAGATAGTATTGAGTTCGAGAATCTATGCGAAGACACAGGATACACCCTCGAAGATGTTATCAACTATCTAGAAGAGTACTCTGAGATTGCACCTGTAGAAGATGACCCTCTCGCACTCATTGATACATCACTCTTGGTAGATGCAATGGATGCATTGTTGGACTACGAACCATTGGATCCTGTGTATGACCTTGCCTTGATTCAAGAGATCCAAAGTTCGATCGATATTGCTGGTGATGGAATTGATAACGCAGTCGATGCGAAACTTATAGAAGTTGAACCAATCCTCAACGAGTTGTTCCCTCAGCCAGTTGGTATCAAAGGAGTTATTTACAAATTCCGCATGATGCTCGGTACTGATCAACAGGGACGGTCAATCATGCTTCGGGCATTGTATTCTGCGAAGATAGCGATTCAGGTTGGACTCATTGTTTCGTTCATTGCAGTTCTGTTTGGGTCGATCATCGGAGCTGCTGCTGGATACTTTGGTGGATTCATAGACCATCTCGTGATTTGGTTGTATTCAACATTTAGCTCGATCCCATACTTAGTCCTGCTTGTTGTTCTTGCATTTATGTTTACAGGCTCAATCTTTGAGGGGACTCTCATCCCACTCTATGTTGCGTTTTGTCTAACTTATTGGATTGGACCTTGTCGTGTTACTCGCGGCGAAGCACTCAAACTCAAATCACTCGATTATGTGCAAGCGGCTCAAGCTCTAGGAGCGAGTAAAGCACGAATCCTTCTCAAGCACATTATTCCTAATACTTCGCACCTGATGTTTATTAACTCTTCGTTGTTATTCATTGGCGCGATCAAGGGTGAAGTTGTTCTTACCTTCCTCGGTCTGGGTTTAAAGGAAGGCGCGAGTTGGGGGATTATGATCTCTCAATCTAAACCTGAAGTAGTTTCAGGATTCTTCTGGCAGATCGGAGCGGCAACTTTCTTTATGTTTGTTCTTGTTCTCGCATTCAATATCTTGACTGATGCACTCCAAGACGCATTTGATCCAAAGCATGTTGGGTAAACAATTCCTGAATCATTTAAAAAGCCCCGTGTGATTCACGGGGCTTTTTCTTTACTCACTAGTTATGTAGGAGATTTAACGGGCAGATTCGAATCGTCTGGAAATCTCTTCCCAGTTGATAATCCGCATGAACCCTTCAACATAATCTGCTCGTCGATTCTGGTATTTAAGATAATAAGCGTGTTCCCAAACATCAACTCCCAACAGCGGGATCGCGCCTGCAAAGAGCATGTCTTGTTGGTTTTGCATTTGTGAGATCATCAATCGATTCGACATGGGTTCATATACGAGCCAGCCCCATCCTGAGCCTTCTACTTTCGTAGCCGCGAGTTTGAACTGTTTGGTAAACTTGCCAAACGATCCAAAGTCACGATTAATGACAGCTAGTAAGTTGCCTTTAGGTTGCCCTCCTCCGCCGTCAAACTCAGATAGCATGCCCTTCCAGAACAAAGTGTGATTGATGTGACCACCCATGTGGAAACTCAACTGGCGTTGCCAGTGTTGGATAAGATCTGCGTCGCTCTCGTCCCATCTGATCGCTCTGAGCTTGTTTAGCGCGCTATTGAGTCCACGAACATACCCTGCGTGATGTTTATTGTGATGAATCCTCATAGTCTCTTCGTCAATGACTGCTTTTAGAGAATCGTAAGCGTAAGGCAGTGGGGGAAGTGTATATTTTTTATTCGCTTTATCCCATCCCAAATCGTCTTGAGTCAAGATTCTTGCAGTTGCTTTGGCGCTCGCAGGATTCGTAATCAAAGCGCTCGTAACTCCTGCAGCTGCGAGTCCTACACATGCTTTTCTTCGTGATATCAGATGGTCCATTTTTAAGTCCTTTGATTTTGAGCTTTTGAAATGTTTAATCTTGTCGTCCTTCAATTGCAGAGATTAGACAAGCGGCCCCTAACAAGAGTAAATCGTCAAGTTGCTCATCTTCTTCCAAAATTGATACACCTAGACGGAAAATAATCGGATTAAAATGTTGCCGAAACTTTGAGATAGTCTTCTCAGACGTAGTGCTCTTGACAAGATAGCGTTGGGGAAAAAGTATCGATGAGTATTCAATGTATCGTCGTGCAAGTGGAGCGATTGATCCAGTCTCTTGAATAATCGCGATTTCGTTGCTTTGTTGATCATAAATAATCCATTCATCCCTGACGAATGAAGATTTCATACCTTTTCGGCGAAGAGTTCCAATTGATGATCCGTCAGGCATTGTGACAGAGTACGAAGCTCCGAAATCGATAATGCTCTCAGTTTTGAGAGACAGGAGTTCTTCACTCATACCTTCATCTGTATAGAGCCTGATGTCCTCTTTGAGCTTAAAAGCTTTTTGCTTGCAATACCCAATCACTGATCCATGTTCGTCATAGACATGGAAAGCTGCTCCGAATAGTTTTAAGAATTTTCTGCGAATGGTGTATTTTTCGATAGATGTGCTCATCATGATTTCCTAAGTATGAATATTTGAGAGTGTATCAAAAAAGAACCCGCATGTGCGGGTTCTTAGTGGAATTGACTTTGTGAATTCGGAGAGTTGCTTAATCGTCTGATTCGCCGACTGCCCAGCGGCGGAAGCTCGACACTTGTGCTGAACCGACGAGATCGCTAATCTTCTTGGAAGGTTCCATTACGAACGGTTGTTCTAGGAGTGCAACCTCAGAGAAGAACTTCTTCATTCCGCCTTCAACCATCTTCTCTGCAATTTGCTCAGGCTTTCCTGATTCCATTGCTTGTTCGATTCTGAACTTGCGTTCTTTCTCGACGAGTTCAGATGGGATATCTTCAGATGTGAGTCCAAGTGGACGAGGCATTGCAGCTGTGATATGCATTGCAAGTTGTTTAAGGACATCGTCACCGATTTCGCCTTCAACCTGGATGAGTGATCCGGTTTTGCCGTCATGGTGAACATAGGTGCCGTATGTTGTCTTGCCCGCTTCGCCGCTGAGTTTCTCGATCTTGTCGATTGAGATGTTCTCACCAGTTGTGATTCGAAGTTCATCGATCGCCGCGTTCATTTCTTCAGTTGGTGAAATACTACCTGCATCTGACTTGAGCGCGATCTGAGCGATGTTTTTTACAGCGTTAATGAAAGTTTCGTTTTTTGCTGTGAAGTCGGTCTCAGCTTTGATTTTTACAAGAACAGCTGAAGAACCATCATCTGAAACCGCGATTTCTACTCGGCCTTCGCCTGCAACACGATCTGACTTTGCTTCCATTTTGCCTTTGAGCTTCTTGCGAAGCAGGATTTCAGCTTTGTCAACATCGCCGTCTGCTTCGATGAGTGCTTTTTTACACTCCATCATTGCGAGGCTGGTTTTGTTACGAAGACTCATCACATCTTTTGCACTGATATTCGACATTTGTGTACTCTCCGCCCGATGTGGGCAACAGTCGACGAGATGGTGTACATCTCTTTGTTTGGTGATAACTTAGTTTGACAGCCGAGTATTGAGTAATCAATCACTCGGGATATTTCAATAGGTTACAGATTCAAGACTCAGCAGGAGCTGCAGCGTTTGCAGTCGCAGGCGCTTCTGTTGAAGCATCAGCTGAACTATCGGCACGGAACTGAGCACGGCTTGATCGACGAGGAGTCGCAGAATCAGATGATGTTGACTCTTCACGACCCTTTGAGGATTCCGCACGTCCTTGCTTGCCATCTGCGATTGCTTTGCAAAGCTCGCGGACGATCACATCAATAGAACGCATTGAGTCGTCGTTACCAGGGATTGCGATATCAACCATGTCAGGATCGCCATCGGTATCGATCAAACAGATTGTTGGAATTCCGAGCTTGCGTGCTTCACGAAGTGCAGTGGTTTCACGATTAACATCGATAGCAACAACAGCACCAGGGATCTTGTTCATTCTGCGGATGCCATCAAGGTTTCGCTTGATTTTACGCATCTCACGACGAAGTTGTGATTCCATTTTCTTTGAGTAGCTTTCAAAGTTGTCTTCTGCTTCGATTGCTTCGAGCTCTTCGAGTCTCTTGAGGCGGCTGCGAATCGTACCAAAGTTTGTGAGAGTACCACCGAGCCAGCGTTCAGTAACATAATGCATTTCGACATCGCCTACGCGTTGCTCGATCACACCCTTTGCTTGGCGCTTGGTGCCTACGAAACAGATGTCTTTACCACCTGAAACAGTCTTGGTAATAAATTTGCGAGCAAGCAACAAACCTTTAACGGTTTCTTTGATGTCGATGATGTGGATTCCATTGCGACGGCCGTAAATATACGGCGTCATTTTCGGGTTCCAGCTGCTTGAGCGCTGTCCGAAGTGGATTCCTGATTCAATGAGATCTTGTACGAGCGTATTGGCCATGATACTTATCCGTTCCTTGTCAGCGGCACCGGCAGCATAATCGGAAACTGCTCGAGGGCGCTTTGGTTACGAATCCAGATCAACGACAAAGATGTCGTTAACCTTACTATTGTAAAAAATGTCCCAAACAGGGATTGCTCAGATCCGATTTCTCTGAACATCTAAGTATAGATACCAAAATCGGGCAAACAAGCCTGATATCGGTGAAGTTTATGTACAGTCCCAAATAAAAGACGAATGGGTACATTTGTTCAGATTCGATCATCGTTTGCAAATTCGTTATTCAAGATTGAGTTGGTACTCCAATTGGCCGATCGCATGGGTGGATAACCCCTACAAAGTCAATATTGACTACATCTGGAGAAATGAAAATGTCCAACAGCGGGCTCATAGTGCGACGATCAGAGCGATTTGAGATATCGATCCCAGGCAAGGTGCGCGTGGCGATGGCTCATGTTGATCAGGTGCAGTTCGCCAAAGGCGTTGGAGACGACAATCGCTGGATCAAGATCGACATTGTCGACTTTGGTGAAGGTGGTGTTGGGTTTGTTTCAGAATCATTCTTTGCACGTGGACTCAATCTGGAAATTGAAATTCCTGAGATTGGAGACCCAAATGGCGAAGCCATGATCCAGTGTGAGATGAGCGTCAAACGAGTTCAAATGACTGATCGAAATCCAACATACCTGATTGGTTGCGCTTTTTCAGAGTTGAATGAAGAGAGTCGAAAAGCTGTCGAATCGATGATTCAGCAGCTACTGAATATGAGCGATCAAGATGAAAGCGAGGGCAGTCACAATGCTTGATTCTTCTGAGTTTATCATCCAGGCATTAATCGAAGCAGAGAAGTTAACTCAAGTTGACGCAGAGAAGCTTCGTGCAGTAACCCAAGAGCAAGAGATGGACTTCGACGAAGCAGTCATCCGATCGAGCTATGTCTCGACAACAGATGTTGCAGTTGTGAAAGCATCAATTTGTGAATATCCATTTACGGATTTAACCAAGTTTGATATCGATATTCGTCAATCGCGATGTATGCCAAAATCAGTTTCTGAACGATTGCGAGCTTTCCCACTCTTTATCCTTGGTGATATTGCGACTGTAGGAATGGAAGATCCACTCGATCTCCAAGCAATTGATGAGTTGCGCCAGATACTCAAAAAGCAAATTGATCCTGTTGTTTGTGATGCAATGCAGTTGCGAATGCTGATTACGCGTTCATATACACTCGATTCAGGATCTTCTCAGGTAGTTGAAGGCGTGGAAGATATAGATGTTGATATTGCAGAGCAACCAGTGGTGGCTGCAGTTAATCAGATTCTATTCTCTGCAGCAGAGATGGGATCGAGTGATATTCATATTAACCCAGATGAAAAAACTCTACTACTCAGATATCGAGTCGATGGCGTGTTGCAATCTCATCGCGGTCCTGAGCTGTCTATGCATGAGGGGTTGATTCAACGATTGAAAGTTATGGCGCATCTGGATGTGACACAGACTCGTCGGCCTCAAGATGGAAAATTTCGTTTCAAACACAACGGTGTTGCAATCGATGTTCGTTTAAGCATCATACCAACAATCCATGGAGAGAATGCAGTATTGCGATTGCTCTCAACTGCAAGTGCGATCGGGCAGATCAAAGACTTGGGTATGCCTTTGGATGTGTCTGATGCATTTGGACAAATGATCGCGAAACCTCACGGGATTATTCTTGTAACTGGACCTACAGGATCTGGTAAAACAACAACCCTGTATACAGCGCTGAATGAGATCAATACTCCTGATAGAAACATTATGACGATTGAAGATCCGGTGGAAATTCGATTACCATTGATTCGACAAGTCCAAGCGAATGCAGAGATTGGTTTAACTTTTGCTAGTGCATTGCGATCGATGCTGCGTCAAGATCCGGATGTGATTCTCTTGGGAGAAATTCGAGATCCTGAAACTGCAAAGATTGCAGTTCAATCAGCTTTGACTGGGCATTTGGTCTTTTCAACTCTTCATACGAACGAAGCAATCGGTGCGATTCCTAGATTGCTTGAGTTTGGTGTTCCAGCATTCGCAATCAACAACGCATTGCTCGGAGTGATGGCACAGCGGCTTGTGCGTCGAGTTTGTTGTGAATGTTGTGTTGAAGAAACTCCTTCTGATGATGCACTCGCAGAGCTCGGAATTAAGCTCGGGAAGCATGATTCCTTTATGAAGGGGCAAGGCTGCGCTAAATGTATGAGTTTGGGATACAAGGGACGTATTGGTGTCTATGAGCTGCTTTGTGCAACTAAAGATGTTCGGAACCTGATTGAACAGAATGCTTCTGCAAACGAGATATATGAAGTTGCACGATCACAGGGTATGCGATTAATGCTTGAAGATGGAATCGAAAAAGCAAGGCTTGGACTTACAAGCATCGATGAAGTAAGAAAACTACACGCAACCATTGATATTAAAATTTCATCAGACCCTGATGGAGCATCGTACAAGCTGAGTGCTTGATTGAGAAGGATTGATTATGTCGAAAACTTTCAAATATCGAGCAATCAATGATTCGGGCGCACGAAAATCTGGAAAGATTGATGCAGTTTCTGAGCAATCTGCGATCAACTTGCTGACAGAGCAAGGGCTCGTCCCGCTCTCTTTAAAAGAGTCGAGCGCAAGTATTTTTAGTGCACGCAAGGGTAAAGTGACAAAGCAAGAAGTTGCAACCCTCACGCGAGAAATGAATGTGCTCGTTGAAGCAAGCATTCCGATTGCTCGTGGTTTAATGTCGATTGGTGAACACGAAAAGAATCCTGTTCTCCGAGATATGGTTATTGATATCGCATCCATGATTGAGTCAGGCGAAAAGATCACGGTTGCTTTTTCAAAGTATGAGAATGTGTTTGGGGATGTCTATATTGAGACTCTCCGTTCTGCAGAAAAGACTGGGAAAATTGGACCTGTTACTTCACATCTCGCAGATATGCTTGAGCGGAATATTGAGACAGGTCAACAGATCAAACGAGCATTGTCATATCCAATCATCGTTATCTGTTTTGTGACTTTGGCAATGGGTGTGATCGTTATCTTCGTTGTTCCAAAGTTTGCAGTCATCTTCGAAGCAAACGGTGTTGAATTGCCTATCACAACACGGGTTATCCGTTCGATGGGTGCATCTCTCACACAGTACTGGTGGATGTATTTTGGGCTTGCAGTTGCCGCTGCGATCGCACTCAGAAAATCCTGGAAGAACCCAGTAGGCCGATTCCGGATTGAGATATTTCTCCATAAGTTGCCATATATAGGCTCGATGTTTACTGCTGTTACTACTGCTCGATTTAGTCGAGTAATGGGAATTGGTCTTGAATCGGGTATTGAAGTCATCGAAGCAATTGAAATTGCAGGCAGCTCTACCGGGCGCCCAGTATTCCAAGATGAATGTGTCCGGATGTGTGATCGGATGCGAACCGGAGAAGCACTACCTGATGTCATCAATAGTGCTACGGGTTTGCCTAACTTTGCTCGAAGATTGTTCGGATCAGGTAAAGATGCAACAGAGTTGGCCAGGGCGGGCAAAATTATTGCTCGACATTATGATCGCCAATCTGATCATCTTGCAAAGAACATCAACACCATTATCGAACCGATGATCACAATCGCGATGGCCGGCGTTGTTTTACTCGTCGCTCTGTCCGTGTTTCTACCAATGTGGCAGATGATTAGCATCAACAAATAACTAGGAAACCTATGAAAAATACAACAAATAACGCATTCACTCTCATTGAAGTTCTCATCGTCGTTGTCATTCTGGGAATTCTCTCAGCTGTAGCAATTCCTAAGTTCGCGACAGCAAGTGAGGACGCAAAATCATCTGCGGTACAGAGTGTTGTTGCTGGAGTTCGTTCATCAATTGCAACTTACAGAACAAGTGCAGTTATCCAGGGAAACTCTCCATATCCAACACTATCACAGCTAGGAGATGGGTCAGTGCTTAAATTTGATCTTCCCACAAACCCGTATTCAGGTGTGGGAAGCGTCCAGGCAGTCAATCAGACTCAAGCATTAGCAAGATCAGTTGTGAATCCAACAACAGCTGGTTGGAATTACTATGTGAATAATGCATCTACACCACCAGTTGCAATTTTCTATTCAAATAACAGCGACACGACCAGTGTATCAAATGGTAGTGGTGGAACAAAAACCGCAAACGAACTGTGATGATCCAAAAAGATTACAAATCTAAGCTTCGATTCAAGCAGAGTGGTTTCACTCTGCTTGAACTCATGATCGTTGTTGTGATCATGGGGATCATCTCTGTTTCGGTATTACCCGCAATGAGTAATATCACTACGATGAGAGAAGGCGCTGCGAGAGATGATCTTGTGCGGATGATTGAAGTTGCTAAAGGCCGTTCAGTTGCATCAGGAATGCCATATGGGCTTGAAGTGAACTTGTCCACTCATGTTGTTCGATTGGTACAGATCAATAGCTTAGGTGAAACTGAAATTACATATGATCCATTGACTAATGGTGAACGTTCAGTTGATTTGCCAACTGTCTATCCAGGAGTCACGATTCTGTCCATGATTAACGGTGACGGCGATAGTGGATCAGGAACAATTTGGTTCGATTACGAGGCTACACCTCATACTCGAAGTGAGTCTGGTTCTTTCGCTTCACTCAACACAGAAACAGCAACGATCACACTCAGCTCTAGAGAACAAATTATAGTGTACCCATACTCTGGTGCGATGGAGGTACAGTGATGTCTAGATCATCAAGTGCTAAAATTTGCCATAGAGTTGTGCAAGGATTCACACTTATTGAAGTAGTGATTGCTGTCGTGGTTCTTGCGATTGCAGTACCTCCAACACTTAACTTGATGGACTCAGCATCTGCTGGCCGAGTGGATGCAGTAAATACAACACGCGCAACGTATCTAACAACAGTTGTTCTCGAAACGATTATTGCAGATATGACTAGCACAGATCCTTCATTGGGATTTGAAGCACTTAGTGATTCCAATGCATATCTGAATACCGTATCAACAGGTCTCTTTGAGCGATTGTCAACTTTGACAGAACCGTATACAAGTGTGGGGTTGAAGTACTCAGTCACTATTGGAGCACTTGTCGCTTCCGATGGATTGGTGTCAGAGACTGAAAGTGAAAATGTATTCCGTACGGTAACTGTGAATGTTGGATTCACTTCAGCATCAACTACTTCCTATCAAATGCCTACTTCAATAATGCTCTCGGAGATGTGATGAAAAGGTATAAATCACATCCTGCGCATGCTTTTACAATCCTCGAGCTTCTCGCCGCGATTGTTGTAATGTCTGTTATCAGTGTAACGCTCATGCCTGTGATGAGTGCAGCGTCTGAATCTTATACAGTTTCACGTCAAGTTCGTAGTTCAACAGAGCGTGCAGGGTTTGCAATCGATCGCATACTCAGAGTTATCCGGGAAGCTCCAATAGGTACAGACAACTCTGGTGTTGGAATAACCAGTGCGACAAGTTCCTCAGTTGAGTTTTCTGATGGATCAGGATTACAACTGACAGGAACAACGCTTGAGATGCTCGTGCCTGGAAGTTCACCAGTTCCACTATGCTTTGATGTGGAATTGTTTGAAATCCAATACTTTGCAGATGATGGAGTTACAAGTAGCTCACTAACGCCATCAACCACTCATCGATTCGGAATTAAATTAACAACGGATAATGTGACTATGTCCGCAGTTGTTTTCCCTCGTGTATGGATTGGACAGGAGTAGGTTGAACATGACAGTATCTAAATCATCACGCAGAGGTACGGTGCTCATTGTTCTCGTCGTAATCATGGCAATTTTGGCTTTGGTTGTGGCCGGGTCAGTGCGTCCAGTTCGCGATGAATCAGACATAGCAACACTTCGAGTTGAAACCGTTAGAGCATTTTATGCGGCCGAGAGTGGGGGGATAATTCTTATGAATGGGGTTATAGGACAATCAACAATGCCTACTGAGGGCACTTCGATTCAACTCAATGGCCAGCAAATCTTCTTTGTACAAACTCCTGAGTCACAACCTATCGCAATTGTCGAAGGGGTCAGTGGAGATGCTCGTCGGCGGATTTCATTTACGACCGAATAACCATCGATGTACGATTTGTATCGAACGATAACTAAGGTCTTGACATATAAAACCGAAATTAGGGTGTAAGTGAATTAGCACTCTGGGGAAACTACAAATGAACAACAGCGGCTACAAACTCATTATCAGCTTAGCGCCAGATTCGCTAAGTGCAGCTAAGGTTCGAAAAGGACGGATCCTTCAATCGGAGCAAGTTGAAATAGATCAACTCCAAAAAAACGATTGTTCTCTTCAAGACCTTCAGCGTCTGGATCAACCTCTTCGACAACTGATCTCGCGGTTTGGTTTCCGATCAACTCCGCCTGCTACAGTGATTTATCATTCAAACACTTTATCTCAACAAGTTCATAAGTTTAACCTAACTGGTTCATCAGCAATTGATGCAGCAACGGCGAAGATTCGTGAAAGCATCGGGATGATCGATCCAGTTGAATCATTTGTCCTTAACAACAGTTCATCAAACACTGATTCAACAATGACACTCGTGTTTAGTGAACGTGAAGAGCAACTACGAGCTTTATATGCATGGTTGAATAGATCAAATGTGAAAGTTGACACATTCATCCCAACCAGTGTTGCGGTTATGGAAACCGTTGCGTCAATCGCAGCGAAAACAGAGCCAGAAACTGCAGTTTTCTACTTGGGCGCAGACGTGAGTGTAATGGCGTATGCAACTGAAGATGGACTCAAGTTGATTCGCTCTGCAGAGATTGGGTATCGAAAACTGATCGAAGGCTATCAACAAGTTCTACTTGATCATGCTCAAGAGCATAATGAAGGTGAACTTGAGCAACATCAGATTGAGGAAATTGCGAAAAAGTCATCTCTCATGCTCTTTGAACATGGTATTCCAATGACAAACGATGAAGTTGATGGAATCCATTTGCGTTCGACTGTACTACCGATTTTGGCTCCAGTTCTTCAGCGCTTCTGTATTGAAGTAAAACAAACTTTCCGTTTCGGTCTCGGTGGTATTGAGATGCCTAAAAATCTTCTGTTGTGTGGCCCAGGTGGTTCAATTCAGCATATGAGCAAAGCAATTTCACAACATATTGATATGAAGATCAAACTAGATCCTTCATTGGAAGGTTGTACACCGTTAGTTGCATTCAGTAGAGGTACACTTGAGAGTTACCTTGTACATAACAGTTCAGGTTTTGATGGCCTACTTCCAGTAATAGCACAGAACGCAAAGACGAGTTCAATGTTGACGCGGAGTCTTACAGTTGGTGCAGCGTGTGCACTTGTTGCTATGGGTGCAGAATACCTTGTAACGACATCGAATAATGCGAATACTCGAGAGATGATGAGTCAAAATGCTCCTCGATTGTTAGCAGTAAATGAGTTTCAAAACAAGATGGATTCAACGGTAATGATGTCACATTTTATTAGTGATGTGTCAAGTTTGGTAACCGAAACAGTTGAGAGTGTCCCACAGTGGCATCTTTTCTTGGGAGAGTTGTCAAATCTCAAACCAGACTCAGTACGGATCTTAGAACTGCGTGGAGAAAACACGCTTGGTTCTCCATACTTCGAAATCAATGGGATTGCTGTCGCTGAGACTGAAAAAAGTTCGGGATACTCTTTAAATAGATTTGTCAATGATTTATCGAGTATTGAAGTTGTCACTCATGTAAAACTGGGCGCAACATCCAGAGTCAATGTAGGAGAAGATCAGTGGGGTAGAAAGTTTACTATGAAAGTAACACTTGATGAGATCCCTCTACCTTACGAATCTTTGATACTTGATCCTAACAATATGACGAGACAGGAGATGCCATGAATCAAGATATTCAAAAAAACTTCATGATAAAACTCATCGGGGTATCAATGGTACTCGCTGCGATATGGTTTTATTTTGTAGGATCTCAATCAAAGAAACTTCATTCATTGACGCAACAGAATGTGTTACAACAAAACCGTGTTGAGCAAGGTGAAGAGTTGATCTCGAAGTATAACTCTCAGGTAGAGAGTTCAGTTGCTCAGATGGATGAAGTACGGACGAAAATATTTGATCAACTTAGTGTGGAGCAAGAAGTTAATCTTCATAAGCTCCTACAAGATTCAGCAGAATCCTTTGGATTAACTGTTGCACGGATTGAACCTCTTCGAACCGCGACTTCTTCAAATATTGAAGAAGATCCAGAAAAAATGATCACGCTCCAAACGAGTGAGTTTCGAGTTGAATGTTCAGGTCCATATGATGGAATTGTTCGATACATTGAAGATATCAGCACTTCCATGAATATGGCAAAGGTCGATTCTTTTCGAGTTATTCCAGTGGCAAGTGACAATGCACGTCTTATCTTGCAAGCTTCTACATACGAACTTACAGAGTATCCAACAGCAATTGCAGCCTCCTTTGATGATTCAACGGATTCAGGTATAGGACTGGGAGCAGATAATGAATAAGCTAAAAATTTCTACTGTTTATGTGATCGCTGGAGTTGTTCTACCCGGAACGGTTATGGCAGGAGCAAGATTCGTTGGACAAGGGACTTCACAATCAAATGCTTCCAGCATTCCTGAAAACACACCACAGTTTATGAGTTTTCAAAGTGATCACTTTATTGAAGCCAACAGTTCAAATGGATTAGCAAAGGACGAATATATTGAATCGCCATTCTGGTTTGAGGATTTATCAGAACTTCAATACCAGGATCCTTTTGAGCAAGTAATTGAGCCTGCACCACAAATGCTTAATGAAGTCTCAGAAATTCATGTCACATCAATTTTGCCACACCCTAAAAATCCACTCGCAATCATTAACTCAAAAGCTTGTTCTATTGGTGATATGATCGATGATCGATGGAAGCTGATTAAAATCAATGGTAAAGCAAGAACGATTATTCTCGCAGATAAAAGTGGAAAACGAATCACAATCTCGTTAACAAAAATTCCTTGATCTCTTATCAAGAGACGAAAATGTTCATTTGCTCTCTTCTTTAAATCCTAGAACAACTTCAACTAGCATCCCGATCCCCAGCTATTTTGATTCGCTGGGGATTTTAAATTTGAACTTCCAAATCCATTTGTTGATACAATGAAGTCGGAAGATTAAGTTAGAGGATTCAGTTGTGATTGATGGTTCAAAAAACGACAATGGTATTAGGGGACGCGTTCTTCTTGCATCACTTTGTTCGTCAGCGCATCACTATGGTCAAGTGGTTGATTCTTTACAAACCGTTGGAATCAACGCGCTCCTTGAAGTAGAACAACATAGAGCTCCGCTTTCCATTACTCAAAGAATGCTTGAGAAGATTGATGTTTTGTTTCATGTAGATGGAGCAAATTACAATTCAAAGGAAATCTACAATCTTGCAACACGATGTTCAGTATCGGTTGCGCTTCAAATGGATGGCATAGTTGAATATTCCAATACATTCCTCAATTCATTGAGCGGGTCGCATTTTCTTCAACCTGCCCCATCGGATGTCGTGTTTGCAGCGAGTGAACATGATCAAAGAATACTTCAAGCAATGGGGAATGAAGTCATCGCTACAGGACTTCCTAGATTTGATGTATTCAATTCTGAGTTAAAAATTTTGCAGCAGAAGTCTGAAACTCATAGATGTGGGGTGCTCATTGCCACCGCCAATAATCCTGCATGTAGCAATGAATCACGATCTCGAGTCATCCAAAGCCTTGATATCTTGATGAGAGAGTTTAAGCAGAGAGGGATTCATGTCGTATGGAGAATCTCTCCAGAGTATGCTGACATACTGAATGTTCAAAATGATTTATCTCCAATTGCTTCTGCATTAGATTCGGTTGAGTTCGTGATGACCACCGCATCGACTTTTGCAATCGAATCGATACTTGCATCGAAACCGACTGCGATCATCCATCCACATCCATGGCCGTTGTGGATTCCTTCTGCGTGGGTATGGAATCCGATTTCTGATCAAGAGTCTACAGAGGATCAAGCTTTAATGAAAAGGCTCAATGGTCTAGATTGTGAAGTGAATCAGATTGCACATGATTCGATTCAATCAATACTCGAAGGCCGTAAGGTCAATGTTGACCAGAGAGTTGGTGAAGTGATTGACTCGATGATTGCTCCTGATTTCACAAGTGAAGATGTTCAAGCGTCAATACAACAACACTACAGTTACAAAAGCGCATCGCAAAGAGTAACTAATTCTTTAATGCAGATGGTTGTTGATTCTACTGATAAATCTAAATCGAATATTCCAGTTGTTGAAGTACAGTGCAAAATCACAGAATCCGAATACATCACGCAATTCGAGAAAATATTAGGTAAAGGATATACAGAGATTTGCTTTGTTACTTCGAGAATACCGACACCAGATTTAGTGAAGCTCGTTGATCAATATGAGGAACAAATTGCAGGTTTTGTATTGGCAGATGCACGATCCGACTCACAGTTTCTTGGGAAAAAGGTATGGTCTCACACCGAGTTGAACGAAATCAAAGATGTTGATTGTCTTCTCATTCATGAATGCGAAGTTGAAGCCTTCATGTATGCTGTTAAGACTAAATTGCCATTCTATTTAACTCAATCTTGTCCGTATAATCTTTCTCATGTTCAGAATGTTCTCAAAGAGCTTCAAAGCTTTTCTGATTCAGAGAATGGGTATACCACTTTGTCTTCAGGGTTAGTAAACGCGAAGAGTTATTCACAGGGGCAATGTATCCAAGATTCTCATAAATCAATGGTTCTCCTAAGAGGTAGTGAGGATGATTTTCAACTATATAAACAACTCAAAGGTAGCCGACAAAAAGGATTAGTGGTGCGATCAGTCAAGTGGAGTGATGAAGAGTTGCGAGCGCCTGAGGTGTTTAGAATGAGAGTAGAACAACTCAATGGTGCAAGGTATGCGATATATGGAAATGGATTTCATACTCAACGATTGCTTCAGTTTTCAGGGATAACACACACACCACAATTCATTTTTGATGATCATGCTGTAGTAAATGAACTGTCCCATGGAATCCCTGTGGTTCATCCAAATGAACTCTCGCCGAAAGTTGCTGCAAGCTTGCACTCAATATTTATTTCATCAAAGCAATATGAAAAAGAGATGTTTGATCAATCGCTCATATTCCTTCCAGAATCAATCAACCGTGTAAGATTTTATCATTCATTGGAACAAATCATATTGTGATCAGATGAGTTGAGATTAAGGCATATTCATGAGAGATTTGCTATGCTATGTGTATGTCCACTACATCGATGAATTCAGATGAAATTGCAGCGTTTCATAGACACATGGATAATCCTTCATCTCCAATGCTTTCGGGCATAGAAGAATTGCGTCTACAGATCCTTGAAAAAACAGCAGCTTATCTAAAAGAATCCGGGGTTCATTCAATCGCACTTTATGGAAGCGACCATTACGCGAGGCCTTTACTTCGCCAACCCTGGGTCAGGTTTGGAATCAATGTCGCTTGTGTGATTAACACTGAAGAAATACAAGTAAGTACATTGGGTGGAATTCAACTAGTTGGTACACATTCTACTGATTTACCAGCAAGTATCCAAGCAATTGTGCTCGTTTCCCCAGATCAATCGCAATCACTCATTCAAAGAGTACGCCAACAGTATCAAAGTCAGAATGTGCAAATAGTTCAACTCTATGGCAATCATGATGCTGACTACCAACGCGATGCAACAATACATCGTTTAAAGGAAACTACAGATTTGTCCGCACAAGATGTCGAATGGCTGTTAGAGAACAGAGGGGAACGACACGATGCATCATTAGATATGCTCCCCCCAGCTCGTACGGAACTTCATCTACGAAGATACGAACTTGCGAGTGATCTTATTGCTTCAAACAAGTTCAATACCGTCGCAGATCTGGCATGCGGCACTGGGTATGGTGTTGAGTTGCTTGCAAGTCTTGATGTTCAGAAATATTCTGGTGTCGATATTGATCTTGAAACAATCGAATTCGCTCAACGAAGACATTCAAAGGAGAATGTCGAGTTCCATTGCGCGTCTGCGACTAATACCTCTATTGATACTGATACCGTTGATTTGATTGCGAGCTTCGAAACAATCGAACACATTGAAGAAACAGAAGAGTTGCTTGCAGAGTTTCATCGTGTTCTTAAACCACAAGCGATGTTAGTAGTATCAACCCCCAACAAAATGGGGCCAACTCCGTATCATGTTCATGATTTTTCACTCGATTCATTTGTTCGTGCATTATCAACGCGTTTTGAGATAATTGAAATTATTGGACAACTGCCTTTAGATACGATCTATGACCGCACCCTTCCCCCCGGGATGTGGCGAGTTGATCCAGACTCAGTAAACGCAGATGCGATCGGTCCAGAAAATAGAAAGCCTGATTACCTGATCGCAATCACAAGAGCTCGTTCGTAACAAGTTCAGCAAAAATAAATGCGATAAAAAACCGGGCAATGAATGCCCGGTTTGATAATCACATAGTTAACTGTAATCGATTACGGGCAACCTGCAGAGAACTCTGAGAGGAATGCAGAAACATCGAAGAAGTTGAACTGGCCATCGCCGTTGAAGTCTGCAACGTTATCCATGTTGCCAAAAGCGGTGAGGTAAGCTGAAACATCGAAGAAGTTCAACTGGCCATCGCCGTTCAAGTCAGGTGGACATACAACTGGTGGAAGTGGTGAAAGGATCATACTTGCCAAGTAGCGTTGGATATTGTTTGTATTGGTGTCAGGAGAAACAATGATCAAGTATGCACCTGGATCTTCTGCATCATAAACGATAGTTTCAGAACCACCAGTGCCAGTTGCATCAACTTCAGCAACTGGGTTAAACAAATCACTGAACGAGAAGATTTGGAGCTTCAAGTCGTGAATAGCGTTGTAGTTGGTGTTTGATCCTGAGTTACATGATTGAGTTTGTGGGCCTTGCTGATATGTTCCAGCATTCGGTCCAACGACGAATGTGATCTTGGTACGATCAGTTACCGTTACGGTATAGAAGTCGACATCGCTGTTATCGTCGATGCTTGCTTCGTTGATATTAAAGAACCCTGAGTCAACATAAGTACCCAAATCAGTAGCGGTTCCTAATGAGTTGTTGGGCTCTTGCGGGTCGCCGTAGTGGCGCTGCCCGTTTAGGATATCGTCAAGTTGTGGTCCAACATATGCTGTTGAAATGAATGGCTCCATCAACTTTGTTTGGTTTGCAGGGCAAACATGCTCCATACCAAGTCCGTGGCCATGCTCGTGAGAGATGACATTCCGTAAACGGAGTGAGTTGTTCGTAGTGTTGTTGTAGAAAGTATCGAACGCGTCGATAGCCATGTCGCCATCATTTGGGAAGAAGTTGTAAGCAAGAACTCCGCCGTTTCCATCTGCTGGGTAGTTGAATGCCGCAATGCGTACATCACCGCGAGTTCCGACGATACCAACAGCGCCGTTCAGGTTTGAACCATCATCATTAGTTTCGTGAATGTATGTGAGACCTGTAAGTTCTGCCCAACGATCAAAAACCTGCTCAAACAAGCCTTGCCATATTGCAGTACTTGCGTACCTTGAATCGAGCCAAGCAAAGAGTGTTGAGTTCCCTGAGCCCAAACCACTATTCGGTACGAAAGTTCCATCTGGAACGAATGAGTACGTGATAGTTGTTACGTCGCCTTGGCTTAAACCATTGCCGTCAACTGCAGTACGTGACCAACGATTTCCTTGTTGGAATCGTGAGTCATCATTCTCCATTTCAACGAACTGGTAATCCAAAAGTTCGTTTACTGTGTAAGCGTACTTAGGATTTGTGTCAGGGGAAAAACACATGAACGGGACTTCTTTGCCTTCGTCCATCAATGTTGCGATGTTGTTTACAATATTGAGTTCGTGTTCTGCTAGTTCGTCGCGGACTCCGCCACCGAGGAGTATGTCTGCATACTCAAGTGCAGTGATATTGCGAGGCACATGTGAAAGATCGCGGCCTTCAAAGTTGCGAGTGAAACCATCAAGGTTTACCATTTCAGATCCGATTCCACCCTCTTTAGCGATTATCTTCTGATGATCTTCAGGAAGTGAACCGATCATTGTACGAGCAAGATCTTGCAACTCGAGTTCGTTGAGGCTGCCAACACCGGCAGGGTAGTTGTTGATTTGAGCACCTGTAGCGGCACCTGCAATCATGGTAAAAGTTGTACAAGCGGCGATAAGGACTGATTTGCGGTTCATTGCATTCCCTTTTGATTGCACCACTCCTCATGAGTGATGATGTGATTTAGAAAAGTGTCGGCTGACACCCTATCTACGAGACCGAGCCGAAAATATAGATACGCCAAGAACAGGCGATCATTGACCCTTTAACAACACAGCTTCATCTGTTTAAAACCACCAGTGCGATGATCTAAAATCAGAGCAAGCTCCGTTGCGTAAAATGATTGAAACCTGTAGAGAGACCCACAGGCATCCAGATACACCAATAAACCTCTGGCGCATGGAATACGACAATATTCTCTACGCAAAGAATATGCCTCAGATCCATTTGTACTCGATCTGGATCAAAATTCGAGCCGAAAACCGAAAAAACACCCAAGAATCGGGGATTCTCGGGTGTTTAGACTTTTTATGTCAAACTTGGGTATTGTTTCGATCTAAATCGTTCTCTGAAGTGTCCGAGAACAAGAATGATACAATGGAAAGAAGACCAGAGGGTCAGGATTACTTCTTCGCTTGGAAGTAGTTGCCTGCAAACTTCTTTTGGAACTTCTCAACGCGGCCTGCAGCGTCGACAAATGCTGATTTACCAGTAAAGAACGGGTGAGAGCCTGACCAAACGTCGACTTTCAGCTCAGGTACTGTGGCGCCGACAGTCATGACGACTTCGCCGTTGTAGTAAACCTTGCATGATGGGTAATAAGTTGGGTGTGTATCGTTTTTCATGGTTAAATCCTTGGTATTCCACCGGTTTCCATCCGGAGGGTCGCAATCCTAGGCAAAGCAGGCCGGTAGGTCAATTCAGCATGAATGCTGAGTATTATCCATCATGGTCAACATCCGGGTTGTAACGAACATACTTGCACCTAGAGATCGGGTCTTCGATTTAGCGAGAAGTATTGACGCTCATATGGCTTCAACATCCAAATCGAATGAACGAGCCATTGACGGTGTCGTTTCCGGTCTAATCAAGATGGGGGATCAGGTCACTTGGGAAGCAACGCATTTCGGGGTCCGACAACAGCTAAAAATACGAATTACAGAATTCAAATATCCTGAAATGTTTGTTGATGTCATGGTCTTTGGTGCGTTTAAAAGTATGAAACACTCGCACCAGTTTGTAGAAGTAGAAGGCAAAACAGAGATGATCGATGAGTTTAGTTTTGAAGCTCCATTCGGTATATTCGGATTACTCGCAGAAAAGCTGATTTTGGCAAAATACATGCGAAAGTTCCTCATCTCCCGAAATCAAATACTCAAAAATATTGCTGAGACTGACGAGTGGAAGATCTACATTATTGAATAGGTTTAACTGGAAACAATGTTGAAAGAGTGTTGTGAATATTTGGGTAATACAAAACGTATTTCAAATTTCCCGACTCGGCCGAGGCGTGTAGTTGAGAAAGGTATCCGTTGCTTGCCACATGGATTCGAGTCGATCAATCCGATGACGCGCTTCTTCTCCGAGTTGATTCACAACCTGGGCAACAAGCATTTCCGCAGCCATCACAGAAGGAATCGAACTATCAAATGGGCCTACAGCAGGAATCTTTAGCTCGCACCAGTTTTTAGTCAGTGCAGCAAGTGGCGAGAGCGGGCCGTCGGTAATCGCGACGATATTCACATCGAGTTCTGCGAGTGCTCTTGAGGTTGTGATCGAGTTTCTTCGATATCGTGCGAAATCAAACACCACAGCTGTATCTCCTTCACTGGCGCTACTTAACTCGCGTCCAGTGGAGTGCTCGACAACGAGGCGGACATCAGGACGGATCATCGATAATCCACTGTGGAGGACATAAGCGCCCGCCATGGAAGTTTCGCCTGAGAGTATCCAAACATTCCTTGCTTGAGCGATGGGGGTTGCAAGAGCAATCAAGCGTTCCTGGGTAAGTGCGTCAAATGATTGGTGAATCGCTTCTTCGATGGCAGCCCAGACAGGTGGGGTAGAGCTTTCCTGCTGTCGAATTCGTTGACTTGGACTTGATAGCTGAACTGATAACTGTTCGCGAATCCAACTTTGGAGATCTGTGTATCCTTCGAAACCAAGCTTGGTTGCGAATCTGACGATAGAAGGCCTGCTTGTGTTCGCTCGATCAGCTAGGTCCGATACTGTCCCAAATGCGAGTAATGTCGGATCCTTAAGCACCAACTCTGCGATCCTGCGCTCAGTTGGCGTCAGTCGTTCATTGATCGGTGCGATTAAATCTTGTATAGACATACTGGCTCTTAGGTGGTCAATGTGTTACAATCAGTTGTTGATAGTGTACGCCGCGTTACAAAGCGGATATGACCTTTGTCGTCATTTTTTGGAGATCAGTTGATGCCTCAGTCTACGAAATATGTTCCAACAGATAAAGAACAAGCTTTTCACTCGACCGTCGAAGATATCGCACACAAGCGTGAGATCATTAATGGCCTTGCTCCGTTCTTCAAAGAATCCGCACCAGATGATCTCATGGGTCTCTACAGTTCAGATGAGCTTGTCCAACTGAGTGTGCTCAACAAGACTGATCGTGATGTCGAAAGTCGTATGCCAGTAAAGATCACGCGGCACTTTGCAGAGCTCGCAAGGACGAGTCCCGCGATCCAAAAACTGGTCAAAGCAAGTCCTGATGAGACACTCGATCTTGCTGGATCAGAAGATCCAGGCAATCAAATGGATTACTCCCCAGTAGAAGGGCTCCTTCACAAATACGAAATGGGTTTAATGTATGTTGTTTCAACATGCTCGGCGCATTGCCGTTTCTGTTATCGCGAAGAGCTAATCGCACGAAAAGAGATTGCTCGTGCTGATGGTACAGTTGCGAAGAAAGGGCTCGCAAAGATCCCTGAGATCGTTGGATACATCCATGAGTTTAACAATGCTGTCGCAACAAACGGTGGGCGCCATCCAGTGTGTGGCCGAGAGAAACTACGCGAGATCCTCCTTTCAGGTGGAGATCCAATGGTTCTCAATAATGCAAAGCTTGCAGCATGGTTCTCGGCGCTTGCAGAAGCAGGTATCGAATCAATCCGAGTTGGTACGAAGGAAATGGCGTTCTATCCGAAGAGATTCGATGAAACATTCTTCGCGATGCTCGATGCATTCCATGAAGCGTACCCTGAAGTTGGTGTCCACTTTATGGTTCACTTTGAGCACCCGGACGAGTTCCTCGCTAAGGGTGATGACGGCGAATATCTTCGTGATGACAAAGGGTTCTTTACATGGGTTCCAGATACTGGTAAAGCAATGAGAAACTTGCTCGAGCGAGGCTGGATCACTGTCGAGAACCAGACTCCAATCATCAAGGATATCAATAACGATCCTGACGCCCTTCGTATCATGCAGCGTGAAATGAAACGAGTTGGTGCAGACAATCACTACTTCTTCTGTGGCCGAGATATTGTTGCGTACAAAGCATTCAACATCCCAATCGAAGAGTCTTGGAGAATTCTCAATGAATCTCAAAAGGGACTTTCAGGAGTTGAAAACCATGCTCGTCTTTCAATCACGCATTACAAAGGTAAAACTGAAGTATGTGCTGTGACAAGTGAGCCGATCCCTGGACTTGCAGGGAGTGAAAATGGTGTAGTAATCTTCAAGCTGTTGAGGAACGCTGCTCAAGCACCAGATCGCGGTAAAGTATGTATCGTCGGCCGCAACCCAGATGCTGCATGGTTCGATGACTATGAGGATCGAGTTTTGTTCGATGAAGCTGGTTTGTTTGATTACTCACGAGTTAAAGAAGTCGCCGCAGAATCAGAGTGAGCACAAAATGATTAATAAACATGTATCAAGCGCCGCAGAAGCAGTGCGTGATGTGTTCGATGGTGCAACCGTCATGGTCAGTGGATTCGGTGAAGCCGGGAGCCCTATCGAGCTTATCCATGCTCTCATTGATCAAGGCGCGACGGATCTTACTGTTGTCAGTAACAATACTGGTAGTGGGGAAGTTGGTTTAGCAGCGTTACTTAAAGCAGGACGTGTATCCAAAGTAATCTGCTCATTCCCAAGAACTGCAAACTCAACAGTGTTTCCGGATCTTTATCGAAGTGGTAAGACAGAACTTGAGCTTGTACCCCAAGGGACACTCGCTGAACGAATCAGAGCTGGGGGAGCAGGTATCCCAGGGTTTTACACTCCTGCAGCTGTTGGAACTCCATTGGCAGATGGAAAAGAAAGCAGGCAGTTCGATGGGCAAGAATATATTCTTGAACACGGATTGAAAGCAGATTTCGCATTAATAAAAGGTCAAGTCGCAGATACGCATGGAAATGTGATTTACAACAAGACCGCGAGAAACTTTGGGCCTCCAATGGCAATGGCTGCGAATGTTTCAATAGTCCAAGCGATTCAGGTTGTTGAACCTGGAGAGATTGATCCCGAAGTTGTCGTAACCCCGGGTATCTTCGTTGATCGAGTTGTCGAAATTGCAAATCCTGTTCATGAGTCAGTACTCGTTGCTGAAGGAGTTTCTTACCCATGAGTGAGCAAACGCAAATCAGTGGTTGGACTCGTGAGGAGATGGCAAAGCGTCTTGCTCAAGATATCCATAATGGTTCCTATGTAAATCTTGGAATCGGGATTCCAGAACTTGTCGCAAAGTATGTTCCAGAAGGCCGTACTCTAATTTACCATACTGAAAATGGTTTACTTGGGATGGGGCCGTCACCTGAAACTGGTTCAGGTGATCCAGAGTTGATCAACGCAGGAAAACGACAAGTGACTGCAAATCCGGGCGCTGCATTTTTTCATCACGCAGACAGTTTCGCAATGATCCGTGGTGGGCACATCGATCTATGTGTATTGGGTGCAATGCAAGTCTCGAAAAACGGTGATCTCGCAAACTGGTCGACAGGTGCACCCGATGCAATACCAGCAGTCGGTGGTGCAATGGACTTAGTCGCCGGCGTCAAATCTGTTTATGTCATCACCCAACATTGCACGAAGCACGGCGAGCCCAAACTTGTTGAATCATGCACTTTCCCACTGACAGGGTGCAAAGTTATTGATCGTATCTATACGGATCTTGCGGTAATCGATGTCACAGATAAAGGATTCCAACTAGTTGAGTTGAGTCCTGGGATTGACTTTGATTATGTTCAATCAAAAACGGGTGCAGAAATACTACAGATACCAAATACATAATGGGTTTCCAGTTATGAATACGTCAACACAAACAAATAAGTGTGCTGAACTGTACAAGAGAGCTCAGAAAGTTCTCCCAGGTGGTGTCAGCCGAAACGCGGTTCTTCGTGATCCTCATCCGTTATACGTTGATCACGCAGAGGGGTGCCGAATTGTGGATGTCGATGGAGTGTCGCGGATCGACTTTGCCAACAATATGGCGTCACTTATTCATGGGCATGCAGATCCAGATATGGTTCGTGTTGTAAGCGAACAAATCGCAAAGGGAACTGCATACAACATGGGGACTGAAGCAGAGATCCTTTACGCAGAACACCTGCTCTCCCGAAATGCAAGCTTTGAACAGTTGCGTTTTGTGAACTCAGGTACCGAAGCGTTGATGCTTGCGATTAAAGCTTCGAGAGCATATACCAATCGTCCAATGATCGCAAAAGCTGAAGGCGCTTATCACGGTGCGTATGACTATGTCGAAATCAGTCAAACTCCTAAACCAGATGGCTGGGGAAATGCGGATATACCAAACCGTGTGCCGTTGGTTTCAGGTACTCCTGCGTCTGCGATTGATGATGTCGTAGTGTTCCCATTTAACAACATTGATAAGACAATTGCATTGCTTGATCAATATGCAGACAAGCTTGCGTGTGTTGTATTCGATTTGATGCCTCATCGTGTAGGTCTTAATCCTGCTGATCCTGCGTTTGTCCGAGCAATCCGAGATTGGACAACCCAGAACAATGTCATGTTAGTACTCGATGAGGTTATTACCTTCCGTGCAGAGCACGGCGGACTCCAAGAACAGTACGGGATACATGCAGACCTGACGGCGCTTGGGAAAATGATCGGTGGCGGATTCCCAATCGGAGCGACCGCTGGACGTGCAGATGTAATGGATGTTCTCAATCCACATTCAAAGCGTTATCTTTATCCTCACTCAGGTACATTCTCTGCGAATCCAATAAGTATGGTTGCAGGTCATGTCGCAATGGAAAAGTTTGATCAAGCTTCAATAGAAGGGCTTAACCAACTAGCTCAAAGAGCAAAACTTGGTATTCAAAAAGCTATCGAAGAGACAGGGATTGCCGCGAGTGTAACCGGCAGTGGCTCAATGTTTCGGGTGCATCTCAAAGAGAATGCGCCGCATAACTACCGCGAGGCATATTTGTCCCCTGATGAAGCGCGTCGACTAAAGTTATTACTTGATCATATGTTTGATGCAGGTTTTGTCTTGATCAATACATGCTCTGCAACACTTTCAACTCCTATGACCGAAACTGAGATTGATGCTTTAGTCGCAGGGTATAAAAGCGGATTCGAGATGTTGAACTCCATCAGTTCATAAATCTCAACATCAGCTCAATCGCGTTCAAAGACAGTCGCAAGCCCTTGTCCTACACCTACACATAGAGATGCTAGTCCTCGTTTCGATTCTGAACGAACCATCTCATGTATGAGTGTAGTTGCGATACGTGCGCCGCTACATCCGAGTGGGTGCCCGATCGCGATGGCGCCGCCGTTCACGTTGAGCTTTGCTTGATCAATGTTTAGTTCACGAGCACACGCAAGTGATTGTGCAGCAAATGCTTCGTTGAGTTCAATCAAATCAATATCATCGAGGGTGAGCTTTGCACGTTCAAGAGCTTTGCGGATTGCAGGTACTGGTCCAACTCCCATGTATGCTGGGTCCACCCCTGCAGAGGCGCTTGCGCCTATATATGCGATTGGAGTAAGTCCCAATTCCTTTGCGCGAGATTCCTCAACAAGAAGGAGTGCTGCTGCTCCATCATTTACCCCAGAGGAGTTTCCTGCAGTAACAGTACCTTGTTCATCTTTAGCAAATACTGGTCGTAGTTTACCAAGTTTTTCAATTGTCATTTCAGGACGAGGATGCTCGTCAGTATCAACCAGTAGTGGATCAGATTTACGTTGGGGAATCGAAATAGGAACGATCTCGTTCTTAAAATATCCCTGTTCGTGCGCTTTTGCCCATTTTTGTTGACTTGACAATGCGAACTGATCTTGATCTTCGCGGGAGATATTGAATTTGCGAGCAACATTCTCCGCAGTTTCACCCATTGGGAATGGGTGATGGAGCTTGGATAGCTTTGGATTGATAAAGCGCCAGCCTATTGAAGTGTCATATATTTCTTGGTTTCGACCAAACGCAGATTCGGATTTGCTTAACACATATGGTGCTCTACTCATCGATTCTACACCGCCGGCAATAAACACATCTCCATGATCTGCTTCAATCATTCGAGCAGCGATATTGATCGCATCTAAACCTGATGCGCAGAGACGGTTTACAGTAGATCCAGGGACGGATTCAGGTAGTCCTGCGAGCAATGCAGCCATGCGTGCGACATTGCGATTGTCTTCTCCGGATTGATTCGCAGCTCCAAAGTAAACATCGTCTACCAAACTTGGATCCACGTTAGTCTGATCAATTACGGATCGGATGACATGGGCAGCTAAATCATCGGGACGGATGGAAGAAAGTGAACCACCATATCGACCGATTGGGGTACGCGTTGCACAGATAACAGCAGCTCTTCTTTTCATGCTTAGATTATAGTTCAATGGTTTTTATTCGTCGCTCGAGTAAATCTGTTTTACCCAATGCAATTGGTGTTTACATATGATCTCGATCTCTTTGTGGCATTAAAAAACCCATCATTTGATGGGTTTGAAGGGGCATTTAGTTTATGAGGTTCATAGTAATGATTCAGGATTCTGTAGTGATCCAACAATCTCAGCAAGCGCTAGAGCGGCTGTCGCACCATCGACAACGCGATGATCACATGCAAGACTTAAAGGCATCACCTTCCCGACCATTGCTTGGCCATCACGAACGACTACGCCGTCGTATGCTTTGCCTACTGCTAAGATCGCAACTTCAGGAGCATTAATCACTGGGGTTGCAAACTTTCCTGCATGTGATCCAACATTGCTGATTGTGAAAGTTGAGCCCATGAGTTGGTCACGAGGGATTGAACGATCGCGAGCACTCGCAGCGATTCCTGCGATTGATTGTGCGAGTTCAACAATGTTCATTCGATCTGCATCTCGAATTACTGGGACCATCAATCCACTCTCAGTATCAGTTGCGATACCAAGATTCACTGCAGCATACTGAACAATTTGTTCATTCGCTTCATCAACGATCCCATTCATCGCTCCGAAATGGCCTGCGAGTGCTTTCGAGACGGCGGCACAAACGAAAGGTAAGAAGCTGATTTTCACACCCGTTTGTGCAGTCACTTCTTTACGCAATGCGTCGATCGCAGTGACATCTGCTTCGTCCATCACAGTAAAGTGAACAGCGGTATTTACAGACTCACGCAATCTGTTTGCGATCGTTCTGCGAATCCCCTTGAATGGAATATTTCCTTGAGCGTGTCCTGGTTGTACAACGCTCTGTTGAGCAGGAGATGGAATCGGGCGATACGCACTTGGGCCTTGGTATCCAGGAGCATAAGGCAAACCCTGTGGAGTTTGCGGCTGCATTGGTTGAGGATACCCATAGCCTGGTGGAGGCGGAGGTGGTGCATAGCCATAGGGGTACGCAGGTGGATAAGGATACGCTGGTGGTGGAGGTGCATACCCATACGCTGGTTGTTGTGGATACACAGGAGGTTGTTGCGTGAACTGAGCAGGTTGTTGCTGTTGTGGGGAATAGCTAGGAGCAACAGGTGTTGTTGGAAGATTCAAAGGTCTGCGTACCTCTGAAGGGCGAGCAGCAGTTTGAGCTACTGGGGTTTCAGGTGATGGAGTGCTCGGAGTTTGAGCAGGTGCAGGAGCAGGTGTGGATCTTGCAGGAGCAGATCCATCTGCAACATTGCGTACATCTTTCGATGTGACTCGTCCACCAATTCCAGTTCCAACAACCTGATTAATGTCAACTCCTGCATCTCTTGCTTGACGACGAACAGCAGGAGAAGCAAGCGCTTTACCATCAGTTGAAGTCATTCCTGGAGTATGGTCCGACATCTGTCCAACTACTGATCCTTGGTCCTCTGGACGATCTGTTTCAGGTGTAGGAGTAGTCTCCGGTGCAGGCGTGTCATTTGCATCGCTGACATATGTCACAAATGGAGCGCCAACTTTGATGATGTCGCCGTCATTGCCGTGAAGGGTTTTAATAGTCCCGGCGCGAGGTGAAGGAACTTCAACAAGTGCCTTATCCGTTTCCATCTCTGCGATTACTTCGAGCTCACCAACGGTATCGCCTTCTTTGACGGTCCATTTAATGAGTTCTGCTTCTTCGAGCCCTTCTCCAAGGTCGGGGAGAATGAAAATGTTCGGATCTGATGATACTTTGCCTGCCATATGTTTATTCCTCTACGCCGCAGTTGCGGTGGGGGGATTCAGTTTTTATTACTCAACTATTCCGATTTATATCAGTACGCTAAACACTCAGTGATTCCCTTGAGAATCCGAGGGGATTCTGGGAGGTACTCATTTTCAAGCTTGTAATAAGGCATGATCGTATCGAAACCCGTTACGCGTTGGACAGGAGCTTCCAAGTGCAAGAAACACTCTTCCATAACTCTTGCAGCGATTTCTGCACCCATGCCACCAGTGAGAGGAGCTTCATGGACAATCACACAGCGTCCAGTCTTTGAGACTGATTCTGCAACAGTGTCCATGTCAAACGGGTAAATAGATCTAAGATCAATCAACTCGACGGAGACATCTTCAGGTAAGTTGTCGATTGCTTCGAGTGCTTGGAAAACGCTCGCACCCCAAGTCACGATTGTGAGATCCTCGCCTTCGGATACGACTTTTGCTTCTCCGATTGGAATCTCATAATAATCATCAGGAACATCTTCTTTGAATGTGCGATAGACGCGTTTCGGTTCAAAGAAAATTACAGGATCAGGATCTTTGATCGCACTGTTGAGCAATCCCTTTGCATCGTAAGGCGTGCAAGGCATGACAACTTTAACACCTGGAGAATGAGCATAAATCACTTCTGGGGAGTCGGAATGGAGTTCAGGTGCATGGATACCGCCTCCAACTGGAACTCGCACTGTCATTGGTACAGTGACGGCACTGCGTGTGCGTGTTCGCATACGAGCAGCATGGTTTACTAACTGGTCGTATGCAGGTCCAAGGAACCCTTCGAACTGAATCTCAGGGATTGATTTCATTCCTGCAATTGCAAGACCGATTGCTGTACCCATGATCCCAGATTCATCAAGGGGTGTATCTACTACACGATCTTTGCCATGAGTTGCTTGGAGACCATCGGTTGCGCGGAAGACGCCGCCGTTGAGTCCAATGTCTTCGCCGAGCAAGATCACATCTGGATCTCGAGCGAGTGCTTGATCGAGGGTCGAAGTGATTGCTCCGACAAGTGTTTGTTCTGCCATTAGAAAGGCTCCGTATTATCCAGTTGCAGCCGCCGCAGCGGCCATCTGGTCTGTGTGATTTTGATCTTCAGCTGCGAGTATCGCATCGAGACTGTTTGGCATTGCCGCGTTCACAATGTCTACAACACTCGCAGCGTCCATATTGACTCGTAATCGAGAACTGCGTCCACTGATTTCGACGGTACATTTGTTAATCCCTTTGGGGAGAATCGCTTTCACATACACCGCGTTGATGTATTGATCTTTCCCTTTGTGATCAACAAGTTTGACGAGCATTAGTGTGTCTCCACTGCCTGTGCTTTAAGTCCAATTTGCGATGGATTGCGGCCGATCGAAGTTGTTCGCATCGTGTCCCTTTGGATCTGCAAATCACGAGGAAGGTCCGCGTACATGTCGTTAAAGAACTCAGCGCTTGTCGGAGTAGTTACCGAGATTGCAGCATCGAGAACTTCTTTCACGATTGTCTTCGCACGACTCTCAAGTTCTTCTTGCTTTGTGTCGTTCCAGATGTCGATTGATTCCATGTATTTGCGTGTGCGAATCAACGGATCTTTTTCGACCCATGCATCAACTTCTGCTTGATCACGATAGCGACGAGCATCGTCAGCTGTTGTGTGGTCTGCTAAGCGATAAGTTACGCCTTCGATGAATGATGGGCCGCCACCTTCGATTGCACGCGTGCGTGCATCTTGAGTTGCTTTGTAGACCGCAAAGATATCGTTGCCGTCAACTTGAATCGTCGGCATGTCATACGCAATTGCTTTTTGAGCAACAGTCGCGGAGTTCATTTGCTGTTCACGAGGAAGCGAGATTGCCCATGAGTTGTTCTGACAGTAGAAGATCGTCGGAACTTGCATAACTGAAGCGAAGTTCATCGCGTTATGGAAGTCGCCCTCTGATGTCGCACCATCACCAAAGTAAGTGATGACTGCTCGATCTGCTTCTTTGCGTTGCTTCATTGCCCACGCAATTCCAGTTGCGTGAAGCATGTGCGTTCCAATGGGAACACTCAATGGGGTAATGTTCACATCTTCAGGGAACTTTGAACCTCGCTCGTCGCCCATCCAGTATTGGAGAACATAATGCATCGGCATCCCATGCATGAAGAGGGCAGCGTTCTCACGATATGAAGGGACGACCCAGTCGTTGCCCTTCACCATTGCGAGTGCTGAACCGACTGCGTTTGCTTCTTGACCCTTGTTCTGGGGGTAGGTGCCCATTCGTCCAGATCGTTGGAGCTTGAATGCGATCTCATCAAGTTCACGACAGATTCGCATCTGCTCATAAAGATGAATGACTTGATCATTGCTAAGCGTGTTCTTAGCGAGTTTTTTATCGAGTTTTCCATCCTCATCGAGGATTTGGAGATGTTCGATTTTGGCTTCAAATACAGTATGGTGAGGCATGCGGTCTCCTACATATATCCCCGTGTGGGCAACGATCGCGCATCCGTCGTTCCAAAGGCGGCGGGGCGAACA
>JARGPA010000031.1:0-20534 GCA_029213305.1 Phycisphaerales bacterium
ATCAGCACCTCATTGTCCTCGATCACCCGAACAACGCCGACCAACTCGCCTCCGCTGCAGGCCTTCTACGCTATCCAAGTGAGAAGACTTCTCACCGCGCCATGATTTGGGGTGTGTACACGACTCCGTCTCTTCGCCAACGAGGATACGCCCGTCAAGTTCTGCAACACGCGATCGAATCAGCAAAGCAATGGGACGGCCTTCGTTACATCGCACTAAGCGTTTCTGCGAGCTCAGAGAGCGCCATTGCTCTCTACGAATCCCTCGGTTTCAAACAGTGGGGCACCGAGCCCGATGTCGTGCACATTGATGGTAAAGACTACGACGAGTTGTACATGGCCCTCAAACTCTGATTGCGCAATCCACCTTATTCGCTTCTCAAAATCTTCTCCATCTTCCGCCCGCGTGCCAGCTCATCAATCAGCTTTTCCATCTGCCGACACTTGCGCGTCAAAGGAGTCTCGATCTCTTCGATCCGATACCCACAGACGACTCCTTTGATCCCTTTCGCCTTTGGGTTAAACTTCGCGCGTTTGAAGAACTCTTTGTAAGTCACCTCTTCGTCGATCAGATCCTGAATCTGTTGCGGACTGAACCCGGTTAACCAACCAAGGACCTCGTCGAGTTCTTCTTCTGTCCGTCCGTTCTTCACGAGCCTGTTCAAATAGAGCGGATATATCTTGCCAAAGACCATCTCTGCGATTCGTTTGTCGTGCTCAGGTGTTGTCGTTGCCATAGTCACATCTCCGAAGGTAGTTCTCGCCTAGTTCGCTCTGATCGATAGAGTTCATTGCGAGTGAAGACACAGAGTACCACGAGCCTGTCGACAAAGTCAATGACATCGATTTTATCCAATCATGACAACTAGCCCTATGCACTGTGTCTCGCGTAAGATCTGTCATTATGAAGAAACGCCTCCTAATCACGTTGGTCATATTGTTCGTTGCTCTTCCACTGATCGCGATCGTTCTTCGGTCAATGGGTTATCTCTATCTTCCACCTAATGTCAAATCTGATTCCTACGACACTCGATACACAGCGCGTCTATTTCAGCGATTTGGTCTCGTCGATAGAAACTATCGAATCACTCTAAGAGACAGCAAGAGTGGTCGACTCATCGCTGAGTACAACACTCCAGATGAAGGTCCGATGGATAACGCAGTTAAGTTTGTATGGAACGATGATTCGTCGGCGGTCATTTTGGTAGCAAAAGATTTCTATCACGAATCTACTACACGAGAATGCCAGTCTGCAGCTTACCTTTTGATTGACACTGCGAGCGCCATGATGTGGACTGACGCTGCGCAAGACAACCAGGGAACTCCGAAGTTAACCGAAGCAATCTTGCAACAATACCAATTCTGCGGCGATGATTAATCAGGTAATGCATCAAGCTGATCAGTAACAAATACTACATCTCAGACATCTAATCCCACAACCACATCCAGACCTCTGCCGGATCCCAAAGCGTGAACGAAAACCCACACGCCCATATTCCCACCGCTAAAAATCCATTACGAACCAAACGCATCCATGCTTTATGAGAGATCAGCGCGATGACTAGGAAGAATCCTGTAAGGAATGCAGGGAGTGACATAACAACCAGTAAGATCGCTAAAATCGCAAGCAGCCCAACTCCAGGCACATTGCTTGGGTCATCCCAACCCCCACGATACGGCCATCGTCCAAGTGTCATCCTCGCAACGAGTAATGCTCCAAATCCAAGCGCGTTTGCAGTGAAGGGCACGAGCCCAACAGCAATCAAAGCAATCTCATAGATTCTTAATCGTCGATTTCGCTTTGCGAGAGAATGACTAGAAGCAATGGTAGAAGGATTGAGCGCGTCAAAACCGAGCCCGCACTCAGGACATCGTCCCTCACCTAGGCCCGTTAGTTCATAATCACATCCAAAGCAAAACATCCAACGATTGTACAGATTCCTATCGAGCAACAAGTTTAACCCGGATGTGATTTGGGAAAGTTCACAGTTATTGTAAGTGGGGCACAATAGACAGCTTGAATCAGATCTCGGTCAAAATCTCAGAGTAAGGCAATCGTGATTTTGTCAGCTTCGAGTTGTAATCGTTCGTCACATCATGGTACCCAAGTGTAACTACGACCAAGCTTGTATACCCACGCTCGCGTAGCCCTAGCGCCTCATCGAGAGATTTCACATCGATGCCTTCCATAGGAGTCGCATCAATTCCCATCGTCGCTACGCCGAGTAAGAACTGTCCAACATTCAGATACACCTGCTTGTCCATCCAGTGCTGCACGTCCTTGTAATCTTGCTTGTGTAGATCGATAAAGAAGTTCCGCCCGTCATGCATCTGTTCTTTGAAGGATGGATCCGCATCATACCTTCCGTCTTTTGCTTCCTGTTCGAGAACACGCAACAAGAAATCTTGCTCGATCGTCAAACGAGTACAAAACACAACAACATGCGAAGCGTTCAGAATCGCAGGGGTGTTAAATGGATATGCCTCAGTTCCCTTTGCAACGAGCTCTTTGCCTTCCTTCGTAGAAGCAATCACAAAATGCCAAGGCTGCGCATTCGTACTCGAAGGACTAAATCGCAACAACTCCTTGATCTTCTCTACATTCTCGTCAGAGATCTTCTTGCTCGCGTCATACGCCTTAGTCGTGTGTCGTAACTTCGCGAAGTGAATGATGTCGTGATCCATTGTGTGCTCCGTGTGTGCAGATAGAAAAAAATTGAGCTAAGTATATCAGAACGATCGTTCAGACGATCCTTTCTCATCCTGTAAAGAGAACCTTACCCCAGCCAGTTTCGATTCATATCGAAGCATCATCTCGACGACAATCTTCATTTTGAAGACTATGTACATTTTTCCGATTCACTAAAGCATTGAAAGGCCACAATCATTCAATCATGATCTCACAACAATCTTGTCCTCTTGGGGATAGTTTCTAGAACTGCCAGAATGTACTTCTACCACTCAACCCCTGAGGAAGCATCAGTGCCAAAAATGTTGAAGACGACCGAGCAGGTGCGTCTCGATTCAGCCACTCTTTTATACCCTGCGTGGATCAGGAGTAGTTCTCAGGTATGGCTTGATCTCTTTGTATCCTTTGGGAAAAAGTTTGCTTGCTTCTTCATTGTTCACGCTGGGTACGATAATGCAATCATCGCCATTCTTCCAGTCTGCAGGAGTCGCGAGCTTGTGTTCAGCAGTGAGTTGCAATGAGTCAATCACGCGCAACAACTCATCAAAGTTTCGGCCTGTGCTCGCGGGGTATGTCAATGTAAGCTTGATCTTCTTGTCTGGTCCAATGATAAACACGGAGCGAACAGTGAGATTGTTTTCAGCATTGGGTGGGATCATGTCGTAGAGCGTTGCAACACGACGATCAGCATCCGCAAGCAACGGGAAGTTGAGAGCGGTTCCTTGGGTTTCTTCAATATCCTTTGACCATGCTTCATGATCAGAGAGTGGATCAACGCTGAGGCCTAGCACTTTAACATTGCGTTTTTCAAATTCAGGTTTCAACCTTGCTACTGTGCCGAGTTCAGTGGTGCAGACTGGAGTAAAATCTGCTGGATGACTAAACAATACACCCCATGATGAACCAAGAAAATGATGGAGTGAAATGGATCCTTGAGTGGATTCTTGTGTGAAGTCAGGCGCTGTGTCGCCTAGATTGAGTGCCATGTTAATACTCTCCTAGATGGGGATTGTGTTGCGAACTGTTCTGTTTGCATTGGCTCCTTTGACTCGTATGAGAAAGGAGTTTTTACCAGCAATCTAATGATACACTTTCATATCCGATGCATAGTCGATTTCGAATGGCAAGAATAATTGAATTTTACGCCTACATGCCTGTATTTATAAAAAGGATGCTTATTAAGAAGTATCGCGCCACAAAATGCATTCAATTGAGTAGTTTGCGATTGTTGCCAAATGAAAACTATGGTAAACTGTTCATAAACAGTCTTTAATGTGAAGGCTCGCGATATCGTGGTTGAATCGCTAAGAAACTCGGGTCTGACAAGAAGGAAATCTCTAATGAACATCAGACTCCTTAGTGTTGGCGCTATCGCTACATGTTCTACATTTGCCACTGCCCAATCTTTCAATGTTGAGTTTGGTACTCCTGAAACTTCGCCTTCAGATACATATGCGGCGGTAGGTCTACCAGGATTGTGGAATACTTTTAGCTCAATGCCCAACTTCATGCGTTTGCCTTTGCTCGGGCTCGATGGTGAACCGATCGCGGCGGACATCATGAACATCGGATTCGATAACATTGAGTCTGCGGAGAATGTATCTACATTTGGAGATAACGAATCACTTCTAGACGATTGTTTCACTTCATTTAATGATCCAATCGATGGGTGTATCTTTCTTCGATTCGTCGAACCGGGTGAATATCAAGTTATCATGTATGCCCTAGCGCCTGATGATGACTCTTTATTGAGTAGATTACGGATTGATCAAAACGAAGAAGAACCGGAGTTCGTTGGTGGCCAGTGGGTGGGAGTGCATCAAGACGGCATGTCATACATGTCACAGATCGCAACTGTTGGTTCTGATGGAAGACTTGATATCCATTCTGGATTGCCTTCTGGTAATCTGCGTTCAATTCTCAATGGATTCCAAGTTGTCCAACTTGCACCATGTCAACCGGACATGAACAACGACGGAGATCTCAACTTCTTTGATGTCTCTGCATTTCTCGCCGCATTTGGATCACAGGATCAGTCAGCAGATTTCAACAACGATTCCGAGTTCAACTTCTTTGATGTTTCGAGTTTCCTCAGTGCGTTTGGTGAAGGTTGTCCTTAACAGGCTTCGCAATACTGAGTCAGGTTGAATGACACATATCCATATAAAGAAAAGGGCGACCCGGAAGGGTCGCCCTTTTAAGTTGAAAGTAATGATCAACTATCGAAGTTCAGAGTTACGGGCAACCTGCGCCGAACAGGGTGAGGTATTCTGAAACATCGAAGAAGTTGAGAGTGCCGTCGCCGTTCAGATCAACGGAGTTGTCGCCTGCACCGAATAAGCTGAGGAACTCAGAAACATCAAAGAAGTTGAGAGTGCCGTCGCCGTTCAAGTCTGCAACACATGGTGAGTCACAGATGAATGCATGAAGCTCAACGCCGTCAACACCTGCTTCGACAACTGAACCTTCTCCAGTGTCTGATGCAGTGAATCGGATTCTGAACTGATCATTTGCAGTGAATCCAGTGATCCCAACGAGTGAATGTTGGACTGCGATCCATCCGCCGGTGACTTGTGATCCTGTTGGACCAACGGTTTCGAGGTTTGTCCAAGTTGATCCGCCGTTGTCGGAGATTTCAACAACGAAGACATCAGCCATTGGAGCAGCGCCGAACGAGTTGTCGTACCAACGAAGGTAGCTCACAGCAGATGATTCTGTTGCAGAGATGATTGGTGAAGTCAAGATTGTACTTCCGCCGTCAACATCGGAGTTTCCTGCGACATTGTCAGTGAGGAAGCAGAGCCCGGATCCATCGCCGTCGACTGTTGGATCGCCGCGATCGCCAAGACCTGCAGGAGTTCCGCGGGTCCATTGACCGTCGGAAGCGTTACCTGAAACTGACCAGCCTGTATTGGTCTGGAAGTTGTCAGCGTAGTAAGGCACTGGATCGACTTCTGCAGACGATGCAGTGAAGGTGCCTGATGTTGGAGCGCCTTCAGGTGAGACTTGTGTTGTACCGTCAGTGGTCTGAGCAGTGAAGTAGTAATCTACATCTACGCCACAAGTTACTGCAGGGAATGTTGCTTCGTACTCATCTGCAGAGACGAGTGTCATTGGGATTGCAACAAATCCACTTCCTGAATCGAGGAACATTGTTGGTGAAGATGGATCCAATGTTCCAATCAAGTCTGAGAACTTGACGTCGATTGTTGTTCCACCGTTAGCGTCAATCATTGTTGGTTGACCGCTTGGGTAGGAGATATCGATGAGGGTAAGCTCAGGAGCATCCATGTTGTGAGCACCAAATCCCGCAGCGATCTCGTTGTAGTGAGGAGTACCGTTTCCGATATTCGCGTCATCATCATCAAGAGTTAACCAGTCGATGGTCATCTGAGGAGTGATATCTGATCCTGAGTGAACAAGGATTGAGTTCACTGCGAGGAAGTTAAGGATTTCTGTGTAATCATCAGGTTCTGTGACAACGAGTTCATTACGAGTGTCCCAAACACATCCTGAGTAGAGCGGTGCACATGCATGACTACCAGTGTTACATGGGTACTGGAAAGAGTTGTCTGCGTCGCGAAGTCCACTACCACATGAACCGAAGAAGCCTATTCCCAGAGTAGGGTTGTCAAGAATGATAACACTCATGACATCTCCGGTGCCTTCGCCGTACTGGCCTTGGCCTGAGCCGCCGGCGTTGACAAGGTGATGGCCGTATTCATGTTGGACAACTGATGTCCAAGCAGTGTTTGGAGTGCTTGCTCCTGAGGAGAGACAGAAGTTGATTGATTCTTCAGACGGTGAGTACCACGCGTTCCCTGGGCAGAACCCGTCGGTGCGGTTCACAGTAATCGGGAACGACTCATTCATTAGAGTTGGGAATGAAGGGTTTGCACGCACTGCAAAGTCGCGAACTTCGTTTGCAGCGATGTACGCATTGACTTGTGCTCTGTTGTTCTCGGAAGTGTTTGATTCATTGAAGATCAAGCTTGCGAGTGCAGGTGGGGTAACACTGTCTGATGTGCTCTCAACAGATCCGAGGAAGTCGAATACTTCGAACCACTCGCCGTGAAGTGTTGCAGTAACATTCACTGGAGCTGTTCCTGCGTCATTGATTGTGAAATCACCGTTTACATCAGAGATAGTTTCGATACCGTTTGCTGATACACGAAGGTAAGGCAATGGTTGTGAAATTTCTACAGCACAGAAATCAGCTGCAGGTCCTTCTGAAGCAATCGCTGAAGCGTTGCCTGAGACATCGACTGTATGGATAAGACTCTCTTCGAACAGGATCTCTCCGGTCGCAGCATCAGTCACAACGAGGAACATTGCGAATCCGTCAACCATGATTTCCGAAACATCTGCAAGTGTTGGAGCGTGTGACATTGTGTCAACACCCGCAAACACTTTGCGGCTTGAGTTCCAGACGAGGATGTCGTTGGTTGCGTAATGCGCCATTGCTTTTTCAGTGATCTGATCTTGATTGATCGCTTGGCGCATGATCTGAGGATCAGCTTGGAAGTTGCCAAGGTCATGGAGTTCTGATGAAGCAAGCACGAGCGGGTTGTTCTCTTCATTGCGTGTCAAGAGAACAAGCTTTGAACGGAATACTTCTATGCCGTTACTGTACTGCTTGTAGTAGTGTCCAGTGAACTTGTATGAGTCTGACTCTGGGAGGTAACCGATTGGTTGTATGTGATGACCGTCTTTGAATGGGCCTTCAGCAACGAGGTCATTTTTGTCAACTCCCCACATTGAAGCGTGTTGATCAACAAAGCTTTGTGTTGAGATTTGGGCAGTTTGGCCGTGACTAAAAGCTTTGCCGTAGACGCGGGCGATTGAACCGTTATCTCTGCGAGAGATTGCGGAGTTTGCATTTGTTGAATAGAAGTTGCTGATTGCTTGGACGGAGCTGAGTGCTGCGGGTTGACCTGCAGCATTTGTCAGGTCTGCATTCGCAGGCGCGATAGTCATCGCTGCACACGTGAGACCCAAGCAGAGGGAAGAGAAACGCTTCGTGGACATGGTTGGCCTTTCTTTAAAACCGTTCGATCGTAAATGCCTTTGCGGATTCCATTTTTTCAAGATCTTGTCGTCAACAACCACGGATGCCGACTAGGACTTGTTGAAATATTCGCTCTATACAGGCTCGTGGGCCCCGAATGGGGTCATTAGGATATAGGGCAAAACGCCGAGCCCTGTCGAATCACTGTACCGGGAGGGGTTCATGCGTGTCAAGGCATTTGTGAGGTATCGTCGGGTTTATCTGTATAGATAGAGAAGGTAGAGATTTGTTTTAGATAGGGAAAATCGAATAAGGACGACCAAGTCTTCAATGATAGTGCAGAGGTTTTCTCATTTCGTGGTAGGTAAGGGTGATGGTCACGCAAGCTCGTCTTCTTGTTTTGTTCTTGTTCAGATCCTAAATAGTCGGTTAGTTCTTTCGGATCATAATAAAGAGTACAGCGATTGATGCGCCGATTGTGTTTGAGACGAGATCCCAGGCGGTATTGAAATAGCCTCCAACATTGGTTTCGGGCATTGAAAGAACTGCAATGAACTCGATTACTTCATTGAGAGCGCCGAGTCCGATTCCCATCAGCGCCGCGATGGTCGCGAGTGCAAACGACTTTCTCGCTACGAGAAGTGTTTTTGCAGATTCATAACTTGCGATTGTGGCGCTAAAGAACCCAAAGGTGTGGATGAACTGATCGTATCGTGGGAGCGCTTCGAAATATCTCAGTGAATAGAGAACTGCGCTTGTTGGTTTTGATTCATCTGTAGTTGCAGCGCGGAACGCGTCTGTGAACTGGGGATCGATTGCGATAGTGCCTCCGGCCATGTGGAGGCCGCCCCAGATTGCAAGGAGCCAAAGGGCGAGGGGAGAAAATCGAACACGAAGATGGAGCAGAAGAGCAATCGCGATAAACACAAGCATCACGACGGCGTACATGAGGAACTCGGTGTTTCCAGCGCGAAGAGCGAGCCCTGAGCACACGAGCATGTAAAAAGTGACAAAGAGTACAAGTGTGAGTGAGGGGTTTGAGCGATGCAGATGAGCTGAAGGGTGTCTGGATGTCATACAGAGGATTGTATCGTGATATTGGATTTCATGCTTTAGAGATGATTTGAACCTAGAATAAGGTATGAAGAAAGATAATGAGAAAACAGATCATGGTGATCCGGTTGTTGTTGCAAGATACACAACTGAGTTCGAAGCAATCTTGACTAAGAACATGTTCATCGAAGCAGATATCCCATGCCAGGTTGTCGGCGGGATGACCGCAGGTTTCAGAGCAGAAACTCCTGGGATTGTCAAAGTGCTTGTTCCTGCAAGCTTTGAAGAAGCAGCGTTGAAGTTGTTGCTTGAGCAAGGTGAACATGAACTAGAACAAAAAGATGAGTTGCTTGATGATGACAGTGAGTAGTGTGTGCATTTTTTCATTGTCCGATGTGCAAATGTTTATCTCGGACTCTTGAATCGTTACCCATTTTAACTACTTGACATACTCGTTAGTACTGTGAGTTATTGAATACATTCGATTTGCTAATTGCTTGCATGAAAGGCTATGAGGGATGATGCTCAATGGATGAGCAAGATAGGTACTCAACTGAACGCAAGCATGGGGCAGACTTTGCAAGGGCAAGTCGGCGATGTTGGGTGGGACACAATGGTTCACTCGATGCGAGGAGCGATCGAGGATCAGAGTCATGTCATCATTCTGGGGATCACGCTGGGGGTACTCGTCTTCGTTTGGGTGAACTATCGACTCGCAAAGTGGTTGCTCAAGAGACTTGATCTTACTTCTGGAGTTTCAAAGCTCTAGATTTGTTGATTGTGACATCTTATGAATCGTGTATCAATCCACTGAGAAGTGGTTTTTTTGTGCGCGGATGGGATTGAAGAACAAAGTAACAGTTGCAGTAGGTTATAAGATAGATTATTGTGTTCTATATGATTTGTAATATTGGAGTGTATTAGTTATGAACAAGCAGGCAACACGACAGCGAGGGTATGGATTGATTGAAACGGTTGTTGGGGTAACGATCGTTGGATTGATGATTTTGATTTTAGTTCCGGCCCTGCACAATGCACGATCGCAGATGCATCGATCGAATAGTACTGCGAAACTGATGATGATCGGGCAAGGCGGCGCGATGTACGCACAGGGAAATAGTGGTCGGTTGTTTGGTTACTCTTGGAGGCCGGGAGAAACATATATGTTGCCTGACGGGCGAACATACACAGAGTTAGACGCCCTTCGTACAAGTGCAAGACAAAATCAAGAGGTCTTAATGAGACGGACTGGCCGCACCATTGGTGAGTTTAAAATCCTGCTTATGGGTTTGAGAGTTCCTCATCGTCGGTATTCGCATCTTGTACTGATGGATTATCTGAATCTGTCGATTGAGAGTAAGTTGTTTATCGACCCAGCAGATGAAAAGCTAGAACGATGGCATGACAATCCATTGGAGTATCGTGATCAAGTGATGACAATTCCTTACGCACATAACCAAGATTATGTCGGATATGATGAGGATGGTAGTTGGTTGGAAACAACTGTACGACAACGGTGGACTTTCGGGTCGAGCTATCACTCAGGGCCCTCGGTCTGGCAAGCGGATTATCCATCTACGCGGTATATTCCATTGTCTAGAACACCTCATTTGTTTGCGAGTACATTCTTTGACACTGTAGATCTTCATAATGGGAGATCTCTGGAAGAGGTTGCGATGCCTAGCAACAAGGTGTGGTTGTTTGAAGAGTTTGATCGCGAGCAAGCGGGAGATCCTTACTTTGCGTACGGCCGATCACGGACTGAGAAGTTGATGTTTGACGGTTCTGTGAACAGTTGGTTGAGCGGCGAGGCTTCGCGATCGGTTGTTCCAGAGAATGGTGGGATCTGGGCACAGACATATGTGCCTTTGGATCAGTTTCCTATCCCTCTTGGTGGTCTGGGTGATGAACGATTGATCAATCAGCGTTTTCGTTGGACCCATTTGGGATTGTCAGGCGTAGATTATGGACTTTCAGAGCCTGCGAGAGGTCCAAAGGCTCGTTGAGAGTGGGAATAAGCAGTTTGTCCATGGGTCCCAGTGCGCTAGAATAGTGCACTCGGGCCTTTTTGATCACTTATGAGTGGGTCGGGCATCGAGATCAGGAGACACGGTATGAAATCAGTCGTCATTGGCATTATCGCATTGGCAGGGCTTGTGACCGCAGCGTTTGTGGTTGGGTCTGGATCAGATACGAATAAAGAAGAAACAATCAATCTAGATCAACCTGCAGGCGAGGTTGTTGAAGAAGTCACGCAGGATGAGCCTGCGAAGAACGAGGAGAAGTTTGTGTATTTTCAGATGACAACATCAATGGGCGACATTTTTCTTGAGCTCAATGAAACGCTCGCACCTATTTCAACTGCAAACTTCCTTTCATATGTTGAAGAAGAATACTACGACGGAACAATCTTCCATCGTGTCATTCCAACTTTCATGATCCAAGGCGGCGGGTTCACTGTTGACATGGAAAAGAAGACAACAAAGGACGGGATTGAGAATGAATGGACGAACGGATTGAGCAATGTTCGCGGATCAATCGCGATGGCTCGTCTTGGTGGCCGAGCAAACTCGGGTACTTCGCAGTTCTTCATCAATGTTGCTGATAATGCAGGATTGGATCAGCCTCGCGATGGTTCTGGATACGCAGTATTCGGTAAAGTGGTCAAGGGTATGGATGTAGTCGATGCGATCCGTGTTGTACCAACTGGAAACTATGGCCCAATGGGTGACGTTCCAAATGAAACAGTTGTTATCGAGAAAGTCGTTGTACTCGATGCAGAGAAGGTCGAAGAGCTCGGCCTTGCAGAAACGGACTAAGTCTCCATTGGAGTGCGGATAGCGCATTTTCAATGCAATCAGATCAAAGCTGACCCGTTGTCTTGATGGCAACGGGTTTTTTATATTTTTGTGTGTGGTTTGAATATCTTTTTTCGGATAGTGATTCCCATGAAAAGTGGGTTTCTTTGGGAAATAGTGACAGGTTATAGTCCGAGAATCCATCTAGTGATGTGAGGGAAGAACATAGCCGATGAAACTGGAGTGGTTTGAATCCCTATGACGAAGAGGATCGTGTGGCGATCAGTGGGTCTGTTAGGAAGATGACTATGGGGACGAATAATGAGTAAGACCTACCAAGAGAATGAGCTTGGATTCGCGATCAGCGACGATGGGATTATCCCGTTTGCTGATGAAGTCGCGATTACAAGAAACAAACGAGTTGAGCAAAACGATACTAACGGCGCCAATACTGAACCTTTGAGTGAATCAGCAGTGGAGGAGTTCGGGTCTGTATCAGAATCAGTAACTCAATCTGTGCCTCAGAGGGTTTCTGTTGTTGATCGTGATCTTGGAATCAATCAAGATTCGGGATCGAACGAAGGATCTGGAAAAAAATCGAACAAGTACTCCTGTCCATGTTGTGGTCAGGGTGCACGTCGAGTGATGCGTGTGCGAGTGAATCATCAGAGTCAACCCAAATGGGTCGCAGTGTGTGCACTATGTGCAGCTTCCATGCTTGCACGAATCCCTGGGACAATCGTTGGTGGAATGGTGCGTCCTTCACGCAAACGGATGAGACGGACGCAGACTGAACGCAAGATCGCGCAAGGACAAATGCGTGGGTTTCGCGCGGGTGCTCAAACTGGGTATCGTCGAGCGAGCTGAACGGTCGAGCTCGTAGACTTAGAATAGTTGAATATGAAAGTTGTCGGCACTTGGTGCCGATTTTTTTATGGGGTTCGGATGCGCTGTGCGCATAAAAAAACCCGGCTGGTGGTGGGTCAGCCGGGTCGCGGAGTGAACTGGGTCATCCGATGGGTGCACTCCGTCGAGTGCATGATCCTTGAGTGTTCCGCGTCCTTGCGGAGACTCGCCGTCCTTGGTGGTTCAAGAGGGCTGACTCACCCCTCACCATTGATGGCTCAGTTCTGATTGTCTTGGCCGACTATTCGGCGAAGGAAAGTCGATTGGGTTCCCGTCTTTGGGTTGCTTCTCGACCTGATTTGGTGCTTTCTTGGTTGAAAGCGTTGCTTGTGCGTCTTTGGGCGAGCCGACCGGGGCTTGCTTGAGGACGCGTGTTTTGTGAGTCGAATGTTCCTAACTCTGTGTTCGTTTGGCGAGCAGCGCCGCGAGATCTGACATCTTCGCGAGTCGATCGTTGAACTGATCCTGCCAATCGTCCCGGGATCTGATTTCGAGTCGATCTCCTGCTCCCAAGACAATCACTTCGCGAGGGAGTCCTAGGTGTTCGATCTGCCATGCGGGCAAACGAATCCGATTGTTCGCGTCCACATCTACTTGTTCTGTTACTGAGTGAAGAATCACATCCAGCTCTGCTTGATCCTCGTTTGGAGTCAAGCTCGGATCTCGACGGCCCGCGGTGAAGAGCTCGTTGTGCATGCTCTGGGTGTAGAGTCGAAGTGATCCAGTTTGAGGCCATGGGATGCAGAACCATGTCGATCCATCTCGATCCGGATCCCATCGATTGCGAAACTTTGCAGGTATTGCAAGGCGCTGTTTCGCGTCGATATTTACTTGGGCTTGTCCGGTGAATGGCACTGTGATTGACCCCTGTGTGATTCATTGATGGGATTATCGCCCACAATGACCCACAACGCAAGTCGCATCGCCCATTCTTTATCAGTTTGGGGACGGAGTGTGGATAGTTGTCATATTGATCAACCATGCTGAAATTGTGTATCGGCGAGGTAGTGCTTTGTAATGCAAGAACTTAGCGAGCAATGCGCAAGGTGTGCGCACGATTTGTTCAGATCGCGAACGATATCGAAGTGACGTAAAAAATGAGTCGATGTTGTTCATGTAATGGCGGCAATCCTGTGAGGTTGAGCCATCTTTAGGTATGTCGGATTCAGATCCAATATGAATGGATCTTGAGTACGACATTTGAGGGGTTTGATGAGGGATTGCTGGATGAGTTCAATCCAGGAACAAACGAAATATGGAAGATCAGGCTGATCATCTCGTTGACGAGGCTTTTGGGTTATTACCTGAAGGGTCGTATCTCATGACTGCAGCGCATGGTGGACATCGTTGTGGGTTGCTCGTGAGCTCAGTTCAACGATGCAGCGATCGTGGACAACTCATCTGCGTTGCAGCGAAGAAGGGTCACAAGATTGATCCGTTGATCCGTGATTCACGCGCTTTTGCGATCGGAGTTCTTGATCCTGGTGACAAACTGATCCAGCGTCGATTTGCAAGCACTGATTCTGCACCTGTTGAGCATCGGATTCTCGGAGTTGATGATCCATTCGATGCGATTGAGACTCGGACACTTTCGACTGGATCTCCGATTCTACCTCGATGTCGGACATGGTTCGATTGCGAAGTTCTCCGAAGAGTCGATCTCGAATCAGACACTGAATTGTTTGTGGGGATGGTCGTTTCGGTTTGGCACGCAGGTGAAGAGATCAAGGTTCAACGGATTGCTGATTCTGATGAACTCGATTGATGAGTTCTTGAAACTTGTTCTCAAATACTGATTCACTAAAACGCATTGCATTGTTACGACAGTGGTGAGCAGTTGCATTGCTCGATGGGACTTCGTTGATTGCTTTTGCGATTGACTCTGGGGTTGGGTCATTGAAGAAGGCGCCAGTTGAGTCTGCGATTACTGTATCGAGTGCGCCTCCTAAGTTGCGTGCGATGACGGGGCAGCCGCAAGATTGTGCTTCAACTGCAGTAATTCCAAAGTCTTCAATCTGCGGGAATAAGAAAGCATGTGCAGATTGATAATGCTCTTTGAGTTGCTCATCGCTTTGGTGCCCAAGAAACTGGACATCTGCCTTTGATTTGATGGCGTGTTTACGCAAAGAAGTTTCGTGAGATCCTGATCCGACGATGATTAGTTTACGATTGGTGATGGCTGCAGAATCGATAGCAAGATCGACGCGTTTGTAGGGTTCGAGTGCAGAAACAAGCAAGAGTGAATCATTGCGTGTTTGATCTGAGAGTGTGAAAAAATTTGTACGCACTGGAGGGTGTATGACGATCGAATCGCGATTGTAATGTTCCTTAATCTGCGATGCAGTGTGCGTTGAGTTGGCGACAAAATGTGTCACATTCCTCGCCGCAGATTTATCCCATAGTTTGAGCGATGGTGCAAAGTGTTTAAGTCCTCTTGAACGGAGAAACCCTATGGGTCCAGATGATGTGTATGCATCTGATTGAGACCAGAGATATCGAGCGGGTGTATGGCAATAACAGATATGCGGAATAATTTGTGACGGAGCATTGATAGCTTTGATAGCCGAGGAGTGTGTTGAGATTAAAAGATCAATTGGAAGTGATTGATGATCTATTGCGAGTTGTTTGGAGAGTTGTTCAACTGCTTGTGGGTAACGGAAAAGGAGCCAGCGTCTGAGTTTTTGAGGGAGCTTGTTGAGCGAAGAAATGGACTTTGGTAAGTTGTCGATCGATGGAGTTATGGGGATCCCAGCATCGAACATGGTGTAGAGAGATGAGATAGAAGAATCTGTTTTATTCAGAGTCTGGATGATTGCATCGAGGACGAGTTCCCCCCCCCTTCGAGCGACGAGCCAATCGTGTGCAAGAGCAACTCGCATTGGATGATCGAGTTGGGAGTCTTGATTTGGTGTTTCGTCGATGTGTTGCACTGGGTCTATCATACTCAGAGCGGAATCGAGATGGGTTTGGAGAAATGCTTTGGCAGATCAAACAAGAGAAGTTTTACCTACCGCTGCGAATCGATTGGGATTAGATTATGCAGCGGAAGCTCAGCGTTTAGGGACCCCGCCCTGTCCGATTGTGGACGCGCACGCTCATATTAACGGCGAAGGGGCGGCACGGGTTTATCGAAAAGTATGTGATCTTTATGGGATCGAGCGAGTGTATTCGCAGACACAAATCGCGCAAGCGAAACGAGTCAAAGAAGTGATGGGGGATCGGATCTCGTTTGTCGCGATCCCGGAGTTCATGCATCATGATCGCAAATGGGCACATACTGAAGGGTATTTAGAGAACTTAGATCTTTGGCATGACTACGGCGCTCGGATGTTCAAGTTCTGGGGGGCGCCTCGACTTCGCGATTATGTAGACACGATGGATCTCGATCCTGCAACGATCATTGACTTTGATTCTGAGTGGAAACTCCGAATCGCTGAAAAAGCCAAAAAGCTGGGGATGATGTTGATGGTGCATTGCGCCGATCCTGACACTTGGTTTTCCACAATGTACAGCGATGGAAAGCGATACGGGAGTAAGGCGTCGCAGTATGAGTCACTTGAGCGATTGATTGTGCAGACTGATATGCCTTGTTTGGCGGCCCACATGGGGGGATGGCCTGAGGATTTGAAGTTCCTGAGTGGATTGCTCGATCGTCACCCAAAGTTGATTCTTGATTCGAGTGCGACGAAGTGGATGATTCGTGAGTTGAGTAAGCAACCAACGGATGAGTTTGTCGCGTTCTTAGATCGGTATTCGGGAAGAATCTTGTTTGGTTCAGATATCGTGACGAGTGATGATCATCTGAATCCGACTGATCCAGACAATCCTGGGTTTGGTAATCAACTTGCAAACAGCGAACATGAGGCATTTGAGCTTTATGCATCTCGATATTGGGCGCTTCGAACGATGTATGAGACCCATTATGAGGGGGAGTCGAATATTGCAGATCCAGATCTGATGATGGTTGATCCGGATCAATACGACAAGATGAGTGCTCCGAAGTTGAAGGGACATGGGATCGATTCAGATCGACTCAAGATGTTCTATCACACGGCGGTCACTCAGACTCTGGATCGTTGGTATCTCGGCGAGAATCCTTGGGAATGAGTTTTAAAGGATGTTGTCGTCGAATATCGGACTTCAAGTCCCGTTTTTGCTTGTGGAGAGTGCTTTGAGCGGGTATGTTGTTGTGGTGAAACCGGCGATGTAGGCACATTCGTGACCAGCCGGTTTATGTGTGATCGCTGAGTCGTTTAAGAGCGATGATATCAAAACTACGGTATCTATTGATATAGAAGTTAGGAAGAGCGAATGAAGTATGTGAGTACCTTTGGGCTATCAGTAGCTTGTCTCGCGGGGCTGTGCATGTCGACGAGTGCAGCAATAAACGATTCAGATGTTCAGAACTCGGGTCTAGATTCTGATCTTGGATTGGTTTATGAAGAAAAGCCAACCTTTCGTGAGGTATCAGCTTCGATTGATTCTGGTGTGATCCGCGTTACTGCAGATCAAGCAGTTGAAGGAGCACGAGCGTTACAAGTTCCGATCTGGTCCCAGGTTGTTGAAATGGATGATGCAGATTGGATTCGACTCCGGTTTGCAGATATTCAACTCGCGAAATCTACCCAAGAAGTTCGCGAGAGTTACTTGCGTATTAGCTCGCTTGAAGATGGATATGAGCAATATCTTGATGTGCGTTCACTTGAAGAGTGGAGCAACTCGAGTGCATATTTTAACGGGAACGCGGTATTGGTTGAGTTGATGGCCTCGCCAAACATGTCGAACCAAATCAATCGAGTCCAAGTTGTTGGAATGCAAGTTTCAGATCCTGTCAGTCAGCGTTCGATTTGTTTTTCAACAGATGATCGCGTGTTGTCTTCGGATCCGCGTGATGGCAGATTGATGCCTATCGGTTGTAGTGTTTGGTTGTTCGGCGAGCACGGCAACTGTTTCATGACTGCGGGGCACTGTGGCACGAGCGCGGGTCAGGTTGTGCAGTTCAATGTGCCGTTATCAAGCAGTGGAGGCGGGACACGAAATCCACCGCCGCAGGATCAGTATGCGGTTGATGGTTCATCTGTGCAATCAAGCTCAAGTATTTTCATCGGTAATGATTGGTCCTACTTTGGTACCTTTGATAACTCAACGACGGGATTGAGTCCGTTGTCGGCGCAGGGTGACAGTCATGTCCTTGCGACTTCGATTCCTCCGGTTGATGGTCGACCAATCCGAATTACTGGATATGGATCTACTTCATCTCCTGTTCCTGCGACATGGAATCAGGTTCAAAAAACTCATGTGGGCCCGCTTGTGAGTTTCTCTGGAAACACTGTTCGTTATCGAACAGATACAACAGGTGGCAACTCGGGTTCTGCGATCCTCGACGATAGCAACAACACAAGTATTGGTATTCATACCAATGCAGGATGTGGTAGTTCGGGTGGATCAAATCAGGGTACGAGTCTGTTCAACTCTGGGTTGCAAGATGCTCTTGCGAACCCGATGGGGATTTGTATGCCTCGCTCGATTCAAGCGTCGTTGTTGTTTGAACCAACCTTTGTGAGTCCAGCAGGTGGGGATCAGGTGACAGTGAACATTGATAATTTCCAAGGGCATAGTGTTGTTGGTTCGCCGATGATGTTTGTAGATTCGGGGTCTGGATTTGTTGGGACGCCTATGTCTGCAAGTGGGAGTGACGCATATGTAGGAGCATTCTCAGCAGTCGATTGTGGAACACCACTTTCGTACTACTTCTCGATTGAAGATGAAGAAGGTACAATCATCACGATTCCAGAAAATGGAGCAAGCGCCGCATTTAGCACAATTGCTCTTGAAGATTTAACAATCGCATTCGATGATGACTTTGAAACGGATGAAGGATGGATGCCGTTCAACACGGGTGGTACGGGAGATTTCCGTCGTGTTATTCCTGCAAATCACGGGTTTTCGGATCCTCCAACGGACGCGGATGGTTCGAGTCGATGCTTTGTCACAGGGCACTTTAGTAATGAAGATGTTGATGGGGGAAGTGTTGCATTGCTTTCGCCGTTATACGATTTGACAGGGTTAGATTCTCCAGTCATGCGTATGTCACTTTGGATGATCGGTTCTGCAGGTGATTCAATGACGATTGAAGTTTCAGATACCGCGGGTGCAATTTGGGTACCTGTTGATACTGTTTTGAACACAAGTGGTTGGATGGATGTTGCGTACAACATCGAAGACTATGTGAGTATCAATCTTGCATTCCGGATGCGTGTGTTTGTCACTGACGGCGGCGCAGACTCACTTGTTGAAGGTGGGGTCGATGCATTCAGGATCGCGACAGAGCTTTGTTCAAACGGATGTCCTGCAGATATGAACGGCGACGGCGTGTTGAACTTCTTTGATGTCTCGGCGTACTTGAGTGCATTCGGTGCTCAAGATGCATCTGCAGACTTCAATGGTGATGGCGTGTTTAACTTCTTCGATGTGTCTTCGTTCCTCAGCGCGTTTAGCGATGGGTGTCCGTAAGACTTCGAAGAATGACACAATCTGAATAGAATTGAACGCCCGTGTGTGACGCTCTTAGAGTTAGTTTCGCACGGGCTTTGCTTTTGCAGCCATCGCATCGAGGCGTACGCCGAGTTCGGTTGCGCTTGCGTCGTTGAGTTTGGCGCTGAACTCCAGGTCAATTTTCGCGGCGAGGAAAAGATCCTCGAAGGTGTCTGAAGCGCGGGTTAATCTGAGTGGCGCAGAGCGGATTGTGCCTCCGATGGAATCATTTCCCGGTTTTGAACCTGGGATCATGAATCCTGCGCCGTCGTAGATCCCAATTTGCCCGTTTGCGATGATCCCGTATCGAATTGATGCGGTCGCGGCGGTGTGCTCAATTGGTGTTTTTCCGGGTTTAGGGTCTAAAAACAGGTGAACATGGACGAGGATGCCTGAGATTTGTGACCAATCTGAGTTTGGTGCGAAGAAAGCTGTCAGTTCTTGATCTGAGAGGTCGGTTAGGTATATATCGGCGGTGTTATCGTCGTGATAGGTGTATGCCTTTGTATCGAACTTTGCGTCGAATACTCGTTGGTTTGCATCGCTGACGATGGTGCTTGTGCCGCCGGAGCCGCCGCCGCCTCGGATTGCATTGCATGCACTGAGGGTGGTAAGCGAGCCCATTGCAATCGCGAGGATTGCAACTTTGGAGTTCAAGAATGTAGTTCTTGAGGATGGGCGGGCGCTGGTCATCATGTTTGCATTGTTCGTCTTCATGGAGCGAGCATAGCGGGAATGAGCAGCTTTGTGGGGTTCAACAAGGTGAGATCGAACGAGATTCCTTACGGAGTTGAGTCAGATTGAGTGGAACAAATCGTGGGCCGGGACGGATATATATAGATTGGAGCGAATGATGCAGCGGAATACCACACCAAGAGTTGATCATATAAGTTGTAAAGCAGGACTTACACGGGGGGGGATGAGTGCGAACATTGTCTCGATTTGCATCGGGCTTGGACTCATTTGCACGAGCGCAATCGCGAGTGATCATCAATTACAGCAAGGTTTATCGCATGGGGTTGAGGACCGTACTGTATTTGGTTCGACCAATGTGAGTATGGTCGAAACGGAAGCGCCTGCGAAGAAGGCTGCTCCTAAGAAAACTGCTCCTAAGAAGACTACTCCTAAAAAGTCAGCGCCCAAGAAGGCGGCACCTAGTAAAGCGGCGCCTCAGAAGGCTGCTCCACGGAAAGCTGCTCCACGTAAATCGAGTTCAAATAAATCATCTTCAAGTCGGACGACATCCAACTCATCAAGAAAGGCAACTCCAACTCGGAGTTCATCTCGTTCGTCTGGTTCAAGTACAACGAATCGAAGAACAACTCGGCCTGCAGCTCAACCTGCTCGTACAAGCCCCGCACGTTCAACTCCTGCACGGACGACACCAGCTCGTGCAACACCAACGAGAACAACTCCGGCGCGAACCGCACCTTCGAAGGCGACCCCGAGTCGTTCTACTCCAGCGCGGACGGTGAACAGAACTGCGACGAGATCGAATGTGCAACCTGCAGCGAAACCAGCTCAGAAACCTAAAGCGAAACCAGCTC
>JARGPA010000031.1:20634-25628 GCA_029213305.1 Phycisphaerales bacterium
TCGAATGTGCAACCTGCAGCGAAACCAGCTCAGAAACCTAAAGCGAAACCAGCTCCCAAGCCGACCAGGAAACCTACGGTCAAACCTGCGCCTCGTCCAACGACGAAACCTGCGACACGGCCTGCAACGAAACCGGCGCCCAAGCCAACGATAAAACCAACAACGAGACCTACCACTCGGCCTGTAACGAAACCAACGACGAAACCGAATACTCGTCCGGGTACCAAGCCTGTGATTACTCCAACTCGTACGAATGATACAACAAAATCAACGAAGACTGGAACACGGACGAACAATGGGCCTGTCAATGGTTTGGTCGATTCACCAAACCCGAGTGGACAAAGCGATGCGGTAACAAGAGTGGTACCTGTCGGGAAACGAAGAGCGCCGATTTCTGGTGAAGGGCGTACAGCATCTGTTTCGAAAGCAGGAGAAGCGCCAAGAGGTTTTGATGTCGCAGCAGCGAAGAAATCATTCATTGATCGAGCAAAAGGGAGCAAAGGAAAAGGAAAAGCAGGTGTAGGCGGAAAAATGGACTCGTTCGACGATGACGGGAGTGTTGACGGTCCAGATGGAGATGATGCACACGACAGTCATGACGACGATTCACATGATGGTGATTACGATGACGGGTACCACGATGGATATCACGATGGGCATCATGACGATGATGATATTGATATTCACATTGATATCGATATCTACACGAACGACTATTGTCCAAATGGATGGTGGTATCTCTACGGCGATTACAACGGAGATGGGTATACCGATTATGTCTGTACCAATGGGTACAACTCGCATTACTGGTATGGATGGTCAGGATTCTATTGGGGCGCTTCACCTTGGTATGGGTACTACGGGTACTCGCATTCATGGTGGTACTACTCGGTTCCAGATCGATATCGAGGGGTTGTGTATGGGATTGATGATGACTTTGTGAGTGATCCTTCGTATGGCGCTGAACCTGTGATTGAGGCGACGATGCCTGACGCGGTGCCGCTTCCTGCGATTGAAGTTGCTCGACTTGAGATGTCATTCCAGAATGTGGAAATCGCGATCGATGCATACAAAGCGCATTTGGATTCATATCCAACGGATTGGCTCGCGGTGAGAGAGCTTGGGTTGGCGTATGTGCAGAGTGGTGATCGCGGCGATGGAATCGCATTAGTAAACTATGCATACTCGATGGATCCATCTCTCGCGTATGACGCGGTCCCGATCAGTGTTTTCGGACAATCGGATCGGGTATTGCGTGACTCTGTTGTCGATGTCGTTGGGTGGGGTCATCGGAACCCATCAGCAAGCGCTTGGTTGACGGTTGCAGTTCTAATGCAAGCAGAAGGGCGTGATGATCCAGCGCTTCGAATGATTGATCGGGCGCAAGAGTTTGGGCTCGATAGGGAAGTTGAATCGACGATGCGATCAGTCCTAACGCATTACTGATAGAAGCCTTTATGTGATTGGCAAGTATTCACCAGTGATGGTGAGTGGGAGCCAATCACATGAGTGTGATAAAAACCTAGGGGGGAGTGAGCCTTATTGATGGTACAAATTGTGCCTAATGTGGGGCTTTTTCTTTACTTTTGCTTCAATGCGGTCATCCTAGATAGTCCGAGAATTCGGATGTGAAGACGGGGGGGTTGTGCGGGTTGGAATCTTGCCAGTGTCGCTGACGATTTGGTATTGCGGTGGTCAGTTTGTTTTCTGGTTTCGATATTTGGCTTACGCATGGGAAGTCCCCCACGCAAAATGAGGATTGAGCACTATGTCCATTTTGAACAAACCACTCTCGTCATCTGATACGAACCTCTCCCTTGGAGGCTCGAGGCGGTTGATCGCTGCGGTTTCACTCTGCGTTGGTCTTGGGATATCACTTGCTCAAGCTCAAGAAGTGAATGAACAAGGTTGGACTGTACTCGAACCGAGTGAGGACTCAAGGTTTGTGTTTGTTTCGTCGAGCACTGGGAATGACTCGAATAGTGGTTTTTCTCCATCACGAGCAGTGAAGAGCTTTGATCGTGCGATGGATCTCATGCGTGATAACTCCGCGGATTGGATGTTGCTCAAGCGAGGGGATGTCTGGGATAAGCAGATCGGTACTTGGAATCTGAGCGGGCGAGCGCCTGATGAGCGAGTAGTTATTTCATCGTACGGCGAAGGGGTTGAGCGGCCAAGGATTGAAATCTCGAGTGGCAGTGTGATCACAGGTGGTGTTTCGGGCGATGTGAATAACGTTGCGATCATCGGAATTCATATGGTTGCGAATCGACCCAACGAAGAGAGTGTTCGCGGGATTCGTTGGCTTTCAACGGGTGAGAACCTACTCATCGAAGATTGTAAGATTGAAGGGTTCAAGGACAATGTGACTTGTGAAGCGCTCAATGGGACCTTTGAAAACTTTGCAATGCGTAGATCAGTCGTCGTTGATGCATGGTCGACAGACGGTCACTCACAAGGTTTGTTTGTCGTGAGAACCAATGGGGTTGTGCTCGAAGAAAATGTGTTCGATCATAATGGGTGGAAAGTCGATGTCGTGGATTCGCTACCGACTATGTTTAATCAGAATATCTACATTCAAAAGGGTGTTCATGGGACTGAGTTCCATGGGAACCTGAGCTCGCGAGCAAGTGCAGCGGGGATTCAGATGCGATCGGGAGGGAACGCATCTGAGAACATGTTGTATGCAAACCCACTCGGTATGAGATTTGGATATCGCACGCTTGATTGGCCGAGTGAGTACGCGAGCGGGAGCATCGTTGACAATGTAGTTCTCGGCGGAGCTCTCTCGGATGATGAGATGACAGGGAGTGGTGTAGGGTTCTGGATCGAGCGCATCAACGGGGCGCATGTTGCGGGCAATGTTGTTTCCGATTATGTAGAAGGAAGTGTGACCTGGGCGTATCAAGTCAGTGGGTATGCGAGCAATGCAGATTTCATTGGGAATGTTGCACACAACTGGGTGAGTTCAGGTGGTTGGGGACAAGCAGTTAAATCGAGTGCTCGAATTGAAGGTCCTGTCGCGTTCCACGATAACCAGTGGTCGATGGATGGGACGAATCGGATTATGGAGATCTGGTATCCTGAAGGGATGGAGTTTAAGAATAACTCGATCGCAGGATTCGAAGAATCTGCAGATGTATTCTCAGTTGAGAGTTCAGTGATCAACTATAACGAGTGGGAAGATCGCGATTTCGTGATGGGTGATAGTTTCTCTGAAGCATCATTCCCCGCGGCGGGTCGGAACCTTGATTCATATGCTCAACATCTGGGGTACTCGGATGCGCAAGCATTTATTGAGGCGGCGCGTGAGATGAATCGAGCCCAGTGGGACCAAAGGTTGACAGGTCGTGCAGCCGCAGAGTGGGTTCGAGCTGGATATATTGTGCAAGATTAAGGGACATAATCCCGATATATCATGAGTATGCAAGCGAGAAGTCGGTCAGCAATGACCGACCTTCTTCTTAATTTGTACCTTGGTGCTTTAGAATCACTGATGGGATTGCAACTCAGGTTAATGGGATAACAGAGCACGATGGAAACCGGCCCACAAGAAAACTCATCTCATCCTGATGATTCCTCATCGGATTCAAGCTCAGAATCAGGTGGAAGTGTTCAACCAAAGATTACGAAGAAGCGAGCGATTTCTGGAAGTGCTTGGACGATCATCGGTTTCGGTGGTGAGCAATCAATCCGTTTCATTCGTAGTTTGTTGTTGACTCGATTGCTTGCGCCTGAGTTCTACGGACTCATCGGATTGTCGGGTATTGTCATTGGACTCGTCTCTCGGTTTTCTGATATAGGATTGAATGTCAGTATCATCCGAGACAAGCGGGGGAATGATCCTCGGTTTCTTGATACTGCGTGGACGATATCGATTTTGCGTGGACTGGTTGTTTGGTTGTTGGCGTGCGCGTTTGCATGGCCGGCGTCTCGGATATATGAAGAACCATTGTTGATGGTTGTGATTCCTATCATCGGGTTTACTGCAGTAATTCAAGGGTTGATGTCGACGAAGACGGCAACGCTCAATCGGGAACTTCGTCTTGGACGATTGACAGTTTTGCGATTAATCTCACAAGCACTGGGATTGATCACGACGGTCGCGTGGGCAATGTATGATCCCGAAAATCTAGGCGTGCTCGTCGTCGGAACTCTGGTTGCATCGTTGTTCATGACTGTGACATCGTTTGTGTCGCTCCCTGGGCGCGGAAATCGATTGGACTGGGATAAAGCAGCCGCGCATGAGTTGTTCCGGTTTGGAAAATGGATCATCGTGAGTACTGCGATTACATTTTTCTTGGCGCAGGGCGATCAAGCAATTGTTGGTGTGTTGCAAACGACAGAATACTTTGCGGTCTACTCGGTTGCGTATTTTTTAGCAAGAGCAGTTCCCAAGGTGATGCTCAATCTCGGGCCTCGCGTTCTGTTACCAATCTATGCACATATGGATGAGACGGATCTGGCGCAGGTTCGACGGCAGACATTTAAGATGAGAGGGGCAATCCTGTGTGTTTTTTTGCCTGTCATGTGGGGGATGATCCTGTTCGGGCGATATCTCGTGATTTGGCTCTACCCTGAGCATTACCATGATGCGGGATGGATGTTTGAGATTTTGACAGCTGGGAATGTGGGATTGGTCATCGGGATCACAGCAGGCGGGGTTGTGCTTGCTAGGGGAGACTCGTTCCGATTTATGATATTACAGTCTGCAAGGGCAGTTCTGATGCTGGCCGGTATGAGTTTGGGATACTGGATTGGAGACAGTTCAGACGTTGAAAATGGCGGAATGATTGGTTTTTTGATTGGAATGGGCGTTTCGTATTGGCTCAACTACCCATTATTAGTCTGGGCGATCAAAAAACATGGGACATGGCTTCCAGGTCTTGATGCCGCGGCATTCGGTCTATCAGCGGTCGTCGTGTTCATCCGGTTCTTCTTGATGCCAACCGGGTTCTGACGAGTAAAAAATGATCGTAAGTTCATTTTTAACA